>JAQSXJ010000043.1 GCA_029256725.1 Anaerocolumna sp. | reverse complement strand
GATGGAAGAACGGCTTGCAATCGTATTTTCAGACTATAAAGAACTTATTCATAAACTCGCTGACTATCTTCAGGATAAAGAGGAAATAAACGGCTTGTACCATAATCGTGTGGAAAGCGGAAAAGGGAAAGCAGGGTTAAAGGAGAGTTATACTGACACAGCCACAGTAATTGCACTTATTCAAAAGGGTGAATTTATGAAATTGGCAAGTCTCTGGGTATCCGGTGCTAAAATTGACTGGAAACTGCTGTATGGTGAGAAGCAATTGAAGCGGATACCTTTACCGACCTATCCCTTTGAGATGCGAAGAGTGTGGAAAGCAGCGAATAAAATTAATACAGCAAAAGAACTGCAAAATGAGAGGGTAAAAGATAAAAATTCACCTACCTCTAGCTCACCTGCTTCTAACTCTTCGGCTTCTCAATACCGGGCAAACCCAAAAGCGAGTATACAGTATGTCGAGGAAAATAGTTTAACCGATGAAAATAAAGAGAGTGAAGCAGCTATCGAAAATTGCTTTTATCTACCAGTATGGAAACCGGTGCCGCTACCAGAGAAGAAAGCTACTAGTAGAAACAGCCTGGGAGACAATAAGGTATTAATCCTTGTACCAACAAACCATGCTGAAATGAGCCGGCAGTTAATTGACTATTACTATAATGATGAAGTCTATGTAATTTTCCTGGGTTCAGAAAATAGAAGAATAGGTATGAATTCCTGGGAAATTAATGCTTCTAATGAAAATGGTATAAGTGATTGTCTGGCAAGAATCGATCGCTTGGATTATGTTTATTTTCTGGGAGGAATAACCTCAGAGGATACTGCTTTTAATAAGCCGGAAAGCTTAGAAATAACTCAAGAAATGGGCGTTCTCTCTTTGTTCCGCCTGATAAAAGCTTTTGTTAAGAAAGGGCTGGATAATCAAAAGCTCCATATAAAGATAATTACAAATAACGTACATACCTTAGGCGAAGATGACGTAATACCTTGTGCAGGCAGTATATTAGGCTTTGCAAAATCCATGGCCAAAGAGTTTCAATACTGGAAAACTACCTGTATTGATATTGATCTTAAGGAGTGGAAAAGCGATAAAGAATATCTGACCGGATTAGTAATACAGGAACCTGCCGGTAGAAATGGGGAAGAGGTTGTAATCAGGAATCGGCAAAGATACCTCCATAGGATAGTACCAACCTGTATGGGTAAAGCAGAGAGTACTTCCTTTAGAAAAGATGGTGTGTACCTGATACTGGGCGGCGCAGGCGGTATTGGCCTGGAGTTCTGCCGGTATTTGACCCTTAAGGCTGGAGCAAAGGTAGCTTTGGTGGGACGCTCGGAGTTAGACACGGATAGAAAGAAGAAAATTTCAGCCCTGAAAGCTTCAGGTGCAAAGATACTATATGTTAAAGCTGATGCCACTGACTTAAACAGTATGAAAGAAGCTGTCCTGGAAGTGAAGAAGGAATTTGGCAGTATCAATGGAGTAATTCATTCTGCAATCGTTATGAAAGACAGAGCAATCCGCAACATGTCCGAAAGGGATATCTTCGACGCCCTGGAGCCTAAGGTAACGGGAAGTATTGTATTATATGATGCCGTAAAAGAAGAAAATCTTGATTTTATCATGTTCTTTTCTTCAATACAAAGCTTTGTCGGCAACGGAGGACAGGCTAATTATGCGGCTGCTTGCGGGTTCAAGGATTCATTTGCCCTCCATTTAATGAAGTCAGGGAAGATACCTGTGAAAATTATTAATTGGGGATACTGGGGAAGCGTTGGAGTTGCCTCCTCTAAAGAGCATAATAAAATAATGGCTTCAAAAGGTATGCTCTCTATTCAGCCGGAGGAAGGCATGAAAGCAATCGAAAGAATCCTCTTAGATAAAGCAGCCAGCCAGGTCATTGTGTTGAAAGCCAAACCCTTCCTTCTGAAACAGACAGATATTGTTGATAATGCAAACTGGGAAGTAGATTTAGAGAATGGAACAGAACAAGTTAAAACCTTGGTAGCTGAAAGCAAAAAGACAGCGAAGGAGATGCAGGCAATTGTTAGTACCCCATTAGAAACATCCTTCAAAGGATACTTTGACAGTGGTATGAATTACAATGACATACTAAGTAATTTAAAGTCACGTATTATCCGGTGTATAGCAGAGGTATTAAAAGTAGAAACAGGAGAAGTTGATAACAATACCTCCTTTTCCGATTATGGAGTTGATTCCATAACGGGAATGGAATTAATTGATCGAATTAATAACGAGTTTGATCTTACTTTAAAAACAACGATTCTGTTTGACTACAGCAATGTAGACGACCTGGCAGCTTATATAGAAAAAGAAATTGGTCAGGAGGCAGAAAATCAAATTCAAAATAACCCCGGGTGGAATGCAGACAGCCGTGAGGATATGGATTTATATCAAATCGTTTCGGAAAAATTGATTGAATGCATTACAGAAACGCTGAAAGTAAACCGGGAGGATATTGATTTTACGATGCAGTTCTCCGAATTCGGGGTAGATTCCATAACCGGTGTATCTTTGCTAAAGAATATAAATGAAGCTTTTGGTATAGTTCTTAAAAACACTGTTTTATTTGACTACAGTAATATAAAGGATTTAAGTGAATACCTGTGCAGGGAGTATGGCATGGAAATGGAAGCCGCTTTGACCTATGTATCAGACACTTTCGAAGATAGAATGGTTTCAGAAGATGATCCCTTGGAGCTTTTAGCAAAAGGTGTATTGAATGTTGATGATGTAATGGAAATGATTACTGGTATATAGGTGCAGAAAGCCCAGCTTAAGACATAGCAGAATGCAGTATCGATGATATATGTGTACACCTAATGGCAAAGTATGTCCCCTGTGTGGACAGACGGAACGAAAGATGACAGAATAAAAATTCCAGGGGACATACAGAAAGAGATAAGGTGAAGAAGGAGAAAACAATATGGATCAAGCTGATGTAACAAAAAGGATTAAGGATATTCTGCAAATGGTGAAGGACAATAAAATAACACCGGCAGAAGCCAGGGGAAATATTGAAGAAATAAAAACCAACCCAGGAACTCCTTCTAAGGAAACTTTATCAGATGCCAAGGGGGTTGCAGTGATTGGTATGTCAGGACGCTTTCCGGGTGCAGCAAACCTGGAGGAATATTGGAGCAATCTAATGGAAGGAAAAAGTTCTGTTACGGAAGTTCCAAGAGAAAGATGGAATATTGATGAGTACTATGATCCGGACGTTGATAAGTTAGATAAAACCAATTCCCGCTGGGGAGGTTTCTTAAGTGACATCGATAAGTTTGATCCGGCTTTCTTTAATATATCCGGTATGGAGGCTGAGGTAATGGACCCTCAGCAAAGATTATTCCTGGAGGAAAGCTGGAAGTCCTTAGAGGATGCAGGTTATGCAAATGATCTGGCTTCCGGTCTTTCTTGCGGGATTTATGTTGGTGCCGCGCCAAGAGATTATCTCAATAACATTAGCGAGCAGGAGGCAGCTATCACTGCCCAGGCCTTTTGGGGTAACACAGGCTCTGTATTAGCATCCAGAATATCTTACCTGCTGAATTTAAAAGGACCGGCAATGGCCATAGATACTGCCTGCTCCTCTTCTCTGGTTGCACTGCATCTGGCCTGCCAAAGCATAATACTTCAGGAAAATACAATGGCAATAGCAGGGGGAGTGTGGATTTGCAGCACTCCCCACTATTATATCTTTACAAGCAATGCAGGAATGCTGTCTCCCGAAGGTCAGTGTAAATCCTTTGACAATGATGCCAATGGAATTGTTAACGGAGAAGGCGTCGGTGCCGTTGTTTTAAAAGATTTAGCGCAGGCAATAAAAGACGGAGACTATATTTATGGTGTAATCAAAAGCTCCGGCATAAACCAGGATGGTAAGACCAACGGAATAACAGCGCCAAGTTCTCTGTCACAAACTGCCTTGGAACTGGAGGTATATAAGAAAGGCAATATTAATCCGGAAACAATTACATTTCTGGAAACCCACGGAACAGGAACAAAGCTGGGCGATCCCATAGAAATTGAAGCCTTAAAGAACTCTTTTCAGGAGTACACGGATAAGAAGCAGTTTTGTGCTCTGGGATCAGTAAAGACGAACATTGGGCATTCCTCCTTAGCGGCAGGAATTGCAAGCTTTATAAAAGTTATGATGGCACTAAATCATAAAAAAATCCCGCCCTCTCTTAATTTTAACAAGGAAAATGAACATTTGGAGCTAAGGAACAGTCCCTTTTATGTTAATACGGAGCTACAGGATTGGAGTAATGAAAAAGGGGCTTTAAGAGCCGGAGTCAGTTCCTTTGGGTTTGGAGGTACCAATGCACATCTGGTAGTAGAAGAATACCTTGAAACCCGAAAGATCCTTAAGTACAGAAAGGCAGACACTACAGCACCCTGTTATCTGGCGGCCTTCTCCGGGAAAACTACAGAGGAACTAAGACAGCGGTTGAAGGACTTTTTAGTATGGTCAAAGAAAAATAACGGTACTTACAGCATGGGGGATATTTGTTATTCCCTGGGAAACCGGCGCAAACATTTTCATAAAAGAATGGCCTTTGTGGTAAGGGAGCAGTCAGAATTAGAACAAATAATCAATACATATCTTATAAAGGGAGAATCAGGCAGTACGGATATATCGCATACAGAAATGAATTTGCAAAAACACAGAGACCATAACAGGTTGTATGAGGAATTAGGCAGCAACGGCCTTTCAGCTGACCGCTATAAAGAAATCCTGCAAAGTTTTTCTGCGACTTATAATAACCGGGAAGAGCTGATTTGGAGCAGACTGTATAGAGAAGAGGAGCATCTTAAGATTCCTCTGCCGGTCTATCCCTTTGCAAGGAATAGTTATTGGGTACAGACAAATGAAACAAAGCTTATGAAACAGGAAAAGGTCAGATTGCATCCGTTAATTGATGAGAATATATCCAGTTTTAAGGAACAAAAATTCCGGACGGAAATAAGTGCAGAAAATTTGTTTATGAAGGACTGTCTGACTGATGGTAAAAGCTATTATCCTTATGCAAACTTTCTTGAAATACTGCGAAAAGCCAGCGAGATTTCTGGTGAAAATAAGGTTAGAGCTATGAATAATGTACTCTTTGCGGGAAGTGATATTTTCAATGGAAAGGAATATTTGTTAAAGACTAAGGTATATCCTGTGGGGGATCATTGCCAGGCAGAAATCGTCGCAGTTAATGAGGAAGAAGAGTTTATCTGTGCTCAGGCACAGCTGACTTTTGAAAGCGAAGTGGCAGTCTCCTCAGTACCTACTCCGGCTGATGTCGATTTGCTTGATAAAACCGATATTACCCTTGATAAAACCGATATTGCATTTCATAAAACCGATATTATGCTTGATAAAACCGATATTGCATTTGATAAAACCGATATTACCCTTGATAAAATCAATATTGCTATGCTTAATAAAACTGATACTACTAAGCTTGAAACGGTTGATATGGATATGCTTGATATAGCTGACTTTGGCATATTTGAAAATGAGTATACCCTGTTAGTACAAAAAGAAGAACTTTACATGTTTTTATCCGGCGAGTTCAACCTATTCTATGGAGCTAATTTTCAGGTAATCACTACCCTATCCACATCAACTAAAAAGGACACAGCTTTCGCAGAGCTATCTATGAGAGATAACTTAGGCTTCTTGCTGCCGGACTTGGTATTAAATACATTCTTTTTAGAGTCTGCTTTTCAAATCGGACTTTTTTTGATACAGGAACGAAAATTTAGTCATTATTATCTGAGAGGGTTTGACAGGCTTGAAGTATACAAGACACTTCCTGAGACTTGTTTTGTCCAGATGGTTTTATCAGAGTGTGAAACAGACAGAGAGGAAGAATCCTGGAAGTTTACCGTTAGCTTTATCAATACAGAAGGTGAGGTTGCTGTGAAAATATCCAATTACAATATCATAGGATACTAAGTAAATGGTTTAGGGAGCATTATCACCTGAACCATTTTGTATGTATATTAGAGTGTATTTGTAAAACAACTAGAGAGTCAAAAGTTCTGTTTTGTTATCATCCGGACGGAAAAATGCCCAAAACAGAAAGACTCATGCTTCATTCCAAGGGATAAGAAGTCCTTTTCCATAGGTGCATTCGCTCTTTCTGTTTTGTGCATTTTTCCTGAAATCGTATAAAATTAATTAACTTTAGCATGTTAAATCTGAAAGAACTTTTGACTCTCTAGTAAAACAAGATGTATGAGTAAAGATAAATATACAGGAGGAGTGATATGTCAGAAAGCAGCAGAAAAGAAGAAAGGCCGTTAAGCAGTGTTCTAAGAGAAGAGGATAACAGAAACTCTTCTGCCGGACATAGGTTGAATTATTATGAAGAGCAATGGATTGAGAAAAGTCTTGAAAAAAGTCTTGATAAGACCAAAGCAGCAGGAACGGAGTCTCTTTTAATCTTTGGACTTAAAGAATTCCAGGTAAATATCAACAGTAATATTATTAATAGAAACCGTATTGTCACGGTATACAAAGGCAGCAGATATCAGAGTCTTAGCGGAAATAAATATGAAATTAATCCTCATAACCAAGAGGATTATATACAACTTCTGAACGATATAAAAGAGAAAGGTATTAAAATAAAAAATATCCTTTATTCCTGGGTGTTAAATCCCGGTGGAATGGATCAGGCTGTCATACAAAATATCATAAATGGAGAAACCTCTGTTTTAGATATTGAAACCTCCGGTTTGACGGAAGAGATACACAATCTGTTTCTGTTTCTAAAAAGTATCATACAGGCAAGAATGACATATTTAACTAAAATTCTTGTACTTACGCATAAGAATGAAAAGTTAATGAATCCTTTTCATGAGATCATAGCCAATTTCGGAAAATCTACCGGTTTCCTTATGCCGGAATTAGAATTCTCAACGATACATATCAATGAAATGCAGAAATTAAATGATTTCATAAATGCTGAATTGTCCTGTTCATATTCTGAGCCGGAAGTTTTTTATAATAAGGGCAAGAGGTATATAAAAACCTATAAAAAATTAACGGCTCCTTCCTTTGAAAAGACTGATATAAGACCAGGTTCTGCTTTTTTAATCACAGGTGGAGCAGGAAAACTGGGAATGATATTTGCCAAATACTTAGTAGAGGAATACAAGGTCAATCTGGTGTTGGTCGGACGTTCTGATTTAGATGATAACAATAAAGCTATGATGGAAGAACTTAACAAAACAGGAAGCCAAATCATATACCAAAAGGCGGATGTCACCAGCAAAACTCAGATGCAGAAGGTAATCAATGAAGCAAAGGAGAAGTTTGGAGCACTGAGCGGTGTAATTCATGCCGCAGGTTTGGTAAGTGATAAGTTAATTTCCCAAAAAGAATATGAAGAATTTAACTCGATTGTACAGGTAAAGATGCTTGGAACCATTGTTTTAGATGAATTAACAAAAAATGAACCATTGGAATATTTTCTTCTTTTTTCATCCACCTCATCAATTATCGGAGACTTTGGACAATGCGACTATTCCATAGGGAATAGGTTCCTTGACTGCTATAAGGAGCTCAGACAGTCCTTAAAGGAAAAGGGATTACGATCAGGAAAAACCATCGTCATAAACTGGCCCTTATGGGAAAACGGCGGGATGCATCAGGACAAAGAAGCAGAAAATTTATATTTACAGACATCCGGTTTAAGTTATCTAAAGGATTCTGACGGTATCAGAGCATTTAACGAAATACTGAGTCTGAACAGAGAACAGGCAATTGTATTCTATGGTAACTCTTTAAAAATTGAAAAAATCTTAGGGCTTAATGATGAAATCCAACTAAAAGAAAACGTAAAAGAAAGCCTAAAAGAAAACGCAAAGGAAAACGTAAAAACGCAAATGCTGCGAGAACAAAACCATGAACCAATAATAATCCAGACAGAGCCAAAGGATAGAAAAAACGGGGTACTGAATAATTATCTGGAAGCTGATATAAGAGCCATAGCAGCAGAAATATTAAAGGTTAATGTAAAGGATATTGAGAGTAATCTTAACTTTGGGGATTTTGGTTTTGATTCCATTTCCTTAAAGATATTGGTTAAAAAGCTCGGAGAGAAATATGACATTGAATTATCACCAACCATATTATTTTCTGCCAGCACCATTAAAGGTTTGGTGGAGTATTTACGAAAGGATTTTTTCAATGTAGTAGATAAATGTTATGAACGAGCAGGGATGAATGAGGGTCTAAAAAAAGTAAAACCCGGAAATGAAAAAAACAGAGAAGAAGCAAATATAAAAGAAACAAATATAAAAGAAAAAAGTGTGCCAATCAAATTTAATAAATCAGTAAAAGAAGTAATGTTAAAAGAAAGAATATTAGAAGAAGAGATTAACCGCCTGCATACTGAAAACGAGACAGACAAGGTAGTAATAAACGACAAAGGAGCTCTTAATCATAAGAGATATTTGCAACCTTTTAAGAATCATTGCCAGGAGCCTGATAACTATTATATTAACAGCAATCAAGAGCGAACTCCCTATGAACCCGTTGCAATCATAGGAGCCGAAGGATTATTCCCCGGTTCAAAAGACTTAAACGAATTCTGGGACAACCTAAAAGAGGGCAGAGATCTTATCACAGAAATTCCATCTGACCGATGGGATTGGAGAGAATACTACAGCGAGGATCGTCTTGCGAAAAACAAATCAACATCTAAATGCGGTGGTTTTATAAAGGAAGTTGATAAGTTTGACGCACCTTTCTTTAATATTTCACCAATGGAAGCGGAACTTATGGATCCTCAGCAGCGCCTGCTTCTGCAGACTGTATGGAAAGTAACCGAAGATGCAGGCTATAAAGCCTCTGAATTATCCGGAAAATCTATCGGTGTTTATATGGGAGTTCAATTTAATGATTATCAGGAACTGTTACAGGAATCGGATGAAATGAAACCTCAGATTGTAACCGGTAACTCTCATGCAGTTTTAGCTAACAGGATATCATACTATATGAACTTTAAAGGGCCGAGTGAAGCCATTGATACTGCCTGCTCCGGCAGCCTTGTTGCAATCCACCATGCGGTTAAGTCCATACAAAGGGGAGAAAGTGAAATGGCGGTAGCCGGCGGTGTCAGTTTGATGCTTTCTCCTAAAACCTTTTTAAGTGCCAGTAAATTAGGTGTCTTATCTCCTGATAACCATTGTAAAACCTTTGATGAAAGTGCTAATGGTTATGTCAGAGGGGAAGGTATCGGGGTTATTCTGCTAAAGCCCCTAAAGCAGGCAATAAAAG
Source organism: Anaerocolumna sp. (assembly GCA_029256725.1). GTDB lineage: Bacteria > Bacillota > Clostridia > Lachnospirales > Lachnospiraceae > Anaerocolumna. Next base: position 31,313 of record JAQSXJ010000043.1, on the reverse strand, counting down.
ATAATGATAACATCTATGCTGTGATTAAAGGCAGTGCCCAAAATCATGGGGGACGGGCAAACTCCCTAACTGCACCCAATTCCGATTCCCAGGCGGAAGTGCTTATGGCTGCATATCTGGATGCCGGGATTGATCCTTCGACTGTTTCTTATATTGAAGCCCATGGAACCGGAACCGAGCTTGGAGATCCGGTGGAAATAGAAGGCTTAAAGAAAGCCTTTAAGGAGTTAAGTAAGGATTACAGCAGAACCATAAGGGAACCCAGATGCGGTCTGGGATCAGTAAAGACAAATATCGGTCATTTGGAGCCGGCAGCAGGAATTGCAGGCATCTTAAAAGTCATTCTGGCCATGCGTAATCATACCTTGCCGGCAAGTATTAACTTTAATAAACTCAATCCGTATATTAACTTTGAGAACAGTCCTTTTTATATTGTGTCAGAAACCAAAGACTGGCTTCCATTAGAAGACTTGCAGGGAAACAGAATACCCCGCCGTGGAGGAGTTAGTTCCTTTGGATTTGGTGGTGCCAATGCACATGTTGTTCTTGAGGAATATAGTAAGCAAGAATTCCCAGATGCAGCAGAGGAAGCCCAGATCATTGTTTTATCTGCCAGAAGTGAAGAGAATTTAAAACAATATGCAACGGATTTATTAAAGGCTTTAAACTCTTACGGAAACGATAGCTTCCTCTATTCCTTAGATCAGGTAGCTGTGGCGGATCTTGAGAAATCCATTAGAGGAAATCCAGAGCCTTACACCGGTAAGAAATATAGTCTTGAAAACATAGCATTTACTCTGCAGTCAGGCAGGGAGGCAATGAATGAAAGACTGGCTTTTGTAGTAAATAACCCGGAGGAATTACGAAACTCCTTAAAGCAATTTATAAATGGAGAAAAGTCAAAGAACCTCTTATCCAATAATATTAAAAAGACTCAGGAAAGCTACGAGCTATTAGGCGGGGATGAAGATGCCGCTGCAATGGTAGAGCAGTGGATAAATAAAAGAAAATTAAGTCAGCTTGCAAAGCTATGGATTACAGGTTATGAAATCAATTGGTTGCTTCTTCATAATCCGGATACCGTGCAGAGAATCTCATTACCTACCTATCCCTTTACGAAAGAAAGTTATTGGTTACCGGTAAGTTCTAAGCTTGTAAATAACAACAAGAAAGAATTATCTGCATTAATTGATAAAGCAGAGTATCTTATGAGTTTTGAAGGAGAAATAGTATTTAGTAAAGAATTAAAGCTCCATGAAACAATTGTTAAAGATCATATCATCAACGGGCAGAATATATTTCCGGGAGTCGGATATATGGAAATGGCCTACCAGGCAGCAACAATTATTTTTAACAGTAAGGAACTTGAGATTTGCAAGCTCTTCTGGTTAAGTCCTCTTATAATGAATAAATCCAGTGTTAAGATAGTTATTTCACTGAAAAAGGAAGAGGAAAAATTATTATTTGAAGTAAGAGAAGCTGCTACTGGTTCCAATGCTCTTGTCTATGCCAAAGGTGAAATACATAAAAAAGCAGAGATGTCAGCAAGGGACCAGATTATTTCCCCGGAGGATGTAAAGCAAAGATGCTCTCAGGTAATAAAGGGAGAGGAAATTTATGAACACTATGAAAATGACGGAATCAATTATGGGAATTATTTTAAGGGCATCAAAGAAATCTATATAAATGACCGGGAGGTACTTGGTATTATTCATATACCAGATAACAGCGGCCCAGATCTAAATACCTATACTCTTCATCCAACCTTACTGGACAGCGCTTTACAAACAATCAGCTGTATTGCAGGGGCAGACGGGAGGATAAATTTACCTTTTGCAGTGGAAAGATTTGAATTACTGAAACCTTTAAAACCAGTCATGTATACCTATGTTAAAGCCGCAGGTAACAACAGCTATGAGGTTTCGCTGATGAATGAAACCGGAGAAATCTGTGCCAGATTCCACAAATATGTATTAAAGGAAATCCGCAGTAAATTACCGGATATCTATTACCAGCCGGTATGGAGAAAGTCACCCATACTTGCAGATACACAAAAGGAAATAAGCAATGAGGCTTTATCTTCTCAAGAGACTGCTGTGATAATCTATACCAAAGAGGGAGAAAAAGTTGCGGATAGAATTGCTGAAAAGCACGAGAAAGCGGTACGAGTCTTATTAGGAGAAAAAAACATCAAGAAATCAGAGGATTTCTGGGAAGTAAAATATGATGTGCCTAACGCTTTAGGTGAGACAATTAAAAAAGTAAAAGATAAAAAGCTGATTTACTTTTTGGGAGGGATTCAGCTGAAACCGCTAAAAGAGGATGAGATTGATGCTGTACGTGATGCCCAGGAAAAAGGGGTAATGAGTCTCTTCCGATTAATAAAAGCATTGGAAAGCAATAAATCCGGTAAACAACCAGTGGACTTAAAAGTTATTACCAATAATATCTACCCTGTTAACAACAGTCCTGTTATTTTACCTGCCTCATCCAGTGTTCACGGCTTTGTCAAATCATTGGCGAAAGAATATACCAAATATAGAATTACTACAGTTGATATTGATTTACTTACCCCAATGGAAATTTTTGCGAATGAGATTCTTACTGAGGAAAACCTTTCTGTGAGCAACCTAACTGCAGAAAATTTTGTCGCTGAAAACATTGCTGAAAATAGCCTAACGGCAGAAAATCTCGCCGTTGAAAACTTTACCGTGAATAACCTTGATACCGTTCTAATGCCTATATTTAAAGAAACTCATAATCCCAACGGTGAAACCGTGGTTTATCGAGAGGGAGAACGTTATGAACGTAAAATAGAACCCCTTCAGATACCGCTGGTAACACAAAGTGTATTAAAGGATAAGGGGGTCTACATTATTCTTGGCGGAGCAGGGGGAATTGGACTTATACTAAGCCGGTATTTATCAAAAACCGTAAAAGCAAGATTGTTTTTAGTTGGCAGAAGCGGCTTAAATGAAGGCAAGAAGAATACAATCAAAGAAATTGAGTCACTTGGCGGAACTGTTCATTATTATCAGGCAGATATCACGAATACAGAGAGCATGCAGGCAGCAATCAGAGAAGTGAAAGCTGTATTTGGGGATAAGATTAATGGCGTTTTTCATTCTGCAATGGTATCAGCGGATAAGATGATATATAAGATGACGGAAGAAGAGTTTAAAGCTGCCTTGGATCCAAAGGTATATGGAAGTGTAGCATTATATTCCGTATTTCAAAAAGAGGCTTTGGATTTTATGGCTTTCTTTTCGTCAACCTCCTCCCAGATAGGAATGCCGGGACAAAGTAATTACGTCAGCGGGTTAAATTTTAAGGATAATTATGCCTGCTATATACAAGATAAGGTTTCCTATCCGGTAAAAATATTTAACTGGGGATATTGGGGAATTGGTTCCGGTGAGCAGGCAGAATTCAGGGAAAAAATGAGGAAAACCGGAATACAGGCAGTCGAACCCAAAGAAGGTATGGAAATTGTTGAACGGGTATTGAATTCCAAGGAGAATCAAGTCTTTATCCTCAAAGCCGAAAACAAAGTTCTAAAGCAGATGGGAATTACTTCTGATAGAGTTAATTCGGGTGCAGATACCGCATCCAACCGGGTTATCCGATCAGAGAAACCAAATTCTATAAGCACTGAGGCAGGAAAAGAGATATTTACGCACAGTAAGTTGAAATCAGAAGATCATCCAAAAACGGAGGATATATTAGCCGTAGAAGAGTGTATTCGTGATTACCTAATAACAATCATAGCAAAGAATCTGAAATGTGAGAAGGACAGTATAGAAAACCGAACAAGCTTCCAGGAGTATGGCATCGACTCTATTTTAGGCTTTCAAATATACGGAGATTTAGAAGAGCGTTTTGGAGACATCCCCACAACCTTGTTTCTGGATAACGATAATATTGATGAGCTTGTTGCTTATTTCATGCGGAATAAACAGGACAGAGTCCATCAACTGTTTTATCAAAGCAAGGGCAGACAGTACAATAACAGGCAGAACAATGAGTCAGAGGATAATATATGGAAGAACACTACCGCAGGTAATCGTAATATAGCCCCTGTCAAGGTAGTGAACCAGGATGCTATAAAAAGAAAACTGACTGATTTTTTGCAAGAGACAATAGCTGAGATACTTAAATGTAACAAAGACAGTATAGAACCCCAGTTAAGTTTCGAAGAATACGGCATCGATTCCATCTTAGGGTTTCAACTTCTGGCAGCCTTAGAAGCCAGTTTTGATGATTTACCGGCTACTTTATTCTTAGATAATACAAACTTAGAGGAGCTGACGGAGTATTTACTCCTTAATAATTCCCAGAAAGTCACTTCTATGTTTTGGGAAGACATCAATAAATTAGAATCAGAAGCTGTAACCACTGGGGTGCAAATGATTGAATTCTCAGATCTGGTCAAAGAAAAAACTAAGGATATCAAACTACCCATTGATTTGGAAAGCTTTCTGGTGGAGGTTGAGGATAACACAAAAATTGAGGTAAGTATTAAGGGAACCGGAGAGCCGATTTTGATTATTCCGGGTCTGGCAGTAACCACAGTAATCAGTTCCTATCAATTTATAGAATTATCCTCAGAGTATCAGGTCATAGGAATAAACCTGCCAGGTCATGGAAGAAGCGACGGAACGGAGGATCTTTCCTTTAAAGGTATCAGCGAGATACTTATAAAAGTCCTTGATAAATTGGACATCCATCATCCCTTACATGTAGTGGGAGGTTCTTACGGTGGAATCATAGCGCAAAATATCGCTTTGGAATATCCAGAACGAGTTAAGACTTTAACCCTTATCGGAAGCATTACCGCTACCAAGTTCGAAGGGGTAGCTCAGGTATTTTCCTTTACGGAAGCCGTATCCAAAGATTTTGAAGCAGTTAAACGAAATGCAAGAACTTCTGATGTAATTCAAAATATTGATTATTATTTTGAATTATATAAACACAGTCAATCGACGAATAGTCCGGTATTACTAAAGTATCTGGAATTAATGAAAGTCAGAATGACCACCAGGGAGGTTCTGGAACAGATAAAGGTACCGACTTTAATAATCGTAGGTGCGGTGGATACTGTAGTAGAGACGGAGGAATCTAAGCTTATTCATTCGAAAGTCAGAGATTCCAGGTACATAGAGATTGCAGATGGAGGACATTTTATACATCTTACCCATCATGAGATCGTAAGCAACGCAATCCGTGAATTTCTGGAAAATTATGAGGAACAGTGACCAACACGAAGGAGGTGGAGTATGCCGGTTGAAGTGATCAAGGATGCCTGGGATAAGTTATGGAAAGAGGGGTTAATACACTTTTACCCAAAGGAGAACAAAGAGATAATCTTATCTGGCAGAAGTTTTCCCTTAAGGCTTGAATATGCACCGGAAAGGTCTAAGCGGTTTCAGGGAGAAAAAAAACATGAGTTACCTTTAGGCATCGATATCTGGAACAGGAAAGATTGCTTATATGAATTTGAAAATTTGGTGCTGTTAGCAAACAACAGGCCGGTAACAAGATATCACAGTATTTTATGTTCCAGAGAATATCACCCTCAAAATGAATTATCTTATAGTGAAATCTATGAGGTGACCAGATTAGTAGAAGACCATGGCTTCAGGGCTTTCTTGAATCTTGTTGGGACCGCAGCCACCTTAAATCATTTTCATACCCAGGTGCTGTTTGAGCCGTTTTATATTGAGAAATTACCCTATGAGCTTATGGACGATAATTTAGGAACTATCCCAAGTTATCCGGGAGGGAATCTGCTTATAACCGGTAATACAAAGCAAAGGTGTAAGCTGTTATTTGACTTCATTAATCAGCTAACCAACTCAAAAATCTTTACAACAATTAAAAAAGATGGAATGTTAAGCGAGACGCCTCTGTTTTCGCTTCTTTTTTGGGAAGATAAAATACTATTTGTTCCCAGGAGAAAGGAAGTATCCGGTGCAATAGAATCCATGGTGGGGGGACTGGAACTAAGCGGTCATTTTTTGCTTACAACACCCATTACTCCGGAGAATCCCTTTGAGGGGATTCAATATGAAACCTTATTAAACATTATCGGGGAAGTAACTTATAACCAACATGATATTAAGAGCTTTATTCAAATGAATTCACATATAAAAGGAGGATTATTATGTTAAAGGTAGCGGTATTTTCAGGCGGCAGAGGCTCTAATACGTTAGTAAAGGAGTTAGTAAAGGACGAAACATTAAGGTTATCGCTGATTGTTAATGCATACGATGACGGGAAATCCACAGGTGAGATCCGCGATTTTTTTAATATGCTGGGTCCCTCCGACATAAGAAAGAATCAAGAAAACCTTATGTCTCCAAATTTTGAAAATTATAAGATCTGGTCGGAAATATTTAAGTACCGTTTTCCGGAAGATATACAACACGAACAGTGTATTCATATCTTAAGTTCATTTGTTAACGGAAACAGTAACAGAATTGATAATATTATGATCAATGACAGTGATCTTGAGTGTCTGATCAAGAAGCTGCTAAGTCAGTTTTTGACCTCACTAGAGATATATGAGAAAGTACAGGGCAGGGAATTTAACTTCTCTGATTGTTCTTTGTCCAACTGCTTATATGCAGGAGCTTATGAAATCTTGGATAAGGACTTTAATAAGACCATTAATCTATTTAATTTGCTGCTCCATGTACGGGGAGATGTTGTTCCTACCAATCTGGAAAACAAAAAATTGGTGGGAATCAGAGAAAACGGTATTATCTGCTATGATGAAGCAGAAATTGTGGAACTTCGTTCCAGTGACAGAATCAAAGATATATTCTTAATTGATGAATACCTGGATAAAGAACTGATAGAAAGTAAGTTTACAACAACCAGGGAAAAGATGGATTACCTTTCCAGGATACAGAGTTATGTATACGGAACACCTGAAGCAATTCAGACAATTACCAATGCCGATATCATAATTTATGCGCCTGGCACCCAGCACTCGTCCCTTTTCCCAAGCTATATGACAATGGGAATACCGGAAGCTATCTATACGAATACCAAGGCACTGAAAGTATTTATCTGTAATATTGGTGAGGATTATGAAACGCCAAATTATACAGCCAGTGAATTCCTGACCAGTGCATATCGGTATCTGACCAGAAATGCCAAACTAAAACTGCCCCTTTCTGATTTTATTCATGCAGCCTTGGTAAATACCTCCCGCTCCAATACGAAAGAAGAAATTCGTTATGTGGAGAATGATTTTCCGAAATTGGAAAAACTACCGATTAATATCGTTTATGGCAATTATGAATCCCCCACGGACTTAGGCAAGCATGATGCCGTAAGTACTGTTGCAACTATTAAAGATATTTACTACAACCGTTTTTTCAAGGAATTAACCTATGAAATTAAAGTGGGATAATAAAAAATATATTATTTTCGATTTTGACGGAACCATAGCCGATACGAACCGCCTGCACAGTGCTGCTTTTCAAGAGGTACTGAAACCCTTGGGAATATTTGATTTCCAATATGATACCTATATGGGCAGAAAAACCAAGGAAGTATTTAAGGACTTCTTCCGGTCAAAGGAAATCTCTTATTCCGAAATAGAAATAGAGAAATTAACAGACAGAAAACAAAGCCTGGTCAGAAAGTTAATCGTCCAGAAGTTAGAGGCTTATGAAGGAGCCATACCGTTTATAAGACTCTTAAGAAATAAGGGAAAGATACTGTCTGTAGCTACTTCTTCTTCCAGAGCGGGAGTAACCATAGCCCTAAATAAATTGGGGTTATATGAGGATTTTCATTACATCATAACCGGAGATGACGTTGAAAAGGCAAAACCTTCACCGGAAATTTATCTGAAGGCTTTAAAACTGGCCAATATGCAGCCTAAGGAATCCATCGTTATAGAAGACTCTCTAAGTGGCTCTATGGCAGCGAAGCAGGCGGAGTTGGATGTGATTATTGTGAATAATAGTGAATTAAGCGGTCAGTTTTATTGTACTGATTTTCCATATCTGGTTCGTGACTTTAAAGAGGCAGATCAGGAAACGTAAGAATCAAAGTGTTTACTGGCAAAAGTGTAATGATAGAATACTACTTTAAAGCGGAGTATTTTTTGTTGCAGGAATTTATAACCAAGCTGAACCTTCCACTCTGTGGAATACATTTGCAGAAAAAATTTGCAGAATACAGCAAGGCGCAATTTTGGGGCGTAGTGATACTATGTTACTAAAAGTACAACACAGAATACCGCAAAATGGGACGTTCAGAATGGTGCAATGAGTTTTCAGATACGTCCTAAGTAAAACAAGAAAAAGATAGAAAGAAGGAGAATTTTATGGGAAAAATAGCAATCACGGTTGTGGGTACCCACGGTGAAGTACGCCCCTTACTTGCCCTGGCAATTGAGCTGCAAAATGCCGGACACGAAGTAATTCTTTGTGCACCCCCCAATGAAAAAGTCTGGATTACCAGTTATGGTTTAAATTTTTGTTCCTCCGGCTGCGATATCAATGGATTAATGGGTAATTTAAACGGATATATGGGACATCCTGTCCGCTTGCTAAAAGCGGTTAAAAAAACCCTTCATGACATTATAGGCGGACAGTTTGAATTAGAAAACAGTATAAAAGACATGGATTTAATCGTTGGAAGCGGCGAACCTTTTGCAGTACCCTCAATTGCAGAAAAATATGGGATACCCTTTGTATTCCTTAACCTGGTGACACAGTTTATGCCGTCTTCAAACTACCCGCCTACAGTAATCCCCTGGCAGAATTTGCCCAAATGGGTAAATAAGGTGTTATGGCGTATCGTTAACTCCTTTATCAATTTATCCCTGGTTGGCATTATAAATAAACAGAGGGATAAGCTTGGACTAAAGCCTATTAAAGATATTTATGACCATATAATCGGCAGTTTTAAAACCTGTATTATTGCGGTGGATGAGGCGCTGGATAAAGTGCCGGTTTATAAGTTTGATTATATCCAAACAGGACTGTGGCATGTACCGGAAGTAAAAGAAGAAGAGATGGAACCAGGATTAATTGAATTTCTTGAAAGCGGGTCTCCACCGGTATACATAGGCTTTGGCAGTATGAGTGATTCTAATCCCAAAGAAACCAGCAAAATTATTGAAGAAACCATTAATACCTTAGGAGTAAGAGCTATTATTTCAAAAGGCTGGGCAGATCTTTGTACAAACGTTGATATGAAGAACACTTATATGATTGGATATGTCCCCCATTATAAGCTGTTTCCAAAAGTAGCGGCCGTAGTTCATCACGGGGGAGCCGGTACGGTATATACAGCAGCCTGGGCAGGTGTGCCGCAGGTTTTAATCCCTCATATGCTGGATCATTATTATCAGGGAGCATTATTATATAAAAAGCATTTAATACCAAAGGCAGTAAGCCGATCCAAATTAACAAGCAAAAAATTAGCTGAGGCTATAAAAGAAGCCATAAGTAATAAGGAAATTATTGAAAATAGTGCTAAAATTGGCAAAGGATTAAGACAAATTGACCGTGAGGGAATAAAGAAGGCAGTAGAAACTATTGAAGAAGTTTTGCGTGATACCATTGCAGGAGGAGTATATGAAATATCAGACACTCAGAGTGCAATGGAATGATAAGCGCTGTTTTATCCAGATATACAGACCTGATGCAAAAAATGCCATTAACACCCTGATGGTAGAGGAATTATATGAGGTGCTGACCCTGTGTGAAGACCGGGTCAATATTATCGTATTGGAGGGATTACCAGAAGTATTCTGCTTCGGAGCGGATTTTGCTGAGATTTCTTCTGGAGGGAATAGCAATGCAAGTATTAACAATTCAGAAAAGTTATATGAAATATGGACTAAGCTGGCAACAGGGCCTTATATCACTATTGCCCATGTCAGGGGAAAAGTTAATGCCGGAGGAATTGGTTTTGTTGCTGCCAGTGATATCGTTTTAGCTGATGCTACTGCTGAATTTAGTTTGTCCGAGCTGTTATTCGGTCTCTTTCCCGCCTGCGTATTACCTTTTTTGATCCGGCGTATCGGTTTTCAAAAAGCACATTATCTTACCCTTATGACACAGCCGGTTTCTGTTTCGAAGGCTTATGAATGGGGGTTAGTGGATGCCTATGAAGAAAAGAGTGATTCGATTCTGCGCAGGCATTTACTACGGCTGGAACGACTGCCAAAGTCCGGAATTACGGAATATAAAAGGTATATGAATCAACTATATGACAAGCTTTCAGGGGATAAAGAAACTGCCATAGAGGCCAATCGTAAGATGTTCTTGGACCCTCAGAACCTCGATTGGATCTATCAATTTGCCACCAGGGGGAAGTTGCCCTGGGAGAATTAGCAAAAGAGGTGGCAAAAAAGCACACCAAATGAATGCAAGTATACAGAGGTACGTAAGATGGAAGTTAGATTGAAAACAGAAAGATGTCAGAAAGCTGTTTTCAACTAGAAATTTAAGAATATCAAAACGAAGATGTGAATTCACGAAAGGGGTTAAAATGACAAGTGTTGGAATAGAAGCAATTAATTTTTATAGCGGACTTGCTTATCTTAATGTCAAGGAATTAGCCGAATACCGTAATCTCGATACTACCAGATTTGAAAACCTGCTGATGGAAGAGAAAACAGTGGTATTGCCCTATGAAGACCCGATTACCTATGGCGTCAATGCAGCAAAACCCATTGTAGATGCCTTAAGCGAAGACGAGAGAAACAGAATTGAAATGGTGATTACCTGTACGGAATCAGGAATCGATTTTGGTAAATCCATCAGTACCTATATTCACCATTATTTGGGCTTAAGCAGAAACTGCCGCCTGTTTGAGCTTAAGAATGCCTGTTATTCCGGAACGGCAGGCTTTCAGATGGCTATTAATTTTATATTATCAGGCAGTTCCAAAGGAGCAAAGGCATTAGTAATCGCTACGGACATCACCCGCTTTATGGCAGTAGACGGAGGTGAAGCTTTAACGGCTGACTGGTCCTTTGCAGAACCCAGTTCCGGAGCAGGGGCAGCAGCAATATTAGTAAGTGAGAAACCTTATGTATTTCAAATTGATGCAGGTGCCAACGGTTATTATGGCTTTGAAGTCATGGATACCTGCCGCCCCATTCCGGACAGTGAGGCGGGGAATTCGGATCTATCTCTCTTATCCTATTTAGATTGCTGCGAGCAATCCTTTCTTGAATATCAAAAGAGGGTAGAGGGGGTTAACTATAAGGAGACCTTTGACTATCTCGCCTATCACACACCCTTTGGCGGAATGGTTAAAGGTGCCCACCGCAGCATGATGCGAAAATTTATAAAAGCCAGTCCCGGAGAGATTGATAATGATTTTAAGGAAAGGGTACTGCCCGGAATGAAATACTGCCAGAGAGTAGGTAATGTTATGGGCGCGACCATATTTCTATCACTTCTTGGTATCATAGATTATGGCGAATTTGATACACCAAAACGGATTGGCTGTTTTTCCTATGGTTCGGGGTGCTGTTCCGAATTCTACAGTGGTGTGGTAACTGCAGAAGGGCAGAGGATTCAGCGAAAATATGCAATGGAACAGCAATTAGATTCCAGATATAAGTTGTCAATGGATTTATATAATACCTTACTAAAGCGAAGTGACCTGGTGAAGTTTGGCACACGTAATGCAAAGCTTGATTTTGAAGTGATTCCAGGGCTTTTTAATAATGACAGGAAAGAGAAATTGTTATACCTGGAGCAGATTAATGAATTTCATAGAGAATATGTATGGCTATGATACAGATAAGGGGCAAGAACCAAGTTATAAGGGTCTTGCCCCTTAATTATTTTATTTAGTTGAGCAGACTTAAGGAGTTATCCTTTATTAAATTCCGGTCTAATTTATTCAGACCGCTTATTGGAATGGTAAAATGGATAAAGGCTTTTCCATTATATATGTATTTATTAAGTCCGGCACCTACAATGAGAGCATATCGGCTCATATAATCATCGACTTCATTCTCTCTAGAATAAAATGCTTGATTTTTACAGCAGTCTATAAACCCGTTTATTGCGATGATTCCTTCGTATTCTTCTAACTCAATATTTCCGTAATTCGTGTATTGATTTTGTGTTTGTTTGTTCAAATATTCAACCGTATACATTAAAGCAGTCAGAACCATTTGGTTAAGTATATGGTAATCGCTATCCCCGATTTCAAAGGATAAGTCAATATTATGTCTCCTGCTGGTCTTATTTGCATAGTTGATAAAGACTTTCCACGAGATATCGATTAGCTGTATGTAATTAAGTATATGGGCTGCATCTTCATTTTCTTTCATATGCTGTGTGATATAACTGTATATGGTCTGGCTGTTTAGCTCCTCTTCTTTCGTGGTGTATATTTTAGCTAATATCAGCTTCTTTTTATTTAGAAAAATAATGAGATCATCTTTTTTTCTTAATTTTATATAAGCTTCATATAGAAGAGCTTCCATAATATTAAACAGCACAAAGAGCTCCGCAATAAATCCTTCTTTGGGTTTATGCATGCCGGTTGTCGTTAATTTTATATTCATAAGGATTATAATTTCTATGATAAAAGCGGATAAAAATAAGAATTTAATCAAGTTGGTTATATTCTTGTTATTATCTATTATCAATATGGATACAAATACATATACCATAACTGCAATACTGAAGAAAGGAATATATAACCAGCCTAAATAAGGATAAAGCCAGTCAAGGGGAAGGGAAATAGTATAGATGATTCCCAGCCCATTTAGCAATGGATAGGTTGTATGATCACGAATAATTGTTATAACAATAAATATTAGAAGGATTAGTTTTAGAAATCGTGACTGATTCGTATGGAATAACAGGGGGATCGTACCTAGTAAGATAAGTACAACATAAGTGGCAGCTTCAAAGGGGGGAATATTTTTTAATTCAATCTTCCCTATGTACTTTATGTATATGAGTAAAGATACAAAGAGGCTTAAAAAGAGGGTAATATAATTAGTTAACAGTGAATAGTGGTTCATCGGATTAAGATATTTTTCCTTTCTATCGATTCTCCCCCTTGAGAACTACGCGCCAGGCATTCCTGTATCTGTCTTATTTCTATTTCAAACTTTCATTTTACATCGTGAGCCTTTGGGGCAATTGCTGATTTAATATTTCTTATTCTGGAATAGGACGTGATAACGGATATTCCTGTAATGCCGTATACCAACATATTGGTAATAAATAATCTCTGACCGAAAAAGCAGTAATCGGCTCCCATAATAAACGGCATAATATACATAACCGCTGATATATATTTACCAAGCTTATCAAATCTAGGTTTAAAGCTCTGACCTGCACAATCATTTTCAATCTTAGAAGTAATAATAAAATTGAAAAATCGATCTATAATCACGATCATAAACCAGGCAGGAATTATCCCATGCAGTATCATAACAATATGCATGAATACTACAAAAGAAAAATCTGCAATTAAATCAAATATAGCACCAAATTTGGACTCAATACCATATTTGCGGGCGATTTTTCCATCAAAGTAATCACTGGAACAAATAACAAAGTATAAAAAAGCAAAAAGTATAAAAAGGTCCTGTTTGTAATTTCTACCCAACATGCTATTCGTAACAAACAGTATTATAGGCGTACATATCACTCTTAAAGCCGTAAGGGCATTGGCACCATTTTTAATAAGGAAGCCCTTCATCAGGGTTCACCTAAGGAAGAACCGAACTCATATGCCCTTGTAACTTCCGTCTCTTGTTCATTGGAATAAAATTTCTCCTGGTAATCTGCTTTTCTATATAGAAGTTTGCTTAATCCGTCCAGTTCAGAGGTATTATCAGTCATCATGCCAGTAGAATAAATCAATACCTTACTATTGTCAATGTTTTTAATACCGGATACATAGTCGCCAAGCACTGGTGAAAAGTTACCGTTGTAAACGGTGGTTCCAAGAGCTACTATATCATAATTACCTAAATCAGACGGTAAAAACTCTCCCGGATAGTTAATGTTTACTTCATATCCGGAATCATTCAAGCCCTTTGCAAGATTATAAGCAATGTCTTTTGAGAATTCTGATCGACCCGGCTGATAGATAACTAATGCGGATTGGCTGCTCCCCTGGGAGGGTAAAATGGTTTCGTTACTGTCATGTTTTACATTGCCTGCACCTGTTACATACTGTATGCCGCCAAATGTTCCCAAACCAATAAATACGATACATACCAGTAAAACAAGGGCAGCTTTCTTAAGTCTTTTCTTTTTCACCTCACCCATAAAATTATACTCCTAATTTTCCGGCAGCAGTTTTGGCAAACACCGCCGCATTGTTAACGTCCTTATCATTGGGGCGATTCTTATGCATAAATCCTAAGGTTCCTTTACAGTGAAATTCCTGAGAGGACACTTTTAGCCCTTGTGCAGACAGTTCTTTTTTCAGTGGAGCATAAGCGTTTCCAAAGGCTCCGGAACTAAAGACAATGACTTCTTTAATATTAGAGGGATTTAGTGTCTTAATAAAGGCTTTCATTTCTAATTGCTTTGCAATCCCTTCTGCAAGTTTCTTCGTATGACCTGTTTTTGTAAAATACCTCACTTCAATTCTCATTATTTCCTCCATTTCTCCGCTCGCGGCGGCACAAAGTTTGATGAAAAGCTTAGAATGAGCGTTATTTTGCTCGTTTTTGAGGTGCTTTTAGAGGGAAGGTGCTTCTCTCTCGTTACCTGCCATGGTACCATTATCCTGGCAGCATAAACAAATCTTTGAAAACTCAATGTGTCGTTCTGGACGGCCCGAGTCTAAACCTTACTTCAACACCAAATCTTCAAAAGAATTATCAAAGATATTATTCACTAACTTATCCAGCAATTCATTTCTGGAATTGGTATCCCAAATATCATAGTATAAATAATTGGCGTATTCAGTGGCATTTAAGAACATGACCTGCATTGGAATGATAAGTTGAAATGCCATTAACTTTAATTCGGTATCAGTCTTTTTATCTCCGAAGATCTCTTTTAGTAATGGAATAATAATTTGAATGGTATTAATACTCCCATGCTTTAATTCCGAGGAAAAAGCAATCTCAGCAAAGGTATAGTTACTGAAAGCAAATCCGGATATGGCTTTCACCAGATTCTTGACCCGGTATACAGGATGCTTTTCATCCGTTGACTTTTTTAATATGGTTTCAGCTATATCCTCCATACAGTAGCCTACGGCGATATTAACAAGATTTTCTTTTGACTGATAATAATAATTGATTAGAGCACTGTTCACACCGGCCATTTCGGCAATTTGTCTGTTGGTTATCTTGTCTATGTCTTTTTGCTCTTGTAAAAGCTTTACCACAACCTCCATAATCCGTTCTTTTGCACCTGCATTTTCATTCATTTTTACGTGTCCTTCTTTCCTATAAGTATTTTTATTTTAGGTTTCGAATTATGTCAGCGTTCTTTTTGACTGATAGATACTTTTTCTATTTACATCATAAGAATCAGTGGTTAGTAAGATTACTGCTTCTTCCAAAGAGGAAAGGAGGGGGATTATTGCAAGCAGATAGGGAACCAGGCCAAAATAGGCCCAAAGAGGAAACACAAGAAACAGAACTAAACCGGTAAGCTTATTCCCCAGGGTATGCATCATTGCCCACTGTTTAAACTTATTTCGTGTAATAATAAAATTAATCAACCTGACGGCAGCAACAATGAGAGAAATGCTTAAGATAAAAATATCAATAACAAAATTAGTGCGAAATATTAATATATAAAAAACAATGATCCAAAAAATAAAATCGGCCAGACTATCCAGCTTGGCGCCAAAATTGGTTTGAACACGGTAATGGCGTGCAATATATCCATCTGCAATATCACTTAATCCGCAAAGGAGATAGATAACTAAAAACAAAGTGGAGGATGCAGTTAATAGTAACATGAGCAGTGATAATGCGATTCGGGAAAACGATATTAAATTTGGCAATAACTTCAATAGTATACCTCCGGATTTAATTACGATTTAATCATGATTAAATTATAGCATCAGTCTATTTTAATGTCAATTACATTTTATTACATTTTTGAAAAAGAAATATGGTCATATGCAACCATTTAAAAACAGGGAATAGAGAAGGTCTCTTAATTGCTTTTGACACAGGATAGTTACTTTTAGGTATTATTTTTAGAGGATACTAAAAAAGTATGCTTTTTTAAAAATTACCACCCTTTTCAAATATAGTTAATCCTTTACAATTTATAATAGATTTGTCTTGGAATCTATTCACTTTAGGAGGTGTCTGAAACTGCTTGTGCAGGACTTGGTGTTCCACTTTGTGGGGTGCACGATTTTGTGGCATAGTGGTGCTGGGTTGCAACGCAGAATACTGCAAAGTAAGGCATGCAGAAAGGTTCAATGAATTTAAGGCACGCCCAAGAACAAATCTTGCGTTTAAATTTGAAGGAGGTATTTATGGGAAAGGCGAAAAGGAAAATGCGGATTACTCTGTATTTCAATGATAGCACTGATGGAAGTAGAGTAACGGATGGTACAAATGATTGGATAGTTAACACTGAAAACCTTGAACCGGATGATCGACCAGGGCACTATCCTATGTATCATATTGTGGGATCTCCTTTGTCTTATAAAGCGTTGGGATACGGACAACTTGAAGTTTTTCGCCCGATTTGTAATAAAGAAAAATGATGAGTGTAACATAGGTATAAATCAATGGTAAAACTTATTTTGATTGAGATGTTTTAATATTATTGGAAAATGAGAAGTAACTATGCTAAAATATTTAGCAAAGACATAAATCAACAGTCACTTTCGCAGAATATATAACATCTTAAAAAGGTACAATGATACTATACATATTGTATGTTTTCCAGTTAAATAGTAGGAGGTTACATTAATGAATAAATTGGTAAACAAGACATCTGCAAGTAAAGTTATTTTAATGTGTGGACCTGCAGGCTCTGGAAAATCTACTTTAGCGAAGGAGTTTGAAAAGGAAGGGATGGTAATTCTTTCATATGATAAGGAATCCTTTAAAAGAGGTTTAAAAGAGCATCCTTTACCTGCGGAGATAGTAAAAGATATAAAAAACTATCTTGATGCAAGACTAATTTCACTTATAGAACAAAATATTGATATTGTCCTTGATTATTCATTTTGGTCTAAAGAAATGAGAAGTGAATACATTTCATTACTAAAAGAATACAATATTGAACCTATAATCTATTATGTTATGACTCCTAAAGAAGTTGCTTTGGAGCGCATTCGTAATAGATATGGTACCCATGAAAATGATATTATGTTGACTGAGCAGACAGCTTCTCTTTATTATGATAACTTTCAAATGCCAACTGCTGATGAAGGTGAAATTATCATAGTTAAGGGATATTGATAAATGTCGAAATTTCTCTGTATACATAACTGGTCTTGAGGAGCTTCAAGGATAAACTGATTCTTATGTATCCTATAACACATTAATATGCATTTGAGTTATTGTGAATTATTGAAAAGCATATGTCACACCCTGATTTGTGGCAGTGCAACATTTGCAGGTAAATACGGTATATGAATTCGAGTGATAATGTGAAAATTTGAAAGGCAATTTTCACTTTTGATTGAAGCGCTCCAAGGCCCGGCTGGTGGTTAGTATGAAATATAAAGGATGAAGGTGGCTTAATGAACAGCAGATTTAATACGAAAAAAATGGTTTTAGCAGCTTTATTTGGTGCAATTATTATACTTTTGAATTTTACTCCATTTGGATACATTCAGCTGCCTGTTATTAAGGCTACAATTATACATGTACCTGTAATAATCGGTGCAATTTTACTTGGTCCCAGAATCGGAGCGGGGTTAGGTGTTGTTTTTGGACTTACTAGTTTATATAACAATTCATTTGCTCCTACCATCCTTTCATTTGCTTTTTCACCGTTCATACCTTTACCAGGGACGGAAAAGGGAAGTTGGCTGGCACTTATTGTTACGTTTCTTCCTCGTATCTTAGTGGGGATATTGCCTTATTATGTTTATAAACTATTAAATAGGCTATTTAAGACTAGAGGAAAATTATTAACGCTGGGCGTAAGTGGTCTCGTAGGTTCAATGACAAATACCTTATTAGTCATGAGTTTGATTTACTTTTTATTTCGTGATGCCTATGGTGAAGCCTTCAGTCTTTCTTTAGATGCTGTTTATAAAGCAATAATATCTATAATATTTGTAAATGGATTACCGGAAGCAGCATTAGCGGCTATACTTACTGCAGGTATTTGCAGAACTTTGCAGAAAGTGATTAAAAGTTAATACAAATCATTAACGTAAACTATAATGGAAGTAAGTAACAGAAAGTCAATTTTAATTTTATAATTTTATTGGATTGATATATTTAGACAGTAGCACAAAGGATATTGACAGGTCATTAGATCATTGCTATACTCCTTTTAGGGAATGAGGTTCTCCCTTGGGTAATACCTAAACTGCTTTTAAAGCTGATGACTTCTGTTTAAAAAACAGGGGATTATCAGCTTATTTTTTGTCACGAAGAAGGAGAAGAGATATGATTAGGCTAAAAGAAATACTTGGTAAATATAGAGATATATTTATTCTGGGGGTTATTTCATTATTTATAGGTTTACTTGTTGGAAGCATTGATTCGCTGTTTGGTAGAGTACTGTTAGAAATAACAGATTTTAGAAATAAGAATATTTATTATCTGATCCCTTTACTTCCTTTGGCGGGTTTATTCATTATCTTCATTTATTCAAAAATTGGTAAAAACTCTATCAAAGGAATGTCATTATTATTTTCAGTGGGTTTGAAGGAAGAGCAATCAATACCCAAAAGACTTGTTCCGTTGGTTATAATAAATACATGGATAACTCATTTATTTGGAGGCAGTGCTGGGCGTGAAGGGGTTGCGGTTCAAATAGGTGGTACAGTAGCCCATAGTATCGGCAGTAAATTAAAGATTAAGAATAGCAATAGAATCTTACTGATAGCCGGAATGGGAGCGGGATTTGCTGGTCTTTTTCAAACACCGATTGCGGGTATTTTCTTTGCCATGGAAATCTTTACGGCAGGAGTATTGGAATACAGGGCATTATTTCCCTGTATAATTGCTGCTTTTACTGCAAGCTTTACCTCACACGCATTAGGCTTAGAAAAGTTCAGTTTTAATTTAACCAGTGTTGTTCATATTGACGTCCTAATTTTGCTTAAAATTATGTTACTGGGTGTTTTATTTGGAATTGTCGGCAGTCTTTTTG
The DNA here is from genome assembly GCA_029256725.1 of Anaerocolumna sp. Lineage (GTDB taxonomy): Bacteria > Bacillota > Clostridia > Lachnospirales > Lachnospiraceae > Anaerocolumna. The sequence goes on along the minus strand of JAQSXJ010000043.1, from coordinate 12,027 downwards.
CAAGGCTGCTTAATTTTAGTAAATCCTTCTTTAGCAAACTTATTATAAATCCGTATTTAAAGATTTTTATAATTGGCTGCGTATTAAGTGTTTTATTTCTTGTCTTATATCGTGGCAGATATTCTGGACTTGGTACTAATTTAATTGAAGCTTCTTTTACGAATGGTAAAATATATGAATTCGACTGGGGTTTGAAATTTTTACTTACTATTATAACCTATAGGTTCGTGTTTGGGAGTAGCAGTTTCTGGTATTATTGGATTGCCGATTGAATTCACTGCCGCACTTGGTTATATTGCAGTTTTTGGCAGTGCAACTAATACTATGATAGCACCGATTTTCATAGGTGCAGAGGTATTTGGTTATGAATATATTCCTTATTTTTTTGTGATAGCAGCGATTGCATATGTTTTTAACGGCAATAAGTCAATATATTCTGCACAAAAGACATATTAAGTAATGAATGATTTTATATGGAAAAAGGTTTTCATTGGATAAAATGTGTCTAATAGAAAAATGTGTCTAATAGAAAAATGTGTTTAATAGATTAAGGCTTATAACAGCAAGCTGGTTTTACTGTAGAACTACTATCTACTGGAAACTTAAGTAGTTTAAGTATCATTTTGACTTTCATAGGGAAATACTAATTAAAAATGATTAGGAGATAATGCTTTATGAAAGACAAGGATATGTATACTCCTCAGGAAATTCAAGGTCAGAAACAGCCTGTTCCTGGAAAGGAAAGTAACATGGAGCCGGAACCAATTTATGATAATCCGGATTACAAGGGAGCTGACAGACTTAAGGGAAAAACAGCAATTATAACCGGGGGAGACAGTGGAATCGGCAGAGCGGTGGCAGTAGCCTATGCCAAGGAAGGCTGCAATGTTGTTATCGTCTATAACATAGCGGATGATGATGCAAATACAACAAAGCTGGCAGTAGAAAGTTATCAAAGTAAGGCATTGCTGATGAAAGGTGATATTGGGGACAGCAATTTCTGTAATCAGGTCATAGAGAAAACCATACAGACCTTTCATCGACTGGACATTGTAGTAAATAATGCTGCTGAACAACATCAGCAGAAAAGACTGGAGGACATTACAGATGAGCAGCTGCAAAGGACATTTCAGACCAATATCTTTGCTATGTTTTATTTAACCAGAGCAGCGCTTCCTCATTTGAAAGAGAATAGTATCATCATAAATACGAGCTCTATAACAGCCTTCAAAGGAAATGAGAATTTACTGGACTATTCCGCAACAAAAGGCGCAATCACTGCCTTTACCAGATCCTTATCGACCAATCTTGCAGAACGTAAGATTAGGGTAAATCAAGTGGCTCCAGGTCCAATCTGGACACCATTAATTGTTTCGACCTTAGATAAAAATACTGTTGAGACCTTTGGAAAAGATACTCCATTAAAACGGGCAGGGCAGCCGGTTGAGGTAGCAGAAGCTTATATATTTCTGGCCTCTGATGCATCTACCTATATTACGGGACAGACCATTCATATTAATGGTGGCACAGTTGTTAATGGATAAGATTATCAAAGTTAAGAAAGTGGACATAAAACAATAAATCATGCTATCAATAAAAGGTTTTAACCTTTATTGATAGCTTTTTTAGATGCTTGGAGTTAATTACTATATAAGTGAAAAAATGGGTTTAGTTAACAATGAAACTTGCATAAAAATGGAATAACATGGTATAATTAGGGCGCTAGAGGGCGGTGTTTGTAGAAAAAAATATAATACATAGGAGAGAGTATTGATGAAGAAAAACAGCGTATTCAGGGTCTTCCTAGCATTGACAATTATCTTGTGTTATGGACAGATAAATGTAGCTACAGAAGAATCTAAAGATAATATTCAGGAAAAATTGGGGATTGGAATAAATGCTCTTACAAGAGATTGATGATATAGGAAAGTTTATTGATATTCAGAATTTGGTTATACCATAGGAGGATGATTTAGATGAAAGACGGTATATATGCGGTTTATAAAGGTAAAGAATATGAAGTTGGCATTAAGAATGACGGTACCTATACTTTAAGAGCATATAACATACTAGAGGTTAAAAATGGATTTATTCCCTATAGAGGTATTTTTGTAAATAACATTCAAAAAGATGATTTAGAGGACATTTATGATATTGAAACTTATGCAGAGTATCAAGGATATAAGTTTAGAGTAATAAAAGAAGATAAAAATAATCTACTTTTACATTCATTGATTAATGATTATAGAATTAATCGAAAACTTGGATTGGATATGGTGGATAAAGGGCTTTATCAGAAATGGGTAAATAAGAGCTTGATTACAACCTTATATGAAGAAAAAAGCCTTGGCCTCCACAATAATGAAGGAAAATAAGGAGGTGAGCATTGTTGTGGATATAAAATATGAATTTATAAATCTTATTGATATAAGCATTTTACTATTGAACGAACTAATAAATCAATATCAGATGTACGCTGATCGGTATAGAAAAATGATAATAAATTTAGAAGATTTAAAACAAGCAACATTAGAAGAGAAACTTGTAACAGATTTTATTTATCTAGTAGTTACGCGTATGCTAGACCATAATGATCCTAAGATTCTTGAAGATGCTATTTTGTCAATAAATAAGTTTTATTGTGTAAACTACCGGACTGTTTGAGCAAGAATTTTACAGTAGCTAGGTGTAACGATTCAAACGTAAAATGTTCAATTTAGATATTTTGAAGCATAATTTTACACATTCTTGAAAGGGAGAAAAGGTTGGAACACTTGCCTTGATTGCGTTTCATGGATTTTTGTAATATATTATCACTAAGCTAGAAATGATAAATTTTGTAAAATTAGGTTGCACTATTCATAAAGTGCCATCTACTGGAAATGGATATAAAGCTGCAATAATAGACAATAATCATGCTTCAGGCAAATTCATTGATATTACTCATTAAAAAGAAAAAAGGAGAAAGCATTTGATAAAAGATGGAATATTCGCTATGTACAAAGGAAAGGAGTATGAGGCTGGAGTAAATGCTGACAGATCTTATATTCTACTTTCTCATGACAGTAATGATTTGGAGAATGGATTTGGCTTAGATAAAAGAGATGAAGTTTACGTTAAGATTGTCCAAAGATCTGAATTGGACGAAGTTTATAAAATAACAGCATATGCAGAGTATAAAACGTTTAAGTTTATTGTTATTAAGGAAGATAAAAAAAGCTTACTTTTGTTTTCATTGATAAATGATTATAAAATTAACCAAAGTCTTGGGTTTGATATGATAGACAAAGGAGTTTATCAAAAATGGATAGCTAAAAATGATGTTACGTCAATAAATATAGAAAAAACCCCTTGGCCCTAAAAACAAAGATTTTGAGTGCTGACGTTTATGTGAGAACGTTTCAAATTAAGTGCCTTGAAGCTTTTGAACCTTAATTAATTTTATTAAATTCATGAAACACAGTAAAGGCTGAAACCCTTGTCTTTATAGTGTTTCATGGATTTTGTGTATGGAATCATTTTGTGAATTTGCCAGGAAACGGGAACGTTCTTATTTAATTTTCCAATAAGAGAACTAATAGAATAGTCAAAGAAATTTTACTCATTATTACTATTAAGTTTTTCAATAGCCTCCCTTAACTTTTTAGGAATGGGTAACCCCAGCTGTCCGGCATTTTCCAGGATACTAATCCCTTCATTCGTCAAATAGAACATAATTACTAAGGTTCTAAGAGTACTACCTGTTCCCAGTACATAGTTATCAATTATATTTCCCATGGATACAATCAAAAATATCAAGAACTTTCTGACAATACCCTTATACCCCACTTCACTTGAAATCTTCTTATCCCGTATTGCCAATAAAATTCCCGTTATATAATCAAGGGCTACAAATGCGGTCAGTGCATAAATCAGCGAGTTAAATCCTCCAAAGATACAGCCAAGTACTCCTCCCACAAATGCAAGAATTAATCTAATATGTTCTATCATATCCTCCATAACATATCCTCCCGGTCTAATGCTTGTCCATAAATATATTTTTTAACTTCTTCAAAGCTCTGTTCTTCATCTGGTTTACAGCCTGCCTGGTAACACTTATGGCAAGAGCAGTTTCAGTAACAGTATATCCGTCATAATAAAGCATCTTGATGATATTAAATTCCTGATTTGTTAAAAGCTTTCTCAACAGGTCATAATCAGTATTTACATAGGTATCCTTTGTTGCGGTAAGGGAATCGATATAATGCAATTCATTTTCGCTGAGTTCTGAATAGGTAGTAAAATTTCGCAACTGTTTTACCTTTATCAGCTTCTTAATATAGCTGTTATGTATGGAGGTGGTCAGATAAGCTACCATACAACCATCATTTTTATTCTGTATCTTATCAACTTTTAAAGTATTAAGTAATTCAATAAAATCCACAAGAAGATCGTCATAGGCATCTTCGTAAGAAAGGCTATGAGCATACTTTTTTAAGATTGGTTTGAATTTCTCTATAAGCTTTAATGTTGCAGTATTATCACCGCTTTGTATTTTATAAACTTCATCAATTATCATACTGAATTCCACCTTTCAAGTAGTAAAGAGATGGAAAACAACTAATTGTAAACATATGGAAAAATATCTTAGTTTTATTATTACATTTTTTACGAAAAATGTCTTTCTTACAAATTTGTCACATATTTGCAGTATGGAAATTAATAGAGTATAATAATGAATAAAAGAAAAATTTAGGAGGCAGCCATGAAACCTGTACATTTATCAAAGAAAGATATTGCTGGCCTGCTCATGCTCGTCTTGCTGCTCACTTTTAGTGCCTGTGCTAAAAACAATGAGACACCAAATACTGCCAGCCCTGCACCAACTTCTAAGGAAACGCCCACTAAGGCACCAGAGAGCACGATAGAACCAACAACAGACTCAGATGTAACTGATAATGAGACAAAGGAAGAAGAAAGCTCATCCAAAGACTTCAACATGATGGAATATACAGAAGCACCCAACGAAAACAGCTCCATAAAAATACAATATCCAAACTTTACAGCCAGTGAATATGAAGCGGTAAATGCTATGATTTATGAGAAGGTGAAAAGCTTTGCAACAATTGATACGGATTATTTTTCAAGTGATACCGCTTTGACGTTGGATTATCAGTCCGCAGTTACCTTGCAAAACAATAAAATGATAAGCCTTGTATTTTGGGGATCCAGTTATTTGGAGGGCAGTGCGTATCCCACCAGTAATCTCATACCGCTCAATATAGACTTACAATCCATGAAAGAAATTACACTCAAAGATTTGTACAATACCAATGAGGAATTTGCAAAAGTATTTTTTGAAAAAGCTTATTTTCCTACGGAGCCTGTAACCTCCTACGATAAGGATAGCTTTTCCCAGATGCTCAGCCTTCAATCGCCAGATTATCAAACAGTAGATCCATTTAGTATAGCGGATAATGTTACTTGTTTTCTTAAAGAAGATGGCATAGTACTAAGTCTACCAGCCGTGCATGCAACCGGAAGTGATCATTTTGAAGCGCAGCTTAATTACAGTGATATACAGCAGTTTTATCTGCCGGATCAGAAATATTGGGAAGATTAAATCCTTTTGATACAATCAGATTCACTGTTACGTTACAATCAGATTCACTGGTTTACATTTCATAAATCACAACGCTGTATATACCAAAGCAGAGTGGACAGAATGGAACAATGATTTTTTTGCACGCTCTAGCCAATGTTAATATAGATACGTTATTATATAAAAGGAGCAGCCTGTAACCCCTGTTAAAATGGGAAATCAGACTGCTCCTTTTTCACAAGACCTTAAGTCAAGGAAGCATATCATCTATATCTTTAAGTCAAAGTATTAAACCAATAAGTTCCCTGATTGCCTCGTGTTTGATCCTGTGAAGAATTTGCCGGTCTTTCATAATTATGCAAAAATGCACCGGCCAGGTAATAAGCACTTTCTGTAGACTTAGTGAATTGGGTAAAAGTAAGATTATAGGCGGAGGTAGCATAGTACTGTATTCCTGCACTTACTTCATACAGGATTCGGAGCAACTGACTGTCCATATCGGCAACTGTATAATTGTTGCTCTGAGCCCAGCTAATATATTTGGTTGCAGGTGTCCACTGAACTAAACCATACCCGCCGCTGGTGTTATTCGCATTAAGTCCCTGCCAGATACCTGGATTTATTGTGCTCTCTGTCTGCATGTTTCCAAGCATACCGCATACTGCATTTTTAGTCCAACCCTTACCACGCAGATAATTCAGGATATACTGCGCATTAACAGTCATTTGACTCAGTGTCAGATAACTGTTGCTGATATAGAGCGACCCGTTACCGGAAGACGGATAAACGGCATAACCAAACAAATACTGCCAGGTGGTGGAGCCGATAATACCATCGTCAGATATTCCCATCTTCTGCTGGAAAGTTTGCGTAACGGTTGCCGAATTGGAACCGAAGATGCCATCTACAGTAATAGTTTCGAACTTACTTAGCAGATACTGTGCTGCTCTTGCCGCATAGTTGCTGGCACCATTCTGTACGGTGGTTACCAGTGCAGACAGGGTATTTGCTCCTGCTACGCCATCTGCAGAGAGTCCTTTGCTGCTTTGAAAATTAATTACTGCGGTTTGGGTGCCTGACCCAAAAACAGGCCAAGCTGGAGTTGTTGCCATAATTTCTACCTGCTTTCTTTAAATTATTGAAGAACTCCTAAATGTCGCGCGCCGTTTGAGAAGCATCTTCTACAAGGTAAAGAGAAAGTTTGGATAAAAATGTAAACATGGAATAAAACTAGAATGAATGATATTAAGGAGTATTAAAGCAGGAAAAACTGACATCAGTGAGTGAAAGAATTGTGGAAGAAAAAATGAAATGGAAATCAAAGAAAAGAATAATCTAACTAAACTGGACCCCTTGTTAAGGACATTATAAAAAAGAGGAGCACCTAATTGTGGGACACCTTCAATATTAATTAATAAAAACAGTTTGATTTTATGTATGATTCCGATATAATAGAGACTATTGCAATTTTATCCCATCCAATAGGAAATTGGAGATAATTGAACTATTTACTTAACAGGAGATTAGATATGTGTGCGAAAAGGATTGAACCTTTTGAATATAAGAATAAAACAGAATTCCATGAAAAGCTGGTAGAATGGATAGGAGATGTGCTATACGACATTCTACCAGACCATGGGTACGAAGTACGAGATGAACAGATATTTACAGCGTTTCAGATTGCAGATGCCTTTTGTGAAAATCAGGTTCATCTGGCAGAGGCAGGACTTGGAACCGGTAAGACAATTGCGTACCTGCTGTCCGCAATCCCTTTTGCCAGAATGAGCGGGAAACCCGTTGTAATTGCATGTGCCACAGCTGCCTTGCAAGAGCAGCTGATCCATCCGGAGGGGGATTATAACAAATTATCGAAGCTGCTGGGACTAGAGATTGATGCTCGTATGGCAAAAGATCCAAGACAATATATTTGTGATGTTAAAATGGAAGAGTATACAAGTGAGCAAAATATGATGGCAAGTGAGATTCAGCAGTGGATGAATCAAACGAAACTTGGAGAGCGTTCAGAAATGCCTACTATACCGGATCGAATTTGGAAGAAGATTGCCTGGGACGAAGGGATGGATTGTGATACCTGTCTTAATCGTGGTTATTGTAAATTAGTAAAAGCAAGAGAACACTATAGAGCTGCAAGAGATTTAATTATTGTAGATCATGAGACCTTTTTCAAGGATTTATGGACTCGAGCTGAACATATAGCAGAAGGAAAATTACCAATACTACCAGGCTATAGTGCAGTAGTATTTGATGAGGGGCATAAGGTCTTGCTGCCAGCGTCTATTCAGGCAGGCTATCAGATAGATAAAGAGGATATGGAGTCCATGGTAGAGGTCTTTGAAGAAGTACAGGGAGCCAGAGATTCCTTGATGACAGCAACTGTTAGGATGAATCAAACCATGGGACAGTTTTTTGCGGTCGCAAAGCATTCTGTTATAAGGGTTGAGAGTACAGAAAGGCTGTCTATAAAAAGAAGTGATGACCTTTTAAAAGCTGCCAATATTTTTCGAAAAGCTTTGGACGGTCTTCTTCTGGAAATACAGATAGAACAGGAACTGTATTTTGATTCTATACCTGCACATTTAATTCAAGCCTATGAAGGACAAATAGAAAGAGCTATTAGGGCATTGGACAGATTCCTTAAAGAAGGGGAAGAAGAAAGTATTCCCTGGATGAATAGAAAAAACGGAAACTTTTTTATAGTACCCCGCAAGATAAGTAAACTGCTAAACCAGCATTTAACGTACAGTTGGATTAGAGAGTTGTTCTAAATCAACAATCGGCAGTCCTTTTGATTTAGAAGAGCAGGTAACTGTCTATCTTGACGAGAAAACTACCGGCGGGGATGATACGTATGAACTTAATATTAAGAAGTTAGTGCAGTTGTTAGAACAGAATGGCGGACGTTCACTTGTTCTGGCCAATACACTGTCACAAGTCCGTAAAATTAGAAAGAGTATGGAGGGCTATTCCTTTCCCTTTGAGATTCTTTGGGAAGACCTGGGGGAGCGTGGCTACTTAGTAAATAGGTTCCGAGAAGAAGAGAATACCGTGTTGATTGGTGCAAACTTCTGGGACCTGGGGAAGCATTAACCCAGCTGATTGTATGGCAATTACCTTTCCCTGTACTGGATCCTTTATTGGAAGCATCACGAAAAGAAGTAATGGAACAGGGACTTGACCCGGTTACAGTAATCGATTATCCGGAGATGGGTCTTAAACTAAAGCAAGGCTGTGGCAGACTCATAAGAACAGAAAGAGATAAAGGGAAGATAGTAATATTAGACCGTATACTTAATACCCCTTGGGAGAAATTCGTCAGAGGTGCTCTGCCGGCTGGGGCGAAGGTTATGGTAGAGGATTAAGAAGTTTCGTTGAGAATAATCATTTAGAATATATATTGCTGTAATGAAATTATAATAGTAATCTTACAAAATTGTAAGATTATCGTAAGGAAAAACGATGGTTATACTCTCCTTTTGTTGCTATACTGTAGCAGCAGAGTATGAAAGGAGTGATTTTAATGAAATTTAAAAAAGTTAGAATCAGTATATTGGTACTTGCTTTAATCGGTTTAATTGCCGGCATTATAAAAATATCGCCTATCGTAGTTACAGGATATGAAATGTATAAAACCGCAGTAGAAGCAATGAGTATATCCGATAAGGTTGAGGAGATCAGGCAAGATAAAAATTATATCACATTTGATGAAATACCCGAGGAATATATAAAACAAGTATTAAGGTCTGAGGATAAACGCTTTTATTATCATTTTGGCTTTGACCCGATTTCAACTACAAGGGCTATGGCTAACAATCTAATGGCAGGAAGATTTGAACAAGGGGGCAGTACCATAACCCAGCAGCTAGCAAAAAACATGTACTTTTCTTTTGAAAAGAATTATGAAAGAAAAGTAGCAGAACTTTTTGTTGCATTCCAACTTGAAAAAGAACTTACAAAAGATGAGATTTTGGAACTATATTGTAATATTGCATATTACGGTGAAGGCTGTTACGGATTGAAACAAGCTGCTGAACATTATTATGGTGTAGATCCATTAGAATTATCAGAGGTTCAAATCGTAGCACTTGTATGGACCTTAAAAAGCCCGAACAATTATAATCCCAATGCTTACAAAGGAGCATAAACATGTGGCTTTAGCATTTTATTTTTAACAGTGTTATAGAAGGAAGTCTCCATAGCATTTATTCACATATAGGCTTTGAGATATTGCCGATTCCGTGAGCAGTAGCCCTACAGCAATTGTAGGATTTCTGCCCACAGCATCGGCAATGAGTCTTTTAGGGTGTATTGCAGGAAAGTCAATAGACACATTTGGACATAACAGTAAGTTGAAATATAAATTGTAAAAATATAACATACATGTTATAATATTTCTATAGTTATGCGTGCTTTGAGAATAAAAGTTCTGCTTATATATCCCATTGATAAAACCTGATACGAACTCATATCAATCATTTAACTAATCTAATAATATTATAATCTAAGAATAGTATTAACTTCAATCTTATGACGTCTATAGTTCACGGAATATATTATCTGCTTAAATTCATTTAATAAATTCATTTAATAATTCATTTAATAAATTCATTTAAAACATCCAAACCAGCTTAGCATAATACAAAACCTGAATAAGTACTGAATTATTACCTGTTCACAATAATTCTGTATTTATAGATATGTAATTTCAAATAAAGGAGGTGTGATTCGCTACAAAAGAGAAACTCAGGGAGAGTAAAAATAATAAATAAAGGAGAAGAAAATCATGAAAAATGTATTGGGTGGTGTAAAAAAGAAATTTAAGGTAATTATTTCAATGCTTTGTGTTGTAGCAACAATAATAACAACCTGTAATTTTGTGGGCAGTCAGAAGATTAATGCAGCGGATACGAATAATGACGACTGGCTCCACTGTGTGGGGAACAGGATTTATGACAGTAAGGGGAAGGAGGTTTGGTTAACTGGTGCAAACTGGTTTGGGTTTAACTGCTCTGAAAATGTATTTCATGGCGCATGGTATGACATTAAGGACATATTAACAAGTGTTGCAGACAGGGGAATCGGTTTGCTTAGAATACCGATCTCAACTGAGCTTTTATACAGTTGGATGATTGGAACACCGAATAAAGTGTCCAGTGTAACTGCTGCTAATAATCCTCCCTATTATGTTTGCAATCCTGATTTTTATGATGTTTCTACAGGCGGCGTAAAAAACAGTATGGAAATATTCGATATTATTATGAGATACTGCAAAGAGTTAGGTATTAAGGTAATGATTGATGTACATAGCCCGGATGCCAATAATTCAGGTCATAATTATCCGTTGTGGTATGGTTTAACTACAAGCACAGCAGGAGAAATAACCACAAAAAAATGGATAGATACTTTAGCCTGGCTTGCAGGCAAATATAAAAATGACGATACGATTCTGGCTTTTGACCTTAAGAATGAACCTCATGGGCAGAGAGGATATACTGCTGCTGAGCCTTCTAATTTGGCTAAATGGGATAATTCCACACAAGAAAATAACTGGAAGTATGCCGCTGAAAGGTGCGCTGCAGCCGTTCTTGAAAAGAACCCCAGGCTACTGATAGTAATTGAAGGCATTGAACAATACCCCAAAACCAATCTGGGTTATACCTATGCCACACCCGATGTATGGGGAGCATCAGGTAATCAAGCGCCTTATTATGGTGCCTGGTGGGGAGGAAATTTAAGAGGTGTTAAGGATTTTCCTATTAATCTGGGTTCTTTGAACAGTCAGATTGTTTATTCCCCTCATGATTATGGCCCTTCTGTATATAATCAGACCTGGTTTGATAAGGATTTTACGGCCCAGACTTTATTAGATGATTATTGGTATGAGTCTTGGGCATACATTAATGATCAAGGTATTGCGCCACTTCTGATAGGCGAATGGGGCGGTCATATGGACGGTGGAAAGAATGAGAAATGGATGACTTTATTACGTGATTATATGATTAAAAACCGTATCAGTCATACTTTCTGGTGCATTAACCCGAATTCGAAAGTAAATACAATTTATTGAAACCAGCGCTTTGGCAAGCTAACGGTAAGTTTATCGGGCTTGATCATGTAGTGCCTCTTGGCAAGAACGGTATTTCTCTAGGAACATATTACGGTAATTAAGATCGAGAAGTAGGAAAATATCATAATTATTTGTTTTAACTTGCTGTGAACCGGATAATATAATTGCATCGGGATCTATTTAGTGATAATGTATTTGAAAAGCGAGGACAAAATAATGTATGAGGTAAAGAAAAAAGAAAACGATAACGATGTAATACAAGTTATACACCAGATTGAAAATATCAGAAAAAGAGAAGATGCCGTAAAATTGCTTGAAATCTTTACAGAAACTACTGGTTTGGAAGCGAAAATGTGGGGAG
>JAQSXJ010000042.1 GCA_029256725.1 Anaerocolumna sp. | reverse complement strand
TGGCTACAAAGCCTGCCATATTGCTGGCAGACGAACCAACAGGCAATCTGGATGAAAAGACCGGAAAAGAAGTAATACAACTGTTAAAGCAATCTGCGAAGGAATTCGGTCAGACTGTAGTATTAGTAACCCATGACATGGATATTGCAGCCAACGCAGAGCGTGTGATTACAATCAGCAACGGCAGAATTACATCCATAGCATAGGGAGGACAGCAGATATGACCTTAAGGAAAATAGCAAAAAGCGGAATGAAAGGAAGAAAGAAGGATTCCTGGCTGTTAAAGCTGGTGGTATCCTTATCCTTTGCTTTCATTACAGCTGCCCTGGTATTTCAGGCCAGTATGGAACAGACCGGAATCAATCAGAAGAAAGAGCTGTATGGTAGCTGGCAGGCTGCTTATCTTGGCGGAAATGAAGATACACTGAACCAACTCAAAGAGGATAAAGAGGTTCAGGATATTACTTACAGTACCAATCTGGGAACAGCCAGCAAGCTCGGAATTGTGGGAACTATAAGCCAGGAACTGAAAGAAGTGGGTAATTTTACACTGTATAAAGGTGAGTTTCCAAAAGCAGATAATGAAATTGCAGTTGAGTTGAACCAGTTAAGCAATGCAGGAATGGAACTGGAAGTCGGACAGAAGTTGTTGGTAGATTTTGTTACCACAATCGTAGACGTTAATATCGACCAACAGGCTTATGAATTAGAAGTACAGGCAATGAAAGAAGGATATAAACTAAACCGTTACGGATACCATGACAATCCTAATAAACAGATTGGAGACATCAATGTCATTGTATCTACAGACTATGTATATTACTTTAAGCCAGGTGATCCCTCTGATGAACAAAGCATTAAGACAAAAGGGTTTATGACCCATCAGGAAGTCGTAATGCAGAAGGAATTTGTAATTACAGGTATACTAAATACTTATTCTGATAAATGGGATCTGGGAGGGCATGCCGTTCCCAATGCCTTTGTTACAGAAGGAGCTGGTAAGGAACTGCGTGATGCCTTTTATAACAACAGCTATGTGGACGTCAGTTCCTACAAGCATTCCATGGATTTCTTCTTAAACCTTCACAATCTGAATAATGCTGTCATAGATAAATTGGAAGAACGTTATCCGGATATGAAATCAGAAAATGAGCAAGAGTACATAAACAGTATCTGGAGACAGCTAGTGGGACGTTTATCCGGTTCTGAGATTGAGAAGGTGGAATCCTTCTATGGTGCAGGAAATGCAGAGATTTCCAACACGGAGGTTTCCGCAGAAGATTCCGGACTTTTGAAATCAGAACTTTCAAAAACCGAAGGTTCCACTTCCAGTTTTCGAAGAAACAGCTTTACCTATCCTGATACCAGTAATTCGGTAGAGCATATTATAACCTATGCAATACTTGGAATTATATTTATTACAACAGTATGTGCGGTATTTCAGATATTTTTAACTCAGATAAAGCGCAGAGGCAGAAAACTAGTGCTCCTAAAATCCATCGGAGCTACGAAACTGCAGCTGACCGGAATTCTTGCCTGGGAAGCTGTATATCTCTGGGTTACGGGATTAATCTATGGAGGACTGTCAGGAACCGGTCTCTCTGTACTTGTACTTTATGTTATGAGGTTTACAGGTAATGGAAGTCTTGCAATTGCTATTCCCGGAAAGTTGTTGCTGATAGGTATTACCGTTGGCAGTGCGTCTTTATTTGCCGGTGTTCTTTTTCCGGCATTAAGTGCTGTGAATATACCGTTGACTGGAACTATGGCTGAGAAGCAAAAGCGTTCAGGGAAGGCCTATAAAAGTAAGAGCAGTAAAGAGATAAAACCTGTAAAGCAGAACTTCTTACATATTACGTTTCGATATCTTAAGAATAACAGAGGAAAGAATATACTTTCCTTTGCAATATCCCTGTTTATAATCAGTATATTGTCGGCATCCCTGTACTTATCTTATAACGCCTGGCAAAAGTACAATAATTCTGTTATAGAAACAGGTAGGCCTGACTACACACTTAAAGCCATATACGGTGAAAATCAGAATAAACTGCCGGAAATTGAACAGGAACTTAAGTCCATAAAGGGTGTTAACACGGTTGAAAGCTACAAATACGGTAAGAACCTCTTATTCTGGTATGAAGGTATGGAGAAGGATCCACTGCTTACAGCCTTTGAGAAATTGCTTCCTAATAAATTAAGGAAGGAGCATTTTGCCAGATATGTAAGCGGGACGGAGAGTCAGCCAGAGTACATAAGTAATGCTTATTATAGTTATTATTACGGTATTGATATGAATGATGAATATGCACAGCCTATCTTTCGCGCTGTGGAAGAAGGCACCATAAATATGGATAAATTTAAGTCTGGAGAAGAAGTAATTCTGTTGATGCCACTTGTAAAAAAGGGTGAAGCGGATTATTCCAATCCTGAATTACCGGAAGCGATGGATAGTGATAGTGTTAAATCAGCAGTAGGTGTAGATAAGCGCTTTCATTGGGTACTTGAGGAAAACGAAGTTTATTATATTTCTACGGACAGAAAGTATAAGCAACTTTATAGCAAGGCTGCTTCTCTAAAAGCCGGAGATAAAATATACCTGTCAACGGATAAGGAGAAAATTGATGATGCTGGCAGAGTAACAGGATTTCGTACCACGGAAGTTACAGTAGGAGGAATCATTTATTATTTCCCTGAGAAAGGAATCTGGCCATTTTCCAATCTTAATACAAGTTATACTGTTATTGGCTCCATGGATGGCATGGAAACCTTGTACCCGAATTCCAAAATGGGACTCTTTCGAATCGGTATCAATCAGATGACTGAAATGGTAAAAGTATTGTATCCGTCAAGCTATGGCAGAACATTATGGAATATTACTGCTGCGGATAAAGATAATCAGGAAGTATTGGATGCTGCCCTGCTTACCTTTGCTAATAAATATGGTTTTACTCTTTACAATTATAAAGAGAGCAGTGAGAGGATGCTGGCAGAGGCACTTAATAACATATTGATTATTGCTCTGTTGGGAGGGATAACCTCTGTGATAGCTTTGATAGCTTTTTATAATACAGCAGTATCAAAAATGGAACAGGAGAAGAATCGAATAGGTATCCTGCAGGCCCTTGGAGTAACAAAACACCAGTTTACCTGTCAATATTTATTACAGGGATTGGCGCAGGGGGCGATAGCTGTAGTACTTGCAAACGCTGGTGTACTTCTGGTACTGCTTCTGGTTACGGCAGGCACACTAAAGATTCCTATTAGCAATCTGTCAGTACTAATAGAGGCATTGAGGGCAGACAGACTATGGTTATTTCCTTGGGTAATCCATCTTATTATAAATGTTGTGTTTGTGGCAGTTACAGCAATACTTCAAGCAATTCCGGCCATACGAATAGCAAGACAGTATCCAGTTGAGAATATACGAAGTCTTGGAAGATAGTTATGTAGCAAAAGATTACTATTTAATCAGTTCCTTCAAAAACAGTCAAAAAGAGCATAATTGCTATTTTGACTGTTTTTTTATCGTTTAAGTACACTGACTGAATTATTAAAGATTGATTAAAATTTAACATTTTACTTCATATAACTTGATAAATAGACCAGAAATATGTAAACTAGTACCATGTGTTAAATTCTTACTATTAATTCATAAATTTACAAAAATTCATAAATTCAGCTGACCAATAAAAGGAGTGTTAAACCGTGGAAATAGTGTTAAAAGCAGTACAAGCCGAAAAATCCTATGGGAAAGGAGAGCTTGAAACGAAAGCCTTAAAGGCTACAGATTTAGAAATTGAGAAAGGCGTCTTTCATGCGATTATAGGCAAAAGTGGTTCCGGTAAATCCACTCTCTTACATATTCTTGGAGGATTGGACAAACCAACAGACGGGAAAGTATATCTGGAAGAACAGAGCATGTTCGATCTAAAAGAAAAGGAACTAGCAGTCCTTAGAAGAAGGAGAATCGGATTCGTATTTCAGTCCTTTAATCTGCTGTCTGAGCATACCGTGCTTGAAAATATACTGATGCCGGTACATCTGGATAACCGAAAAGAAGACAGTGAGTATCTAAATAAAGTGTTGGAAACTCTGGATATAACAGGAAAACTTCCCTACTATCCCGATGAACTTTCAGGTGGTGAGCGGCAACGAGTGGCAATCGCAAGGGCACTTGCTACAAAACCTGCTATCCTGTTAGCAGATGAACCTACCGGCAATCTGGATGAGAATACCGGAAAAGAAGTGATACGCCTGTTAAAACAATCTGCCAAAGAATTTGGTCAAACAGTAGTACTTGTAACTCATGATATGGAAATAGCAGCCAATGCAGAACGAGTTATTACAATTAGTAACGGCAGCATTACCTCAATTGAATAGGAGGTATTGCCATGAATTTAAGAGAGATTGCAAGAAATGGAATGAAAGGAAGAAAGAGGGATTCCCTGCTGTTAAAGCTAGTGGTATCTTTGTCCTTTGCATTTATAACAGCAGGTCTGATATTTCAGGCCAGCATGGAAGCAACAAAAACAGAACAGAAAAAGCAGTTATACGGCAGTTGGCAGGCTGCTTATCTGAATGGAAATGAAGATACTTACCAAAAGCTTAAAGAAGAGAAGGAAGTACAGGATCTTACCTATACCAGTGAAATAGGAACCACCACCAAACTTGGTACTGTCGGCACAATGAGCAAGGATTTTCTCCAGATGGGAGGTTTCTCACTCTACAAAGGAGAGCTCCCCAAAGCAGATAATGAAATAGCAGTGGAATTAAACCAGTTAAGTAGTGCGGGACTAGAGTTAGAAGTGGGACAAAAGCTGCTGCTGGACATTGCGGTGGTAACAATAAATGAGAATATAAACGAGGAAATCGGCGAGAATTTACAAACAGAATATTATAATTCTTACTATGATCCGAATGCCCTTATTCGATATGGCTATCATGATAATCCGAGCAGGAGGATAGGGGATACAAATGTAATTGTTTCAACTGATTATGTATTTTACTTCAGAAAAGGTGAACCCTCCGATGAAAAGACCATAAAAGAGAAGGGTCTAATCATGCATCAAGAGGTAGTACTCCAGAAGGAATTCACCATAACAGGCATCATTAACACCTATTCTGATAAGTGGGACTTGGGTGGACACAGTGTTCCCAGTGCTTTTGTCACGGAAGAAGCCGGGGCCAAGTTGTTAGATGATTTTAGAAACAATAGTTTTACTGATGTTAGCGCATATGAAATTCCCATGGATCTTTTTTTTAACTTGAAACATTTAAATACTGCTACTCTTAGTAAAATGTCTGAAAAATATCCCAGTCCTGAAATAGAAAGCGAAGATATGTCAGAGTTATACAACAGAGTATGGTTAAATATCAAAAAAGGTATTACAACAGAGGACCGGGAAAAGATTAAAGAATATTACAGTAATCTTCAGACAGAACCCTCTCAGGAGGATACCGGTCTTACCAAAGAAACAGAGAGCGAAGATTCTACTGCAAATTTCAGAAGAAACAGCTTTACTTATCCGGATACCAGCAATTCAGTGGAACACCTGGTTACCTTTGCCGTTCTTGGCATTATCTTTGTCACTACTGTGTGTGCTGTATTTCAGATTTTTCTGACCCAGATAAGGAGAAGGAGCCGGAAATTGGTCTTATTAAAATCAATTGGTGCCACAAGAGGGCAGTTGTTTCGAATACTATTCTGGGAAGCAGTATATCTGTGGCGAACAGGGCTTCTGATGGGAGTGCTGGGAGGTTCTCTGCTGTCAATTCTCATATTGTGCGGAATGAAATTGTCTGGCAATGAGAATCTTGTTATAGAGATTCCCTCTGGGCTTCTGATGCTGGGTATATTAGTAGGAAGTATATCATTATTTGCCGGTGTTTTACTGCCTGCAATCAGTGCTGTTAATGTACCTTTAACAGGAACTCTGGCAAAGAAGCAAAAGCACAGTAAAGCTGTCTATCATGGCAAGAAAAAACGAAGAAAACCGGTAAAACAGAATTTCTTTCATATCACACTTCGTTATTTTAAGAATAACAGGGGAAGAGGATTACTGGCATTTGCAATATCTATGTTTATCATAAGTATTTTAACGGCCTCTATATATCTTTCTTATAATTCCTTTTCCAGATACCGGGATAGTGTCCTGGAAAACGGAAGACCAGATTATACCATGAGAGCGGTATATGGTGAAAATCAGAATAAATTACCGGATATAGAAGCTGAACTTATGCAGATAAAGGGTGTAAAAGCAGTTGAGAACTTAAAGTTTGGAAAGAAACTTTTATTCTGGTATGAGGGTTATCATGAGGACACTATTCTAAAGGCTTTTGAAGCTCAACTTCCTAATGAGTTGAAACAGGAACATTTTAGTAAATATGTTTCCGGGACGGCTGATCAGCCGGAGTATATCAGTGATGCCTACTACTCCTATTACTATGGTATCGATATAGAGTCTGAAAGCGGGAAAAATCTTCTTTCTGCTGTTACAGAAGGTACTGTTGATATGGACAAGTTTAAGAAAGGCGAAGAAGTCATTCTATTGATTCCTCTAACGAAGGAAGGAAACATAGAGGATACTGCAGCCAATCTTTCTGGATATGAGAAGGTTAAGGCAGCAGTGGGATTAGATAAACGGATGTCCTGGATACTCAAGAAGAATAAAATTTATTATACCTCCATGGACAGGAGATACAAAGATCTATACCAATCAGAAAGCCAATTAAAACCCGGTGATACACTGTATTTATCAACTGATCGTGAAAAGATAGGAGAAGAAGACAGAATTATTGGTTTTAATACAGCTGAGGTTAAAGTGGGCGGGATTATTCGTTATTTTCCGGAGGGTGGAAGCTGGCCTTTCTCAGATTTAGTACCTTATTACACTGTAATAGGTTCTATGGATGGCATGGAGGTTATGTATCCAAACTCCCAAATGGGACTATTCCGTGTGAATCTGGAGCAAATGACGGAAATGATAAAGATTTTGTATCCTACGGCTTACGGAAGAACCTTGTGGAATATAACTGCGGAAGATAAAGAGAATCCGGAGGTAATGGATGCTGCATTGCTTGCATTTGCCAATAAAAATGGATTTACTCTGTACAATTACAGAGAGAGCAGCGAAAGAATGCTGGCAGAAGCACTTAATAATACCATGATTATAAGCTTACTGGGATTAATATCTTCAGTTATTGCATTAATTGCCTTTTATAATACTTCTGTATCTAAAATGGAACAAGAGAGAAACCGCATAGGTATCTTGCAATCCATGGGAGTTACTAAGGGTCAGTTTGCAAGACAATATATATTCCAGGGTATAATACAAGGGGCAGCAGCCGTGATCGTTACCAGTGCCGCCATGTTGCTGCTATTGGGTATAGTTACTGCGATAACCTCGGAGGTTAGGCTAAGTAATCTAAAGGAACTAATAAATCAAGTTATAGCAGTCAGGTTATGGTTATATCCCTGGAAACTCCATGCAGCAGTATGTACAATATTTACTGCTTTGGTAACGATACTTCAGCTGATTCCGGCTATGGCAATTGCAAAACGGTATCCGGTAGATAATATCAGAAGTCTGGGAAGATAAATATTTCTCAGGGTAGGAAGCTGGTCATTAATAATGTTAAGCATTAGGGAGTTTAATTAAAAATAAGTTATATTTCTAGTATTCATTTAAGAAGTATCGCAGACTAGTCTGCGATATGCGGAGGTGTTATGAAGAATTATATAGTTTATATGTTAGAAGCTTGGGGTTTTTGTGTTATGATATATATATTTGATAAATTTAACTTCAATATTTTCAATACCAAAGGGCTGCTTTTAATGGTTTGTGTTTGGGCTGTCGGGCATGTAATTGTAAGCCATGTGGTCGAGAAAATAATGAAAGAACGTAATAAGAAGAAGCAAAACTAAAAAGAAACAAAACTAAGAAGAACAAAACTAAGAGAAAAGCTCTATCTCCAGTCATATAGAGCTGGTTACAGAAGTACGGAGGATATATGCTGCAATCGTTAATACATGTTGCAATAGTTGTAAAGGATTATGATGAGGCTATTGAGTTTTATACAAAGAAATTGGATTTTACATTAGTAGAGGATACCTATCAGCCGGAACAAGATAAACGCTGGGTGGTGATATCCCCTCCTGGTTCAAACGGATGTACGCTGCTGTTAGCCAAAGCCTCCAAACCGGAACAGGAACCGTTTATCGGAAATCAGGCTGGTGGGAGGATATATCTGTTTCTTGGTACCGATGACTTTTGGCGGGATTATGAGGAAATGAGACTAAGGGGGATTGAGTTTGTCAGAGAACCAAAGGAACAGCCCTATGGTATTGTAGCGGTTTTCAAAGATTTATATGGTAATCTATGGGATTTGGTGCAGTTCAAAGAAGGACATCCTATGTATAACAGAGTTAAGTGAGAAAGTAAGTAATACAATCATAAATAAAACAAAGAAATGAGGCAAAAATTATGAGATTTAATATTGAACAATTAAATGATGAACAGTTGGAGGTTGTCGAAGGTAATCTTGAGGCCTATGATAAAAACTACATAACCTTTAAAATCGATGGTGATATTCACTTGGGAGCATTTGCAGAAGGTGAATTAGTTGGTGGAATTGATGCCTGCATGACTGCGTTTCATATCCTGTACGTATCAACCTTATTTGTAGAAGAAGCTTATAGAGGAAAAGGTATAGGAAAGGCACTGCTTCAAGAAACAGAGAAACAGGCGAAAGAACTTGGAGCCAATATGATTCGTTTGGATACCTTTGACTGGCAGGGTAGGGATTTCTATCTGGCTTTAGGGTATGAACAGGTGGGAAGTTATACAAACGACATAGATGGATTTTCAGAATATTTTTTCATTAAGAGAATTTAATGTAAGAGAATATTATTTAATTGAAATTACATTAACAGCATATTCCAGTGAATTACAGGAAATACTAGGACGAAAATAGTATTTTTAAGGAGTATCAAAATGGATAATTTAATGTTTTGTTACCAGTGTGAACAGACCTTTGGTGGTAAAGGATGTACAAAAGGAGGTGTCTGCGGTAAGACACCGGAGATAGCAAATCTTCAGGATTTGCTGATCTATCAGTTAAAAGGAATTTCCTGCTATGCCAGGCCTTTAATTGAAGAAGGCAAAAAGATTGACAAAGCCATTGTAAAGTTCGTGGAAAATTCATTGTTTACCACCTTAACTAATGTGAACTTTGATGTACAGTCACATGTAAAACTCCTTAAGGAATCACAGCAGATAAAGGAAGCTATCAGGGAGCAGGCACCCGAAGGTCAATATCATGATTCAGCTACCTATAATCTTAGCGGCTCCAAGGAAGATATGTTAAAGGATTCTGTGAAAGCCGGAATTATGTATGATCAAGATCTGGATGAAGATATCCGCTCATTGCGTTCAACTATTCTATATGGTTTAAAAGGTATTAGTGCGTATGGACACCAGGCAAGATTTATTGGGCATCAAAACGATCAGGTAGACCATATCTATTTTTTAGGGTTGGAAGCAACAACGAATAGCAAATTGACTGTTGAAGAACTCATTCGCATGACAATGCGTATCGGAGAAATGAGCGTACAGGTTATGAATGTTTTAGATGAAGCCAATACCTCAAGATTTCAGAATCCTTCACCTCATAAAGTCAATGTAAATGTCAAAAAAGGGCCTTTTATCATTGTATCCGGTCATGATCTTCATGATCTTGAAATGTTGCTGGAACAGACTAAGGGCAAAGGAATCAATATCTATACACATGGTGAAATGCTGCCCTCCCATGGATATCCGGAACTTAAGAAATATAAACATCTGGTTGGAAATTACGGATCGGCCTGGCAGAATCAGCAGAAGGAATTTGATGCAATACCGGGATGTATCCTGATGACCACCAATTGCTTAATGAAACCCAGAGACAGCTATAAAGATAGAATTTATTCTACAAGCGTAGTTGGATGGGACGGTGTAGAACACATTGATTTAAATGAAGATGGAACCAAAGATTTCAGCCAGATAATTGAGAAAGCTTTGGAATTGGGAGGTTTTAAAGAGGATGAAAGTAAACATGAAATCCTGGTTGGTTTCGGACATCATGAGACCTTATCCCATGCACCGGAAATTGTGAAGGCGGTAAAAGATGGGGTAATCAGGCATTTCTTTGTTATTGGCGGATGTGACGGAGCAAGACCCGGAAGAAGTTATTACACGGAATTAGCTCAAAAAGTACCGAAAGATTCTGTGATACTCACCTTGGCATGCGGCAAGTATCGTTTTAATAAACTAGATTTTGGCACAGTAGCAGGGCTGCCAAGGCTGCTGGATGTAGGGCAGTGCAATGATACCTTTTCGGCTATCAGAATTGCTACGGCATTGGCAGACGCCTTTGAAACAGATGTGAATTCATTGCCTTTGACCATTGTTCTTTCCTGGTATGAGCAAAAAGCGTTAGCAGATTTGCTGGCACTATTATCACTAGGAGTGAAAGGAATATTTTTAGGACCAAGCTTGCCGGCCTTTTTATCACCGAATGTGTTCCAGTATCTGGTTGATACATTTAATATAAAGCCGATTAGTACACCCGAGGATGATCTGAAAACTGCTTTAAAGCAAGCTGTATCCTAAGCTGAATTATAACGACAGTCAAAACGGCCAGACTAAATTGGAATTGGCAGTTATACAAGAATCTTAAAGAGCTATAAAGTAAGCCTGGTAACGGATTTTCGCTGCCAGGTTTCTTTTCGTATAGAGATGAAGTTGTGAAAGATACTTAAATATAGCTGTTTATATGAAGAGATAATTTTATAATTCGGAAAGAGAGGGGAGGATATTGCACAGTGAATAATTGGTGAACAGGATGGCAATATTCTATTAGTTATTGTATAATAAATTATAAGCATTAAATGCAACCGGTCAAGCAGTAGGGAGCGTATTGGAGGAAACTTATAATGGCTTTATTTTATCTGATTAGACATGGGCATACGGATTATACTCCCTGTGATGAAAGAGGATATAAAGGACATGGCAGGGACCTGGCTTCCTTATCTGAAAGAGGAGTTCAGGAAGCAGAATCTACTGCAAGGGATTTAAGGCTCTTAAAAGCTGAGATTATAATATCTTCACCTTATACCAGAGCATTACACGGCTGCCATTATCTCAAGAGCTACAGGAATCAAGCTTTTGGTAGAGACAGATTTTCATGAATGGATGCCGGACATCACCTTTCAATATGAGAGATTCGAGGAATGTCTGGAATTTAATAATGAGTTTAATCGGTTAAAAGGTATCTATCCGGGGGATGAGAGGAAAAGGTGGGAGAGCCTTCCTTCTTTAAGGGAAAGAGTACGAAGAGCAGCTGATAAATATGCCCATTATGACAAAGCAATTATTGTATCCCATGGGATGGTAATGCGGGTATTGACTTATGCAGAAGAAATTAAGAACGGTGAAATTATAGAATGTCATTATGAAATCGGACAACCGGATTGTGAATATTCATTCTCGTAATTGAGGATAGTGATCAAAATACTTTCATTATATGATTATGTTATTTTAATTCAAGATTCTCACACGCAGATTAGTACCTGCTACCCATAATTTGCAGGCTACAAGAAAGGCATGAAAAATGACATTATATCTTATCAGACATGGTCAGACAGATTGGAATGTTGCCGGAAGAATACAGGGCAGTCACGACAGTGAATTGAATGAAAAAGGAAGCGAGCAGGCCAGAAAACTGGGACAAACTATTCTGGAGTCTCAAATTGAGTTTTCCACCCTTTATACCAGCCCACAGAAAAGAGCGCAGAAAACAGCGGAGCTTATCGGCAGTGTTACAGAGAAACCGGTAGTACCCTTAAAGGGACTGGAGGAGATTAATCTTGGTTTATGGGAAGGTTTGACCTGGAAGGAAGTGGAGCTTAAATATCCTGCAGAATATGGTCAATGGTATGATAACCGCAGATATGCCAAAGCACCCGGAGGAGAATCATATGATGAGATGCTTAAGCGAGTTCTTACTGCGTTGCATACCATCACCTCCACTCATAATGACAATGCTGCAGTGGTAACACATGGCGGTGTGATTATGTGTCTGCAATGTTATCTTACAGATACACCATTTCATGAAATGAGAAAATTTAAGGCTGAGAATACCTGTATCCTTGAAATTGACAGCAGCCAGTTAGTAAAATGAAGTAAATATAATGATAGAATTAAATATTATAATAGGGATTAAATAGAAAAATAAAATTATTAAAAAAATGAAATGGATTTGATATATCAAAGGAATTCATAGTAAAACGAGATTTTGGTAATCTGGTTAACTTCCTCTAGAGACTTTTAAATCTGTAAAATACCGGATAGTAGTATTTGATTTATTATAAAAGTAAAACTTTAGAGTAAGGTTAAACGTATTACATTACGAGGTTTACATATGAATTCCTTTGTGTGTTATTTATTCACTACCAGAATATAATCGTATATTTCTAAATCTAAATTTTTCAGAATATGTTGCTGCACGCCCCCATTGGAAAAGGTCTTACTAAGTTTGCTGGTTTTTAAAACAAGCCTTTGCATATATTTTTATCCTCTTGTTAATTTCTTATCTTATGATAGCACATGGACTTTTAACCAGTCTTTAGCCAATCCTTAAATATCTCAAAAAGTATGAGTTACATCTCCCCAGGCAGGAAACCGGCAGTTTAGAATACGGAAAGTGTATTCCTTTCCTATCTTAAGAGCGGCATGGAGCCTGTAAGTTTATTTACTTTTTTCTTGTTACCATAAATAGCAACACCGTAGTAATTGTGTTTTTCTTCTTCGGTTACAGCTGCTTTTGATACATATTCACTGTATATATTACAGCTTTGTGCTACATCGGAGAAGTCTACTACTAAAAGGTCGTTAAATTCCGGTTCATATAGCCGTTTTCTTAAACTTTTCAGTATGATATTATCGCCACGCAGCATACTGACCGGAATAGTGGTAATACCTAAATGAACCTGGCTTGAACCATCAATAACATCTTCACCTACCAGTTCCGGAAACTGCTTCCCCAGTGTTATGCCAAGGATAGAAGCGGTGTTTGCCATAATTCCGTTGGGAAGTTCTGAGTCTATAACCATAACGCATTTCATATTGGAATCAATCATTTCAAATCTCCTTCAGCTTTTCAGTATTACTCTGAGGTAATAATTCCTGCTGTATTTCGTTTAAGGTCTGAGACAGTAATACGTGGTATTTCTGCGAATTAATAAGAAGAAAGCATCAACCTTAAATGGCAGGAATCTTACTATTATATACTTATATATCTCTGTATTAAGGCTAAGCTTCCTTAAAAATATTCATATATTGTTTTGGAGTCAGTCCGATAAACTTCTTAAAAAAGTTCGAGAAATGACTTTGGTCGGTAAAGCCTGTCTGCAGAGCAACCTCGATGGGGGGTATTCCTTGTTCTAACAGTTTCTTAGCTTTGCCAATACGTATGGTTTCCAGATAACTATAAGGCGAGATTCCTTTCTGCCTTGTAAAGGAACGCAATAAATAGTATTTACTAAACCCGGTTAAAGCACATAGGTCTTCTAAATTGATGCTGTCTGCAAAGTGACCTTCTAAATATTCGCAGACAGTCTTTATTTCTGCACTTGGTTCTGTATCCGCTTGTGATACCCCTTGTTCTGTATATTCTTACATTAACTGCTCAAGCAGAAAGAGGAAAAGCTCCTCTTTTCTAAAATCCGTTTCCTCCTGCATTACCATCTGGTGCAATTCCGTTAATAAAGGAACCAGATCGCTATGAAAAATAACCTGGGAGGTGAAATAAGGCATAAATTCCTTTCCTGTTATTTCATAAACCGCTTTACTCATAACTTCCGGTTGGATATTAATGCAGCGATAATCAAGTGTTTTTCCGTCGATTTGTTCGCAGGTATGATTATCAAGAGGATTAAATATTACAAAATCTCCAGGTTCAACGGTATACTCCTTATTTTTGCAGGAGAGATAACGTTTGCCTTTTTCTATAAAACCAATTACATAGTACTCATGAAAATGATTCGGGAATTTCTGCATGATTCCTTGAAAATGATAAGCTTCTACCTTTAGTCTGGAATCGTATTTTACAGTTCTTGTTTCCTGCTTCATTACTTGCGTCTCCTTTCCTAATTCTGAAAGTTAGTGTATCACAAGCCGTAACAGCATTCTTGTAAGATATTGCCCTAAATGATACATATGCTGAATTATGTTCTTGCTATCTGTTAAAGCATAAAATACTATATTCAAGTATCTTTATACTTTGACAGGTAGATACTAAAATTCAATGTATATAGTCTAATTGTTATTTTGTTGTAGCTTAAGCAAGCTTTAAAATAATCCTTGCCGTAAAGCCTTCTTGATGGTTGAAAAACTCAAGAGAACCGCCCATCTTGTCCATAAAGTACAATTCTTCTAAGGTAGCATGAAACATATTACGGATTTGCAGATTTATCTGATCGGCTTTGGTATTGATTGTTTCCAGTTGTTCATTTAAAAATCTCAGGCAGGCAGCAGTATCTGTTACCCAGTTTGTCTTTATATCAAACATATTGAAGTATTCACTGGTACTTTCAGATAAGGGAATCTCATCATCAACTATGAGACAGTCGTATTTCATGTGGCACCTCCGGTATAATTTGGATTCAGATTTCATTTTAACATAAATAGTGTTATAAATCACAGTTTATTATCTAGGATTATTAAATCCTGTAAGAATTCTGACGTCAAGGAAGAAATGCTGGGACAGATTTATAAGCTCTCTTTAATTAATACACTGGAGGATATCGGAAGCAGATTAGTGAGAGGTAACAGAATAGGAATAACATTATAAGGAGAGATAAGGTAATAAAATTATAGTGAGATTTCAGAATAATATTATAAAGGGATATCAGAATAATATTATGATGAGATAATGGAATTTATATTAAATTGTACTTGAATTATCTTTTATTACACCTATAATAGTACATAAATGCACATTTAAATGATGGAAAAGGTGGAGGAATCTGTATGCACTATATACCGGAGGGTTATACAAGCAAGACAACATTACGAGAAACAGAAACAGCTATCAAGCTGATTAAAGATTATTTTGAAAAAAGCCTGGTAGAAGAACTGAATCTGACCAGAGTTTCAGCTCCTTTATTCGTTCTGCCTGAAACAGGTCTGAATGACAATCTGAATGGAGTGGAGCGGCCGGTTTCATTTGCCGGAACGGGAACCCAGAATCGGAAATGCGAAGTGGTTCAGTCCCTTGCCAAATGGAAGAGAATGGCCTTAAAGAGATATCAGTTTGATGTAGGTGAAGGTCTGTATACTGATATGAATGCAATCAGATGTGATGAGACCCTGGACAATATTCATTCCATCTATGTGGATCAGTGGGATTGGGAAAAAGTAATACGAAGAGAAGATAGAAGTATCGACACTTTAAAAAGTGCGGTTACCAAAATCTACGAGGTATTCTTAGAAACTGAGGAATTTGTCAGAAGCAGATTTACTAAGTTTGAGGCAAAATTACCGAAGGAAATAACCTTTATAACAAGTCAGGAGCTTGCGGATAAGTATCCTGAATTATCAGGAAAGGACAGAGAGGCAGCCTTTGTAAGAGAAAAAGGAGCTATATTTATTACGGAGATAGGCGGCAAGCTAAGAAGTGGTGAGAAACATGACGGACGCTCACCGGATTACGATGATTGGAGTTTAAATGGTGACCTGATTCTATATCATCAACTCTTAGATATTGCTTTTGAAGTATCTTCCATGGGCATCAGGGTGGATGCAAAAGCTATGGACAAGCAGCTGACCGAAGCAGCAGCGGATGACAGAAGGAAATTACCGTATCATCAGGATATTTTAAATGACCGTCTGCCGTTTACAATCGGAGGCGGAATCGGACAGTCCAGAATCTGCATGTACTTTATGGATAAAGTACATATCGGTGAGGTTCAGGCTTCTGTATGGGAAGATGACATGTTAGGGTATATGGCTGAAAAAGGTGTTGTTATTTTATAACTAAAATAAGTCCAGGGTGGTATGCTTAGCTGCATCCTCCCCAGACTTTTTCTTTTATTTAATCGTTTATTTCTGAAAACTGAAACCACTTAAAATCAAAGTTAGAACCCGGAAGGAATACAAAGGTGACTTTCTTCTTACCGGTTACCGCTTTGATTATATATTCCCTCTCGCAGTAATCCTTAGAATAGTTGAATTCAACCAACTCCGTATAATCACCGTTTTCATCGGTAAAATGAATATGAATGGTATTCTTATCCAAAGGAGAGTGACCGCAGATGGTAAGTCTGTTGCTGCCGGTATTTCCGAAATCCATATCAAGAAACTCAATGGATACGTTGTTCCCTATTCTTTCTATGGCATCACTTCCAAGGGTAAAGGAATCTCCATAGATGGAATCACGATTGAGTAATTCCAATCTGTCATAAGCCTTTCTGGCTTCTGTAAAGGTAAAACCTTTTAGATGAAGAGGATGCTTAAAGGAAAAGCTTATTGTCTGTATTCCACTTAAGAGTTCCGGTAAGACATAGGTCTTCTCCTGGAACAGACCCCAAATCTGCGGAAGGTCATAGGTAACGGTGGTAATCAGTCTTGCATTGTTTTCACCCGGAATTCCTGACCAGATACTGATATCAAAGACACCTTGATCGGTAGCAAAAATGGGGAGGGTAAGTTCTCTGGAACCATATGCACCAAAATCCAGTCTCTCAAAAGAAATTATACTGGTCTCTTCCCTGGTGGTTGCAACACCTCGTTCGTTCCCGTTGGTCAGGTTACTGCTGCCGGAGGAATAATTGCTGCCGGCTACAAAGCTGTAAGGATTAACATTTGCAATACCCACACCGTCTATGTTAAATTCCAGCTGAGAATACAAATTAACTTTAGAAGCACCGTTCATTGCCTGGCATCTGATGTAACCAAAGCCGTCACCCAGTGCAGTTAGCTGTACAGTCTCAGGATGTGCTTTATCCGGAATTTCTAAAGAGGCTATGCTGGTGTCAGAACCTGTTACGGTTGTTATACGCCATGAGATATCCTTATAGGTAGCGTTTTCAGGATGTATTTTAAGCTGCAGGGGAATAGAGGTACACGCAGCGTTTAAGAGAGTTCCCTGTGGTGCAAGGATTTCTAGTTTACGGATTGGGATCTCTTTTAATTCAGATTCTTCCTGGTTCCTTAAAAGGGGAAGCGGTTCACTTACTCCTTCTAATAGTTCTTTCTCTAAAACGGGAAGAGAAGCAAAGGTTATGGTTGTGCCGGGAAGACCTTTTGATTCTATTGTGACGGTAATATCCCCTGCTTTAAAGGTACTCTGTATTACAGCCAGAAGTTTACCGCCAAAGAGTCTTCTGCTGGTACCTTTATACTGGTCATAGTCGGTGCTGTCACCGTTGTCAAGACCTGCAAGAACACCGGCACCTTCTACGGTTATCTGAACACGGTTCTTGGCATTATAAACGAAATTGCCGTCTTTATCAACCGCGGAGATTTCTAAGAAAATCAAATCAGCAGCATCAGCTGATACCTCACTTTTGTCCCAGTTTAACTGCAGGGAAGCAGTGTCGGTGAAGGAGGTTTTCTTATCCTCTGCTATAGCTGCACCGTTCTCATCATAGGCAACTGCTTTTAACACGCCCTTTGTATAGGGAATCTTAAAGTGACCCAGAAGCTCTTTGCCATTTATGTGGTCAATGTGATATATGCCCTGTGAAACATCATTTAAGAACAGTTCAATGGAGGGAGCATTGGAGCAGACTCTGACATCGATCAATTGTCCTTCGGAAAAATCCCAATAAGGGAAGATATGCACCATAGGGTTTGTTCTATAATCTGTCCATTCTGCCTGATAGATATAGAAGGTATCCTTTTTAAAGCCTGCAGTATCTATCTGTCCGAAATAGGAATTCTTTGTGGAGTAAGGCGTAGGTTCTCCGATATAATCAAAACCGGTCCAGATAAACTGTCCCAAGGAGAATTTTGCATCTCTGTCAGCGGTTATTGCATATTCTGTATTTTTGGCACCCCAGCTGGTAGTACTGTTACCAAGGCAGGAGCATTGCTCATCATCATCGTTTAAGATGGCCTGGGACAGCGGGAAGTGGTAAATACTTCTGCTCTGTACGGTTGAGGAGGTTTCACTGCCGTAGATAAACCAGTCCGGGTGTTCCTTGTGGTGCTCTTCGTAATATTTTTCAGCATAGTTATAACCTGCGTATTTTAAGATGTCCGCGCATTTTCTAGCATTTTCCCAGGGCATGAAGTTAGAACCGATGGTAGCAGGAGCATTACCTCTGTAATCGTGTTTCTCCACCTGTTCTTTTAAGTAGCTGGTCACTTCCTGACCTCTGTCATCGGCATGAGTATCGGGAATTTCGTTGCCGATACTCCACATAATAAGGCTTGGATGATTTCTGTCCCTGCGTACCCAGCTGGCAACATCTCTCTCTGACCATTCCGGGAAGAACCTGGCGTAGTCATAAGTGGTCTTTGAGCGTTCCCACATATCGAAGCCTTCGGATACGATCAACATACCCATCTCATCAGCCAGTTCCATCAGCTCCACAGCAGGCATATTGTGGGAGGTTCGGATACCGTTAACCCCCATCTCTTTTAGAATCAGGATTTTTCTGCGCAGTGCTGCTTTGTTGACGGCGGCACCCAGACAGCCTAGGTCATGATGCTCACATACGCCGTTGATCTTTAAGTGTCTGCCGTTTAAGAAGAAGCCTTTTTCCGTATCAAATTCCTTTGTTGAGAAACCAAAGGTCTGGATTTCTGTGTCTATAATTGTATTGCCAAACAGTAATTCAGTCTTTAAGGTATAGAGGGCCGGAGAGTTGACGTCCCAAATCTCAGGCTTGCTAGCAATCAGAGCAGTGGTACTTGTATAGCAGGAACCATCTGAAGCTGCATTTAGACCGACTTTCTGTTCAGATGTAACATTACCCTTAACCTCTATAATACTGTGACGAAGTGCATATTTATCTGGTTCAGCATTAGAGGAAAGGTTGACTTCTGCATCTATGGTTACCTCCCAGTCACTGCCCAGCTGTTTGGGGGACAGATAGATACCGTCAGTTATAAGATGACTGCTACTTGAAACCTTGAGCCATACATTTCTGTAGATACCAGCTCCGGAGTACCAGCGGGAGTTGGGCGCCTCGTGGCATACCTGGACAAGGATTTCATTTTCACCCGGTTTTATAAAAGGTGTTATATCAAATTCAAAGGAAGAGTAGCCATATTTCCAATTGCCTGCAAAGGTACTGTTTACATAGACAGAAGAGTCCATATATACACCTTCAAAATAAAGGGAGAATTTCGTGTCCGGCTTGTATAGATAATGGGGCTGTGAACTTACTTCTGTTGTTTTGCGGTTTAACAAGTCCTTTATTTCCTGACTCTCTTCCAAAAATAAACTTTTTTTATACCAGCCGTCACTGGTTTCGTAGAGATCATTGGTATTGTAAATCAACCAGTCATGAGGCAGACTGACAGGTGAAAATTTAGCCTCGCCTTTAAGAAGTTCCTCTAAGGAGGAGTGTACCGGCATTTTGGTGAACTGCCAGTTATCGTTAAATAGTGCTTTTTGGCTCATTAATGAAATCCTTTCTGCTGTTATTTCAATGATATTTCATAAGCTTTTTGTAAGACTTTATGTAAGTTTAAACACTAAACTATAAGTATAATAACTGATTTCAAATGGATATTCCAGTAAAAGCTTAACGGAATATACGAAAATCCATGAAAGGGATAGTATTTTACATGTTAACCTCTATTGTGAATATTAAATCTTTGATTTGATATTCCTGAATCCGTAGTTGAAAACAATTATCCATTTTCAACCTAATCTATGTAGGGTGCATTTTTGGGCATTGTTTTAAAGGCTTTTTTAAAAGCCCTTGAGAAGGTGGAATAATTTTTAAAACCACTCATGTAACAAGCCTGGGTAGAGGTGTAGCCGGATTGAACGAAATGTCTGGCCAGAAGCAGCCGTTTCTCTGTAATATAATTTCCTACGGTGTAGCCTGTATGTTCCTTAAAAAAGTGCATGAGATAGTAACGGCTTAAAAAGAAGGTATTTGCCAGTGTATCAATTGTTATATCCTCAGTGAGATGGGAATTGATATAATCAAGGATTGCGAGAAGTTTTTCATTTGCCATATCACTGTCCAGATAGTTTACATGGTTGGAGATAACCGTACGATTTAACTGTATCATAAACTCCAGGAACAGAATCTTCTGGTACAGCTCTCTTGCAAAGTCATTGTCTTTAAAGGATAACTCAAGTTCTTTACAGACATGATAGAGCTTGCTCTTATCCAGGGAAGGAATCCGCAGAACATTGGAATGCTCTTTTTTCGCTTTGTCAAAGCAATGCATCAGATTATATTCCTCGCTGCTGTAGGAGTCTAAAAATTTCGTGGAAACATATACGATAATCCTGTCATAAACGGAATTATCAAGACAGACTGGTCTGTGTACCTCACCGGCATTTACCAGCAGGATATCATAGGGACTTAAATGGTAGTTCCTGCCTTCGAGGGAATAATTAAGGTTTCCGGAGAGGAAGATCATTATTTTGTTAAAGTCATGGTAGTGAAAATCAAATTCTTTTTTTTCGTTGTCCATCAGGTGGAAGATTCGAAAATCATCGTTTAGGTATCCAAGCTTTTCAAAGGTGCCCATGTTTGTACTCCTTTCTATCTAATCGTTAGCTTATATCTGGTCTAAATGGCTAAACGTCAGTTTTTCGCAATGGGGACGGCAATTTGTTCAAAACAGAAAGATTCATGCTTCATTCCAATGTATAAGAAGTCCTAATTCTCTGAAGATATTGCGCTTGGCATATAATCAAACAGATAACTCGCTGCGCTCAAACAATCTGCTTGATTATATAGCGCAATATCTTCAGAGAAAAGGACTTTCTAATACATTTCCATAGGCGCATTCATCCTTTCTGTTTTGTACAAATTGCCTGAAATCGATAGTGTAGCAGTGTTTTTGAAACTAAATCATTTATTATTTCATGTAATTATTAGCTTTTGCCTTAATTCTTGATTTTGAGATAAGCCTTAGCTGTGTTACAGTTTTTGCTTTTATATAAAGAAATAGCTTAGCCACAAGGTTTTAGCTTCTATATAAAGAATTGGCTTTGTCATAAGATTTTAGCTTCTATATAAAGAAATAGCTTAGCCACAAGGTTTTAGCTTCTATATAAAGATTTAGTTTTGTCACAAGATTTTGCTTTTATGTAAAGGTTTGGCTTTTGTCACAAGGTTTTAGCTTTTAAATAAAGATTTAGTAATGTCACAAAATTTAGCTTTAAATAATGGTTTGGCTTTTATCACATGGTTTTATTTTTTGTATAAAGAATTGGCTTTGTCGCAATGTTGTAACTTTTATTAAGGATTAGCTGTTAGAGCAGGTATTAGCTTTCAGCAGAAACCTAAGTATGATATATACTTACTATGTATATATCATTAAATACAAGTAATATGATACCTGAAATAAACAGCATAATCCGAGCATATGATTTTTTTAAGTATACAGCACTATCTGCAATATTGAAAGCATTATAATAATATTTTCATAAAATAATGTTTTGTATAATATATAAAAAGGTGAAGAAATGACCTGTTTTAAGTAACACATACAGAAAATTTCGATAGAATAAACATATAGGTTGAAATAAGATTTTACCTCTTTTCATGAAATTAACTGGCTTAAGGATTATGTAATCGGAAAGAGAAAATTATCAATTCAACTGAAATAACGCGAGGATATTCAAAATCAGGAGGTATAATTATGTCACTTAACGGTGTATGGCTGCCCATTATAACACCCTTTTCTGAAGGGAAGATAGACTATAAATCCTATGAAAGACTCATTAATCATTACGCAGAAACCGGAATCTCCGGCTTTATCCCTTTTGGCACTACCGGCGAGATACCAACTATCAGCGAATATGAATTTGAGGAAATGATGGATAAGACTCTGGAGTATAACAGAGGGCGCCTGCCGATCTACGCCGGAATAGGAGGTAACTGCACAGCTAATGTGGCGAAAAGAGCTAAACTGGCCGAGAAATATAATATTGAAGGTATTCTGTCCGTCTGTCCTTATTATAATAAACCGAACCAGAATGGAATTTATGCTCATTTTAAGAGCCTTGCAGAGGAAACCTCATTAAATATCATCATCTATAATATCCCATACCGTACAGGTGTCAATATTACCAATGATACGCTTTACAAACTCGCTGAATTTAAGAATATCGTAGGATTGAAAGATTCCTGCGGAGACATTAAGCAGACTATGAATTTATTGTTGAATCCACCAAAGGATTTCTCTATACTGACAGGAGAGGACCTGCTGTTTTATCTTACCCTAACCCTTGGCGGTGCAGGTGGTATTATGGCTTCAGCTCATACAAACACAGAAAAGTTTGTGAAAATATTCAAGGACATCAAAGCCAACAATACAGAAGAAGCGCTTGTTACCTGGAAGGAAATCTATCCTTTAATTCCACTTCTTTTTGAAGAACCTAATCCTGCTCCTATTAAATATTGCTTAAATCAAATCGGTCTGATTGATTCTCCTGAACTTAGACTTCCCCTAACAGAAATCTCTGATGAGTTAAAGGTTAAGATTGATAAGGTGTTTAAAAAAGACTGCTCCATAAAAATAGCTTAATAAAATATAACCGCAAACAACCAGTAAGTGAAGTTAACTCCTTTTTAATGGACTCATTTTGTCTGACACAAGAAAGTTAATCTTATGGATAGGCTGTTTGCGGTTTTTTATGCGGTTCTACAGGTTATCACTCTTGCGTATTTAAAAGTCTGACAATAGCTGATGCAGCCAGTCTTTTTCAAGTTTCGATACATCTGTATCACTTGAATTGTTATCGTATAATCTTCTTGCAGCAACCAGAGGCAGGCACTTTAGGACTTGCGTGCTATCGATGCCTGATAGTTGACAATAATGAGATAAATACTCCTCTACAAACAGGGTAAATAGTTCAGAAGCTTCTTTTCCCAGCAGATGCTTGACCACAGGAGAATTAAGAGTCAGGTATGTCCAGGCAACATCCAGTACAGGATTCCCGGAACAGGCACCATTCCAATCTATGACGGTATAGTCACCAGCTTCACCGATGATATTCAGTGGTTGATAATCACCATGGCAAAGCTTGGTCTCAGTAGGAATGCTATCCAGCAGCTCCAATAAAGTATCTGATTTAGCTCCTAAAATGCTACTTAATCCCGTAATACGGTTATAAAAGAATTCATATTGTTTGGGCAGTTCGATTATGGTTTCCATATGTATATCATAATGCATCTTAGCAAATTTCTGAGCTAATTCTTTCTCATAAATTCCTTTTAACAGCGGTTCGGCTAGTATATTGCCTGGTTTACGCTCATATATTAATGCACTTTTACCGTCTATAGTTATTGAATCAATGAGTTTGGGTATATTTAAGAAAGTTTTATTTAATAACTTTCCTATATACTCCTCATGGTTTATAGTACCATCGGATATATGAGGTTTATAAATCTTTATCACCTCATTATCACCCCATTCATGTACATCTGACGTACCGCCGCTTCCTATCAGTTTCCCAATCTGTTTTTCCATAAACACCTCAACAAGTTATATTTTTTGATACATACAGTTTAAAAATTCCTTCCATATTCAATAGTAAATCAAAATATAGAACTACGCCATATTTATTTACTGTAAAATTAAGGGAGACAGGACAACCGGCTTGCAGGCTTTTAGGTCTATAGTAGTGGTTGCATTTTACTGTAAATACAAAAAAGTATCAGGGGTATTTAAAAAAGTCATTCTACTTAATATTGGTAGTCATTGACTTGTTTCTTACTCTTAAGGTAGTATATAGATAAATATTCAAAGGAGCTATTATGAACGATATTATACTTAAATTGACACAGTTTGGATTTTCTACTTATGAAGCAAAAGCCTATCTTGCGCTTCTCCAAAAAAATCCGGCTATCGGCTATGAAGTGAGCAAAATTGCCAAAATCCCAACTGCAAAGATTTACGAAACGAAAGGAGTTGTGGATTTTGTTAAGTAATGATTGGTTTATGCTGAATAATCTAAAAATCGGAATTGTAGGAGGCGGTCATTTAGGACAAGCAATTGCACACTCACTGATTGTCAGGGGGCTCGAGAGACAGAATCTGTTAATTTCCTACAGAGATAATCCTCGCACTTATGAAATGCTTAATGCGCAGGGATTAACCTCTTGTCTTTCAACTAACCAGGAAATATTCCAAAAAGCGGGGATTATTTTAATCACGATAAAGCCTCAGGATATTACCGGATTGATAAATTTCCCCATATCGGAAAAAGCACTTGTTGTATCCTGTATGGCAGGTGTATCTGCAGAACTGCTGTATCAAATATTGGGTATAAATGTATACCGTATGATGTTTAGCGGTCCAGATACTATAGTGTCTGAAAAAGGTGTAGCGACCATGTATCCGGAGCATGAACATTTGAAGATGTTGCTGAGATGCATGAATTTAACGCACATTAAAACTATAACAGAAGATAATTTAGATGTCTTTACTGCTGGTGTCTGTATGCCTGCGGCAATTTTAAAAGCAAAAAATCCAGGGCAGCAACAAGAAGCTATTGATAAAATCGGGAAAGAATACCCCCTGTTTTCAGAACTTTATCTATGGGCTGTAAAGATTCTGCCTCGTTTTCAGAATAATATCGAGAAAGAAGAATATGTTGTCAGGATGATTACGAAAGGGGGGATTACAGAGGCAATTACCAATAGCCTGATGGCGGGAGATCCGCTTGATATTGCATTGCAAAAGGGAATAAATCAGACGCAGGAGATTTCAAAAGGTATCCAACAGTCTCTCACCAATCATTTGCATGGAATGTCTGGAATTAAAACAAATTAATTGGAGGTATTAAAAATGGATAAGCTGAAAAATGTGACTATTGTTATTCCTACCTAAAGGAGTAAGTAGAAAGCTGTAACGGAACTGGCTGCCGAAGAAAGCCTGGCAGTCAACGCGGGTAAGTTCCTTTGGGAATGCATTAAGAAAAAGGAGCTGTTGCAAAATGAATGTAAAACTGTAAGAGACCCTTGGCTTTCCTGTAATACACTACCCTGAAAGACATGTTGCCGATTTTGTGTACTAAAAGCGAACTATTTTTGTACGGTTATAGCACACAAAATTGGTAATGTGTTTTGAAGCTTATTACAGCAACATTGTTTAAAATGCAACAGCAGGTTCTTAATCTTTAAGTTGTACTATTTAACAGCATATCAACAGCTTTTTTCCAGCCCTGGTATTTTAAGCTTCTTTCTGCTTCATTCATTTTAGGCAGGTAATACTCTCCATGACTGTTTTCTTCAATGTCTGCCAAATCATAGAAGCCATAGGAACTTCCAGCCATATAAGCAGCACCGGCTGCTGATAATTCTTCGGTATCCGATACACGAACAGGAAGGTTAGCAATATCACTTTGAAACTGCATTAGATAAGCATTTCTGGTGGGACCGCCATCAACCTTTAGTTCTCTAAGTTCTATAGAGGATTCCTCCAATATGACTTTCAATACATCAGTAATCTGATAGGCAATGGAATCCAAAGCAGCCTTTACAAGCTCAGCTTTTCCGGTGGTGCGGGTCATACCGTAGAATATAGCGGAAACATCGTTTTTCATATAGGGGGCGCCAAGTCCTGAGAAAGCGGGTACTAGACAGGTCTGGTCGGCAGGATTAGCAAGGGCTGCAAGAGTTTCTGCTTCGGAAGTATCTTGTATCAATTTCAAATCATTCTTCAACCAGGCAATAACAGCACCGGTGTAATTGATATTTCCCTCCAGTACATATTCTGCCTTACCGTTTCTTTTCCAGGCCAGGGAAGTTGCAATACCTTTTTTACTAAAGATAGGTTTTGCTCCTATGTTCATCATAATAGATGAACCGGTTCCGTAGGTGGCTTTTGCCATGCCTTTATGATGACAGAACTGACTGAACAAGGCACTATGTGAATCTCCCATGACACTGTGTATAGGAATAGGTGTATCCAGATAACCTGCAAGGTCTGTTTCTCCATATAATGCATCAGAATCGCAGACTTCTGCCAGGCACTTGCTGTTAATGCCAAATAAACCGCAGATTTCTTCATCCCAGCTTAAGGTGTTGACATTAAACAGCTGGGTTCTGGAAGCGTTGGAATAGTCTGTTTTGAAATTACGGGTTTTTGTAAGGTTGTATATCAGCCAGCTATCCATGTTTCCATAGCAGAGGGTTCCGGCATCGGATTTTTCTTTGGCATCTTCTACGTTCTGTAGTATCCAGGCTATTTTGGCAGCTGAATAGTAGGGAGAGAGGGGTAAACCTGTGCGGCTTTGTATGAATTCCCTATGGGAATTTAAGGCTTCACAGATTCCTGCACCTCTGGCGCACTGCCAGACAATGGCATTATAGACCGGTTTTCCTGTCTCTCTATCCCAGGCAACTGTTGTTTCCCGTTGATTTGTAACGCCAACACATAAGATATCGGATTTCTTAATACCCGTTTTCTCTATGACGGATTTGACAGCAGAAAGGGTATTATTATATATCAGAACGGGATCATGTTCCACCCATCCAAAGCTATTGATCAGCTGGTCATGAGAGTAATCGCTTCGTCCCAGTACCCTGCCGTCTTTGTCAAAAAGCAGGGCTTTGGTTCCCTGGGTACTCTGGTCTATGCTTAATATATATTTATTTGACATCATTCATTAACTCCATTGCAGTTTTTATGATACCTTCTTTGCTAAGTCCATAGTAGTCAAATACCTCCGGAGATTTACCTGAAATAGCTGGTTCGTCGGGAAGCGCTAAGTTTATTACCTTTTTTGGGCAGTTAGCTGATACGAGCTGACTTACCAGTGAGCCAAGACCACCATAGACTGAATGCTCCTCTATTGTGATTACGGCTTTGGCATTGGCTGCTGCTTTTAACAGAGAATCTTTATCAAGGGGTTTTATGCAGTACATGTCAAGAAGTGTTGCGGATATGCCCTGTTCCTTTAATGCTTTAACGGCTTCGAAAGCAATACTTACCATTTCACCGCAGGCGATAATTGCAAGATCTGAGCCTTCAGAAAGAACAGTTGCTTTATTCAGCTCAAAAGGTGTCTCTTCTTCGGAATAAATGTCTGCAACAGGATTTCTTCCAACTCGTACATAAGCTGGTTTAGTATCTTCTAATAATGCATTTATCAGGCGTTTTGTCTGATGTCTGTCACTAGGCAGATAGACTCTCATGTTTGGGATGGTGCCCATGGAGGCAATATCCTGGTTGGAATGGTGGGTCATGCCAAGGGAGCCGTAACTGATACCTCCGCTGATGCCGATAAGTGTTACATTTGTGTTGGAATAACCAACATCAACCTTTGCCTGTTCCATACTTCTTGTGGAGAGGAAGCAAGCCGGAGAAGCTGCAAATACTTTCTTGCCGGTTTTTGCAAGGCCTGCGCTGATACTGACCAGACTCTGTTCTGCAATACCGACCTCAATGAATTGCTCCGGATAGGTATTGGCATATTCAGCCAGTGATGCAGAGCCTCTGGAATCGCTGCACAGTACGAAGATGTCCTTGTCCGCAGCAGCTTTTTCTACTAAAACGTCACAGATTGCCTGTCTATTGGGGATCTTATTCATTTGCTTTGGCCTCCTTTGCTGCTAATTCTGCTATTGCTTTTTCATACTCATCGGCGGTGGGAACCTTATGATGCCAAGCAGGACTGTTCTCCATAAAAGATACCCCGTAGCCTTTAATGGTATCTGCAATAATTACTGTAGGTCTGCCTTTGGTATTTCTGGCTTCTTCAAAGGCGCTGTCAAGAGCTGTAATGTCGTTACCGATTGCATGGATTACATGCCAGCCAAAGCTTTCCCATCTTAAATCCTGGGAATCCTGAGACATAACTTTTTCCGTGCTTCCGGAGATCTGCAGGCGGTTACGGTCAACTACCGCGCAAAGATTATCCAATTTGTAATGACCTCCTGCCATAGCACCTTCCCAAACAGAACCTTCTGCCAGTTCACCGTCACCCATTACCGTATATACACGGTTGCTGCCGCCGGATTTCTGCACACCTAAGGCAATACCGACACAGACGGAAAGACCGTGACCTAAGGAGCCGGAATTCATCTCTATTCCATTGATCTTGTTATTGGGATGACCTATGTACTTACTGCCAAACTGGGAGTAGGAGAGTAAATCTGCTTTTGGAAAGAAACCTCTGTCGGCTAGTACTGCGTAGAGAGATTCTACGGAGTGGCCTTTGCTGAGAATAAAATAATCTCTTAAAGGGTTCTCTGCTAGTTCGGGTGATATATTCATTTGCTTATAATAAAGGGTTACAAGGATATCCATTACCGAAAAGTCCCCGCCCATATGTCCGGTTCCTGCACGGTAAATCATATCCAGTACATCTTTTCTAAGCTGAAAGGATTTCTGTGTTAAATTCATTTAGTACCTCACAATCCGCCGTTATGTCGGCTTTAATTCGATAGAAGTTATAAGGCTAAAAGCAGCAATTTAACTTCTATCGAAGTGAAAATGTTCTATCATTGCACGTTATTTTTTGTGTCTGAAAGGGTAGTTCTTAAAGACTACCTAATTTCTCCGCGGATGCTTGCTTTTACTTCTTCTTCAATGGGATCATAAAGGTCCGGTGTTACATTAATATATTTACATGCTTCATAAAGAACAGGTACAACATCTTTATGTATACCGACACAGTGGTGAATATAAGGCCCGTAAACCAGTTTTTCCTCCAGGCGGTTTAAGTTCTCTACTTCCACCCATACATAGGTTCCTTTGGTATATGGTCCTTCAATACCTTTTGCATGACCAAGGAGTAAGGAATATTCTCCGTTGTCTCCATCGAAACGACACAGAGTCATATTGCCGTGTTTCGCTTCAGCTTCTACAGCACCCGGATGAGTAAAGGCAAGAGGATAACCGATGGTGGGTTTTTCCTTTGCAACTGAGATTGGCCAAGGTCCGCAGTGTTGTAATAATTCGCCGTTCTCGTTGTCGGGATGTCTTACCGTCCAGTCGGCAAAGAAACTTCTGGTATCGTCAAGGGTTGACGCTTCTACCAACAGAGAGGTAATTGCACCATGAATATCCGTCTCACAGACTACCGGGATGCCTTCCTGGTTAAGGAGTGAATTGGCAGCACAGGGCATAATTCCGATTTCACTCTGAAGGGCATTCCAGCACTGAATGGCAATGGCATTACAGCCATAGCTGTCAGCCAGTTTCTTCATGGCTATTTTCAGTGCGGCAACACTTTCCAGTTCTTCGTCTTTGATCTTTATGTTCATATTTTCTCTGCAGTATTTAACTACAGCGGCTACGTCCTCTTTCTCTTCTTTTGCTTTTCTGACAGCTGCGGTCAGTTCAGGCATGGGAATAGGGGAGAGCTGTATGTTGAAACGCTCCAGCAATTCACCTTCATTGCACATAGTAGACCAGAAATCAAAAGGTCTGGGAGCAATCTGTAAGATTCTTGTATGGCGGAAGGTCTTAACAACATTACAAACTGCAAGGAAGTTATTAATTCCTTTTTCAAATTCTGCATCCTCTAACCGGCAGTTGGTCAGATAGGTAAAGGGAACCTGAAATCTTCTTAATACTTTACCGGTTGCAAATAATCCGCACTGACTGTCTCTTAAACGAATACCCTTCTCATCCGGCCGTTCGTCTCTGGGACCCCACAATAGCACTGGAACATTTAATTCTTTTGCTAACCTTGCTACAACGTATTCTGTACCGAAATTACAGTGTGGAAAGAAAAGACCGTCAATTTTCTCTTTTCTGAATTTCTCTGCTATTTTCTCTCTGTCCAGTTCATCGTAGAATAATCCCTCTTCGTTGATATCTGTAATATCAACAAATTCAACACCCAGTGCTGTTAATCTTTTTCTTGTTAAATTGGCATACTTGATTGCGTCCGGTGCGCTAAAAATACTTCTTCTGGTCGGAGCAAAGCCTAATCTTACCTTCTTCATACCTTAACCTCCATCTGCCGCTTAGCGGCATA
This sequence comes from Anaerocolumna sp., assembly GCA_029256725.1. Taxonomy (GTDB): domain Bacteria; phylum Bacillota; class Clostridia; order Lachnospirales; family Lachnospiraceae; genus Anaerocolumna. Next base: position 14,465 of record JAQSXJ010000042.1, on the reverse strand, counting down.
TAAATACTGAACAAAAACAATCTCTGTGCTTTACTGATACGAAGCCACATTTGCAGCTGCGTAAATAAATTCAAAAAAGTTTATAATTCGAGAAAGCTTGAAATGAGGATCCTGCACTCATTTCAAGTTCTTCTTTGTGAGGAAGTTTCTGTTGCAGAATCTTCCTGCGCTGTGATACTTTTTGTGATTTGTGATTTGGATTTAAAATTTCAAATAAAATATTTACACTTATATTATAAAATATTTATATTAAAATTCAAGTACATTTTATATAAAAATATAAATTATTCACATGATATATAAAAAGCAATCAAAAATATAAGCTGAAAGTCTATAAGGAAATTTGAATTTTATATTGATTTCTAAAGTATAATCAGTTAATATTAGAAAAGTAGTACTCCTGTAAGTGTAAGGGGAATGGTAATTAGACAATTAAGGGACAACCAGTGTTATCAATATGTTTGCTGTGATTTAAAAGTCTATGGCAGAGCGAGGTTTGATTGTATTTCTTCTCTAAGATTTACAAATAAAAACTAAAAATACATATTAAATATTTTATATAATTGTTTATATAAAATATTTAGAATAATAATAGAATGGATGTGACAGATTGAAACCAGGAATAAAACAGATTTGTGAAATAACAGGCTTTTCACCCGCTACTGTTTCCAATGCGCTGAATCAGAAAAAAGGTGTGAATCAAAAGACTGCCGATGAGATATTCCGCGTTGCCAGAGAAATAGGATATTTGGGCTTGGAAGAAATTACCAAGATCAAATTACTTATTTATAAGAAAAACGGACTGATAATTGATGATACTCCTTTCTTTACACTGCTGATAAATGGCATAGAGCAGGAGTGCCGTGAAGCAGGCTTTGAAATGGCTATAGGCAATGTTGATGCCAGACAGCCGGATTATGAAGAGCAGGCCAGACAGATGGTGAATGAGCCGGGGACGGCTATTATATTACTGGGAACGGAATTGGAAGCAGAAGACCTTAACTTGTACCGTAATACTGTCAGCCCTATTCTTTTACTGGATTATTGGAGTTTTGACATGGATTTTAACGCTGTCATGATTAATAATGCGGATTCAGCAAGAATGGCTGTTAATTATCTATATAATAAAGGACATAAGCAGATTGGATACCTTAAGGGGAGCTTCCGGATTTTGGGATTTCGCCAGAGGCAGTCAGGTTATCATTCGGCACTGGTTGAAAATGATCTGGAAGATAAGAAAGAATTCTGCGTAGAACTTGATACTACTATGAACGGGGCTTATCGCGATATGCTTAAATATCTGGAGGGTAACCCAAACTTGCCAACTGCTTATTTTGCAGATAATGATATGATTGCTTTAGGTGCCATGAAAGCGTTACAGGAGAAGGGGTATAAAATTCCGGAAGATGTATCTGTAATTGGTTTTGATGATCTTCCTTTTAGCGAGATTGCAACACCGGGACTTACAAGCCTTCGTGTTCCGAAGCAGGAGATGGGCAGAATGGCAGTAAGAAAAGTCATAGAAATGATGAAGGGTGATGATTTCGTACGTACTAAGTTACAGGTATGTACTGCTTTTGTTGAGAGAAACAGCGTGAAATAATTCCCTATCCATAAAAATATTATTGTGCCATATATAAATTGTATGATTCACAATTTATATATGGCATATCTTTTTCAAATTAGACAAGAAATATCAAAAAGTTACATTTATCTATAAAAAAACACATAATCTGTTGACACTTATGCATAAATGTAATACTATCACAACTGAATGGGGTTTAAATAGTTGCTAAAATTTGAGGAATTAGATAAGGCGGACATAATACAAATTACAACAGGGCCAGCAAGTCCGAGAAATCGCAAACAACGACTAAAAGAAACTATGATGTTAACAGGGGTCAAAGCTATGACAGGGTTTAAGGGGAAGGTCAGAAGACTTATGAGGTTTATAAAACAGCTGAAAATAAAGGATCAGATTCTATTTGCCATGCTTGTCGGTTCTATGCTTTCTGCAGCTATTCTTGGAGTTACCGTCTACAATGTGTCGAGAGTAACTATCCAGAATAATTACAGATATGCTCATACTTATAACCTGCAGGTCTCCAGCAATATCATTGATATTCAGCTTAGCAGTATCATCGAGCAGGGGCGAAGCCTCCTGGTTAATCATAACTTTATTAAAGCTATTGCAGATAATGAAAACAACAAGAGCGGAAGATACTTTTCCAGTATAAACAGCCTTACCATCAATCGCGCGATTGGCGATTTTGCCTCTCATGACCCTCTGATAGAAGGTGTTACTATCGTTAACGAAAAAGGCAATATATTATTTTATTCTAAGGGAGGAATCCCATCTGATTACTACAAAAAATACTATTCCAATGACAATATCCTGGAAGAGGAATGGGTGACCCAGGCCAGAAAAGCGAAAGGAAAGGAAGTATTCTATGGCTATAATGTGCTGATTCCTGACCTGGAAGGAGATACCATATCCTATGTAAAAAATCTTATTAATACCAAGAACAGTAAATCCATGGGTTTTATGATAGTAAATATTGATAAAAAACTGTTAGACAGAGCTTTCGGAACCCTAAAGGAAGGTTATTCCACAAACCGTTATATGATAATTGATGAAGACAGTATCTATCCTGGCGTTTATTTCAATGGAGATATGGGGGCAAAAGCTGCCATTCTAAAAGATTATATCAGCGGTAACCATAGGGGGAAATATCTGTTCAGCAGTTATTTAAATGAATCCACCGGCTGGATGGCGGTAAATGTTATAGAGCTAAAGGAACTCCGCAGCGATAGTTTGTATATCGGTCAGATAATCCTGCTGGTATTTTTTATATTGATTCTCTTTAGTATTTATTTCTCACGACTATTCTCCAACAGAATCAGCAAACCCCTTAATAAGCTGGAAAAGACCATCAAAGAAGTAGGGGAAGGGAACAGACATATAGAAGAGGAATTTGACAACAGTGAAATCGGTGAAATTGGAAACAAATTTAAAGAGATGGTAAATAATAATCTAGAGCTCAGAGAACGTTTATTATCCGCGGAATTAAATGAGAAAGAAGCCGAACTGCTGTTGCTTCAGGCTCAGATTAATCCTCATTTTCTCTATAATACCCTGGATTCCTTGTATTTTATGGCTATTATTAAGCAGGAGGATGATATCGCCAGGATGGTATCAGCTTTGTCCAATACCTTCAAATTAAGCCTTAACAAAGGTGACAATACCATAACTGTCAGGGATGAGGCTAAAAGAATACAGGAATATATGCTGATACAGAATATGCGTTACAATGATCGTTTTGAGCTTAAACTGGATTTTGAAGGGGTAGAGGAGTTGAAGATAATCACTTTTATCATTCAGCCCTTTGTTGAGAATGCAATGTATCACGGGCTTGAGGCAAAGATCGGAAAAGGTACTATTGCAATTAAAGGCAAGCAAATTGAGGACAGGCTATACTTTACCATTAGTGATAATGGGGTAGGCATAGAAGATCTTTCGGTACTGGAAAAAGGTTATGGAGTAAACAATGTGAAGGAACGGATCAGGCTGTTTTACGGAGAAGAGTATGGGGTATCCTTTGAGAGTAAGCCTGGTGTTGGAACAAGGGTTACAATCGTTGTTCCTGTTTTAAGCAAAGGAGGTAATATTAGTGTATAGTATGGTGGTGATTGATGACGAGTTTATTGTTGTAGAAGGGATTAAAGCAATGATAAATCGTGAGAAATTGAATTATGAAATTGTGGGATTTGCATATGACGGTATTAAGGCTTTGGAAGTGATACGGCAGACGAAACCCGATGTTGTAATTACTGATATTCGTATACCGGGGCTTGACGGGTTGTCTCTAATAGAGGAGGCAAAAGAATTTACACCAAAGACCTCCTTTATCGTTATCAGCGGATACAGTGAATTTGAATATGCAAAGAGGGCACTTTCTCTGGGAGTAAAAGGCTATCTGGATAAACCTATAACCATAGAAAAAATTACAGAGGTCTTAAACCGGATTGAAAAGGAATTGCTTACGAAAGAGGAAGAAGCTTTAGAGCGAAAAGAAGGCTATCAGAGCGAGGGAATGCAGTTGTTTAACGGGTTCGTGGACAGGCTGATCAAAGGCATTATGAATGAATCGGCAGGTGAAATCAAGATTCAGACAGAAAAAATCTTAGAGGTATTGGCTTCTCAGAGTTATACTCTTGCTGTGTATAAACGGGAATGTTATAAATTCCTCTGTGTAGCGAACGGAATATTTCTGGAACAGAAAAGGCAGTATGAACTGGAGGATATGGCCTCCTACAAGGAAGTGGAAGTACTTTCTTCTTACGCAGAAGTCGATGAGTATGTAAGAGATATTACCGGTAAGATAGCAGAAAAAATGGAAGCGGTCAAATCCGGCAGCAATCACCGGATTATATTAAAGCTGCTTGCTATTATTCAGGAGAAGTACAATGAGAATATCGGTCTCAATGAATTGGCGGATATGGTCAATATGAATCCTGCTTATCTTAGTATTCTCTTTAAAGAAGAGGTTGGCATGACCTATATCAAATATCTGACCCAGTTACGTATAAATCACGCCAGAGATTTACTTGCGGAAGGTTTTAAGGTTACCCAGGTAAGTGAAATGGTTGGGTACAATGATTATCATTATTTTTGCAGTATTTTTAAGAAACATACCGGTAAAAAACCCAATGAATTAAAAGGATCTATCCGTAAGAAATAGTTAAAATATTATACTAAAATTATAGAAATATAAAAAAAGTATACATTTTATAAGAAATATGTGACTAGAAAAGAATCTGATTTGTGATATTGTATACATATAGAGTGAATTCCGGAAAATTCTATAAGATTTAAACAAAACTCAAGAAGGATTTTGATTACAGGGGGTCTAACGACATGAAAAGACGTTTATTAGCTGTAATATTGGCAGCAGTAATGGTAATGGCAATGGTATCTGGATGTGGCAACAAAGCGGAAAACGCTGGTTCAAACAGCGGAAATAAGACAGAAGATACAAGCAAAGATACAGATACAGCAAAAACCGGAGAATCTGAGACCGGTGATGCACAACCTGCTAAGACCATTAAGATTTTATCTATTTGGGCGGAAGATAAAGATAACGGTAAATTAATAACTGATTTAACGAAGAAATATATTGCAGAGGTTAATCCAAACTTTCAATATGAGTTTGAACTTGTTTCCTCTGATAATTTAAAACAAAAAATTGCTACACTGGTGGCTTCCGATGATTTGCCCGATGTATTCGTTTATGAATCCGGTAAGCCCATTGTGGACCTCATTGACAATGGCAAGCTTGTAAATATCAGTAAAGCCTTAGAAGAGCTTGGCGTTTCTGATATGATGGATGAAGGTGCTGTTTCACTCTTAAAGACCTTATCCGGTACAGATGATTTATATGATCTTCCTCTTGGTATGAACGTTGAAGGTTTCTGGTATAACAAAGCTCTCTTTGAGCAGGCAGGTGTAGAAGTGCCTACCACATGGGAAGACTTTGAAGCTGTATGTGCAAAGTTACAGGAAGCTGGTATTCAGCCTCTGACTGCAGGTGGTGCTGACAAATGGCCTCTTACACGTTTAGTAAATTCTTATGTTGTACGCAGCATGGGCGGCGATGCAATGAAGAAAGCTGCCGATGGCACAGCAAAATACACAGATGACGGTTATGTAGCAGCAGCACAGAAGCTGCAGGATCTTGCAGTAAAAGGTTATTTTGGCGAAGGTATCACAACCGTTGACCAGAATACAGCAGGTAATATGCTCTTATCCGGCAAAGCGGCTATCTTCTATAACGGCAGCTGGTTTACAGAAGCTCTTACAGCAGATACTAACCCTGCAGGTGCAGATGGTATCGGATTCTTTAATATTCCTGTAGTTGATGAGTCTATCAGTCCTATTACTGAATATTCCATGAACTGTGGAAATATCCTTGCACTTGCACAGGATAAGTACGATGAAGGAACTGCAGGCTGGCTTAAATATATGGTACAGAATCTTGGTAACGAAGCTATGACACAGTTTGGTGCAGTTAAAGGTTATAAATACGATGTAGCTGGAGATTTAAGCTCCTATTCTAAAATTGTAGCAGATGAATTAGGCAAAGTTACAAAGGCAACAACCTGGTATGAAGCTGGTATGAACAGTGAGACTTCAACTGTTGCACAGGATTATGTTCAGACATTAATTAACGGTGATATGACAGCCAAAGAGTACATGCAGTTTATTCAGGATGCTTACGACGGAAGCCAGTATTAATCGGTTCTAACTTATAAGGTTCATATGGAGCAATAGTTGAGTGCATTTCTATTGCTCCATATTTTTGAAGAAAGATAACTGACAATTTAATGAGATATCATATGTATACTGTGATTATAAAATTATTAAACAAAATAATAGAAATATGCACATTGTTGCAGAATTTGAAGACACAATTAATTGTTTGAGTTAAGAATAAATAATGGGCAGCCATAATTAGTTAAATTAAATTAAGATAAATTAAGTTTCTGTGCAAGCTATTTTATATATGGATGGTACGCAAAGACCCGTGGCACGCAGCTAGCACTACACGCTCTGCCTCCCTCGGCAGAGCTCAACATATAAAAATAAGTTAATGTGGTTTAGAGAAAACATGTCACCTCAGTCTTGGTAGACATGGGTTATAGGATGACTAACTCATATTCAATCGCAGATTGGAGTTAGATTGAATCCAGGAGTATCAAATCGTAGATTTGATACCCTTCTGATTTGAGCGCGCCAAGGCGCGGATGGAGGTTAAAATGAAAAACGTACTAGGAAATAAGAAAGCAATAGCTTTATTTGTATTACCTGGGCTGCTGCTTTACACAATTATTGTTATGCTTCCGGTAATATGGTCAGTGTATTATTCCGTCTATGAAGGAACTCCCGGATTAAAGTGGAATTTCGTAGGACTTGCGAATTATGAGAGACTGTTTCACGATAAAAATTTTCATAATGCTTTGATTGTGAATTTAAAATATATAGCTATTGTCATGATAGGACAGGTAGGCTTAGGTCTTTTGTTGGCTTTGTTCTTCCGTTTCTGGCTTACCAAATTTAAAAATGTAGTCCGTACATTAGTGTTTTTTCCTGTAGTATTGCCCACAGTAGCGGTTGGTCAGCTTTTTGTAAAGATTTATGAAATTCAGCCTAACTATGGTTTATTAAACAGTATCCTTTCAAGTATCGGATTACAGCACTTGGTACAACCTTGGATAGGTCAATCCTCCACAGCACTTGGAGCACTCTCTGCAATGGATATCTGGGTTGCCATGGGATTCTATTCAGTAATCTTTTATGGTGCATTATTAGATATCCCGGGTGAAATAATTGAAGCAGCAAAAATCGATGGATGTAATGCTATCAATTTATTCCGAAGAGTACTTTCACCACTCTTAAAACCCATTACGATAACCTGTATGATTTTTAGTTTTACCGGAACTGTTAAGATGTTTGAGTCTGCTCTTGCATTAACAAAAGGAGGCCCGGGAAGCGCTACTAAATCTCTGTCCATGTTCATGTATAGTGTTTCCTTTACATACGGTAAGGTAGGTTACGGAAGCGTTATAGCGGTATTTATTTTCTTGTTATGTGTTGTAGGTTCCAGATTAATTAACCTCTTTGACAGAAAGGAAAAAGCTTAAAGGATATGAAAAAATTTAAAATAAAAACACTTATTATATCATTATTGACAGCTGGTCTTGTTATATTAGAGGTTTATCCGTTGTTCTGGATGCTTACAGCATCCTTTAAAAAGCCGGCAGAATTTGTAAGCAAACCAGCATATGCATTAAATGACGGCTTTTATATTCAGAATTATATTGATGCCTGGACCAGAGGTAACATGGCAACCTTCTTTAAGAACAGTTTGATCAACACACTGGCGGCTCTGGTATTTATCGTATTTTTCTCAGTAACCATCGGTTTTGCATTAACCAAAATGGAGTGGAAATTTAAAGATAAGGTGGCTTCATTTTTTGGAATCGGTATTATGGTTCCAGTAGCAACTGCATTAATTCCCCTCTTTCAGATATACAATGGAATGAATCTTATAAATACAAGAACCAGTCTTATCCTTACTTATATCGCATTTGGTTTATCCCTTTCGATCTATCTGGTAACAGGTTTCTTAAAGTCTTTGCCGGATGAAATCCTGGAAGCTGCGGTTGTAGATGGCTGCGGAATCTATAAGCTTATGTGGACTATTGTAGTGCCATTAATGAAAAATGCTATTGTAACCGTACTGGTATTGCAGTTCTTCTTCAAATGGAATGATTTGTTGTTCTCCATGACCTTTATAAATGACACGAAGCTAAAGACGATACAGACAGGATTATTATATTTCCAGGATGAGTTCGGTGCCAAGAACTGGGGAGCAATCTTTGCTTCTGTATCTATGAGTGTATTGCCTATGCTGGTAGTTTATATGATACTGAACAAAGCGGTTATAGAAGGTATGACAGCAGGTGCTGTTAAAGGATGATTCGCTGTTATCGCCTCATTCCATCGTTTTGCTAAGCCCAAATATCAGGCTTTTGAAATTAAGGGAAATTTACCCAAGGCAGTACGAAAGTGATTAAGATTAGATTCTAGAATGTTTTACAACTACGAATTCAGGAATATCAAATCGAAGATTTGATATTCACGAAAGGAGTTAATATGGTAGATTACGAAAAGAAAATCAGGGACTTTATAACAGAGAATATACCCGGAGTGTTAAAAAATCCGGTGAGCTTTATAAAATATCCCTTTATAGATCCCGGCTCTGTATATGACGGGAATGTCTGGGATTGGGATACCTATTGGTCAGTTTATGGACTCTTGAACCTCTTTGAGAAGGAAGAGGATAGCAGCATAAAGGATAAGGTGGTAGAACATGCCAAAGGAAATATCTATAATTTCCTGGATCATCAGCTGGAGGATGGATACATTCCAATGATGATTGAAGTTGGTAAATGGTCAGAGCCATACCTGAATCTAAAGCATAAAGAAGGTGTTATGATGAACATGCATAAGCCCTTTTTATGCAACCAGATATGTCTGATCAGTGACTACACCAAAGATTACAGCTGGATCTTACCTTATGTAGAACAGCTGGATAAATATTTTATGTGTTATTACAAGAATTACTTTTTTGAAATTCCCGGACTCTTTGTCTGGTGTGATGACATCATGATAGGAATGGATAATGATCCGGCTACCTTTGGCCGTCCTAAGTTCTCAACTGCAAATATCTTCTTAAACAGCTTTATGGTCACTGAGCTGCAGGCAGCAGCAAAGCTTCTAAGAAAACTGGGGTTAGAAGAAAGAGCAGTCTGGTATCAGCAGAAATCAGAGCAGCTGATCGCTTCCATACAAAGAGAGTGTTATGACAACAGAGACGGCTTCTTTTATTCTGTCGATGTGGATATAAAGACCAGAAAATTTGATTGGTTCCATCAGGGGTTAGGAGTATTCTGGAATACCCTTCCGATTAAAATCCGTGTCTGGTCCGGTTTTATTCCAATGTGGGCAGGCTTTGCCACAAAGGAGCAGGCAGAAAGCCTGGTGAAGCATATGTTCGATAAAGATACCTTCTATAGTGATTTCGGAATCACCACTCTTGCAAAAGATGAAAAGATGTTTGTTTTATCGGTTACCAATAATCCCTCTAACTGGCTTGGACCTATCTGGCTGGTTGCAAACTATATTGTGTTTAGAGGGCTTTTAAATTACGGATATGTAGAAGAAGCTCAAAGCATGTATGACAGAACTCTTAAATTACTTGGGGAGGATATCACGAAAACCGGCAGCCTCCATGAATATTACAATCCCTTTGACGGAGAACCGATCATGAACGGCGGCTTTATTAACTGGAACATACTGGTGTTAAATATGGCAGACGAGTTACGCGGAAAAGCTCCTATAAGGAATTATGAATGTTTCTTTCAGAGTGAAGAGAGGTAGCAAAAGATGGAGGAAATAACAAGAACAGAAAAATGGGGAGTCTTTGAACTGGTACTAACGGGAAACAACCAAGGAAATCCTTATACAGACTATGAAATTTACGGATACTTTAGCGGTGAGCATGAAAGTAAAAAGGTGTTTGGTTTCTATGACGGAGACGGCCGATATGTAATCAGATTCATGCCCTCCTTTGAAGGTATTTATACATATAGAGTGGAAGGAAGCTTTACAGACGGGGTTCAGGAAGGACAATTTGAAGTTACGGCGGCGGACAGTAATCATGGGCCGGTCAGGGTATGTGATACCTATCATTTTGCATATGAGGACGGAACACCTTATTATTCCATCGGTACGACCTGTTATGCCTGGACTCATCAGCCTGAAGCTATGCAGATGGAAACACTTGATACTTTGAGTAAAAGTCCCTTCAACAAAATTAGATTTTGCATTTTTCCAAAGCATTATGATTATAACCTGTATGAGCCGATTTCCTATCCTTACGAAGGTAAGCCCTGTGATATTAGCGGAATCTCAAAGGATAATTTTATGGAGTATATACCGTCAAATCCAGATAACGACTGGAATTATAAACGGTTTAACCCGGAGCATTTTCGGATTATCGAGAATCGGATTCAGGATCTAATGAAATTAGGAATCGAAGCAGATCTGATTCTGATGCATCCCTATGACAGATGGGGATTCTCAGAGATGGACAGTGAAAGCAGTGCTTTGTATATCAATTATGTGACAGCCAGATTCGCAGCTTACCGCAATGTATGGTGGTCACTTGCTAACGAATATGATCTGTGTGAGAAAAAGGGCTTGAAAGACTGGGAGGAATATGCAGATATTCTTGTAAAGAAAGATCCCTACCGCAGGCTTCGCTCCATTCACAATTGCAAACTCCTGTATGACTATACAAGACCCTGGGTTACTCACTGCAGTGTACAGCGAACAGAAATCTATCTATCGGCAGCAGGCACAAAAGCATTGCGAGAACAATACGGCAAGCCGGTAGTCTTTGATGAGGTGGGTTATGAAGGAAATATTAATTTTTCCTGGGGGAACCTTACGTCTGAGGAAATGGTGAGATTGTTCTGGACAACAACTGTAAGAGGGGGTTACTGCGGACACGGAGAAACCTATATGCATGAAAAGGATAAACTCTGGTGGTCCCATGGCGGTGTGCTCTACGGTGAATCTGCTGACCGACTGAAGTTTCTCTATGAGCTGTTGTTACAAACTCCTGGTCATGGGCTGAAACCGGCAGAAATCAAGAAATGGGAGGATAATTGTGCTACTGCTTCCCACCCCGGTTACAGCGGTAAATATTATCTTTTTTATACCGGTCACACCAGACCCGCCTTCAAGGAATTTGAATTCCAGCAGGGGAAGAAATATGTTGTACAGGTAATTGATACCTGGGATATGACAATCGAAGACAGAGGTGTATTTAGTAACAAGTTTAGAATTGAGCTTCCTTCAAAGGAATATATGGCCTTGAGGATATGGGAAGAAGGACAAGTGTAAAATAAAGGACATTTCGCACTTCTTATTGGGGTATGCAATGGGAGTTAGTGTGAATTAATGAAAGTATTATTCACACCCAGATCTGTGGCAGTGCCACATCTGCAAGCAGATGCGGCATGCAATGGGTGTTAGTGAGAAATAACTCCAGCCAGCCTGACATTAATATTCTGAGCATAATCCAGTACAATGTCCTGCAAATACCTATGCATTGTTCTGTCCTGGCCTCTTTAAACAGTACTGTCCAAGTTTTGGTGTAAGCCCCCCCTATGCCTGTTCTTGTATATTACTGTCTTAATGAATTTACCGACAGAGCGATGCACAGGTATTTAGAGAACATTGTACTGAAAGGTTGGATGAAAAGTATAAAGTGCCGCAAGCAGGCTTGCAGTATATACGGGTATTAGAATGAAATAAAGATATTTCATACACAAATTTGTGCCTGCGAACCAAAGTTTGCAGATTATAAGAAAGGCATGGTTATTAATATGAAAGAATTTAAAAATCCTTCCAATAAATTCAGGCCGATACCTTTTTGGTCCTGGAATGATCAGTTGGAGAAAGATGAAATACAAAATCAGATAGTGGAAATGAAACAGGCAGGCGTGGGAGGTGCTTTCTTCCATGCCAGATCCGGTTTAAAGGTGGATTATCTGGGTGAGGAATGGTTTGAATGCATCAAAGCCGGTATTGACAAAGGAAAAGAGGTCCACCTGGATGTATGGCTCTATGATGAAGAAGGCTGGCCCAGCGGCTTTGCAGGAGGAATCGTTCCGGCTCTTTCTGCGGATTACCATGCCAAGTTCATGACCCTTGAAAGGTATACTTCCCTAAAGGACATTGATAAAGCAGCCATGCTAGCTGTCTACCTTTATGATAAAGAAAGGGAGTTCTTTGTTAAGATTGACTGGGACTATAATGCGCTGTTAAATGAAGGACAGGAATTTCTTGCTGTCAGAAGACATACCAATCCTTATTATATCGATACAATGAATAAGAGAGCAGTGGAAGCATTTTTAAAATGTACCCATGATGTTTATTTCGAAAAATATGGAGAAGATTTCGGAACCTATATAAAAGGATTTTTTACCGATGAACCAAGACTTACCTGCAATCATTTCGGAGAACTGCCCTGGTCTGACGATCTGACGGAAAATTTCAAAAACCGTTATGGTTATGAGCTTTCGGACTATCTGCCTTCTCTATTTATTAAATCCGGTAATTATGAGAAAGTCCGCTATGATTTCTGGAAGCTGGTGAACGATTTATTTGTAAAGAGTTATATGAAGACTATATATGACTGGTGTGAGGCACATGGCTGTAAATCCACCGGACATATTATGATGGAGGAGAGTATTTTCAGCCAGATGACCAGTACCGGCGGAGTTATGCCTTTTTATGAATACATGCATATCCCGGGGATTGATTGGTTAAGACGTCCCATTTCAACACCTGTTATCGGGAAACAGGTTGGATCTGCGGCTTGCCAGTTGGGAAAAGACAAGGTTATAACGGAATCCTTTGCACTCTGCGGCTGGAATGTATCCTTTGAAGAATTAAAATGGATTGCTGAGTGGCAGTTTGTAAACGGTGTTAACATGATCTGTCAGCATTTACAGGCATACACTATAAGAGGCTCCAGAAAGAGGGATTATCCACCGTCATTGTTCCATCAGCAGACCTGGTGGAAGGATTACAAGAAATTCAATGATTATCTTGGACGCTTATGTGTGGCACTGTCAGAAGGAAATCAGTCAGCAGACGTACTACTGCTGCATCCAATGAGAAGCGGTTACGTAACCTATGATGGTACCAGAACAGAAGATATCAGAGTATTAGATGATGAATTTACAAAAATCTCTGTAAGTCTTTCCGGAAATCATATAAGCTATCATTACGGAGATGAAACAATTATTGAAAATCATGGGCGTGTAGAAGAATGCCGATTCCTTCTTGGTAAAATTGCTTACAAAGCAGTAATACTTCCTCATATGCATTCTATTGATAAAGCTACCGTAAAACTACTATTAGAATTTCTGGAAAACGGTGGTGTTGTACTAAGCGCGGGAAGATTTCCTACCTATACTAACGGCAGCGAAGAAGAACTTGGGCAATTAAAAGCTGGCTGTGCAGCTATTAAGGCAGAAGAGATCAGGGACTATCTTAAAGAGGTAAAACTTGTATCTCTTAGTATAGCAGAAAAAAATAAAGAGATTAGCAGCATCTCTTATCAGCAAAGACAAACCAATGAAGGAACCCTGCTCTTCCTTGTTAATCATGACCAGAAGGAGACCTATCATGCTGAGGTCACAGTACTTAACGGCAGTTATCAGGTAAAACGACTGATGGCAGAGACCGGAGAAGAAGAGGTACTAGGATTTTCGGCAGAGAAGGATAAGACAGTCTTTACACTGGAATTTAAACCGATGCAATCCTATATCATTATACTGGAAGAGACAGAGAAACCTCGGACAATTTCTGTGCCGGCTATAGAATACGAATATATAACCATGCAAAAGGATTGGAAAATTGAAAAGCTTGGTCTGAATTCACTTACTCTTGATACCTGTACCTACCGTATTGACGGAGGAGAAGTTATGGGACCGGTACCGGTTATCAAACTTCAGGATATTCTTATGGAACTTAGAAGGCCCTGTGAAGTTACAATGTATTTTTCTTTCGAAGCTGACCTTAGTCTTGAAGCTAACAAGGAATTCTATCTGGTGGTTGAAGAGGCGAAAATATTTGATATTACAGTAAATGGCACACCTATTCCTTATAATGAAGAAGCTGGCTATTGGAAAGATAAGACCTTCAAAAAAGTAGATATTAAGCCAACTGTTATAAACGGCAGAAATGAAATAACATTACATACAATCTTCCGCCAGAGCCAGAAGGTATATGATGTGCTTTACGGAGAAAATGTGTATGAAAC
>JAQSXJ010000148.1 GCA_029256725.1 Anaerocolumna sp. | reverse complement strand
TATGGGTGTTAATAAAGCCCTTGAAGCAAAGGAAAATACCATGTCTGAGGACGAGTTAGAAGCAATCGGAGCCGGAGACCAGGGTATGATGTTTGGTTATGCAAGTAATGAGACCGAAGAGTACCTGCCTTATCCTATCTCTTTAGCACATAAGCTTACCAGACAGTTGACTAAAGTACGTAAAGATGGAACACTTTCTTATTTAAGACCCGATGGAAAATCTCAGGTAACAGTAGAATATAATGAAGCCGGCAAACCAGTACATTTAAATGCGGTAGTGCTTTCAACCCAGCATGGTGCAGAAATTACACAGGAACAGATTCATGCAGATATTAAGAAATATGTATTTGATGAAGTTCTTCCAGCAGAATTAGTAGATGAAAATACGAAGTTCTTTATTAACCCGACCGGCAGATTTGTAATCGGCGGACCGAATGGTGATAGTGGTTTAACAGGCCGTAAGATTATTGTTGACACTTATGGCGGATATGCTCGTCACGGCGGCGGTGCTTTCTCAGGTAAGGATTGTACAAAGGTAGACCGTTCAGCTGCCTATGCTGCACGTTATGTAGCAAAGAATATTGTAGCAGCAGGTCTTGCTGAAAAATGTGAGATCCAGTTATCCTATGCAATCGGTGTAGCACAGCCTACCTCCATTATGGTTGATACTTTCGGAACAAGTGATTTGAGTGCTGATGAATTTGTAAACATCATTCGTGAGAACTTCGATCTTCGCCCGGCTGGAATTATTAAGATGCTTGACTTAAGACGTCCTATTTACAAGCAAACTGCAGCTTACGGACATTTCGGAAGAAATGATCTTAATCTGCCTTGGGAGAAGACTGATAAGGTAGATGTATTAAGTAAATATAAAAAATAATTCGGTTATATCATCTGATTGAGTTGTTTTTTGTGTTAAAGAATGGGTGTTAAAGATTTGGTGTATGGGACTTTTAAATTCAAGTATAGAAATGATAGAAGTATATATATTAATAAAAGCAGAAGGTTCTCTAATGATGGGGAGCCTTCTGTTTTTTGATTGGTATGGCAGTCTTTTAATAAACCATTTGTTATACAGGTGGGTCCACAGCTGCTTTAGTTTTAAGTAAGATACCTCCAGTGATTTTATAAATTAGGGCTAGTATTGTAATGTGTCTGAGGGTTATTTAACAATATGTTTTAAGTGCATATGAACATGGTTTATAAAATATTTAGAAAAATCATAGTTATTTTCAGTGTAGAAGCATGAGGCATATGGTATAATAACCTTTAGAAGCATGGAAGATTCTGTGAATGCAGCAGATGTACCTGAAGCTATTTATATGGTAATTGCTGAGTGCTATACCTGCTGACAATTACATGCTTTGTGCACAAGAAGAATAGGAGGTTCCTGAATTGAAATTAAAGAGCAGGCTGTTTACGGCCTTCCTTATTATAACTACGATACCTCTTTTGCTGGTCTGTTTGTCCATTGGTATTATAATTGGATATCAGAATAATGAGATTAAACAGGTTTATGATGTAAAAACAGATTCTATTACAGCCATATCAAACCCGGTACAGCTCTTAAGCAGACTTACAAAAGGTGTATATAATGAAATTGTTTTGATGGCAGCAAAGAATCCGGATAAATTTGAGGACAGCGAATATGTGAACTATCTGGAAAAGGAACTTACCGGAAAGTATTCCTATCTTGTTATTCGCAAGGAGGACACTTATATATACAGCGGAAATACAATTAAATTTGAGAAAATTAAAAACAGTATACCTAATTTCGGTAAGTATACCGGAACAGTAGAAGGCGGACTTTATGTGGATGGTCAATATCCGTTTCTCTTAAAGCAGCAGGACTTCCACTTTAGTGATGACACAGAAGGCAGTGTTATAATCATTACGGAATTGGATACTTTGATACCTCAGATTAAGGCTTCGGCCATACAGCTTCTCCTCTCACTTATCTCAATTATAATTTTAACGGCTTCCGTATTGATAATCTGGATTTACCGAAGTGTTATAATACCAATAAATACGCTTCATGCAGCAACCAATGCCATGAAGGAAGGGAATCTGGATTATTCCATTGAAGGTGACCCAGAGGATGAAATCGGCAGGCTGTGTGTGGATTTCGAGGAAATGCGAATACGCTTAAAGGAGCTGATAGACGTCAGGCTTCGCTATGAAAAGGAAATGAAGGAATTAATCAGCAATATTTCTCATGATCTAAGAACCCCCATTACTGCCATCAAAGGTTATGCAGAAGGGCTTATGGACGGAGTTGCAGATACCAAGGAGAAACAGGAGAAATATTTAAAGACGATTTACACCAAGGCCAATGATTTGTCTGCCCTGGTAGATGAGCTTTCCTTTTACTCCAAAATTGACTGCAATACCATGCCTTATACCTTTTCCTGCCTCAACCTGGGTGATTATTTTGAAGATTGTTTCGGTGAGATTAACTTAGATTTAGAGGTTAAGAATATAGAGGTGGAATATCATAACGATACGGATAAAGACACCAAAGTTAATGTGGATGCAGAGCAGCTAAAACGTGTGGTTAATAATATAGTTGGTAATTCCGTAAAATACATGAATAGAAAACATGGACGTATCACAATACGAATTATGGAAGGAAGCAGTTTTAACCGACCGGAGGATGTGGTAATCAGTATTGAAGATAATGGAGTGGGTATTCCAAAGAAAGACCTTCCATTTGTATTTGAGCGGTTCTATAGGGCAGATGCCTCCAGAAATTCCACCAAAGGTGGAACCGGTCTGGGACTTGCCATTGCTAAGAAAATCATAGAAGATCATATGGGTACTATATGGGCGGAAAGCGATGAAGATAAAGGAACTGCCATATTTTTTTCATTAAAGAAATATAAGGAATATACAGAACAGGAACAGTCGCCGCCAGGTAATATAACTTAAATAAATTTTTACTTAGATTAACTTATATAATATAAAATAAAGAAATTGGAATGGAGGATACTATGAACAGAATATTAATTGTAGAAGATGAAATGGCAATTGCAGAGCTTGAGAAGGATTATCTGGAGCTCAGTGGTTTTGATGTGGAGATAGAAAATACAGGTGATCAGGGACTTGAAAGAGCCCTAAATGAAGATTTTGATCTGATAATTCTAGACCTGATGCTTCCCGGATTGGATGGTTTTGAAATCTGTAAATCTATCCGAAGTGCAAAAAATATACCTATATTTATGGTATCTGCGAAAAAAGAGGATATAGATAAGATCAGAGGTCTTGGTATGGGCGCAGATGATTATATAACGAAACCCTTTAGTCCTAGTGAGTTGGTTGCTAGAGTAAAAGCACATCTGGCACGATATGAGAGATTAATCGGTGAAAGCATTCGGGAAAATGAAATTATTGAAATCAGAGGCATTAAGATTGACAAGACTGCCAGACGGGTATACGTTAACAGTGAAGAGAAAAATTTTACCACAAAAGAATTTGACCTTCTAACGTTTTTGGCTGAGAACCCCAATCGCGTATATACAAAAGAAGAACTGTTCCAGGAAATCTGGGATATGGATTCCATTGGTGATATTGCAACAGTTACTGTGCATATTAAAAAAATTAGGGAAAAGATTGAGTTTAACACGTCAAAACCTCAGTATATTGAGACTATTTGGGGAGTGGGTTACCGCTTTAAAGTATAATTGGAATAATGTTACAGAAGTATTTATAAAGGAATTTAAAGTAAAATATATATGTATGATAGGAAGGGGGAGCATATAATGGAGACGAGGATTGCTTTAGTCGGTATTATTGTAGAGAATCTTGAAAAAGTAGAAGAGGTAAATCATATCCTTCATGAGTATGGTAAATATATTGTGGGGAGAATGGGGCTGCCTATAAGAGAACATGGTGTAAATATTATCAGTATTGTGGTAGAGTCAGATAGCAATACTATCAATTCCCTGTCCGGCAAACTTGGTATGCTGGAAGGTATCAGTGCGAAAACCGTATATTCAAAAGCAGGAACCAACTAGTACAAAGGTAGATAAGGTGGAATTAATAAGTGATTTTTACTTTTGGTTGGGGAGTATTAAGGCGCAAAGGGTGGATTCGTTGATTTGTAGCAATACTTCAAGAGTGCTTGCAGGATGCATGGTCATTCGTGTGAGAATTTAAACAATTTCTATTTTGGGTTGGAGTGCGCTAAGGCGCTGAATGGATGTTAGTGTGAAAGAAAATTGATAAGAAAAGGCTGCCGCCAAAAAATTCTTTCACAGCATTTTTATATATGGCAGTATCTCGGTAAATCTGAGATAAGAATGGTATAAAAAATGTATGATATTTTAAAATCAAGACGAAGTATCAGAAAATTCACGGATAAGAATATAGAGGAAGAAGTATTAGAGGAAATCTTAAAAGGGGCCTTGATGTCACCATCTTCCAGAAGTATCAGGCCCTGGGAACTTGTAGTTGTAAGAAATAAGGATACCTTAAGTTCTCTAAGCCGCTGCAGAGGTGCTCACTCAGCTCTTATTGGAGGAGCGGATACAGCAGTGGTGATAATAGCTGATACTAGGCTTTCGGACGTATGGGTTGAGGATACCTCTATTCTGGCAGCTATTCTTCAGCTGGAAGCTCATGCAAAGGGGCTTGGCTCCTGTTGGGTGCAGATAAGAAATCGCAGCAAAGAAGAAGGTGTTACAGCAGAAGAATATATAAAAGAGCTGCTTAAGATACCGGAAGACTATAATGTGGAATGTGTTATTGCACTTGGATACCCGGCAGAATCAAAAACTCCTCACGAGGAAGATAAACTTCCTATTGGCAAGATTAGAAGAGAGCAGTACTAGAGATTAATTATTCTTAACCTTGATCCGAACATATAAAACGGGTAAATGGAGACTTTATGGTATCCATATACCCGTTTGGAGTTTTTAGAGGTTAGGATCGGAGGTCCACCCCTTTATGGAATCATCCAGTGAAAAGACCTTGTTCTTATTTTTGATGTAGATTACATTTTCATCAGGATAAGTTACCTCATCGTCTGGTTCTGTTGTTCCAATATCAAGTATTTGCAGTATTTCAGAACCCTTATTAAGAAATTGATGACAGATATCCTTACCGGCAGGCTTTGAAATTATATCACCTGCTCCAACAACTATTTCTGTATCATTCATTCGTAATATACCGGTACCACTCATAATCATAAAAAATTCTTCTTGCTTTGAATGGGAATGATATTTAACACTTATGCCACCAGGCTTTA
>JAQSXJ010000041.1 GCA_029256725.1 Anaerocolumna sp. | reverse complement strand
GTTTCCTTTTCTGTTACAACAACTTCTTCAGGGTGATCAACGAGTGATGTAGCAATTACTTTAACTAATTCTTTCATTACCCTACACCTCCAATGGAATGTGACAACTATTATACCATAAATCGGAATTTACGGCAATATGCCATCATCCCCAAAAAATGTTAAACAGAAAATTATTTTGTAATTCCTGCTTTTCTAAATAAATCACCAACTGTTTCAGTAGGCTGAGCACCATTCTGTAACCACTTCTTAGCTGCTTCCTCATTAACTTTGAAAACGTTAGGTTCTTTAGTAGGATCATAAGTACCGATTTCCTCGATAAATTTTCCGTCTCTTGGTGATCTGGAATCTGAAACAACGATTCTATAGAAAGGAGCCTTTTTCTGTCCTATTCTTTTTAATCTGATCTTTACTGCCATGTAATTTCACCTCCTTGAAATTTTAACTAAATATATATTGAAAAGTTATAGTATATAACCTGACAATCTAAAATCCGAAAGGCATTTTAAATTTGCCTTTTTTCATACCTTTTGAGCCCATCATGCCTGACATTTGTTTCATCATCTTCTTGGACTGCTCAAAACCTTTTACTAACCTGTTTACTTCGCTGATGTCAACACCGGCTCCCATTGCAATTCTTTTCTTTCTGGAAGGATTTAAGATATCCGGATTTGCTCTTTCTGCCTTTGTCATGGAATAGATAATAGCTTCTACACCGCTTAAGGCATCTTCATCAACATCCAAATCCTTCATCTGGCCGCCACCCATACCGGGCATCATCTTAAGGATATCTCCGATTCCGCCCATCTTCTTAATCTGCTGCATCTGCTCCAAATAATCATTAAAATCAAATTCAGCCTTCTTAATCTTCTTTTCAAGCTGTTTTGCCTTTTCTTCATCAAAATCCGCCTGCGCTTTGTCTATAAGCGTTAGAATATCACCCATACCAAGTATACGGGAAGCCATTCGATCAGGATAAAACTGCTCTAAATCTGATAATTTCTCACCCATACCTGCATATAGGATAGGGCGACCGGTTACTGCTCTGATAGAAAGAGCTGCACCACCTCTGGTATCACCATCAAGCTTTGTTATAATAACACCGTCAATTCCAATCTTGCTCTGGAAATGCTCCGCTACATTTACGGCATCCTGTCCTGTCATAGAATCTACAACCAGGATGGTTTGGTGAACCTGTATGTTCTCTTTCATTTCAATTAACTCATTCATCATGTCTTCATCTATATGAAGACGCCCTGCGGTATCTAGTATCACCACATTCAAGTTATTTTCTTTGGCATGCTCAATAGCAGCTTTGGCAATATTAACCGGTTTGTGCTTATTTCCCATGGAGAATACCGGCACACCCTGCTTCTCGCCATTAATCTGCAGCTGTTCGATAGCAGCCGGGCGATATATATCACAGGCAACTAATAAAGGACGTTTGCCTTTTGCCTTAAATTTACCGGCAAGTTTTGCTGTAGTAGTTGTTTTACCAGCACCTTGTAAACCACACATAAGGATGATGGTCATTTCGTTTCCAGGCTTAAAGGCTATTTCTGTAGTCTCTGAACCCATGAGATTTACCATCTCTTCGTTAACAATCTTAATAACCATCTGACCAGGAGTAAGGCTTGTCATAACATCCTGTCCAACGGCCCGTTCCTGTACACTCTTAATAAAATTCTTAACTACCTTGAAGTTAACATCTGCCTCTAAAAGAGCCATCTTAACTTCCTTCAGTGCTGTGGCTACATCCGCTTCTGTCAGGCGGCCTTTGCCTCTTAAGTTCTTAAATACATTTTGCAGTTTTTCAGAAAGGCTGTCAAATGCCATCGGATACCTCCTGCCCATTATTATCTATCTATTAATCTAAATCTGTCTGCTGACTTACATATTTTTCTATAACTCATTTACCATCTTCTGTGACAGGCTTATAATGTTATCCAAATCTTCGTCTTTGTACTCATCCTTTAACCGGCACGCAAGCAAATGAATTTCTTCTGCTATCCGCCTTGTGGACTCAAATTTACGGGCAAGACCCAGTTTCATCTCACAATCGTTTAACTGCTTGGATCCCCTCTTAACGATATCATATACGCCTTGTCTGCTGATTCCCTGCAAAGCTGCAATCTCTCCTAATGAAAGATCATTGAGTATATAATCTTCAAATATCTGTCTGTTATGATCCTTTAAAAGTTCACCATAAAAGTCAAATAGAAGAGATAGATATACCTTTTCCTGAAGTTTTTGATTCATTTCAGCGCTTTCCATAAAAACACCACCTGTAAAGTATTTTTCTTTACAGGTGGTAGTATATATGATTATTGAGAGTTTGTCAAGGTGTTTTTGATAAAAAAGCAACAATTGCTTTTACAGCCTCCATCTGCTGTTCTTCACGGCTGATAAAGGCAGTTCCATCACCTTTTTGAAGACCGTAATTTCCAAACTGAGCGTGATTTCCACCCTGTATTTCTACTAACCCTGTTAATCCTTTCAGTTTATCCTTATTTAGTACCTTATCTTCGCTTCCATAGATTATAACAGCCGGAATATCAGATTTACTGACAGGATAAGCTGCTAGCAGTATAAGCCCATCTACTTCATCTGTATGTTTTACAGCATAACTGCTTGCCATGGCGCCACCCAGGGAATGACCGCCCATATACCAGCTAGTGATCTCCGGAAATTTCTCCATTATTCCATCACCTGCATTTGCATCAAATACTGCCAGATGAAAAGGCATCTTTACTAATATACAGGTGATACCTTCACCAGAAAGTCTGTTCAAAATCGGTGCATAAGCAGTTTCATCCACTTTTCCGCCGGGATAGAAAATCAAGCCTTTGTTCATATCCTTGTCCGGCTCAGGAGAAAAGACCGTGTAGTCCTTTCTAACTTCAATACTTTCTGAATGTGTACTGTAAATATCCTGCGCCGAAGTATCAGCCTTATAATACTGCAGAACATAGATTAAAAAAACACCTGCCAGTACTAATAAGGTGGCAGCAAGAATGATTAAAATTAAAATTATAATTTTCTTTTTCTTCATAAGCTTCCTTATATTTATGTTAATACTTATTAATATGCATTGATATTAAAATGCTTAATATGCTTTAGGTATTAATATGCTTTAGATATTAATATGCTTTAGGTATTAATATGCTTTAGATATTAATATGCTTTAGGTATTAATATGCTTTAGGTATTAATATACATTAGATATTAATAACTTCAACACTGATATTTTGTAAGACTCTATCAACTTCTTCCTTGGGCAAATCAAATGGTTTTGTAACAGCTATCGGTTCTCCTTCAACCTCTCTTAAATGTTTCTCCATTACCAGTAAGTCTCTCCAGGCACCGAATTTATATGCCGTTTTTTCATAAATACCAACTTCTTTAAAACCAAATTTTTTATGAAGCGCGACACTTCCGGCATTGGGAACGCAAATTACAGAATAGATCGTATAAAGTCCCTGTGCTTTTGCAAGTTGAAAAAGTGCATTATAAAGTGCTGTTCCAACACCCTTTTTATGATAAGTATCCTTAATATATACGGAACATTCACAGTCCCAGTTGTAAGCGGCTCTTTCTCTGTAAACAGAACAGTAAGCATAGCCTGCTATTTCGCCATCCACCGTATATACTAACCACGGGTAAGTACTTGTTATTTTACGGATTCTTTCTTTAAAATTTTCTAAGGGAACTTTCGTATATTCGAAGGAAACAACCGTATTTAGAATATAAGGTTCATAAATAGCATATATTTCTTCGGCATCATCCAGGGTAGCCATGCGTATTTCTGTCTTGCTCATAATGTTCGACCTTTCTGCTTCTGTTCATTTGCATTTTCATTTAATAAGATAGAATAAGGTAGTTTATACGGTATAGAAGTTAGTAAACTTTCTTCGATTATATATGTGTAAATAAAAAAGTACCAATACCTACTGCTATAGTTATGTTTAATGAGTCTACTTCCGGCGACTGTGGAATACAAACGCTTGTCCCTACCGTCAGATAGGAATCATCCAGCCCTGTTGCTTCGTTGCCAAAGACCAGTGAAAACAATTCAACTTTCGGACAATTCTGTATCTCAAGGGTATTTTCACCGTTTAACATAAAGGTGAAGACTTCTTGCTTGCTATAAAGCCTCCGATACTCTTCAAAGGAGGAAAACAACTGGATTCTCATTTTGAATAAGGCTCCCATAGAAGCTCGAATAACCTTTGGATTAAATATATCCGCACAGGGAGTTATAATCGCCATATCCTTTATACCAAGTCCTAAGGCAGTTCTTAAAATGGTACCCAGATTTCCCATGTTGCTTGGGTTGACAAGTACTATATGGGAAGTATCACTGCTCAGGGTATCCTCATACTTATCAAAAACACCTATGACGTAACAGTTTTCTTTGTCACTAACCTTTGAAAAAAGCTTATCGTCCTTTAACACTGGTATGTTATTCTCTTTGCAAGTATTCCTGATCTTCTCAGCATCGGTATACTGAGAATGCACATATACACCTGTTATATTTTCTTTCTTTCCTGCTATTAACTCATAGGTAGGAAAAGCACCAAGAGCATAAGAATAAGCTGCTCCCTTTTTATATGGTTTTATCGCTTCCATACATCACTTCCTTCTTAGTTTTCAATCACTTAAATTCTCACTCACAATATTATATCCAAATGAGAAAAACGTCAACTTAAATCATAAAGCTTTCATCGGCTATTACATAATAAGATTAAGTCTACATAATATTTTTATGTAAACCATAATGAGCCTTGACTAAATAGAAACGTACAAACTGATAAATTTAATTTTACTATCCTTATGCTAAGTATTAAAATTACATTTTTATTCAACGAGAATGTCAGCCTCATGATTTATAATAGAATCACTTCATCAAAATAGACTGCTGCAATTTAAGGAAAATTGTGCAGCAGTCTATTTGTTTTGATTGATATTATTAATTATTATGGCTAGTATAACCTTACATAAATTTCACTTATTTTCAGCACCAGTCATTTACACTGATTCTATACTGGGTACGCCTTATTCTGATAATCAGCAAAAAGTGGATCCACACCTGTTTCCTGCGCTTTACGGTACTTAAAAAATTCCATAGCAACCTGTGGGAATAGTGCATAGGATAAGACATCTTCCTCCTGCTGCTTCCAGTCTTTAACTGCTTCTTCCATAGCTGGCAGTTCCGGTTTAATAAGATCTGCAGGGCGGCCTTCAATAGGTTTGGCATCACCTATAACTTTTTTTCTCACTTCTTCATTAAAGGGTCTAACGGTTTTTCCGTATTCGCCAGCAAGGATAGCCTTAGTTTCTTTGGTTACCATTTTATAACGTTCACCGGCTATAACATTTAATACAGCCTGTGTACCAACTATCTGGCTGGAGGGAGTAACTAAAGGCGGTTCACCAAGATCTTTTCTTACTCTTGGTATCTCTTCCAGCACCTGATAGTATTTATCTTCTGCTTTCTGTTCCTTTAACTGAGACATCAGATTGGATAACATGCCTCCTGGTACCTGATAGAGTAAGGTTTTTATCTCCACTCCCATTACCTTCGGATTTAAGATTCCTTCTTCCATGGCATTATCTCTTAAAGGACGGAAATAATCTGCAATTTCAGCCAAAAGCTGCTGGTCAAGACCGGTATCATAAGGAGTGCCTTTAAAGGTCTCAACTAATACTTCCGTAGCCGGCTGACTGGTTCCCATTGCAAAAGGAGACATTGCAGTATCAATGATATCTGCACCGGCTTCTACTGCTTTCATATAGGTCATTGCAGCAACACCACTGGTATAATGAGTATGAATGTCAATAGGTATGCTTACAGCTTGCTTTAATGCGCCGATTAATTCGGAGGCTTCATAAGGTACTAAAAGTCCCGCCATATCCTTTACACATAAAGAATCCGCCCCCATCTCTTCAATCTTCTTAGCCAGTTCTGTATAATACTTAGTTGTATAAGCATCCCCCAGAGTAAATGCAATTGCAATCTGGGCATGACCTTTTTCTTTTTTTGTTGCTTTTACTGCTGTTTCAAGGTTTCTGATATCATTAAACGCATCAAAGATACGTATATTGTCGATTCCGTTTGCGATGGATTTCTGAATAAAATATTCTACTACATCATCCGCATAATGGCGGTAACCTAACAAATTCTGTCCACGAAGCAACATTTGAAGTTTTGTATTTTTGAAACCTTCTCTTAATTTTCTAAGTCTAACCCAGGGATCTTCCTTTAAGAATCTTAAAGATGCATCAAAGGTAGCACCTCCCCAGCATTCTACCGCATGGTATCCTACTTTGTCCATTTTTTCAATGATGGGCAGCATCTGATCAGTAGTCATTCTTGTTGCAATGAGTGACTGATGAGCATCACGCAGGATAGTTTCGGTTATTTTAACAGGCCTTTTAATCTGTCCCGAATCGTTATGCAATTCATTCATCGTTATGCCTCCTTTACACAAGTTCT
The DNA here is from genome assembly GCA_029256725.1 of Anaerocolumna sp. Lineage (GTDB taxonomy): Bacteria > Bacillota > Clostridia > Lachnospirales > Lachnospiraceae > Anaerocolumna. Next base: position 21,532 of record JAQSXJ010000041.1, on the reverse strand, counting down.
ATTAGTTTAAAGTTGCAAGTAAGGATCCGGATTCTACGGTTTCACCAACGGCTATATTAATACTTGCTACAGTACCGGCTTCCGGTGCAACAATTTCATTTTCCATTTTCATAGCTTCCAGAATCAGTAATACATCGCCTCTGTTAACAGACTGTCCGATGGACGCTTTAACAGCTAAAATCTTTCCGGGCATAGGTGAACTAACAGGAATCTTACCATTGGAACCACCTGTAACGGTTGCAGGTGCTGCGTCCTGTTCAGGTTCTGCTGCTGGGGCTGCTGTCTGAGCTGCCGGAGCAGGGGCTGCTGCCACTGGAGCGGGAGCTGCATAAACCGGTGCCGCTACTCTTGTTGGACGGCCTGTTGTCTCTTCCACTGTAACATCATATGCAATACCATTAACTGTAACTGTATAAGTTTTCATTTATTTATTTCCTCCTTATAATAAGCTCTGGATATTATCTTCTACGTATCGAACGGATTACGAGTCCGTCAGCAGGCACCTCTTCCATGGAAGCCATTAATGCGGCTGTTATAACCGCTACCAGCTGAGGATCATTAGCAGGATTAATCTGCGTGGGATTACTATTATCATTTGTGGCTGCTGTACCTGATGCTGAATCAACTGCTGTATTTGCCCCGCTGTTATTGCTGTCTTTATACATAGCTTTGGTTAAAGCAATTAAAAGTCTTATGATCCCAAGGACACCAACAACCAGTATTAAGCCTGTAAAGACTAAACCGAGGATTACAACCGTATCTAAATATTCACCGGGAATCTGATCCTTAACCCCAAAGCCATTAACCGCCGTGAGTATAAGACTGTTCCCATAGAATCCTAATAAACTCATGTCTGCTCCTATCTGTACGGTTCACATCTCTTCCGCACCTAGTATATTGCTTTCTTATTCATCTCTTTTGAGAATAGATAACTTTTGATTTGATTTTCTGAATCCGTACTGAAAAATGCTTCTCTAAACTGTTCCATGCTTTTTAGAAGAAGCATGTACACTCTTTGTAAAAAGCATTTCAAAGGCATATATTAAATGCTTACGTGAAGCAGCTCCATCTATTATAGCATCCACATAACCACGTTTTGCTGCTGAAACAGCATTGGACTGAAGTTCCTTATATTCATTTGCCTTCGCTTTCAGATCAACTTCTTCGCCTTCATAAATAATGCTTACCGCCTGGTTCTCATCCATCATACCGATAGAAGCGCTGTCAAGAACAAATACCATATCAGCACCGATATGTCTGGAATTCATGGTAACATAAGCACTGCCGAAAGCTTTCCCGATTATAAGATTTACTTTTGCAACTGTAGCTGAAGCAAAGGCATAGGTTAACTTAGCAACTGCAGATGCAATAATAGTTTCCTGATTAAGCTCTGCTTTATATCCTTCAACGTCTGTCAAAGATAGTAATGGAATGCCGAAAGAGTCACAAAAACGAATAAATCTCTCTGCTTTTAAGCATCCTTCTGCTGTAAGTGTTCCATCATTCTCGGCAGTAAGAGCACCTGACTCCTCTGTCCAGGCCCGGCGATTTGCAACAGCTCCTATAGTTACACCATTTAACCTGATAAATCCGGTAACCATCTCTTTGGCATGCTCTTTCTTAATTTCTACAAAGTAATTGTCATCGGAAATCTCAGTCAGTATGTGTGCAGTATCTTTATTATCAAATACAGCTTCCGGAATTAAACGATTTAAGTCATCCAGACATTCATCATAGGATGCATCATCTTCGTTATTAGCCGGCAGTAAAACAATCAGATTTCTGATACTTTCTAACAAAGCCGCTTCATCACTTACAACAAAGTCTATATTCCCTGCCTGTGCCTGAAATTTCGCTGTTGTCGTATCACATTTCGCTGTAAAGTTCTGTTTCAAAGCGTTAGGTGAATTCATAAAAAGCTGTGCATTATTTTCTGTCATAAACGAAAAATCACTTAAGGCGCTTAATACAGCAAGCCCCCCACCGCATGGACCTAAAATAGCGGTTATTTGAGGTATTACACCTGACGCCATTGTCTGTTTCTGGTAGATCTCTCCTAAACCATTCAATGCATCAGTGGCTTCCTGAAGTCTTAAGCCGGCACTGTCGATTATTCCGATAACCGGTGCCCCCACCTTAAGTGCTAAATCATATAATGTTGCGATTTTTCTTGCATGCATTTCACCAATGGTGCCGCCTCCAGCAGTGCTGTCCTGGCTGTATACATATACTGGATTTCCGTCAATTACTCCGTATCCGGTAATTACACCATCGGAAGAAATTTCCATTTGACTGAGATTAAAATCCGTATTTCTTTTCGTGACCAAAGCACCAATTTCTACAAAACTGTTATCATCAAGAAGAGCGGTAATTCGTTCCCTTGCTGACAATTGTTTAGCCGTGTTCATCTTCTGCCCTCCATTTACTTCCATTTATAAAAATAAATTCAAATTTTCTGCCTATTATATTATAGGATAAATTTCTGGTAATTTCAAGGATTAATAAAATTAATTCCAGAGCCCAATCTTATTAAAGGCAAACAGGTATAAAAATGCCATATCTTCCAGCCTTTTTATACCTGTTAGTGTAAAAACAGAAATTAAATCGTTAATATTTTAAAAGATGCTTCTACTACCTCCGGATCGAATTGTGTACCGGCATTAACCCTTAACTCTTGTATGATCTGCTCCATAGAAAGTGCTTTTCGATAAGGCTTATCTGACAGCATGGATTCAATTGCATCTGCAACTGCAAGTATTCGCGCCAGTTTAGGAATTTCCTCTCTCTTTAGACCTCTTGGATAACCGGTTCCGTCATATCTTTCATGATGAGAAAGAACTTCTTCCGCCAGATACATCAGTTCCGGAGAAGCTTTAATTATTTGATATCCTTTTTCCGAATGTCTCGTAACAATCTCGTATTCATCTTCTGTTAATTTATCCGGTTTATTTAATATACCATCTTCTATGGTTATTTTGCCCACATCATGTATCTGTCCCAATACCCGTAAATCCATAATGTCACTGTTGCCAAGGCCAAGAATAACTCCCAGCTTGTCCGCCAAACGGCTAACTCCCATAGAATGTTCTCTTTCCAAGGGATTCTTTACATACAAAGACTGCAAGATGATATTTACCGTCCTGTTCCTAACACTTCTGCTTACAGACAGTTTTTCCTTGTACATCATATCATCAGCCTGCTTCATAACAGCACTCATATCATATCCGTCATTATATTTAACTGCATACCCTAGAGCAATTGATAAATTAATACTGTCTACGAAAGTCTTCTTACTATAATGATTGATATCATGGATAATGCTATTAGCTTCCTCCATGTCTGTATTAGGAAGCAACATAATAAATTCATCACCACCCCACCTTGCCAGAATATCCTTATCTTTTAAGCTCCGGCGAAGGGATGCTGCCGCGGCAACTAAGAGTCTGTCCCCCGCAAGATGTCCAAAGGCATCATTGGTAAGTTTTAATCCATTAACATCTCCTATCATAATGGTAATAGGGTAATTTGACGGCTCATCCATCTGAAATACTACCTGTTCAAAATACCTTCGGTTATAAAGGCCAGTCAGTTTATCGTGATAGGTAAGAAAACGGATTTCATTTTCATCCTTTTTCTTTTCAGTTATGTCTCGAATAATTATTGTATTACCGGTCTGCATCCCATCTTTTTTAAGTACCGGCATTATATGTACCTCAACATCCTTTCTGCTTCCGGTTTTTGTTATTAGATAACCGCTTTGTGAAAAAGGAACTGTACAAGTATTATTCTGACAATCAGGCATTTGCAATATGATTTTATCATTCATTTCACTATATACATTAAGAACTTCAGTAACCGGCCTATTTACAGCACTTATGCCTGATATAGTACATATCGCTTCCGCTTTCGGGTTTAGAATTTCTATATTTCCGTAAATATCTGTAACGATTACCACATCACGTATTGACTGTAAAATAGTATGCAGCCTTTCCATATTATTAAACAGGCTCTTCTCATTTTTTAGGTTTCTTGCATTTAAGATATAAACCATTAATGAGACACTAAGGAAAATAGCGGAGCGCACAACTGCCGCCAATATCAGTTCTCCATTCTGATCATAAGGAAGAACTGACACTATATATATACAAGAGGTAAATACAGTAAGCAAGATACCTGTTCTTTTATACCAAAATACACCAAGTAAAATCGGAATATAGTATAAATGCTGCGGGATATTATATATTCCCATACTCAGACAGAACAGATTAACTGCCAAGGAAATCAAGAAAGAAGCTGTAAAAATTATATGTTTCACCATAAAATCATTCACCTCCATTTACTATGTCATATCACTCGGCTTTACTGTTATACTTACACTTCTCTTAATGCCTTTAGTGTTTTCTCCAGTTGCTCTTTTGCCCAATAGAACATCCCTCTATCCGGATATTTTCTGAAATCGCTTTCTAGCGAGGCTATTGCAAACAGATAGAAATCGTACCATAAAATACGAACCTTTTCTGCTTCTGTAAATCCCTTTTTACCATAACCTTCCAGAAAAGACGGATTTTGATTATGAGAACGAAAGCCTACTTCCAAAAGCTCGTCTCCCCATATACAGCGTTCAAAATCAATAAAACCGGTTACTTTATCTTTCTCAACAAAAACATTACCAGCCCAAAGGTCCCAATGCACTAATCTGGGCGTTGTTACTTCCAAAAAACTATCTCTATGTGTCTGTAACAAATTATTTATGCTTTCAAAATCTACTCCGATATCCAAGCTGATTTTCGCTGCATCCTGAAAGATCTTCTCAAGAAAACTTGTAAATACATCAAACCAGTTAGAATCCCTAACTATACTGTTATAATAGCCGAATCCATTACCGGTTATCTTATTAATTACAGCATTGTATTTTCCTGTTTGTTGCTCTATGGAATCTTTTTGTTCTTTCGTCATAGCTTCCTGGAGGCTGCTAAAACTCTTACCGTTAAGCTTAGACATAAAGAAATAATCACTTGGACAAATTGAATGAGAAAAGTCATGGAACAGTACTTTTGGGATTGGTATATCAGTATGCTCTGAAAGCAGCTCCATACAACCCACTTCCGCCCTCATTATATCAATTTCATTCGTCATTACAAGAACACCTTTTGGTGGTGCTATCTTTAAGATCACCTCTCTGCCATCACTTAAAGCAAAAAGATATGCAGCATTAAAATATCCTTCTGTTAATTCTTTTGCCTCATGCAGTTCTGCCAATGGAAATGCCAGGTTTACCATTGTCTTTAATATTTCTTCAGTAATATTACTCTTTGTTATGCTGTTCATAATTTTATTGGATTTAATCCTTCTCCTTTCATTTGTAAATAGAATTCATTCCTGAATGTGTAAATAGAACACATACCTGAATGTATTAAATAGAACTCATTCCTGAATGTGTAAAATAGAACTCATACCTGAATGTGTAAAATAGAAATCATACTTGAAACTGTTCGGAAGGCGGACAGGTTGTTACCTATAAACTGATAGAACTTAACACCTGCTAATGGCATAATAGCATTACTTAAGGTGATACATACAGTATAAATAGAGATGCTTAGAGTCTTATTGTTTTCCGGTATCACTGAGAGCAGGTATTGAGGCATATTTAAGGGAACTGTAGCAAAGGCCAGATTAGCGATAGTATTCAATATAAGAAATACTACCGGACCGATATCAAGGGGAACACCGGTTGATATAATCATACACAAAGAACAGAAGGCAAGTCCCAGATTCCCGAAAATCACACCAAATCTCGGTCCTTTTCTCTCATTTAGTCTGCTCCAGAAACCAATTGTCAGAAACTGAGCTAGTGCTGCACCGATAGCAGCGTAACTTAACCAGGCTTCATTCATCTTAAGATAATTTACCTGTCCCAGAAAATACAAGGTCCAATCGGCTTGCCAGAATAAATAAAAGAATAATGCTCCTCCCAGGAACTTTACAAAGGTCTTATGTTGTAATAATTCCTTAAAAGCCTGTCGAAGGTCTACAAAAGACATGGATTCTTTCTTATCAGTATAACCGCCTTTTATCTGCCTTACTGTTATCACCTGTATAACAAGTATTACAGCTACAAACCAATAAAAGATCTGGTGCACCTTAATTTTACTTCCAAGGCTAGCAGCAGAAGCCAGCAATGCACCTGTAATAAGAGGTAGCGCAATATTAAAGAAGAACATTCCTCCGGTTCTCGCTGTAAGTATTCGGTTTCTGTTCTCAAAGGGTACAACATCGGAAAAATACGCTTGCCAGGAGGCATTATAACCTGTTAGTGGTCCTACTGAAAGGCAAAGAAATAATATAAATATGGGAAATGCAAAATTGCCAAGAAAGGGTACAAATCCGATAAAAAGATAGAACAAAGCCAGAGCCATAAGAGATAATGAGACCATCATTCTCTTATTTTTCATACGATCCGTAAGAATACCAAGAGGTAACAAGACAATCACCCCTACAAATTGCGGTATAGATGCAACAAGACTGATTTCAGCATCCGAAGCCCCCAGTCGTAGGGCAAAAAGATTATTATTATTATTCATGATATTCGTAGCAATAGCAAAAAGCATTCCTTCTACGGCAAACATCAGTAAAGCATTATTTTCAGGCCGAAAGAAAGAGGAAAGATTTCGTTTGAAGGAAGCTGTTGTAAAATTCTGCAAGCTCTTTTTCATGTACACATTCCTCCTGGACTTATGCAAGAATTTTGTATGAAATAAAACAATCCTTTATCTTACCGGAAACATCTCTAGTTATAATGACCGTACTAATTTCCTATTCTTTCATATATAGTAGCATAATTTATACTTTTTACAAGTGTTTCTTTTATTATAGTTTCTTTTTTTCTAGGGTCTGTCTGAAAACTATCCATATCAGGTTGTATCATTTACTATGTAGGGAAAACAAGACAAGATTTTTCAAGCATAGTGTTAGTTATTACGTGGTATTACGTTCCCAAAGGTGTGACACAAATACCGCTAAGTGGAGCAATCCAAATGATCCAATGTGCTTTCATATATACACTAATGCCAGCCATAAATCTGGGTATGGTTTAAATGGAAAATATATGCCTGTTAGGCCAAAGAATTAATTAAGACTTTTGGACTGTTTATAGTTTTGTGTAAACTCATTTTACAGAGTTTCTCATTTTGGGCTTAAGGATAATACACAAAAAATCCATGAATCGCAGTCAAGGCAAGGATTTCAGCCTTTATGGCGATTCATGAATTTAAAGATTTTAAGGCTCCAAAATATCTAAACACAGAATTTAAAACGGTCTCGATGATAAATCTAAATCATTGTGTAATAGAAATTTACTGCTCTTTGTATTGAGTTTAATATTTGAATAGCCTTTTATTAAAGATTATGAGTAATACACTCAGAAGTAGTTACATTTCAATGGTCTAAAAATTCAACTGCTAATTCTATCCTTTAATGATAGTTAATTATTACAATTTCTTATACCACTCTTTTAAAGAAGATTCTGCTTTTTTCAGATGGATGTTAAATCCTATATCCTTATCAGCTTCTTCCTGTGTATCATAAATAGCCGTACTCCAATCCCACCAGAAAACACCGCTAAACCAATCTTCCTTAGAGAATACCTCCAAGCAGGAATCATAGAAGGCTGCCTGCTCTTCTTCACTTCTTTCGAAGTCTGTATGGGTAAAGTCCCAAGGCATCATAGCACATCCGCTGGCACTTCGTATACCAATCTCCATAAATATAACAGGTTTCTTTAATGACGCACTCACTTCTCTTAAGCGCTCTGCTACCTTCTGCCATTCCTGTTTCATATTATCCTTGGATTCTCCAGGTTTCTTGCCAACTTTGTAGTAAGCACTGGTGCCAATATAATCAAGGCTGTCAAACCAGCTTACTTCCTTTTCTCTACCATGATTTGCATTGTAAACCAGAGGTCCTTTATATATCTTCTTAACTTCTGCAATAGCATTTCTCCAATGCATTTCTTTTCTTTCCGTACCACTCATTTCACAACCGACACAAAACATCTCGCAACCAGTGTCTGCTGCTATCTCAGCATAATGACATAAGAACGCAGTATAATATTCAAACCAGGTATCCCAATAATGATCCTTACCCCACATATCGCCATCCGGGAAATTAATTAATGCTCTCCACACTCCATCTGCACTGTTAATAACGGGCTTTAAGCAGACTTTAACACCTCTTTCATGTGCTCTGTTTATTGTATGGATAATTTCCTTATCAGATAAGGTATTGCGATAGTCAAAATATATTTCAGTAGATGAAAAGGTTTTCTGATGAACATGAAATGCCAAGCACATCCAGTTAACTCCAACATCGAATAGTAGGTCCTGTGACTTTTCTGCCTCTTTTGTGAGATAATCTCCTCTTCTGCCATCCCATCCATAGGTAAATCCTTTTATGTCCATATTATCTCCTTTGCTTTATACATTGTGCACTATAGTGCATTTAATAATTTTTAATTATGCATTATTAATGCTATAATCGCATCATAACATATCTTTTTAGACATTGCAATAATATACATACAATTTGATTAAATTAATATTTATTCATTCTATTTTCAAAGTATTTACAATATTGTTCGGTTATCATATATTATTCTATACCCTACTCATAAATATGCCTGACACAAAATATATATTTGCACTAACTATATACATTTTTAATTTCCAAATAACGCATTAGCAATACATATTAAATGCATCTATTACACTTAATTAATGTAATAATTATATCTTATATCTAATATGATAAAAAAACGAGCAGGTGGTTAAACCACTTGCTCGTTTTTTAATAGATTACATAATTAATATTTTCCAAATTCTATTATTAACTACTTATATCACAATTCATATAATATAAATTTATTCCAGACTCATGTAACGCCTAATTAAGTCCATTCCATAGCCTTTTCGATAAAGTTTGGCAGCTATCTTCTGTCTCTCTTCTCTGGTCAAACTTTTAACATCAGAAAACTTTTTTGTAATCTCTCGTTGAATGGCTTCCTCTTCACTATCGTACTCACTGGAAAGTGCTTCTTGTATATCCGTTCCTGATATTCCTTTTTGCTGTAGCTCGCCTATTATCTGTCGTTTACTTTTACTGCTCTTTCTCAACCTGACATAACCGGAAGCATAACGTAAATCATCGATATAGTGATAACTGGTAACGTAATCAATGGCTTCTTTAATAATATCTGCGCTGAATCCGGCCATTTCCAGCTTTCTTGCTAATTCTGCTCCTGTCCGGTCCATATGCTTAAGCAGTGCCATCGCTTTTTGTTTAGCTCGCTTTATGGCATTGTTATATAGTTCATTCAGAAGAGTCTCTGCCATATTACCTTCTTCTATCAGACCATACTTTTTTATTTCTCTGTCATATAGAGTAAAACGATACCTGTCATCTAGATATACCTTTACCTTGTTTTTACCTGTATTCTCCAGTCTGGTTATAATCATTTCTATTCATCTGCTTCCTTAACGGTTGTTTCCTTCGTATTTGCTGCTGATACAGCATCCAAATTATATTTATCTCTAACTTTTAATTCGATTTCTGCAAATATCGCAGGATTTTCTTTTAAATACTGTTTGGCATTCTCACGTCCCTGTCCAATCTTTGCCTCATTATAGGCATACCATGCACCGCTCTTAATAACAATATTCTCATTGGAAGCAAGGTCTAAAACATCACCTTCTCTGGAAATACCCTGTCCGAACATGATATCGAATTCTGCTTCTTTAAAGGGAGGAGCAACCTTATTCTTAACTACCTTTATACGTGTTCTGCTGCCGACAATGTCTCCTCCCTGCTTCAAAGATTCTATCTTACGAACATCCAAACGAATGGAAGAGTAAAACTTAAGAGCACGGCCACCTGTAGTCGTCTCAGGACTTCCAAACATTACACCAACCTTTTCACGAAGCTGGTTGATAAAGATAACGATACAATTAGATTTGCTGATAGCCGCTGTTAATTTACGTAGAGCCTGAGACATTAATCTGGCCTGTAAGCCCACATGAGAATCTCCCATGTCACCATCAATTTCAGCCCTGGGTACCAATGCTGCTACGGAATCGATAATTATAATATCTACTGCTCCAGAACGAACCATTGTTTCTGTTATCTCTAAGGCCTGTTCACCGTTATCAGGCTGGGATATGTAGAGGTTATCGATATCTACTCCGATCTTCTTCGCATAGACAGGGTCCAAAGCATGTTCAGCATCGATAAATCCGGCAATTCCACCAATTTTCTGAACTTCCGCAACCATATGAAGAGCAACAGTAGTCTTACCACTGGATTCCGGTCCATATATCTCAACGATTCTTCCCTTTGGTATCCCTCCTAAGCCAAGGGCAACATCCAAACTGATAGATCCGGTGGGTATGGTTTCTATGTTCATATGGGCAGCCGTATCACCAAGTTTCATAACGGAGCCTTTTCCGTACTGTTTCTCAATCTGCGCCAACGCGGATTCCAGCGCTCTGCTCTTATCTTCTTTTGACATCTTTTTTCTCCTTTATGCGAACTTACGTTCTTGTTTTAATAATAGCTTATCTTATTAAGTTTGTCAATCTTAAATTCTTATTTCTTTGTTGTTATTTACTTCTTGTTGTTAATTATTTCTTGTTGTTAATTACTTCTTTGTTGTTAGTTACTACTTTGTTGTTAATTACTTCTTTGTCGTTAATTACTTCTTTGTCGTTAATTACTTCTTCGTTGTTAGTTACTACTACAGCTCCTTTCCTTTAGATTACATACACAATTAACGGAACATACTATAAACTATTTTACTTTGTCGTTACGGATGTTTTATGATTGTAAAAATTGGATAGAACAGAATTTAAGAACAAACAAAGCAGATATGATAGAAAGCTCCTGAGTCAATTTTATGACACATGCTTTTATATAGCATAACAGAAAAATGTTAAATTGTAAATCTGTATTTACACATTCTTACATAATTACTACTAAGTTTAAATTACTCTAAATTTAAATTGCAACACATTCTTTAATACGTTTGCTTTATCCTTACGGCAGCTATTTAAATAGCTGCTTATATAGCGATTACAATCTCACTAATAATGTACTTCTTCATTACTATCACACTAAGAAAAAATCCATGATTTCCTGTTGCACCACTCCTTAGCAGAATGAAGTTTAGGAAACCATGGGACAAATCTAAAGATCGTTGGATCAGTTCAAATCCAGTTACTTAATAAACATATATTAGTTATATGTATTCTTTGGCTGCACAATCTGTGGATTATAGCCGTTATCCTTTAATGCCTTAACAATTGCTTCCTTATGTTCATGTCCAAAGCTCTCCATTGTTATAGTTAACTCAACGGCACTGTTTCGGTTAATAGATACAAACTGATTGTGATCCAAACGAATGATGTTACCCTGCGCTGCTGCTATAACATTGGCTACATTTACTAGTTCACCGGGACGATCCGGTAATAATACTGATACTGTAAAGATACGCCCTCTTTGTATAAGTCCATGCTGAACTACGGAAGACACAGTTATTACATCCATATTTCCACCGCTTAAGATGGATACAATTTTTTTACCGGTGCAATTCAACTGCTTAAGTGCTGCTACAGTCAACAGACCAGAGTTTTCCACCACCATCTTATGATTCTCAATCATATCCAGGAAACTAACTATTAATTCACGGTCATCTATTGTTATTATCTCATCGATATTTTTCTGAATATACGGGAATATGTTGCTGCCGGGGGTCTTAACCGCTGTTCCGTCAGCTATGGTTTCGACCTGTGGAATGGTAATAACATGACCAGCCTTAATGGACTCCTGCATACAATTGGCTCCCATTGGCTCCACACCGATCACTTTTATATTAGGGTTTAATAGCTTTGCCAGGGTGGATACACCGGCTGCAAGGCCGCCGCCGCCGATTGGAACCAGAATGATGTCAACGGTAGGAATCTCCTGAAATATTTCCATCGCTATAGTACCTTGACCGGTAGCCACAACTTCGTCATCAAAAGGATGGATAAAGGTATATTCCTTCTCTTCTGCCAGCTTTAATGCATACTGGCAGGCATCGTCATATACGTTGCCATGGAGTATAACTTCTGCGCCGTAACCTTTGGTTCGATTAACCTTAATAAGCGGAGTAGTTGTAGGCATAACAATGATCGCCTTTGCACCGTACATTTTAGCTGCATATGCGACACCTTGGGCATGATTTCCGGCAGATGCCGTAATAAGTCCCTTCGCTCGGTCTTCCTTGCTTAATGTACTGATCTTATAATAGGCTCCCCTTACTTTATAGGCTCCGGTAAACTGCATATTTTCAGGTTTTAAGAACACCTTATTTCCGGTAGTATCTGAAAAATAGTCGCTGTATATTAATTTTGTCCTTAAAGTTACCCTTTTGACGGTTTCTGCAGCTTCCTCAAATTTATCCAATGTCATCATTCTGTATTCTCCTTTTAGTTAAACAGTGCGTTTACAAAATCACTTGCGTTAAATTTCTGTAAATCATCAATGTGTTCTCCGATACCGATATATTTAACCGGTATGCCAAGTTCAGCCTGGATAGCAATGGCAATACCACCTTTGGCCGTTCCGTCTAACTTTGTCAGAATAATACCTGTAATATCAGCAATTTCTTTAAATTGCTTTGCTTGGGCAAGAGCATTCTGGCCAGTTGTTCCATCTAATACAATCAGGGTCTCTCTGTATGCATCAGGATATTCTCTGGTGATGACCCTGTCAATTTTTTTGAGCTCCTCCATAAGATTTTTCTTATTATGAAGTCTTCCTGCTGTATCACAGATTAGTACATCAGTATTCTTAGCTTTTGCAGAGGTTACAGCGTCATATATTACAGCTGCCGGATCAGACCCTTCTTTTTGCGCTATAATTTCAACCTTTGCACGATCAGCCCATTCTGTGAGTTGTTCTATGGCAGCGGCACGGAAGGTATCTGCTGCTGCAACCATAACTTTCTTACCTTTATCTTTTAACTGCCCTGCCAGTTTTCCTACAGAGGTAGTTTTTCCTACGCCGTTTACACCGATCAAAAGAACGATGGACTTCTGGTCCTCAAAGTCATAAGCGGCTTCGTTAACTTTCATCTGATCCATGATACTCTCTTTTAACAGTTCTTTGCATTCCTGCGGTTCTTTTATCTTTGCTTCTTTTACTTTTTGCTTTAAGTCCTCTATAATGGAACCCGTTGTATTAATACCGATATCCGCCATTATAAGAATTTCTTCCAGCTCTTCATAAAATTCATCATCAATACTGGAAAATCCGTTAAAAATGGACTCAATACCGGAAACTATATTATTTCTTGTTTTTGAAAGCCCTTCTACCAATCTGCCAAAAAAGCCTTTTTTTTCTCCCATCCTTACCTCTTTTCTGGCCATCTGTCTTAATGGCCGTAAATCTTATTTGTCGTAAATTTTAATTTACATGTGACAATTCTGTCAATTTGTTTATTTATCTAAATCACTCTCAATCAGATTAACAGATACCAGTGTGGATACACCTTTTTCCTGCATGGTAATACCATATAAAACATCTGCAGCGTTCATGGTTCCTCTTCTGTGAGTTATAATAATAAACTGAGTTTCTTTTGTTAGTTTATGAAGATATTTCGCAAAGCGTTTAACATTAGCATCATCTAAAGCCGCTTCGATCTCATCCAGCAGACAGAAAGGCGAAGGCTTTAGATTCTGAATTGCAAAAAGCAGAGATATTGCAGTTAATGCTTTTTCACCACCGGATAGCTGCATCATATTCTGCAATTTCTTTCCCGGTGGCTGACTGGTTATGATAATACCTGCTTCAAGAACATCTTCACCTTCTGTTAAATCAAGCGTTGCCAGACCGCCTCCGAATAGCTCTTTGAATACCTGATTAAACTGTACCTTTATCTGAGCAAACTTTTCGTTGAACTGATTGCGCATTTCCTCATCAAGCTCTTCTATAATATGGATAAGCGCATCTTCTGCTTTTTCTATATCTTCTTTTTGGCCTTTTAAGAATAAGTAACGTTCAGAGAGATTCTTATAATCTTCAATAGCATTAATATTTACATCCCCAAGTCCTTTCATACAACCTTTAACCTCACCGATTCTCTTTTTCACAAAAGCAGAATCAATGTTATCTGCTGATATTATATTCAAGGTTTCAAGGGCAGTATGCAGGGTAAGTTCATATTCCTCCCACATGTAATCCTTCTTCTCGTTCAGTTGCTCATCCAGACGTTCTAACTGACCGCTTAAACGGAAAATCTCTTTATCCAGATTAATAATTTCCTTGGAAAGTTCTTCTCTGCGATCAAAGAAGCTTTTATGAGTTAAGGTTACTGTTTCTTTTTTGGCCTGTATTTCCTTAATCTGTTCATCAAGCTTGCTAATTTCTTCACTATAGTTCCTTGTTTTTTCTTCATCGAGGCTTATAGCCTTAAGTTTTTCATCATAAGTTGCCAGCGATGCTTCTCTATTTCGCTTAATACCACTTTCTTCTTCATAGAGTCTTTCAAGTTCACGCTTTACTCTTTTGATATTATCAAGCAAATGCTGGTTTTTCTGATCAAAAGCTGACATTTCGACCTTGGCTTGGGATACCTGTTCATTTAACAGTTGTTCCCGCTTCCTTACTTCCTCCAGCTGCCGATTCATCTCTTCAATTCTTTGTTCATTCTCCTTACTCTTTTCTTCATTGAGTACAAGACTATCTCTTAGAATTGTAATATTTTTATTTAATTCTATACTCTGATTTTCAATTTGATTTATTTCATTTGTAATTTCTTCGTAAAATGCTTTTAATTCCTGTTTCTTCTTATCCGACTGTGACAACTGCAGCTTCAGTGTATTTTCTTTAAGATGAAGTTCCTGAAGAGCCTGTTTTATCTCCTCCATCTCACTTAAGGCTGCCTGGATATCTTGTAAGATTACTTCACGGTTTTGATTCTGGTTTATTACTTCTGATTTTAAAACTGAAATTTTTTCTTCCAGATCTTCTATTTCACGCCTTCTGCTAAGCAGATTGCTGGAATTCTTATAAGCACCTCCCGACAAGGAACCGCCAGGACTTAAAAGCTCTCCATCCAGCGTAATGATACGCAGAGTATAATTATATTTCCTTGCAATGAACAATGCATTGTCAATATTGTCTACAACAAGACTCTTTCCAAGAAGATACTGTATAAGACCTTTAAAACGTTCTTCTGTCTTTACCAGCGTATTAGCAAGTCCAAGTACTCCTTTTTCCTCCAGATACCTTTGCTGACCATAAGCTTCTTTTCCAGATATGCTGGTTAAAGGAAGGAAAGTAGCACGGCCATACTTGTTCTGCTTCAGGTAATCAATTAATTCTTTTGCTGTAGCTTCTGTATCTGTAACAATATTCTGAATGCTTCCGCCTAAAGCCGTCTCTACAGCTGTCTCGTACTTGGGTTCTGTCTTAATGATATCTGCAACAACTCCGATTATTCCTTTGGTATCTTTCTTCTCCATGATTCTTCGAATGCTGTTGCCATAACCTTCATATCGTTCAGTAAGATTTCTTAGAGCTTCCAGTTGCGAGCTTCCTGTCTGATACTCACGTTGTTTTTTTTGAATTTCATCTTCTATTACTTTTAAGTTATTTCGAAAATTAGTTACTTTATCCTGTGCCTGGCTGGTATCCCTTATGTTTTTCTGCTTTTGCGTCTCAAGAGTTTCTAACTGTTCTCTGACATTTTGCATCTCCTGGTCGTTTATAGCATCTTCACTTTTATTACGAAGGATTCTCTGGGTAAATTCTGTTTTCTTTATATTATTCTGTTCAAGAATAGTTTCATATCTCTGGAGATTCGTCTTTATTCCAGAATTCTCATTAAGAAATTCAAAAATCTCACCGTGAAGATTTTCAGCTAAGGTAGTATCCGCCTTAATTCGACTGCGAATTTCTTCTAATTCCAGGACATTGACAGACTGACTTTCATCCATCTTGTCAATGAGTAGATCCAAATCTTTCTTTTGCTTTATGTAACTTTCCTGCTCTTCTACCCTTGTCTTGATATCTTCTGATACGGCAGTAAGCCTGGTCTCATAATGAGCATCATTTTGTTTAATCGATAAGAGCTGCTCTTTTAATACCTTTATTTCACCTTCAGTTTTCTCCTGATTCAATCGGCTGTCACTTTGGGATGCTTTAAGGGTCTCCAGGGTACTGTTATATTCTTCAATTTCTATTTCTAACAGGGAGAACTCTTCTTTAATATGCTCCGATTTCTCATTGGCAGCATTTAAATTCTCTGTAGCAATAGTAAGCTTTTCATTTGTCAGGTTCTTCGTTTCCTGCATTTTTTCATTCTCATACAGGAATAACTGTATATCAAGATCTTTTAATTCATCCCTTAATTTTAAATATTCTTTTGCTACTGTTGATTGCTTTTCCAGAGGACCTACCTGCTTCTCAATCTCCGAGAGTATGTCCTGGATTCTGCTTAAATTTAGTCGTTCTTCTTCTAGATTATGCTGTGCAGAAAACTTCCTCTTCTTAAACTTAACAATACCTGCTGCCTCATCAAAGAGTTCCCTTCTGTCATCCGGTTTACCGCTTAGTATCTTTTCAATCTGACCCTGTCCGATAATAGAGTATCCTTCTTTACCAATACCAGTATCAAGAAACAGTTCCTGTACATCTTTTAAACGACAGGTATTTCCATTTAAGAGATATTCGCTTTCACCGGAGCGATACACTCTTCTTGCCACTGTTACTTCATCATACTCAATGGGCAGCTTATGGTCTTCGTTACTAATTGTTAGGGACACATAAGCAAATCCCAGAGGTTTTCTGGTTTCTGTTCCGGAGAAGATAACATCCTCCATCTTAGCTCCTCTTAGCTGCTTAGCACTTTGTTCACCTAATACCCATCTCACAGCATCAGCCACATTACTCTTACCACTGCCGTTAGGGCCAACAATTCCCGTAATACCATCATGAAACTCAAAGATAATTTTATTGGCAAAGGATTTAAATCCATATACTTCAATACTTTTAAGATACATAGTTTCTCCCGACCTTTAATTTTTGCTATTCTGGGGAATGAGATTCTTTTTCCGATTAATCTTTAAGATAGATGCGTAAGCAGCTTCCTGTTCAGCAGCCTTCTTCGTCCTGCCTACACCAGAACCCAATTCCATATCCTTAACAAGAGCAACTACTGTGAATTGCTTATTGTGATCTGGTCCTTCTTCTTTAATTAACTCATAGGATAACTGTTCTTTGTATTCGCTTTGGACAATTTCCTGTAAGATAGTCTTGCTATCGAAAAAGAGCTTCTTATTTTCTATATCAGATAAAATGAAGCGCAAAATAAACTCTTTTGCATTAGTAAAACCACCATCAATATAAATTGCACCTATTATTGCCTCCACTGTATCGGATAGAATGGAAAATCTCTCCCTTCCTCCGGTGGCAGCTTCCCCTTTTCCCAAAAGCAGGTAATTACCCACATTCATGTCTATGGCACAATTAGCAAGGGTCTGTTCACATACCAGTCTGGCTCTTAACTTCGTCAGTTCTCCCTCTGGCATTTTTGGATTATTCTCATATAGAAATTCACTGGTTATCAACTCCAGTACTGCATCACCAAGAAACTCGAGTCTTTCGTTATTCTCTAACTTACTGACTCTTTTTTCATTGGCATAAGAACTATGGGTTAGAGCTCGTTTTAATATCATACGATCTCTGAATCGATAATCTATTGCATCTTCGAATTTTCTCAGTTTTTCTAATATCAGTTCTTCCGATCGATTCATTCTTGTCCTCCGTTTCTTTATATTTCGTTTTACATGTTTTTAAATAACCCTTTAAAAAGGCAAAGCTCTTATTAATAAGGGCATAAGTCCTTTGGAAGGACATATGCCCTTTATAAGAGCTTAAGCCCTTTTCCAAGGGCTTAATATAATTGCTATTAAACTATCTATTGATTCAGTGCGTTTTTGATTTGCTCTACCGCATCACTTACAGTTATTATGTTCTCAGCTTCTTCATTGGCAATTTCAATGTCGAATTCCTCTTCTATTCCCATGATGATTTGGAAGATATCAAGGGAGTCAGCACCTAAGTCATCCACGAAAGTAGTCTCCATTGTTATTTCGTCCTCATCTACATTTAATACTTCGCTGATTATTTTTTGTAATTTTTCAAATTCCATAATATTCACCTTTCTTTTCTATTCTTCTTCCAGATGCATTCTGATTTTATCATTAATATTCTGCTCTGTAAAAGTAATACATTGAATAATTGAATTCTTGATCTCAATGCTGGTAGAATTGCCGTGAGCTTTCACAACAAGACCGTTAAGCCCTAGCATAGGTGCACCGCCATAGGCAGATGCATCAAAAGATTTCAACGTCTCTTTTAAAGCGGGCTTACATAACAGAGCACCAATTTTGCTCTTTGTTGTACTCATTAACCCTGCTTTTATTTTACCGATTAAAGTACTGCCCAGTCCTTCATATAATTTAAGAATTACATTCCCAACAAAAGCTTCACATACAATTACGTCTGCTCCGCCTTTTGGAATCTCTCTTGCTTCGATACTGCCGATAAAATTTATGTCATTACAATTCTTAAGCAAAGGGAAGGTTTCCTTTACCAGCATATTTCCTTTTTCTTCCTCTGCGCCTATGTTAACAATGGCCACTCTAGGATTTTTGATTCCGATGACATTTTCCATGTAAACGGAACCCATTTTGGCAAACTGCACCAAATGTGAAGGTCTTGCATCAACATTGGCACCGCAGTCTATCAGAAGAGATACTCCGTTTTCTGTGGGAATAACCGGCGCTAAAGGTGGTCTGTCTATACCCTTTATTCTTCCTATGATTAATTGCCCGCCAACTAAAACCGCACCTGTACTACCAGCTGAAACAAACGCATCTGCCTCACCGTTCTTTACCAGGTTCATAGCAACTACTATAGAAGAATTCTTCTTACGCCTAATAGCCATTACAGGGGCCTCATCGTTGGTTATCACATCTTCTGCATGGACAACCGTCAGACGCTCCTTATCATAATTGATTCCCTTTAGCTCTGAAAGAATAGCATTTTCTTGCCCTACTAAGATTACCTTAATATCTTTTCTTTCATTTACTGCTTCAAGAGCACCTTTTACAATTTGAGCCGGAGCATAGTCACCGCCCATTGCATCAACTGCAATTCTCACAACTTTTTCCATAGTCAGCTCCCATCTGCGCATAGCATTAAGCTCAAGCATGAGCTTATTATACTGTTTTTCTTGGGTATTCAATAATTTATTTGTAACTATCCAGTTGCCCTAAAGAATTAATTCACTTCAAATTAAAGGGGCTGAATTGTCTCAAAATTTTACCCAGTCAGTATCTATACACAATATACTAGATATCATTATAAAAATCAACAACAAAATAAGAAAAAAATAAGTGATATTTCAGAGTCATTTAAATACCTGCAGACTTGAAATATCACTTTATGTGATAAGTACTATATCTTTTTATAGAAAAATGATTTATAAGTGGCAAATTGCAGGTTCTGCGGCTGTATAATCTGTTCAGTGCTTCCAACAAACAATATAGCATCTTTCTTCAAAGCAGCATTAAAATTCTTATAAATGCTATCCTTTGCTTCTTCTGTAAAATAAATGAGTACATTACGGCACACAATTAAATCACACCCAGAAGGATAATCATCCTTTAGAAGATTATGTGGTTTGAATTCCACACATGCTTTGATGCTGTCAGAAATCTGATAGGTAGTACTGTTAATCTCTGAGAAGTATTTCTTCAGAAGTTCATCTGGTAACCCTTTCAGACTTTTGATGTTATACAAACCCATCCTTGCCTTCTCAAGTATCTGTTTATCAATATCTGTAGCAATAACCTTTATTCGGTTAAGCGGCATAAATTTTGACAACAGCATTACCAGAGAATAAGGTTCATCACCTGTCGAACATGCAGCACTCCATATTTTCAGGTTATTTCCGAACTTTCCAAAAAGATAAGGCAGTACTTCCTTTTCTAATAAAACCCACTGTTCTGGATTACGGTAAAATTCTGATACATTTATAGTAAGATAATTTACGAATTCCTCGAACATTACAGGATTTTTCTTTATCGTTTCAACGTAAGCGTCGTAGGAATCAATCTTATGCTTCGCTATTAATGCATCAATTCTTCTTTTCATCTGACGTTCTTTGTATAAACTTAAGTTTATTTTAGTCAGTTGATAAATTTGGGTCTTAAAGGATTCATAGTTATCCGTCAAGCAAAGACACTCCTATCTTTTGTTTAGTAAAGTCCGATATTCCTGCATTTATTCAGCAGAGTTATCTTCAGCAACTTCGTTGCTTTCTTCAGCTGCTGTATCTAATGCTTTGATACTTAAGCTGATTTTCTTCTCATCGTTATTAAAGTCCACTACTCTTGCAGTAACTTCTTCACCAATCTTTAATACATCAGAAGGTTTCTCAACGTGCTCTCTGGAAATCTGAGATACATGAAGAAGAGCATCAACACCTGGCTCTAACTCTACGAATGCACCAAAATCAGTCATTCTTGCTACTTTTCCTGTTACAACATTGCCTACGGCATAATTCTCAGAAGCTTTAATCCAGGGATTTTCATCTTCGAATTTCAGACTGAGAGCAATCTTCTCTCCAGAGATATCTTTGATAAGAACCTTGATGGTCTCTCCTACTTTGAATACCTTTTTAGGGTTTTCTACTCTACCCCAGGACATCTCGGAGATATGAAGAAGGCCGTCAGCGCCGCCTAAGTCGATGAATGCACCGAAATCAGTTACATTCTTTATTGTTCCTTCTACAGTCATACCTGGTTTGATTCTTTCAAACAGTTCTTTCTGTAAAGCCTGTTTCTTTGCTACGATTAACTGCTTACGGTCACCGATGATTCTTCTCTTCTTAGGATTGAACTCAGAGATAACGAACTCGATTTCCTGTCCTGCATATTTCTCAAGATTCTTCTCATATCCATCGGATACAAGGCTGGCAGGGATAAATACTCTTGTTTCATCAACGATTACGCTAAGTCCGCCTTCTAATACTGCGGTTACCTTTGCTGTAAGTACCTCTTTGTTATTAAATGCTTCTTCTAAACGTTTGCTTCCTTTTTCGGCAGCCAGTCTCTTGTAAGTTAAAAGAACTTGTCCTTCGCCGTCATTTACCTTTAATACTTTAGCTTGTAAAGTATCTCCTTCTTTTACGACAGTTGTCAGGTCAACACCTGGTGTGTTGGTATATTCACTTCTGGTAATGATTCCGTCAGCTTTGTAACCTATATTTAAGACGATCTCGTCTTCTTTTACACGTATTACAGTGCCCTCTACAACCTCTCCGTTTTGTATTGTTTTTAATGATTCCTCCAATAATTGCTCAAAACTCATTTCTGACATGCAGTATGAACCTCCTTGATAATATTGTTTGGGGTTGATGCCCCTGCTGTAA
>JAQSXJ010000040.1 GCA_029256725.1 Anaerocolumna sp. | reverse complement strand
TGCACAGATTGGACTTTTCTGTGTAAAGGTGTTTCTTCACTCTTACCTCCATGTATGGCATTGTCGTCAATAAGTCTACATTGACCATATCGGATAAAGGGAGTTAAAACTTAAGACCTGGTTGGTAAAGACCAGTTAAATATACCTGTTTATAGGATTTCTCAGCCTTTAATTGAAAGAAAGCCTTTTCCGCTTTTTCTCTGCTGTCGAATAAACCAAACACAGTGGGGCCGCTGCCGCTCATCATAGATACGATGGCTCCAAAGGCTGTAAGTTCTTCTTTGATCTGACCGATTACAGGATATTCGTTAATGGTAACAGATTCCAGTACATTTCCGAAATGACTGACAGCACATTTAAGATCCCTATTACTTATAGCGGTTAGAATCGCATCGATATTGGGGTGATGGGTATGCTCATCTAGCTTAAGGTGCTCATAAACATGTTTTGTCGATACATTAATTCCTGGCTTGACAATAAGTATATGACAGGAGGGAAACGGAGAGATAGGGGTCAGTATTTCTCCGATGCCCTCGGATAGTGCAGTACCACGTAACAGGCAGTAAGGAACATCTGCCCCTAACTGAAGACCTAACTCTGATAATTCCTCCTTTGACAGGTTCAAATGGAAAAGGCGGTTTAATCCGTAAAGCACAGCAGCGGCATCACTGCTTCCTCCAGCCAGACCTGCAGCAACAGGGATTTTCTTATCCAAAATAATATGAACACCCTGATTGATATTATAATTCTTCTTAATTAGAGCAGCAGCCTTATATACCAGATTATTTTCATCTGTAGGCAGGTAAGGAAGATTTGTCTTGACGGTTATGGAAGTATTGTTGGTCCGCAATATGGATACTTTGTCATAAAGACCTATGGTCTGCATAATCATACGAACTTCATGATAACCATCCTCTCGTTTACGCACCACATCTAGTCCAAGATTAATTTTTGCATATGCTTTCAGCTTGATGGAATTCATGGATACTCCTCTGTAAGTTAATGTCTTTATTATAATCTCAGAGAAAGCGTTATGCAAGTTTTACTCTAATTTGACAGATAATCTTTTATTATTTCAAAAAGTTTGAACTTCACCCGGATATCTGCTTTCTCCGAAGAAAATACGGCATCGTATTCGTCTTCTGTCAGTACATGCTTTAACTGCTCTTTGGATTCTTTGGGTACTACACTGTAGGTGGCATCCACAAAACAGAGAGGTGGGAACATGATACACCACCAATTCTGTCCTTTTGCTTCTCCGATTTCAACGCGAAGAGCTTCGTATTGTCCCGGTGGCAGAGTAAGATCTCCATAGATTTTAATAGGGAAGTAACCGGTTTCTAAAGAAGCAGTAACGGTATACTCATGGCCGTTCTCCTGTATTATTTCTTCTGACAGAGTTTCAAGAGCTGCTAAATTCTTTTCAATAACACTTCTTGCCTCTGTCACATCCGTTAGGCTGGAGAGTTTGGGTCTTAGAGCTTCTGTCAGGGCTGATTTGACTTTAAGCTTTAAAGCCTGATCTTCGGTGGAATCGCTGTTGGCTATTACATGAAAGCGAATAATCTGGGAAGCAATATCCTTTTGCATAGCAGCTTTACTCTCATAAGGATCTGCATGTATAACCTTAATGGAATATAAGAGACAGAGCAGGCAAAGAGACAGGCAGGCGCTTAATTTAAGGATCAGCTTTCGGTCAAAAGTTTGGAATTTCTTATGTAAAGGGTTTTTATTTTCTAAAGATTTATGCCGATGCAAGAATTGATAAATATGGATTTTTATTCTGGACAAAGTTCGGAACCTCCTTTAAATATTTGAGTTTATTTTAAGTATGTACGGATAATAAAAAATTAAACAAAAGAGGTAAAAAGAATAAAAACCTTGCGATTTATAAAAAGAAAGAGTAAAATAAAAAAGGCTATATGTATAGAATAGAAATATCAGGCGCAAAGTTTTGCCTGGTATTATTTTCACATACAGCGGTAAAAATTGAAAGAAAATCGCAATCATAAAATAGAATTTTAAGGATAAGATATAGAGATATAGGCATCGAAAGCAAACATCAGGATGTAAAAGGAAGGATATCAGTATGAGTAAAAAAACAGTTGCAGTCTTGTTTGGCGGGCAGTCTACTGAGCATGAAGTTTCTTGCGTTTCCGCTACTACCGTAATTAAACATATCAATGCGGATCTATACCGTATTCTCATTATAGGAATTACCAAAGAAGGAAAATGGCTCAAAGTAAACAATGTGGAAGAAATTACTTCAGGTACCTGGAGTAAAAATACAGAAACCGCTGTTCTGTTACCGGATGCATCACTTAAGTCTGTATTAATTTTAAAAGGTGACAAAGCAGAAAAGATAAAAGTTGATGTGGTATTTCCTGTTCTTCACGGATTATGCGGAGAAGATGGTACCATTCAAGGACTCTTAGAATTGGCTAGGATACCTTATGTAGGATGCGGAGTTTTAGCTTCTTCCGTTTCCATGGATAAATTATATACTAAGATCATTGTGGATACGCTGGGGATCAGACAGGCAAAATACGTTGCCGTTACAAGAAAAGACCTAAACAGCATGGAGGAGACCGTTAAGAGAGTTGAGGCAGCGATCCCTTATCCTGTTTTCATAAAACCCTCAAATTCAGGTTCTTCCAGAGGTATATCAAAGGCCGAATCCCGAGAAGAACTGGCGACAGGATTAAAGCTTGCTGCAGAGCATGACAGAAAAATCCTGGTAGAGGAAACCATTAACGGACGGGAAATCGAATGTGCTGTACTTGGAGGTAACGAATCCCGTGCTTCCGGTGTGGGTGAAATCGTAGCTGCAGCACAGTTTTACGATTATGATGCCAAATACAACAATGCAGAATCTAAGACAATTATCTCTCCTGAACTGCCTGCAGGCGCAGCTGATACAATTCGGGACTATGCTATTAAGATTTTTAGAGCAGTGGACGGACATGGTTTATCCAGAGTGGATTTCTTCGTCGATAGAATGACCGGAGAAGTAATCTTTAACGAAATCAATACCATGCCAGGTTTTACATCCATCAGCATGTATCCTATGCTATGGGAGGCTAAAGGAATCGGAAAGCCCCAGTTGGTAGAAAAATTATTGCAGCTTGCCTTCGCCAGAGCAGCAGAAGCAGGAGGAGAGAACGATGTCTTGTAATGCACCCATCGGTGTATTTGATTCCGGAATCGGGGGATTAACAGTAGTCAGGGAAATCATGAGACAAATACCGGGAGAACCGATAATCTACTTTGGAGATACTGCAAGGGTTCCATACGGAAGCAAATCACAAAAGACTATAATTACTTACTCAAGACAAATCATTAAGTTTCTCCAGACCAAAAATGTCAAGGCAATTGTTATTGCCTGTAACACAGCAAGTGCACTTGCACTTGAGGTAGTTGCAAAAGAGGTCTCAATACCTGTTATCGGAGTGGTAAAGCCCGGTGCAAAGGTGGCTTCTGAAGCCACAAAAAACGGTAATATCGGAGTAATAGGTACAGAAGGTACCATTAACAGCGGAATATATAACACATATATAAAAGAATTGAATCCAGATGTACGGGTATATGGAAAGGCTTGTCCCCTCTTTGTTCCTCTGGTGGAAGAAGGCTGGCTAACAGACCCTTTAACGGTGGAAGTGGCAAAGAGATATATCAGCAGTCTCCTTGGATTGAATATAGATACTTTGGTATTAGGTTGCACCCACTATCCTCTTATACGTAATATAATTGGCTCCATTGTGGGAAATGACGTAACTTTGGTGAATCCTGCTTATGAGACAGCCATAGAGTTAAAGCAGGTACTCCTGCAAGCAGGCATAGAAAATAACGGAGCTGCCTGTGAGCATAAATTCTATGTAAGTGACGGTGCGGATAAATTCAAAAGGTTTGCGAATACCATACTTCCCTGTGACGTGGTAGAAACTGAAGATGTGAATATTGAAAGCTTTGCGGATGCTTTGACAACATATTTATAGCCTGAAAGCAAGGCGTGATAGGGAGGATTGCATGAAGAAAGATGTATTGGTTTCCATATCCGGACTTCAATACGAGGTAGATAGGGACGAGCCCATTGAAGTAATTTCCGTGGGTCAGTACTATAACAAAAACGGCAAACATTACATTTGCTATGATGAAGTTATAGAGGGCACCGACGGTGTAACCAGTTGTACCGTTAAGGTAGGAGATGAGCAGATTGACATTATAAAAAGAGGTGCCAGTAATGTCCATATGATATTTGAAGTAGGCAGGAAGAATACCACTTTCTACAACACTCCTTATGGTGATCTGCAAATTGGCATTCATACCGGTAAGATACAAGTCGCGGAAGATGAGGATAAATTGTCTTTAGAGATAAATTACGGACTGGATATAAACTATTCCTTTATCGGTGACTGTCAGATACAGATGAGGATAACCTCAAGAAAATAATCAAAGGAATTAAAAACAGCCGTTTTACCCGTAATTTATAGGGTAGCCGGCTGTTTGATTTTAAGCGTTTTTATTCTTTGTAATTTTGCCTTTGATTCTTGCAAAAAGTTTTTGCTTTTCGGGTTTCGCATCAAGATTTGAGCGTAATCCTTTTACATCCATAATGTAAATACCGTTCATTACGGCTTTTACTTCTTTTTTAATGGGAATAAGATCAAAAATCTTATCGTCACACATTAAATTCATAATCTTAGGTCCGATTTTGGCTTTTACAATGGGGACCTTAGAACGGCGCAGATACTTCGGTGTCTGATCTACTACTATCTTTGGCAGATCTGCCTCCGTTAACTTCATTCTCTTTTTATCTATTACTAAAATAGAAACTGACTGTGCGCCGGCTTTCATCTGAGCCTGACTTTCCTCAGACCTTTTCTGAAGCTTTCTTCCATAAATGGACAGACCGATAAGGGCACCAAGAACCACAACCAGAACTACTATCAATACAATAAGTCCGGGATTCAACTTCCTACCTCCTTCCCCAGAATTTGCAATGGATTTATTTTATCATTATTCTTTCAAAAGTTCAAGTAATTAAACTGTTTGACCGGCATTTTTTAGAAGCATTTCACGAATGATATTCTGAACATGGGAACCTAAGAATTTACGTTCCTCTTTGGTTAAGGAGCCAGGCTCTACAGGTTTGCCGTATTCTATAATAACTTTCGCTCTTCTTATCCAGGGAAGATGATTTTCAAAGATATTGTCTGTGTTGGATATTGCAACAGGAATGATGGGACAGCTTGATTTTTCTGCAATCTTTAAGCTGCCTTCCTTAAAGGGAAGCATTTCGTCGCTGTGGTTTCTGGTTCCCTCCGGAGAGATGAATACGGAATAGCCATCCTTAACCAGATCTACACCTGTAAGAATCATTTTAAGTCCCTCTCTTAAATTGTCCCTGTCTAAGAAGAGACAGTTAAGATATTTCATCCAGGTCCTAAGGATAGGCACCTTACCAATTTCTTTTTTTGCCACATATCCGGTGAGCGTCGGAACAGTTGCATAACCCAGTACAATATCAAAATAACTGCGGTGGTTGGATACATATAATACAGCCTGGTCTTTTGGCACATTCTCCAGACCCCTTACCTCATACTTTGTACCGCTGATAAACAGAATCACACGAAATGCCCAGGATACTATACGCTGGGAGGATTCCACTTTCTTTCTGGGATTTATTTTACCAAGGATGATCTCGTACAGAAATAAAAGAAGACTAACGGTAAAAAATACAAGTAAGAATAATAAAACGAATAAGGTTCTCATAACCCCTCCTGCTATAATTTCATTACTGTTATTATAACATATTTTTTACTTTTATGCGCATCTTTTATGAGAACTTACAAAATCCTTAAGTATTATTAAAAATACTGCTATTTCTTGTACTCTGGAAATAATGTGATATAATGAAAACGTAGAGTGGGATTTGGAGCTTGCTTAAAAAATCCGACCGGAGCAACAAGATCATGAATATGCTTTCAGTTCATGATCTAATAATTTATACAGACAAAAATAAGTGCACCAGGATAATAAGAGTGAAAGAAAAGCGCATTCACTTCCACTGAGTTTAACACGTGCGAAAGCACACAGAGGGGAGAAAAATGTGTTTCATAATGTTTGATTATCCAGAAAGAAGGAATAATGGGAAAAGAGAACCTTACCCTGCTTACTGACTTTTATGAACTGACTATGATGCAGGGGTACTATAAGAACGGAACCAACGAAACAGTTATATTTGATGTATTCTATCGAAACAACCCGTCTGGCAGCGGATATGCTGTTTGTGCCGGACTGGAGCAGGTGATTGACTATATTAATAACATCTGTTTTACCGACGATGATATCGTATATCTAAGAAGCCTTAAAATGTTCGGGGAGGATTTCCTGGAATATCTGAGAGGTTTCCGTTTTACCGGAGATATCTATGCCGTTGAAGAAGGAACCGTAGTATTTCCCATGGAACCTTTGCTTAAGATAATTGCACCTATCATGGAGGCTCAATTAGTTGAGACTGCCATATTAAACATTGTAAACCATCAAAGCCTCATAGCTACCAAAGCCTCCAGGGTCTGTTATGCAGCAAAGGGTGAACCCGTTATGGAATTCGGCTTAAGAAGAGCCCAGGGACCCGATGCGGGAGTTTATGGAGCAAGAGCTGCTGTAATCGGTGGATGTGTTGGTACCAGTAATGTGCTGACAGCCAGGATGTTTGATGTTCCTGCGCTTGGAACTCATGCCCATAGCTGGATTATGAGCTTTGAAAATGAAATTTCAGCTTTTCGTGAATATGCCAAGCTATATCCTCAGAACACAACTCTACTGGTAGATACTTATGATACTCTAAGATCTGGAATGCCAAATGCCATACAGATTTTTAAAGAATTAAGGGAAGCCGGTAATATGCCTGAGAAGTACGGCATTCGCTTAGACAGCGGGGACTTGGCTTACCTGTCCAAGAAAGCCAGAAAGATGTTAAATGAAGCAGGCTTTTTGGATGCTGTTATTGTTGCCTCCAGTGATCTGGATGAATACCTGATAGATTCCCTTAAGACCCAGGGAGCTGCTATTAATTCCTGGGGTGTAGGTACTAATCTGATCACATCAAAGGATTGTCCTGCTTTCGGTGGTGTGTACAAACTTGCTGCCATTAAGAAGGGGGATACCTTCATACCAAAGATTAAATTGTCGGAAAATCAATGGAAGATAACAAATCCCGGCAATAAGACAATATATCGAGTTTATGACAAAGAAAACGGTAAGATCAAAGCAGATTTAATCGCCATGGCTGATGAAGTTTACAAAGAAGAATATCCTTTGAAGCTTTTTGATCCAATGGCTACCTGGAAAAAGACATATCTAAAAGGTGGCAGCTATACCTTAAGAGAGCTGCTGGTACCGGTATTTATAGAAGGAAAATGTGTATATGAATCACCAAGTGTTATGGACATCAGAGCATACTGCCAGAAGGAGCTTAGTACTCTTTGGGATGAGACCAGAAGACTTGTTAATCCACATGAAGTTTATATCGATTTATCCAATGATTTATACCAGTTAAAGCATTCGCTTTTAGACAGCATCAATATAACAGGCAATAATTAAGGGGTTTAGACCTCTTTATGAAGTACAGTACGGAGAGAGTATGCAAAACAGAAGGAAAAAAGCCAGAAGAATGAAATTATTAAGAAGAATTTTCCTTGTGGGACTGCCGATCGTTGTAGTTGGCAGCATGGGTTATTTTTCCTTAAAACAATTATTGGGTGCCAGTGAATCCACTGCCTCCAGCCAGTTTTATAACAATCCGTCATATCAGGAGGAGGCTTCTGAGGACGATGATAATAACAGTATACCAGGGGGTAAAACAACCGTGGATACAGGCGATTTAGAAGAGGAAATCACAAATAACGATAATGTAACGCTGGACACTACACCAGAGAGTATAACGGTTATAGTAAATAAGGAACTCAGATTACCGTCTGATTATATACCTTCAGACCTTTTAGTACCTGATGTGGAATATTCCATAACCTATTATGACGAGAAGAAGCTTATGAGAAAAGAGGCCGGAGAAGCGTTAAAGAAGCTCTTTGACGGTGCAGAGGAGAATGGTTATATCCTTTGCGGGGTATCTGCATACCGCTCTTATGATAGACAATACCAGATATTTACCAATAATGTTAAGACCCAGGGTATGGAGCATACTACCAAATATTCTGCTATACCAGGTTACAGTGAGCATCAGACAGGGCTTGCCATTGATATTTCAACAAAGTCTGTAAATTACAGACTGGATGCCTCCTTTGGAGAGACACCGGAATATGAATGGTTAAAGACAAATGCCCATCTTTATGGCTTTATCATACGTTATCCCGATGATAAGACTGCAATGACCGGTTATTCCTTTGAACCCTGGCATATTCGTTATGTGGGAAAAGCCCTGGCTAAATACCTTTACGAGAATAACATGTGTCTGGAAGAGTATTATAAATTTACGCCAAGTGAAGATTACAGTCAGGCTATCAGCTATGATAATCTAGAAGACTATGGTATTAACCCTGATGATGTGAAGGTTCCTACCAGAATACCTACCAAAAAGCCGACGCCAACACCCAGTTTGACACCAACACCAACGGAGGAGCCGACAGATACACCGGAACCGACACCAACACCTACCAAGAAGCCGGCGAAACCTACAAAGGAACCGACTCAGACTCCCGAACCGACAGAGGAAGTGACTGTAACACCGGAGATTACTCCTACCGATACAGTTACAGTAACGCCCACCGGTGAAGTAGTAACACCCACAGAAGAGCCTGGTACAGACGGCGGAACGGAAATAATACCCTAAGGTAAAAAAGGAATTGACAATTAAAAACTTTTATACTATCATTATAAATTAGATAAATTATAATAATACACAAAAACTGTGACGGAGAGAGTAGAAGTCAGGCAAACGTTTAAGCGAGCCGGGGAGAGTGTAAGCCCGGTACCAGTAGCGGATTTTCGAAAATCACTCCCAAGTTGCAAGCTGAAGACCATTCAGGTTAGTAAGCTGAGCCGGTATCTGCCGTTATACAGATAGCATATCATGTTCCTTTTCTGGAAATGCTTTAAGAGGAAACGTATGTAAATAGGTGGTACAATGAAGCCCAAACGCTCTCATCCTGTTTATGGATGGGGGCTTTTTTAATCTTATGAAATATCCATGGGTGCAAGATGATAGGTTATTCGTCTGTTATGCAGGCGTTAGATAAGTAAGGAGGATATCACATGTACGATAAAGTGTCTACGAATCTGAACTTTGTAGAGCGTGAAAAAGAAGTACTGAAATTCTGGAAAAATGAAAAAGTATTTGAAAAGACCATTGAAGAAAGAAAAAACGGAAAGCCCTATACCTTTTATGACGGACCGCCCACTGCCAATGGAAAACCCCACATCGGTCACGTATTGACCAGGGTTATTAAAGATATCATACCCAGATACCGTACCATGAAAGGTTATAATGTATTAAGAAAAGCCGGCTGGGATACTCATGGACTTCCTGTGGAACTGGAAGTTGAGAAGAAGCTGGGTCTTGATGGCAAAGAGCAGATAGAAGAATACGGTCTGGAGCCATTTATCCACGAATGCAAGGAAAGTGTCTGGAAATACAAAGGAATGTGGGAGGATTTCTCTGAAACTGTTGGTTACTGGGTTGATATGGAGAATCCCTATGTTACTTATGATAATAATTTTATTGAATCTGAATGGTGGGCATTAAAACAGATTTGGGAGAAGGGCATGTTGTACAAAGGCTTTAAAATCGTGCCTTACTGCCCCAGATGTGGAACTCCTCTTTCCAGTAACGAAGTAGCAATGGGTTATAAAGATGTAAAAGAAAAATCCGTTATCGCTAAGTTCAAGGTTAAGGGAACAGAAAATGAATACATTCTTGCCTGGACCACCACCCCCTGGACCTTGCCTTCAAACGTTGCTCTCTGTGTAAATCCGGTTGAGACTTATGTAAAAGCTGCGGTTCAGATAAATGCCAAAGGCGATATCATCAAAGAAGACAGCGAAGATAAGAATTCTGTCAGAACAGAAAAATATATTCTTGCGGAAGCTCTGCTTTCTGTAATCGACGGAAATTATACTGTTGAAGAGACTTATGTAGGTACAGACCTTGAATATAAAGAGTATGAACCTTTATTTGATTATGTGAAGCCGGATAAGAAAGCTCACTTTGTTACCTGTGATACTTATGTTACTTTATCAGACGGTACCGGTGTTGTTCATATTGCACCTGCTTTTGGTGAAGATGATGCTAATGTAGGCCGCAGATATGACCTGCCTTTTGTACAGTTAGTTGACGGTAAAGGTGAGATGAAACCTGAGGTTACAGACTTTGCAGGCGTATTCTGTAAAAATGCAGATGAGGGAATCATCAAACTCTTAGCTTCTAAGAATCTGTTATTTAAGACTTTGAAATTTGAGCACAGCTATCCTTTCTGCTGGCGTTGTGATACTCCTCTTATCTATTATGCAAGAGATTCCTGGTTCATCAAGATGACCGATGTAAAAGACCAGTTAGTAGCCAATAACAACACCATAAACTGGATGCCTGAGAGTATCGGACAGGGAAGATTCGGCGACTGGATCAAGAATGTACAGGATTGGGGTATCAGCCGTGACCGTTATTGGGGTACACCGCTTAATATCTGGGAGTGCGAGGACGGACACCGTCATGCTATCGGAAGTATAGAGGAATTAAAGTCCATGTCAGATAACTGCCCGGATAATATTGAGCTTCACAGACCATTTATCGATGCCGTAACCATTAAGTGTCCGGAGTGCGGTAAAGAAATGAAGCGTGTGAAACCCGTTATTGACTGCTGGTTCGATTCCGGTGCAATGCCTTTTGCACAGTGGCATTATCCTTTTGAGAATAAGGAAATGTTTGATAAGAACTTCCCGGCAGATTTCATCAGTGAGGCGGTTGATCAGACCAGAGGCTGGTTCTATTCCCTCCTTGCCATTTCAACACTGATTTTTGAGAAGTCTCCTTATAAGAATGTAATTGTATTGGGTCATGTACAGGATGAGAACGGTCAGAAGATGTCTAAGTCCAAAGGCAATGCAGTAGATCCTTTTGATACACTGTCAGAGCACGGCGCAGACGCGGTACGTTGGTATTTCTATATCAACAGTGCGTTATGGCTGCCCAACCGCTTCCATAGCAGTGCGGTTACGGAAGGTCAGAGAAAATTCATGGGAACTTTCTGGAATACCTATGCTTTCTTTGTACTGTATGCTAATATTGATGAATTTGATGCAACGAAATATTCCTTAGATTATGATAAACTCTCCGTAATGGATAAATGGCTCTTATCCAAATTAAACACTCTGGTTAAGACGGTTGACAGCCATTTGGAGAACTACCGTATAACTGAGGCTGCAAGACTCTTAGACAGTTTTGTAGATGAGATGAGTAACTGGTATGTAAGAAGAAGCAGGGAACGCTTCTGGGCTAAGGGAATGGAGCAGGATAAGATCAATGCTTATATGACTCTGTATACTACACTGGTAACCCTGGCTAAGGTATCTGCTCCTTTCATTCCATATATGACAGAAGATATCTACCGAAACCTGGTAGTTAAGATTGACAAATCTGCACCGGAGAGTATTCACCTTTGTGAATTCCCAAGCTTTGTAGAGGAGTACATCGACAAAGACCTTGAGAAGAATATGGAGGCAGTTCTTGATATTGTAGTTCTTGGCCGTGCTTGCCGTAATACGGCTAATATCAAAAACAGACAGCCTATTGGTACCATGTATGTAAAAGCGGATTATACACTTACTCCTTTCTATCTGGAAATCATTGAAGAGGAGTTAAATATAAAGAAAGTTGTGTTTACTGACGATGTAAGGAACTTTACTTCCTATAGCTTTAAACCTCAGTTAAAGACCTTGGGACCGAAATTCGGAAAGCAGATAGGTGCAATCAGAACCCTGTTGTCTGAACTGAACGGTAACGCAGCGATGGATGAACTTAATGCTACCGGTAAACTTAAGATTACCCTGGAAGGAGCAGAAGCAGTGCTTGAGAAAGAAGATCTTCTCATCGAGGCAGCTCAGATGGAGGGATTTGTATCCGATTCCGATAAAGGAATTACAGTTGTTCTTGAAACCTGCCCTTCACCTGAACTCATTGAAGAAGGTTTCGTAAGGGAAATCATCAGTAAGATTCAGACGATGAGAAAAGATGCCGGTTTTGAGGTAATGGATCATATCGAAGTATACCAGGAAGGCAATGAGGCCATTAAGGGAATTTTTGAAAGAAATCTGGAAGAAATCAAATCGGAAGTCCTGGCAAAAGAAATCGTTCTGGGTGAGGTAAAAGGCTTTACCAAGGAATGGAGTATCAACGGAGAGAACGTAGTTCTTGGAGTTGTTAAGAAATAATAGAATAAAAAAGGACCGCTGGGAATCATTAGATTCACAGCGGTCCTTTTGCTATAAAGTCATAGTTTTATTCATAAGTTTCGTTTTCTGTTGAGTTAGTATTTTCTGCAGAAGCACTTTCTTTCTGTTGTTCTGCCATTCTTACAAAACCTTGATAATCTTTCTCGAACATTTTCATTAATTCATCGGAATAGCCTGCAATAATTGACAGCTCTTCAGCTAATTTACGTACAACAGCTGTTGCCTGATCTTCTTTTCTGAAATCAATGGTTACGGGATTCTTAACATTCTTAAAGTACATAACGACCTGGAAAGACTTACCTACAGTTATAAAATAGGATTTATGCTTTGTAACCTTTAAATGTGCCCAAATCATATCCGGGGTGGATTGGAGAACAGGAGAGTTGTTGTTCTTACCAAGTACATAATTCGGTGTAATCAATCCGAGATATGCATATATTCTATCATCACTCTTATAGAGATAAGTACCGTTTGCAATAGAGCGATCCAGTGAATTTTCTATGGATTCTGCATCACCGATTTTATTGAGTGATTTGTAGAATTTAGAAGATTTGTAATTGCTCTTAACTATGATATTACGAACTAATATTCCAAGTGCCACCAGGAACAATATAGAAAGTCCCCCAAAAATCATCTGATCGTTTTTGCGCCCATTATCTGTTATTGAGACACAGATCTCAGGAACATAATCTTTTACAAAAGAAGCTTCTTCTCCAAAGGAATCACTTATGGTGTTAATAAGCTCATCATAAGCATCCTGATGATAGTCATCAGAATCACTTAAACCACCATTTTCAAGGCTCTCAAGAAGTGCTACCGTATTAATGGAACTTAATTCTTCATCGGTCATATCCAGATACTCTTTTGGAAGCAGTGCAAGGATATAGCCGTCTTCATAAGCGATCATACCATACACCTGATCCAGTTTCTCTTCACCGGTCTTAACACCATTTACAGTATTATAGGTGTATATTGCATAATCCAGAAAATAAATATCTGCATCTTTTAGTTGAATGTATGCTTTTTTATTGTCGTATAATTTCTTTATACTTTCAACGTTTGTTCCGGTTTCCAGACTGGTAAATAAGGTACTTACCTTATCCTTAAAGCTGAAAAACCCGAAGGCAAATATAAGAATACAAGCTATAATAATTACCAGGGTATTTACCCCGCTTTTTTTAATGACTTTCTTTAGATAATTTTCTTCCATGGTTAACCCATCCTTCCTATTGTTCTAACTAAAGCTGACTATACGCCTCTCCAGTATAACATATGTCTTCCTATTACGTCCCGCCTTTTTTCTAGTAAAATATTCCTATTTATATAGTGTGGTACTTCTGCAATTTATTCCAAAAACTTGATTTATTTGATTTTTTATTCAAGATAATAAGGAAATTTAAGTATTTAAGAGAATAATCTGGTTACAATACATACTGATTAATTTATTGGAAATTTCTATAAAAGTTTTCCCTTGTGTACATGGTAATGCATAATATATAATGTGAATATATTTAGGCTGAACTTACATTTTTCTTATAAATAATTGGGAATTCTTCATTTTTGGAGTTTAACAATTGGTTAAAATATGTAATTTCGGCTTAACTTATATGTTTACAGCTATAAGTAATACAAAGGAGAAAGGGTCTATTCCCAGTTTCACCAGTAAAACAGGTGTAACAGATAGGAGGCTATATGCAGGAATTTGATAAAAAAGAGTTTAAGAAAAATGTGGAGGAATATATCGGTGTATTCTTCCGAAAGCCCATTGAGGATGCCACCAGGCAGCAGGTTTATCAGGGTGTTGCCTATACTGTTAAGAACATGATAATAGATGACTGGCTGGAAGCTCATAAGGCTTATGAAGAACAGGATTTAAAGACTGTTTATTACCTTTCCATGGAATTCCTGGTGGGAAGAGCATTAGGAAATATGATAACAAATTTAAAAGCAGATTCGGTAATCAGAGAGGCTCTTGAGGAGATGGATATTGATCTGGAAACCATTGAAGATGAAGAGCCGGATGCTGCCCTTGGAAACGGCGGTCTTGGAAGACTGGCGGCTTGCTTTTTGGATTCCTTATCAACGCTTTGTTATCCTGCTTATGGCTGCGGAATTCGTTATAAATACGGGATGTTTGAGCAAAAGATAGAGGACGGTTATCAGGTAGAAGTTCCGGATAACTGGTTGAAGAACGGTAATCCCTTTGAAATAAAGAGAAGCGAATATGCTACTACGGTAAAGTTTGGAGGCTATGTAAGAATGACTCGGGATGAATACGGTAATGATCGTTTTATCCAGGAGAATTACCAGTCTGTAAGAGCTATTCCCTATGATATGCCCATACTAGGCTATGGAAACCATGTGGTGAATACCTTGCGTATCTGGGATGCAGAGGCCATTGATACCTTTAATCTGGATTCCTTTGATAAAGGAGAATACCAAAAGGCAGTAGAACAGCAGAATCTGGCAAGAACAATCTGTGAGGTACTCTATCCCAATGACAATCACATTGCCGGTAAGGAACTGCGTTTGAAACAGCAGTATTTCTTTGTCTCTGCCAGTATCCAGAGAGCAGTCAGCAAGTATATGGAAAGACAAGAGAATATCAGAGACCTTTCTGAAAAGGTAACCTTTCAGCTAAATGATACCCATCCTACGGTAACGGTCCCTGAACTTATGAGAATCCTGTTGGATGATTATTACCTAAGCTGGGAGGAGGCTTGGGATATTACCACCAAGACCTGTGCCTATACCAATCATACCATTATGTCAGAAGCTCTGGAGAAATGGCCAATTGACCTGTTTAAGAGGCTGCTTCCAAGAATTTATCAGATTGTAGAGGAGATTAACCGCAGATTCCTGTTGGTGGTGCTTGAGAAATACCCGTCAGAAGCGAAGAAGATTGAAAAGATGGCTATTCTATATGATGGTCAGGTCAGAATGGCAAACCTTGCAATTGTAGGAAGCTTCTCTGTTAACGGAGTTGCTAAGCTTCATACGGAGATTCTTAAGAACCAGGAACTGAAGGATTTCTATGAGCTGTATCCCTGGAAATTCAATAATAAGACCAATGGAATAACCCAGAGAAGATTCCTTCTTCATGGAAATCCATTACTTGCTTCCTGGGTAACCGGTAAAATTGGTGATGGCTGGATTACCGACCTGGCGCAAATGGATAAACTCACAACACTGGCGGCAGACCCCCTATGCCAGAAAGAGTTCATGGAGATAAAATATCGCAATAAGGAAAGGCTGGCGGCTTATATAAAGGAGCATAACGGTATAACCGTAAATCCTGATTCCATCTTTGATGTACAGGTGAAAAGGCTTCATGAATACAAGAGACAGCTCCTTAATATCCTTCATGTCATGTATCTTTATAATAAGCTTAAGGATAATCCTGAACTGGAATTCTACCCAAGAACCTTTATCTTTGGTGCAAAGGCATCTGCGGGTTATGAAAGAGCCAAAGCTATTATCAAGCTTATTAATAATGTTGCAGAAGTAATTAACAATGATGAAACGATTGAAGGTAAGCTTAAAGTCGTATTTATTGAAAACTACCGTGTGTCCAATGCAGAGATAATCTTTTCGGCAGCAGATGTTTCAGAACAGATTTCTACTGCCAGCAAGGAAGCTTCCGGAACTGGCAATATGAAGTTTATGCTAAACGGTGCTCTGACCCTTGGAACTCTTGACGGTGCCAATGTAGAGATAGTAGAGGAAGTAGGAGAAGAGAATGTATTTCTTTTCGGGCTTCATTCCGGTGAGGTTATTGAATATGAGCAGCACGGTGGCTATAACCCAAGAGAATTATATAATACAGACAGGGAATTAAAGAGAACTGTCGATCAGCTGGTGGATGGTACCTACAGTGAGGAGGATAAGGCATTATTTGCCTCTTTGTATGAATCACTTCTTACTGGTAAAGGCGGAGAACCGGCAGACAGATACTTTATTCTGAAGGATTTCAGGTCCTATGAAGAAGCACAGAAGAAGGTAGAGAAAGCATATCGCAACAGAGAAGGCTGGGCAAAGTCTGCAATCTTAAATACTGCTAAATGCGGTAAATTCTCTTCGGATCGAACCATAGAGGAATATGTGAAAGATATATGGCACCTGACCAAAGTGAGAAAATAGAACTTTCAGTTAAATTATGTTATAACTGCAATTTAGAGCATGAATAAAATAATCATTTCTGGTGAAAATATATCTAGAGGTGATGATAATGAAAAAACATAGCTTAGCTGAATTTCTAAAGAGCAAAAGCTTTTACGTGTTATTGGGTATCGGTGCATTAGCTATCATTGCTATAACGGTAGTCACTCTGAATCAGCCTTCAAGCAACAAGGAAGAGAATTATCTTGCTGATTTGAATGAGCCTAACGAAGTGGCTGATAATGATGTTAAACCTACAGAAGCCCCTAACACAACCCCTTCGGACACTACCAAAAACAATCCTGGTAGTACAGACGACGGGAAAGATGTAGCAACAGTTCCTACAGAACCCGGTGGAAACGATGGTTATTTAGAGAATGACCCCGTTGACGACCCTAAATTTGATAATGCCGTAGCAGAAAAGAACGCAACGGATAAAACAAATCAAACTGCAGATGCAAAAAAAGATACTGAGAAGGATGCAGCTGTAACAGAAGAGACAGAACAGGTTATGACTCTGGAGACCTTGTACTTTGATGTGGATAAAGGTCTGTCATGGCCCATTAACGGAGATGTACTGTTAAAATACAGTGCTGACCAAGTAGTTTATTTTAAGACCTTAGAGCAATTCCGTACGAATCCTGCCCTTATTATCGATGCAAAAATAGGAGCAGAGGTAAACAGTGCCGCTACCGGAATAATTACTTCCATCAAGAAAGTTGATGAAACCGGTGTTACTGTAACAGTTAATATCGGAAGCGGTTACAATCTGATATACGGACAGATGGAAAAAGACAGTCTGAAATTCAAGGTTGGCGATGTGGTAAACAAGGGTGATGTACTTGGTACAGTTGCAAAGCCTACCATGTATTACTCTGTTGAAGGAAGTAACCTCTATTTTATGGTGGAAAAGGATAACGATTCCGTTGATCCCCTTACTTTATTAAAGAAATAACAATTCCAACTTAAGATAATGTACAAAAAGGCTGTTCTTTCAAGGAAGTTCAGCCTTTTTTCCTGCAATTCCCTAGGGCATGTCTAAAAACTCTTTGTACCATTTTGAACGCCCCAAGTACCAGTAAAACTAACAGGAACCATTAGCCCTGTTCGGAATATAATGATATTATAAACAACAGCTTATAAGCAAGAAGACAGCTGATAAGCTAAAGTTAAGTGCTTTTCTGAATAAAGAATTAAGAAGAATACATATCTAAAAAATTCGCAGCTGAAACTTCTTATACTTTATTTGACCTCATTGAAAAGCACTATATTTTTGGCTGCTTGACATAGATATGCAAAAAGGTGGGCGAGCGAAAGAAATTTTGCCGCCCATTTTTTGAATCGCTTGCTTTTTACTAACCTTGAGTATACAATTAAAAAATAGGATTTTATACGGCAGGGACGAACCATGAACGAAATGAAAATTTTTAATAGAATAAAAAAAGTAATTCATATATATACCGGAACAATAAAAAGAATAGCAAGGAATATACACTATCTTGTGGTTGGACAAGGTTTAATCATGGGGTTTGCATACTTTCATCCCATTACCATAGGCACAAATTTGGTGCTGTTCTTTGTAATTGGGCTATTTCTGACTTTTGATATTATCTTTCTTATTATATTCTTTTCTGTCACGGAAAGGGAGCAGAGGCTAAATCCTGTTATGGTGATAAAACTTACGATATACCGTTGGTTTTATTGTCTTAAAAAAGGAAAAGGTGCAGCCATCTTAACCTCCTGGATACTGTCTGTGTTAAGCTGCGTACCGTTTATCCTATTTTCCATGTGGAGGTTTCGAATATTTCAGTATTATATTGAAGAAGCTCCGGAAAGATTTCTTATTCTCGGATTCGGTGTAGCAGTAGTGGTTCTTTTGATTTATCTCTACTTCTGGGGACCATATTATTTTCATAGTCTTCTGGCAAAAAAGAACGGGCTTCTGACCGTTAGCAGAAAAGATGTATCATATAAGGAGAGAAGGAAAGCACTATTTTTTATCATCGGCTGGAATATAATATTGACCGTTTTCCTTTTTATCATCTATGCCTTTACCATGCTGATTACTACACTGCTGGTATCCGGTTTTTCTGATAAGATACAGGCTATGGCTACTTTTATAGAAGTATATGACAGCATGAGTGTTTACCTGGCTCTTATTATGTTTGTTATCAGCATAACGGTTAATATGGCTCTTACCACCTATTTATATCATCGTCACAGAAAGTTAAAAATAAACGGTCAGGCAGAAGCAGAGGAATTCTTCAAACCGGCATATCCTTATAAAAAGATTGTTTATTTTCTGCTTGTAACGTTGTTCTGTATAAACTTTTATTATTTTTATCAGGTAGTTCGTAATGGTTCAGCCCTTGATTATATGAATCTTGAAGCAATTCAGGTTACCTCCCACAGAGGTTATTCTCATACTGTTCCTGAAAATACCCTGCTTGCTGTAGAAAAAGCTATAGAAGAGCAGGCAGATTATGTAGAGGTGGATGTAAGGGTTACAGAGGACGGTGAACTGGTGCTGATGCATGATGCCAGCTTAAAGCGTACCACCAGGTTAAATAAATATGTTTGGAATACCACTTATGATGAAATTACTCAATTGGATGCAGGAAGCTGGTTTTCCAGTGATTTTGCAGGAACCAGTGTACCTACAGTTCGGGAACTTTTTGAGCTGAGCAAAGGTAAGGTATTGTTAAATCTGGATCTAAAATATCGCAATGATAAGGAAGGACTTGCTGAGAAAGTAGTAGAGTTAATCAAAGAGTATGATATGCAGCTGCAATGTGTTATCACCTCAACCAGTCTTCACTGCCTAAAGCAGGTTAAGGAAGCGGATGAGGAAATCAGAACAGGGTATATTACTTATGGGCTTTATCAGAGCCTTTATAATAATACTGCTGTGGACTTCTTCAGTATGAAAGCAAATCTTGTAACAAAAAACATTGTAAATGAAGCTCATAAAAGAGGTAAGAAGATTCATGTCTGGACTGTGAATACCAGAAAAGAAATAGAACGGCTGCAAAGACTTGGAGTGGACAATATAATTACGGATAACCCCTCCTATGCAAAAGAAATTCTTCATAATGATGAATCAGATAAATTTTTGGCTACACTTTTAAAGATAATAAAAGATTAATTTTATGCCATACTTACTATTGACTGTTAGTGTATAACATAATATGATAGGAACATAAAGCGTTCCTATCATCGGATGCATGGCAGCAGAGTACACTGCCGTTAATCAGTGTAACGTTAAGGGATAAGGACAAGAACGGGCTTAGGAGGACACTATATGAGCGAAGAAACAAAGGCACTTGCAGGTAAGCTTTTTAATGATGTGTGGGCTTTGATGGATAAAGAGGCAAGATCGGAAGAAGAGAATTATCTCATGGTGCACACGGCGCATGCTTCCCTTTACCATTGGATACAGGTTGGAACTCCTCACAACATCTATGTGGGTGAATGGCAGCTATCCAGGGTATATGCACTTCTTAGCAACTTTGATTCTTGTATATATCACGGAAAAAGAGCGTTACAGCTTTGCGAAATCAATAACTTTCAGGGATTTGATTTGGCATATGCCTATGAGGCATTAGCAAGAGCATATCTTGTGAAAGGAAATAAGAGTGAATGTACAAAGTACCTGGAGTTGGCTTTAAGAGAGACTGATAAGGTGCAGGAAAAAGAGAGCAAGGATCTGATTGCTGCAGATTTAAATGAACTGCAGCACAAGATTATGATACAATTTATGAATTAGAAATTACCAAGGATTTGGGAGCAGGGTATTTAGTAACTGAATCTTTGGTATGTTATAAAGATAAGAATAGTAGATATACAGGGTATGCACCAGCTGATTTTCACAGGAGAAGAGCCGGCAGCAGCCCTTTTTGTTTGGCATTATTGTACCGGAGGGAATAATGAGATAGAATTTCAGGGAGGTTAGAAATTGGTCTATGAATTAATGGTTTCTCCATATAATCTCCATAAGATTTAATTAGAATAGAGGAAGAATGTTAAGTAGGATATATAACAGGAGGAAGAACATGGAGAGTACGACAATTCACGGAGTACTTATGATAGAAGGCCTTAAAGGTGAAGACAGTGCCAGACGTATTGAAAAATCTCTGAAGGAACATAAGGGAGTCATACAAGCCAAGGCGTTATTAGACAGCTCTAATGTCTATCTTACTTACAAAGTGGAAGAAGTATCCCTTGAAGAACTTGCCGGCGTAGTAGAAGCTCTGGGCTATCAGGTTAAGAATAAGCCTGCTGGTAAAAGGGCGAATCAGACGGTTCAGGCAAGTAACAGCGGCAATGGTGACAGTAACTGTGTAACGGTGGTACTTGCTATTGAAGGCATGACCTGCGGCGCC
Organism: Anaerocolumna sp.; assembly: GCA_029256725.1. Taxonomy (GTDB): domain Bacteria; phylum Bacillota; class Clostridia; order Lachnospirales; family Lachnospiraceae; genus Anaerocolumna. The sequence goes on along the minus strand of JAQSXJ010000040.1, from coordinate 48,803 downwards.
TGTGAAATGAAAATTGAAGACAGACTGAATGAATTAGAAGGAATAGAAAAAGCAAAAGTAAGCTATAAAAATGCAAATGCCCTGATTACCTTTCAACCAAAGAAAATCAGTCAGAAAACCATTGAAGATGAAATAGAGAAGTTAGATTATCATGTTGGCACGAAAGAAGACAAGAAATCAAAGGAGGATAAAACCAGCATAAACCAGCTCCTGGGTATTGGTATCATTCTTCTTGCGGTCTTCATGCTTCAAAAGAATACAGGCTTATTTCAGCTGGTACCTCAGATAAATCAGAACATGGGGTATGGACTGCTGTTCTTAATCGGTATCATAACCTCTCTTCATTGTGTTGCTATGTGCGGAGGTATTAATCTATCCCAGTGTGTTAATTATGGCGGAGGTGAAAGCTCAGGAACTGGTATAGCGAAGTTTAAGCCAAGTATTTTATATAATGCAGGAAGAGTAGTGTCTTACACCCTCATTGGAGGTATTGTAGGGGCATTGGGTTCCGTTATAAGCTTATCCGGTTCTGCCAGAGGATTAGTTGCCGTAGTTGCCGGAGTTTTCATGGTAATTATGGGACTAAATATGTTAAATATCTTTCCGGCCCTGAAAAAAATTGTTCCCAGAATGCCAAAGGTTTTCCGCAGAAAATTAGCGGTTTCCGGAAAAAACAGAGGACCGTTTTATATCGGCCTTTTAAATGGTTTAATGCCCTGTGGTCCCTTGCAGTCTATGCAGCTGTATGCTCTTGGAACGGGAAGTTTTCTTTTAGGAGCCTTGTCCATGTTCTTATTCAGCCTTGGAACAGTTCCTTTGATGTTTGGCTTTGGTGCGGTAGCAGGATTCTTAAACAGCAAATATACAAAGAAAATGATGAAAGTCAGTGCGGCTCTTGTAATGGCCTTAGGCGTTATTATGTTAAATAGAGGACTGAGTTTGTCAGGAATTGATCTGGTTCGAGCTTCCAGTACACAGGAAGCAGGCAACACTGCAAAAGTAGAGGCAGAGGTGCAATCTATAACCACCAAGTTACAGCCAGGTGGTTATGAGCCCATTGTAGTGCAAAAAGGCATTCCTGTAAAATGGACCATACAGGCAGAGAAAAAGGACATTAACGGTTGTAATGAGACGATTATCATACCTGCCTATAATATTGAAGTGACCTTAACAGAAGGGGATAACCTGGTAGAGTTTACGCCGGATAAGAGTGGGACTGTTTCTTATTCCTGCTGGATGGGTATGATTCGTTCAAGTATAAAAGTAGTCGATGATGTTAAAGATAAGGCAGCTGTTACAAATGCAGACGATGCTGACACGCAGAATTCTACATCCGAAACCAGTGGTAACAGTACGGCAGGCAGTGATGGTTCAACAAGCGGTGGACTAATAGGGAATAATAGTTCCGGAACCTTAAGCGGCTGCTGTCAGGCACCGCCAGAGGGTTTTGAAGACGGAAAGATTCCTACGGATGATATAGCCGTTGCCAAAGTAGAAGATGATAAACAGGAAGTAACTGTAACCGTGGATAATAATGGGTACTCACCGGCAGTCCTAGTATTGCAAAGGGGTGTGGAAGCCAGGATAAAGTTTGCCGGAAAAGAGCTGAACGGCTGTAATTATATTGTGGTATTTCCGGAATATCAGGGACAGCTCGATCTATCACAGCAGACGGAGACCCCCTGGCTTACTATTACAGAGGACTTTACCTTCCAATGCAGCATGAGTATGCTTCATGGTTACGTAAAGGTTGTAGACGATGTAAATAACGTAAATCTGGACGAAATCAGAAGTGAAATTGATAATTACACACCCAGTGATTCTTCACTTGGCGGCTGCTGTGGCCCTACGGAGTAATTATGTTAGAAGCTATTTATTCTGATGCCGGCAGTACTAGTTGTTTTCTAGGGGAATACTCCTGCAACGAGGATATAAAAGGTCTATTCGAAGCTTCTTTAAATGTATGTGTAATGTAGTGGCCGTAAATTCATGAAAGTAAATTAAAGATATAAATTAGAATTAAACATATAATTAATTAGAAAGATATAATCAAATTGAAAGATATAATCCATTAGAAAGATATAATCAATATTAAAATTAATAAAAACCGGAGAAGCTCCTGAAAATAAATAGGCTTTTCCGGTTTTTTATTGCTGCAAGGCAGCATAAAAGAAATTTTTATCATAACGACTAAGAAACCTGTCTAAAAGTTGCTTGTACCGGCGGATGCTTCAGTTCGAGGGAAACAAGGTGCGCTCTATTGTGTGCAATGGTTATGTTCTCAATTGCAGTACAGAATATCGCTAAACGGTGCCTTCAAAATGATGCAATAAGCTTTTAATCAGACCCTGATAAAGTTATACATGTAATTTCTAACTCCAAGCCTTTAATTCCTCAGCAGTTGCCAGTACATAATGCTGACCTCCGACATGCTGTTGGATGCCTTTGTTGTAATCGATACCATTGGTACCATAGTCATAAGCCAGGGCAACCCTGCTCTTTTCCGTCTTGGGATTAGCATGAGGAATTGCTGATAACAAGGACTTGGTATAAGGATGAACAGGATTTGAGAAAATCTCCTCTTTTGTTCCTGTTTCCACCATATGACCTAAATGCAATACCCCGATACGGTCGGAAATATATTTAACCATGGATAGATCATGAGCAATAAACAGATAGGCAGTTCCGGTCTGCTGCTGGATATCCTTCATCAGATTGATGACCTGTGCCTGAATGGATACATCCAGTGCACTGATGGCTTCATCTGCTATAATCAGATCCGGGTTCATAATCAGAGCTCTGGCAATACCAATACGCTGTCTCTGCCCTCCGGAGAACTGATGGGGGTAACGGTTGGCATGTTCTCTGGACAGACCCACCATATCAAGAATTCCGTATACCTTTTCTTTTCTCTCTTCCTGAGAAGTGTACATACGATGAATATCTAACCCCTGGGCAATAATATCAATTACTTTTTTGCGGGGATTTAAACAAGCCATAGGGTCCTGGAATATCATCTGCATCTTAGTTCTTAAATAAGTGGTTTCTTTTGCTGAGAGTTTACCGGATATAGTTACTCCGTTAAACAGTACTTCACCTGCTGTAGGCTCATAAAGGCGTATAATGGAGCGTCCGATCGTGGACTTTCCGCTTCCGGATTCACCTACAAGTCCATAGGTTTCACCGGGATTGAGAACAAAGGAAACACCATCCACTGCCTTTACGGTAAATTTGCGGTTAATCCTGAAATGTTGTTTAAGGTCTTTTACGACCAGTAAAGGTTCGGACATCTTAATTCGCCTCCTTTAACATAGAGTCTATTCTCTGACGTAATTCCATTGGCATCTCTATCTTTGGTGCCTTCTCATGGAGCAGCCAGGTTGAAGCATAATGTGTATCGCTTACACGAAACATGGGAGGTTCCTTCCTGAAATCAATGTTGAGGGCATAGATATTTCTTGGAGCAAAGGAATCGCCTTCAATCTTGTGGAGGAGGTTTGGAGGGCTTCCGGGTATGGTATAGAGCTTGTCGTCCTCGCAGTTAAGATCCGGCATGGCGGATAACAGACCCCAGGTATAAGGATGTCTTGGGTCATAAAAGATTTCGTCCACGGTACCTTTCTCTACGATTTTACCAGCATACATAACGGCTACATAATCGGCTACCTTTGCGACTACACCTAAGTCATGGGTGATATAAATAACAGAAATACCAGTCTTTTTCTGTACATCCTTAATCAGTTCAAGTATTTTGGACTGGATGGTAACATCCAGAGCGGTAGTCGGCTCATCACAGATTAATAACTCAGGATCACAGGACAAGGCTATGGCAATTACAACTCTTTGACGCATACCGCCGGAGAGTTGATGGGGATAGTTCTTCATACGCTTTTCGGGACTTGTAATACCTACCAGCTCCAGCAGGGAGACAGCTTTTTTATAGGCCTCTTTTTTGGGTGTCTTGTAATGGTATATCATTCCTTCCATAATCTGTGCACCAATGGTCATGGTGGGATTTAAGGAAGTCATGGGGTCCTGAAATACCATAGAGATTCGTTTACCGTTAATACGTCTGCGCATTTCTTTTTTAGAGAATTTCAGCAGATCTTCCTTTACCTCTTCTTTTTCTCTATGGTATTTGAATTCTATGCTTCCGCTGTCTATTCGCCCGTTGTTGCTTAAGATACCCATAATGGCTTTTACGGTAACGGATTTACCACTGCCGCTTTCACCAACAATTGCGAGAGTTTCCCCTTTGTACAGGGAGAGATTCATGCCTCTGATAACATTTACTTCGCCGGCAGAGGTCTTAAATGTAATGGATAAATCCTTAATGGACAGGACTTTTTCTTTTTTTGCATTTTCCATCCGTCTACACCTCCTTCATCTTCGGGTCAAAGGCATCTCTCAGACCGTCTGCCATAAGATTAAAGCTTAACATGATGATTCCTAAGACGATAACCGGGAAAACAATCATGTAAGGGTGAGTGGTAAAGGACTTAAAGGCATCACTGATAAGAGTACCAAGAGAGGCTAAAGGCTGTGGCACACCAAGCCCTATAAATGCCAGGAAAGCTTCTGTAAATATGGCATTGGGAATGGAGAACATGGACATAACAATCAGCTGACCAAAGATATTAGGTAGGATTTCCTTAAAGATAATAAAGAAATCTCTGGCTCCCAGGGTCTTGGAGGCTAAGATAAATTCCTGTTCCTTAAGCTTTAACACCTGAGCTCTTGCTATCTTACTCATACCGATCCAGCCGGTAATGGCAAGGGCCAGTGTAATCGTTAATAGTCCGGGTCTGAATACCAGGATTAAGAGGGTTACGATTACAAGAGTAGGGATACCATTAAGGATCTCAGAAAAACGCTGCAGGAACATATCCACCTTACCCCCAAAGTATCCGGAGATAAGACCGTATATCATACCAAAGCACATATCCACCAGTACGGCAACCAGAGCAATATAAAGAGAGATTCGGGTTCCCACCCAGGTTCTTGTAAAGATATCACGGCCAAGTACGTCGGTGCCAAACCAGTAGTATACCTTTTCAAGACCGGTAACTGTGGCAGCATCCGCTGCTATGTATTTGTTCTGTTTTACGGTGCCGGCTGAGGTATGCATATTTTCAGAGCCGTCCAGTATACCGATCTTTTCAAGCCCCTGTATTCTGGGTGCCAGGTTCTGATGGGTGATATTCTGGTCGGAGTAAGTGCGTCCGCTGATAACTGGTCCGACAATGGCCATTAAAATTACAAATAAGATTCCGAGGAGGCCTACTACGGCTCCTTTATTTTTCACAAATCGGTTTAGTATGTCACGCCAGTAGGACTGGCTGGCATAGGTTTCGTCTACTCTTGAGATTTTCTCGCTGCCAAAGAGCTCGAAATCATCCTGTAAAAATTCTGTTTCAATCTTTGTATTATTCATTGCTACCTCCCTTTGCCAGTCTGATTCTGGGATCGATTATTCCATAAAGAATATCCACTACAAGCATTATTCCAATATACATTAAACTGTAGATAAAGGTCAGCGCTACAACAACATTGTAGTCATTGGATTGTATAGCGGATACCAGAAGGCTTCCGATGCCGGGGATGGAAAAAAGCTTTTCGATAACAAGGCTTCCCGTCATAAGACCGACTACCAGAGGAGCTAAAACGGTTATAATGGGAATAAGTCCGTTTCGAAGGGCATGTTTGAAAATCAGCCTGAAACTGTTGATGCCCTTGCTTTCAGCCAACAGCATATAGTCAGAACCTAGTACCTCTAACATTTCGGTTCTGGTGAATCTGGCAACAGTGGCAATGGTAAACATACAGAGGGAAACCGTTGGTAGAACGGAGGATTTAAAAGGCATTTCCGCCTGATACAAAAGGGGAAACCATTTTAAACGAAAGCCCAGGCTGTATATCAAAGCCATAGCAAATACATAAGATGGAAGACTTACACCGAGTACAGAGATAACCGTTGTTAGGGTATCAAAGATGGTGTTGTGTTTTATGGCAGCAATTAAGCCAAGTATTAATCCCACAGCCGTACCAATGAGTATTGCCTGACCGCCCAGTCGTAAGGAAATGGGAAGTCTGGTCTCTAAAAGGGAGGTTATGGGAGTGTTTTTGGAAATTGTATAGGATACTCCGAAATCACCGGAAAGCATTGCTTTGATATAATTTATAAAGCGAATCAGCATCGGTTGATCCAGGCCGTATTTTTTATTTAACATTGCCTTTTGTGCGGCATTTAATTTCTCGTCATTAAAAGGTGAACCGGGCATAAATTCAAGCATTAAGAACAATATCAGTAAAATAACCAATAAAGTAACAATGGATATGGCAACCCTTTTTATTATATATTTTTTCACGATACCTACTCTCCTTAGCATATAGAATGCATAAATGACGCTGCCACGGGTGCAAAAACACACCTGACAGCGTCATATAAATATATGGAGTTCAATTAGTAATTCAAAGTAGTCCGATTTACCATACTGATTCCTAGCATTTCATAAGAATTGCAATTACAGCTTTTAGAACAGCCCCTTATTTCTTAGTGGTGTTTTTGAAAATACGGTTAATGCCTACGGAGTGGAATTCAATACCCTCAACACCGCTCTTATACAATACAGCATCACCTTTCTGATAGATGGGGAAGATTACGGCATTATCCATAACAATACCTTCTGCTTTCTTAAGAGCTTCCCATCTTGCGGTGGTATCTAAGGCAAGTTCGCCTTTCTTGGCAGAATCGATTATGGAATCGTATTCGGTATTGGACCAGAAACCATAGTTGTTAGGGCTTCCGGTAATCCACATATCAAGGTAGGTCATAGGATCGGAGTAGTCGGGACCCCAACGTGTAAGACCAAGTTCAAAATCACCGGACTGCATTCTTTCTACGCGGTTTTTCTTAGGCATTGTTTCGATCGTAACAGTGATTCCTGATAATGTTTTTTCAATTTCCTGCTGGATAAACTGTGCTACGTTCTGAGCAGATTCCGTGTCTTCGACCACCATGGAATACTTGTATTCGCTTATGCCAAGTTCAGCTTTTGCAGCCTCCCAGTATTCCTGGGCTTTTGTTTTGTCTGTTGTAGGGTAGGTGCTGGCGGTTTCACGGAAATCCTTACCGTCAGGGCCGGTAGCAAGAAGGGTAGGAACAGCGAAGTCAGCTACAATAGAACCGTCCTTTAAGATGTTGTTTACAATTGCTGTTTTGTCATAAGCTAAAGATAACGCCTTACGAAGATTTAGGTTCTCAAGTCCTGCAACCTTCTGGTTAGGGGAGATATACCATAAATATCCGGCCATAATGCTATGGAATTCAGGGTCGGCCTGGAATTGTTCTACCTGCTCACCGGAAAGGGTCACAACGTCCAGGTCACCATTCTGATAGGATAATACAGCCGTCTGAGAATCCTTGATAACCTGATACTGGATTCCGTCTAAGGATACCTTGCCTGCATCCCAGTAATCAGGGTTCTTAACTAAGGTAATTGTTGTGGCAGCGGGTTCATAAGCGGTGATCTTAAAGGCACCGTTGCTTAATATGGTATCAGGAGAAGTGGCATAGCTGTCACCTGCCTGCGTAAAGAATTCTTCGTTAACAGGTAAGAAAGAAGGGAAAGCCAGTAAGGATTCGAAGAAAGGAACCGGAACATCCAGCTGCACTTCCAGAGTCTTATCATCTTTTGCTGTTACACCCAGCTCTTCAATACCCTTTTCTCCTGCAATAATAGCAGAAGCGTTTTTGATATTTGCAATTTCAGCTATGAATGAATATTCACTTGCTACGGTAGGATCTACCAGTCTTCTCCAGGAGAATACAAAATCTTTGGCAGTAACAGGTGTACCGTTGGACCATTTTGCATCTTTTAAGGTGAAGGTATATGTAAGACCATCATCGCTTTTCTGTACGCCTTCTGCCATTGCCAGTACCGGAAGACCGGAAGCATCAATGGTGTAAAGTCCCTCTGTTACATCCGCTAATACTTCAAAGGATGTACCGTCTGTTGCTATCTGGGGATCCAGAGAAGCAACCTCTACATCGAATTGTACATTTAATACATTACCACCGGCAGCAGTATCTGTTCCGGCATCGCCTGTTCCCTCTGTTGCTTCAGGCGCGTCTGTTGCGGCACCCTCTGATCCCGTATTGGTATTCTTGCTGCCGCAGGCAGCTAAGGATAATACCAGAATAACGGAGAAGAGTAATGCCATTAATCTTTTTGCTTTTTTCACAAATGTTCCTCCTTTTATGAGAGACAAAAAAAGCCGCAAAAAGGAAGAATCCTTTTGCGACTTCATTGTCTCATCGTTATTATAGAACTAATTATATTACAAGAAGTATATTTGTCAACAACTTTGTAATAAGGCTTGAATTGTATAAATGTACTTAGAAAAATACACTTAATGTCAGATACAATAAAAAACAATTTTTTGCAGTATATAGGCTTATTTGTTAAAATTGTTTTTAAGTATACATACATTATGCATATTTATAATGATTATAGGGAAGTAAATTTATTTTATTATTCAAAAAAACATTCCTTTTATTATTCAAAAAAAAAATTCTTTTGTCAAAGATAATAATTGTTATAGATGACATATAGGAAAAAGGCTGTAGGATTTTCATACCACACGTATACGAAATCCTCCTCGGAGATAGAATATACTAACAGGAAATAATTATCTTATCTGCTATATTCGGAATCAGAGATTTCAGTTTGTGGGTAGGATAATCCTACAGCTTTTTATAGTAATCATATAGGGTGGTTTTAAGTTTATACCTATTCCGGGTATGGATTATCTATATGAGTTTATTTGCTATTGGAAATCAGTCAGTATCTTTCCGCTTGAATCGGCTACATACCATTTTATGCTGATTACTTTTCCGCGCCATCCATATTCTGGATCGTTGTAATCAATGCATTTAACGGGAATCAGCAGGTATTTGCCCAAGGAAGTAATTCCAGCAGAGTAGTCAAGATTGCTGTTCGGAGTATAAGCTATTTTGATGAAATCAGTTACCAGATTCTTATAATTTGTTCCCGATGTAAAACGAGATAACGTTATATATTTCTTTTTATCCAGTTTTATCCGGTAGCTATACTTGTTAACAATGCTAACGGCACCAGGATTCTTAATTGTAGAGGACGTTAATTTGTCCGTGTTTACATTATAAGAGTAATACACGGAGTAATTACCCAGTTCATCAAAATAGATTTTATCACTGCTATAGGTAAGAAAATCGGTAGTCATATTATCATGGATAATACGGGTGGTCTTTTCTGTATAGTTATATTTTACAAGGGTTCCGTACCAGAAGCTGCCGCTGCCTTCATAAGTTCCAAACTGGTAATAGAGATTTCCCTTAATTGTTATAATATCAGAAATTATAGGAATGCTGTTGCTATCCTGTTCTGTTTTATGGGAAGAGAGTACCGTGGGTTTGGTACTGCCGCTTTTTAATGACAATAGCTGAATCTTTGATGTAGCAGCTTTATATTGTCCAAAGTAAAGTGTTGTGCCTATGTTTTTTATAAATTGAAAACTACTGTTGCCGGTGTATAGCAGTTCAGACTTCTTATCTGAAAGTGATTTCATATAAAGCAGGCTTTTGGTATCCTTCTCTACAAGGTAGTAAATCCCCTTCTTATCTGCATACAATACGGTACCTTTGCTTACAGTCTGCTGGTTCTGCCCCTTTACAGAGACGGAATATGTAGTATATTCTATACTATCTGTCTCATTGCTGGTATAGTAAAGAACATTATTATAGACCACCATGGAACGGATATAGTTGTCAGAGGAGATAATTTTGTTCTTATCTCCGGTAACAGGATTGATGCGATAGATATCGTAGCTGTCCTTGGTACCTTGTACGGATCGGATATAGTAAATATAACCGTTGTCCTCCAACATGGGAATATATCCATAAACAAAACCAGTTGTATCAGATTCTGCCTTTACAGTACCGGTGTTGAACATTCCTGCCAATAGCAGCAGGGAAAGTATAAAGCAAAATACTCTTTTAAGCTTCAATGATTTCATAGTATTATCCTTTTCTTCACATTTTAAGTTAACTTATCGGTACAGCCCGTGAAATTACCAGATGATAAAATCTGATACATTCGCTCAATGAGCTCCTAATAAGCTTTCAGTTATAAGTTTCATAAGTTTTGTTCTGTTTAAATTATACTCCCTACATGCTCCATATACAACTGGAATAAGTAAATCTATAATCCAATAACTGCTTTTATAAACAAAAAACAGAGAGGACAGCAATCTATAAAAAGACATAGAGAATGATACCAGGGAGGAATCAAAGAATCCTCCCTGGTATCATCTGCTATTAAGAGCAATTATTTTACGCTGTTAACGGCTCTCTTTACATAAGTTGTATGAAGTACTTCATGTGCTTTATGGCTGCCGGGTTTACCAAAATACTCTGCATAAAGCTGCTTGATAGCAGGGTTTGTATGAGATTTACGGTAAGGCATGGAGCTGTCAAGATCATATAATACCTTGGCACGAAGTGCTCTGATATCATTAAAGTTACGGATATTAGCAGGTACCTGAGGCATACCGCCGCCGTTTACACAACCACCGGGGCATCCCATGATCTCTATGAAGTGGTATTCTGCTTCGCCGTTCTTTACTTTCGTTAGAAGTTCTTTGGCATTGGAGAGACCGGAAGCAACTGCAACCTTGACATCCATTCCGGCAACATTGTAGGTTGCTTCTTTAATGCCTGTTACACCTCTGACCTCTTTGAAATCAAGGCTCTTTAATTCTTCGCCGGTTAATTCCTCTACTGCGGTACGAAGAGCTGCCTCCATAACACCGCCGGTTGCGCCAAAGATAACGCCTGCACCGGAAGACATTCCAAGTGGAGAATCAAATTCTTCATCAGGAAGAGCATGGAAATTGATACCTGTGCGATTAATCATTCTTGCAAGCTCTCTTACTGTCAGGGAAATATCTACATCGGCTACTCCGGAAGCATCCTGATCCTCTCTGCCAATCTCAAATTTCTTAGCAGTACAAGGCATAATGCTGACCATTATAATATCCTTTGGATCTATACCCATCTTCTCTGCATAATAGGTCTTGGCAGTTGCACCGAACATCTGCTGAGGAGATTTGCAGCTGGAGAGATTCTCTGTCATATCAGGGAAATAGTGCTCACAGTATTTAACCCAGCCCGGAGAGCAGGAGGTGATTAAAGGCAGAACTCCGCCGTTTTGTACGCGGTCAAGGAATTCATGAGCTTCTTCCATAATGGTTAAATCAGCAGCAAAATCCGTATCAAATACTTTGGCAAAGCCAAGTCTTCTGAGAGCAGAAACCATTTTACCTTCTACGTTGGTACCAATAGGAAGACCAAACTCTTCGCCAAGTCCCGCACGAACGGAAGGAGCTGTTTGAACGATTACATGTTTCCTGGAATCAGCAATAGCTGCAAATACTTCATCGGTATAGTCCTTCTCGGATAATGCGCCGGTAGGACATACTGCGATACACTGACCACAGGATACACAGCTGGTATCTCCTAAGCCCATATCAAAAGGGGAAGCAATATTGGTCTTAAAACCACGGTCATTGGGACCAATTACGCCTACGCTCTGTACTTTATCACAGACTGCGGAACAGCGTCTGCAAAGGATACATTTGTTGTTATCACGGTACATATGTGCTGCGGAGTAATCTATTTCATATTCTATATTCTCGCCGTCATAATGGCCTTCTTTCTCAACCTTTAAATCCTTGCTTAATTTCTGAAGCTCACAGTCGCCGCTTCTTACGCAGGATAAACATTTTCTGTCATGAGTGGAAAGAATTAATTCCAGAGTCTTTCTTCTGGAATTTAATACTCTTGGAGTATTTGTCCATACTTCCATCCCTTCATTTACGGGATAAACGCAGGATGCAACAAGGCTTCTGGCTCCTTTTACTTCCACCACGCAGATACGGCAGGCTCCGATTTCATTAATTTCTTTTAAGTAGCAAAGGGTAGGAATTTCAATATGTGCCAGCTTTGCTGCTTCTAAAATAGTGGAGCCCACAGGTACAGCCATCTCTGTACCGTTTAACTTTATATTAACGGTGTCCATCTTTTTCCTCCATTCCTGCACATGTATTTTGTGCATCTGAATTTGTGCCGAGGATTTCACAGGCACAAATTTGTGGTTGAAAATGTATTTCTTTCAACCTTAACCTCCTCTTATAAGCTTACGAACAGGTCTACTGTTTGGATATAGCACCAAAACGGCATTTTTCCATACATGCACCGCACTTGATACACTTGCTCTGGTGGATTAAATGAATTTCCTTAACCTTGCCTTCAATAGCACCGTTAGGGCATACTCTTGCACATAACGTACAGCCTTTGCACTTATCAGCATCAATAACATAGGAAAGAAGTGCTTTACATACACCAGAAGGACATTTCTTATCCACAACATGAGAAATATATTCATCCTTGAAGTATTTAAGGGTGGAAAGTACAGGGTTTGGCGCTGTCTGTCCCAGACCGCAAAGGGAATTATCCTTAATGTGGTAGCAGAGTTCTTCTAAGGTATCAAGGTCTTCCATGGTTCCCTGACCCTTCGTGATTTTCTCCAGTATCTCGTAAAGACGTTTGGTACCGATACGGCAGGGAGTACATTTACCACAGGATTCTTCAACGGTGAACTCTAAGAAGAATTTAGCAATATCTACCATACAGTTGTCTTCATCCATTACGATAAGACCGCCGGAACCCATCATGGAACCGATATTTATAAGGTTATCATAATCAATGGGAATGTCATAATGTTCAATAGGAATACATCCGCCGGAAGGACCGCCGGTTTGAGCTGCCTTAAATTTCTTGCCGTCAGGGATGCCGCCGCCGATTTCTTCAACGACTTCTCTTAAGGTTGTACCCATAGGGATTTCTACAAGACCGGTGTTCTTGATCTTACCGCCAAGAGCGAATACCTTGGTTCCCTTGGATTTCTCAGTACCCATATCAGCAAACCACTGAGGTCCGTTTAATATGATCTGAGGTATATTTGCGTAGGTTTCTACATTATTTAAAATAGTAGGTTTGCCGAATAAACCTTTCTGTGCAGGGAAAGGAGGTCTGGGACGAGGTTCACCTCTGTTGCCTTCGATGGAGGTCATAAGAGCTGTCTCCTCACCACAAACGAAAGCGCCGGCTCCTAATCTTAAATCGATATCAAAGTTAAAGCCGGTTCCAAAGATATCCTCACCAAGCATTCCGTATTTTCTTGCCTGTTTAAGAGCAATTTCAAGGCGGTCTACCGCAATGGAACGGAACGGTCCATAAAGGCACCCGGGTCACCTTCATCGGCATTACAGCAGACATATTTCTGATCGGCATCATTTCCTTTGGCAAGCTTCCACTTTAAGCCGGTAGGGAAACCGCCGCCGCCTCTGCCGCGAAGACCGCTGTCTAAGAGTGTCTGTATAACATCATCAGGTGTATTCTCGGTAAGCACCTTACCAAGGGCGGAGTATCCGCCGTTTCCGATGTACTCTTCAATATTCTCAGGATTAATTACACCGCAGTTACGGAGTGCGATACGATGCTGCTTCTTATAGAAGTCAGTTTCATTTAAGGATTTAATGCCATTGTCTGTAACAGTTTCTGTATATAAAAGACGGGTAACAGGTCTTCCCTTTAATAAGTGCTCGGTTACGATTTCTGAAATATCCTCTTCTTTTACCATGGAATAGAAACAGGCATCGGGATAAATTATCATAATAGGTCCCAATGCACAGAGTCCGTGACAGCCTGTCTGAACAACGGAGACTTCTTTCTCAAGACCGTTTTTCTCGATTTCAGACTGCAGAGTTTCGATTATCCTTACGCTTCCTGAGGAAGTACATCCGGTACCGCCGCATACTAATACATGTGAACGAAACATGCCTTATATCCTCCCTTCGGAACTGATGGTGTATTTGTCAACAACTTTACCGCTTAAAAGGTGCTGTTCAAGAACCTCCAGTGCTTTCTCCGGTGTCATTTTTACATAGGTTACTTTCTCTTTACCGGGTGCAAATACTTCTACAATGGGTTCATACTGGCACAGTCCGATACAACCGGTCTGTACAACAGCTATATCTGTAAGGTTTCTTTCCTGAACGGCATCGGAAAGAGCAGTGAGAACGGGTCTTGCACCACTTGCAATACCGCAGGTAGCCATACCTACCACTACTCTGGTCTGGCTGGCAGTTTCGGAACGCAGACCAATCTGGCCCTGCATTTTTTCTCTGATAGCCTGTAACTCTTCGAGAGTTTTCATATGATATCCTCCTTATTTAAAATGAGAACTGTATAAATCCAATGTTTGAGACATTGTTAAAAACTTATCAAACTTGGATGCGCATATCTTTCAATATCTATAACGAAATGGGATGTATTAAAATGCTGCTAGAAGTATATACCTTCATTTGCTTCATCATGATTCTCCATAAGAAAATTCTTTAGGAATACTGTGACCTCAGGGTCATTTAGAGGAACATTGTGAAGTAAGGAGCGCATTTCTCTTGTATCCAGTACAAAACTCTTATCATCCATTCTGTAGGTATAGACAAAGTCTATAGCCGGATGGAAGGTAATCAGGCTGTACAGGGTACTGTTCATATCGCCAAGTGGCATTCGGTCAATGTGAGTTAGCTGAAAGGAAGCGTATATTTTTGTTCCTTTACCAGGTTCTGATTCTATATGAAAATCTCCATTGCAGCTTAAGGCTGCCTGTTTAAAGAAGGGGATTCCAAGACCTACTTTTCTGGTAGTCCTTGTGGTATAGAAGGGATCCTGTGCATTGACTGCTTCTTCCTCTGTCATACCGGAGCCGTCATCCTTTATCTCAACCTGTAAAAGGTTTAAGGAACGGTCTATCTGCACGATTATTTCAATGAGGGAAGCATGAGCACTTACCGAGTTCTGAGCAATATCTAATATGTTTAACGAAATTTCAGTCATCATGGATTGGATTACTCGTATTTTGTAAGTATATCCTTAACATCGTCTACCGAAAGTCTGCCGTATACATCATCATTTACTGTAAGTACGGGAGCAAGACCGCAGGCACCGATACAGCGACAGGCATCTAAGGAGAATTTGCCGTCAGGTGTACATTCCCCACCCTCAATATGAAGCAGCTCGGCTAGTTTGTTGAAGATATCACCGGAGCCTTTTACATAACAGGCAGTACCTAAACATACTGAAACTTTGTATTTTCCTTTGGGATTTAAAGAAAACTGGGAATAGAAAGTAGCTACACCATATATTTTTTCAAGCGGGATATCCATCTCGTTTGATATAATGGTCTGAACTTCTATAGGAAGATAGCCATAAATACTCTGTGCTTCCTGCAGAATGGGCATTAAGGCACCTTTGTCATCTTTATACTTATTAATGACTTTGAGAAGCTCCGCTTCCTGCTCTTTTGAGCCGGCGAACGGGACTGTTTTTTTCTGGGAACTCATTCTTTAACCTCCTTGATTTTGTGGCTGTTTGTACGTTACCTGTCGAAATAATTAAAAATTTCCATTCGACAAACAACATCAGTATAACATGTTATTGATAAAAAATCCACAGGTATATTAAAATTAACAATTGTAACAAATGGAAAACAGAGAATATTAAGCTATTAATGCAAAAATGATAGACATTGAAAAAAAACACCGTCAATGTTATACTGTGTGTAAAATAAGTGATGTTGAAATTGTATAAATTGTACATGAAAATGAAAGAGTTTCTCGGTTGGCTGCTGGTGATGGGGTTAGAAGTAACGAATAATAAATCACTCAAATTTTGCTTTTCAATTAGGCAGTTTCACAAGTAAAAGCAACTAAGCCAGCACGAAATGTCTTTTATTTCACAATTCTGTTATTTCACACGTAAATTCGTGTCTGTGGCTTTGACCCATAGGCTATGAGAAAGGTATGGTTATATTATGACAATTCATGATGTAATGGATATACTTAGTGCCAGGCTTGTCTGGGGAGAGGAATATCTGGAACGTGAGGTTCATACTGCCTGCGGAGCGGATATGATGAGCGATGTGCTGGCTTTTGTGAAAGATCAGTCCGTGCTGCTTACAGGTCTGTGTAATCCACAGGTTATAAGAACTGCGGAGATGATGGATATTATCTGTATCGTCTTTGTGAGAGGCAAAGTACCGGACGAGGTGATGACAGGGCTGGCGAAGGAAAGTCATATTGTGCTCCTTGCTACAGATAAGCAGATGTTTCCTGCCTGTGGTATGCTCTATGAGAGAGGTTTAAAGGGAGGTGCTGCCCATTGAGCCAGAATATACAGCTTAACTATCAGGTATCGGCTGAGGATTTTACAAGGGCAGGAGAAGCTTCCAGTGATGTTAAATCCAAGTTAAAGCAGATGGGAGTAAACCCTGAGATTATAAGAAAAGTTGCTATAGCCATGTATGAAGGGGAGATAAACATGGTTATTCATGCACAGGGGGGAGTAATTCAGGTGACTCTATCCCCGGAGGAAGTACATATGGTGTTAAAGGATAAGGGACCAGGGATACCGGATATCGAGCTTGCCATGCAGGCGGGTTACTCCACAGCCCCCGATAAGGTAAGATCTTTAGGCTTTGGTGCCGGTATGGGACTGCCGAATATGAAGAAATATTCCGATGAGATGAATATTGAGACAGAACCCGGAATAGGTACTACGGTAACTATGACGGTGAAGATAAAGTAATGGGGATTTCACATTCACATGCAATGAGAGCTGGTGTGTGGTTAGAATATTTCACACTTTATATTTAAACCGTATCACAATTGGTTTGGGTATGCTGAGCTTATAATTTAAAATGGGTTTCAATGTGAAACTTATTTGACCAGTATCCAGGCAAGCAGGGATATACATGGGGGTTCATATGGATAAATTTTTTACTGCTGTTCGTCTGCAAGAAGACTTGTGCAAGGGATGTATTAACTGTATCAAGAGATGTCCAACCCAGGCTATCCGGGTCCGAAAAGGGAAGGCTGTTATAACGAAGGAGTTCTGTATTGACTGCGGGGAATGTATAAGAATCTGTCCTCATCATGCAAAGCTGGCGGTATATGACCCATTGGATATCTTAGAAAATTATGAGTATACCATAGCTTTACCGGCACCCGCACTCTATGGCCAGTTCAATAATCTGGAGGATGTTAACATTGTATTGACAGCTCTTAAGAAGTTTGGCTTTCATGACGTATATGAGGTCAGCGGAGCTGCCGAACTGGTATCGGAATTATCCAGAAAACACTTAGAAGAACAGGAAGAGAACATGCCCTTTATCAGTACTGCCTGCCCTTCTGTGGTGCGTTTGATCCGGGTGCGTTTTCCGGGGCTGATAGAACATCTGCTGCCCATAAAAGCACCGGTTGACCTGGCAGCAGCACTGGCAAGAGAAAAAGCCATGAAGGAAACCGGACTTCCGGCAGATAAGATAGGTATTATCTTTATCAGTCCCTGCCCTGCAAAAGTCAGTGCGGTTAAAAACCCTATGGGATATAGTGAGAGTGAAGTAGACGCAGTGATTGCCATAAAGGATATCTATCCAAGGCTTATAAGCCTTATGAAAGAAGTGGAGGAAAAGCAGGAAACAGAAAATCTTGCCATATCCGGTAAAATTGGTATCAGCTGGGGAGGAACAGGAGGAGAAGCCGGAGGGCTTCTTACGGATAATTATCTGGCAGCAGATGGAATTGAGAATGTTATCAGGGTACTTGAGGATCTGGAGGATCAGAAATTCTCGGCCCTTGAGTTTATAGAATTAAATGCCTGTAACGGAGGTTGTGTGGGAGGAGTACTTACCGTTGAAAATCCCTTTGTAGCAAAGGTAAAATTAATCCGGCTGCGAAAATACATGCCGGTTGCCTGTAATCATCTGAAGGGCAGTGAGGTAAAGAACTGGGGGTGGAATCGTGAAGTTACTTATGAGCCGGTATTTAAATTAAGTGAGGACCTGCAGGAGAGTATTACCATGCTAGCTAAGGTAGAAGAGCTGTGTGAGAAATTCCCCGGTCTTGATTGCGGTTCCTGCGGAGCACCTTCCTGTAAGGCGCTGGCAGAGGATGTGGTCAGAGGCGCTGCCGGAGAGCAGGACTGTATTCACATTTTAAGGCAATATATCCATAGGCTGTCCGATGAAATCAGCAAGCTCGATAACTAATACTGTTTAGTTGGTATCTGTCAGGCACTGGTTATATGTACTAGTGCTGGGGTGTAGTTTATCCAGAAATGCAGGTTTGCCTGTCTTTTAATAAAAGGTTGTAGTTAGTACTGTGTTATCATAAGCAGAAAATCAGGAAGACATTACCATTTATGAAAACATAGATTATACAGATGTATTCTTAAAAAAGAAAGTGCGGTGTAAAAATGCAGAAAGAGATAGAAGAAATTATTAAACCTTATAAAAAAAATTATATACGTGAAATAAGAAAAACCATAGGACATAGCCCCGTAATGGTTCCCGCCTGCGGTGTTATCATCGAGAACAAACAAGGTGAGATCTTGTTGCAGCAGCGAAGTGATAACGGTAAATGGGGATTGCCGGGTGGTGGCATGGAGATAGGAGAGACCTTTCTTGAAACTGCTAAGCGAGAGGTATACGAAGAAGTAGGAATTGTAGTAGAGAACCTGGAGCTCTTTGGCATATATTCCGGCGATGACAGGTATATTGTATATCCAAATCAAGACATCTGCTGGGTGACAAGTACCATATTTAAGACCAGCGAATACAAGGGAGAAATCCTGCAGGCGACAGATGAAACTTTAGGTCACAGATTCTTTAGCAGAGATAACCTGCCGGAGAATATTAATAAATATGATTGCAAGTGTATTGAAGACTGGAAAAAAATTATTCCCGGAATCATTATTAATTAGAAAAGAAAGGACAGGAACTGTCATGACTGTGGAAGAGCTTCTAAATAAGGATATAATCCAAATTATTAATCCTGGCAATAACCTTGAGAGAGAACTTAAAGGTGTATATTGCTGTGATCTCTTAAGTGTAGCTATGGGAAAAGCTTTTTCAGGGGCGGTCTGGATTACAGTAATGGCCAATGTAAATACCCTGGCAGTTGCATCTCTGACAGAGGTTGCCTGTATTGTTCTGGCAGAGGGGATAATGCCCGATGAACAGACAACTCTAAAAGCAAAGGAACAGGGAATAACTCTTCTGGCGGTTAATAAGCCTGTATTTGAGACTTCTCTGCTGATTCATGAACTGATTCATGTATAAGGTCTCTTATGATCTGCATATTCATTCCTGCTTATCCCCCTGTGGTGATGAAGATATGACACCCGGAAATATTGTAGGAATGGCAGCCATAAAAGAACTGAATGTCATAGCTCTCACGGATCATAACAGCAGCAGGAACTGCCCTCCTTTTCTAAAACATGCAGAATGCTTTGGAATAATTGCTATTCCTGGTATGGAGCTCTGCACCAGAGAAGAAGTACATGTTCTATGCCTTTTTGAGGAACTGCAAGGAGCAATGGAGTTTGATAGCTTTGTTTATGAAAAGCTTTATAAGGTTCATAACAAAGAAGAAATCTTTGGAAGACAACTACTGATCAATGACAGGGATGAAATCTCCGGAAATGAAAAATATCTGCTAGTCAATGCAGCAGATATCGGATTTGATGAAGTCTATGAACTTGTGAAAGCCTTTGAGGGCATTATGATACCCGCCCATATTGATAAGAGCTCCAATAGTCTCTTATCAAATCTTGGATTTATTCCACCTGATTCCCGATTCACCTGTGCAGAGGCCGCCTGCAAAGAAGCTGTAAATAAAAATAGCATAAATTCTGCGGGAGCAGCTGTTTTCTCCAAAGAGGAAGAATTGTTAACAGAATTAAGAAGGAATAATCCTTACTTGCAAAAATGCCGGATCATCAATAATTCCGACGCTCATTATCTGGAACACATTAACGAGCCGGTTCATTTCCTTCAAGTTGAGAAAATGAACAGAAAAGAAATATTAAAGGCTTTGGTGAAACCATGAATTATTTAGTATGCATAGAGAATTCAAGTTCCTTGTAAGAATCAAGGTTCTCATAAATATTACGGCTGTCTGCCTTATTAAATAATTTGTCGCGGTTTACATTTGCAACTCTTCCGGTCAGGACACTTCCGGGGCCGTTCTGACATCCGCCTTCACATACCATACCTTCTAAGAAATCCTCCGGTAACTTACCTGCTTTTAACAGAGTCAGAGCCTTCTTACATTCAACTGCACCGTTACATTGCTTTACAGTGATGTCGGTATTTTCCTGTTTCTCTTTTAAAGACTGTAATACAGAAGCAGTAACACCGCCTGAGATACAGAATTTCTTTCCATAAATACTTCCTTGCTGAAGGGTATCAGCTGCTGCCTCAGGTTTCACTTCTTTTGCGCGGAACATAGCGTAGAGTTCATCTAAGGTAAGAGCATAGTCTGCACCTTGTAATGCTACAGTATCAAGTACTTCACCTTTTTTGGCAATGCAGGGTCCGATAAATACACACACAGCATCGGGGTAAAGAGCTTTTATAAGTC
Source organism: Anaerocolumna sp. (assembly GCA_029256725.1). GTDB lineage: Bacteria > Bacillota > Clostridia > Lachnospirales > Lachnospiraceae > Anaerocolumna. The sequence continues at coordinate 28,217 of JAQSXJ010000040.1, read as the reverse complement.
TTGCAGTAGCAGTCATAGGAGACACAGTAGTAGACATATTTTCTACCAGCTGAGGGTAATGTCTGCGTATCATCTTAACAAATGCAGGACAGCAGGAAGTAGTCATTTTCTTACCTTCCTTGTAGCCTTCTGCCCATTCTTCGCTTTCACTGGCGGCAACAAAATCCGCACCTAAAGCTACTTCATACAGACCGGCAAAACCTAATCCCTTAATTGCCTCCACCATGGAAGAAAAGGTGATATCAGCTCCAAACTGACCTTCCCAGGCCGGAGCCAGCATTGCATAAACAGGGCGGGGGGACTGAAGTAACAGGTCGATTACGTCTGTCATAAAGGAACGGTCTGAGATTGCTCCAAAGGGACAGTTCTTGATACAGGAACCGCAGTCGATACAGCGCTCTTCATTAATTACTACGATATTATTTTCATCCATTGTAATGGCATCTACCGGACAGCTTTTCTTGCAGGGACGCATCAGATCCGCAATGGCATTATAGGGACAGGCCTGAGAACATTTTGTACATTCCTTACATTTGGCGGGATCGATATAAGCTCTGTCACGGAGCATGGAGATGGCACCGAAATTACAGGCAGCCTGACAGCGTTTGCCTACACATTTCTGACAGTTATCCGTTACTACAAAGCGGGTGATGGGACATCCTTCACAGGCAGAATTGATGACCTGAACGATATTCTTATTATCTTTTCCGGCTGAGGGGGATTTTCCTTCGGCAAGACGGATTCTCTGACGGATGATTTCCCTTTCTTTATAGATACAGCAGCGGAAGTTAGCCTGAGGTCCGGGAATCAGTTCAAAAGGAAGTGCTTCCTTTTTCTCATCCAGTTCGCCTTCAAAACTAAGTTTTGCTACCTGATACAGGACTTCTTGTTTAATCGCGTCAATGTTGTTATCATTTCCTAACATAATACTACTCCTTTTTGAAGTTGAGGTTTGAATAACCATTGATTGTGAAGTTTGGTTATTCGATTGTGTACGTTTAGAGGTTCCCGCATTAATAATATTGAATATTGACCTCTTTTCCCAGATTATTTACCGCTTCTTTTAACTGTTCAACCAGATGCAGGCGGATGCTTAAATCAAAGGGAAGGGAAGGATTCTGATGGGCTTCATTCATTGCCTTTCCTACAAAGAGGTTAAGTATTGTGCAGTCCTCGATAATGTATTTGGCGACCAGGGAGCCGCCGTTTTCTTTATCCAGCTCATCAAAGAAGGCTTCGCTGATATCTCCTTCCCCGTATTGCTTAATCAGAACCAAGGCTCTGGACAGGGTTAGTACCCCTTCAGTTACCAGATGAATTCCCTCCATGTTGGCAATGGGAGGAAGTGCGGGATCGGTATAGTCCAAAGAGGTAATAAGAGGGCGTTTTAAAATTCGGGAGGCAATGTTGGCACTGGTGCCTCCGCAGATGATTTTCTTTCCCTGACTGCCCATAAATTCACGGATCAGGTGTCCGTCATTGCCGGGATTAGAAGGCGGACCGGTAAAAAGGTCTAACACTTTTGCACCAGTTATACGTAAAACTGCTACCGTGGTATCGTCACCCGGCAGCTGCAGATACAGATCATCACAAGCTTTAATAAGGGTACCTGCAAGTCTGGAAGCTGAAAGGGTCTCTCTGGCAGACATAAGGGCGAAATCCGCAACATTCTGCCAGTTCCAACCGAAATTAAGCAGATTACCAACGCCTGCGTGGATTACGCCATCGCTCATAAGTATAAAGCAATCATTGATGGAGGCTGTAAACCGGCATTCTCTGATAATCTTATTTTCCAGAACACGTTCCGTAAAAGGGAGAGGGAAAAGCTTATTGTCCCGTATCATGATGCAGGAGGGGTTATCAAATTCGGCCAGATAGACCTGACCGTTATGAAATACCTGCAGGATACTGAAGGTGGAATAAGCCACCTGCCGGATCTGACAGACCGGCAGGGTTTTTGCTATGGTTTCTATGCAGTCGTCAATGGAAGCACCATTTAAAAACATGGTTCCCAGTATCTTTGAGGTCAGAGTGGCTAAGATATTGGCTTTTACGCCGCTTCCCATGCCGTCTGCCAGAATCAGGATATTGGAATCCGCTGTCTTTAACAGTTCTACCTTATCACCGCATAATTCTTCTTTAATTTTATTTAAGCTTTTATAAGCTGCATCAATACTAACGTTCATATTTTACCACCCTTTCTGAAAAGCACAAGCATTCTTGTCTAAAGTGGCTGTAAAGTTTTGTTTTTTAAAGTGAACAGCCGGATATTATACAAACCAGGTGGCTAATTATGTGCTCCGGTTATTTTTATTAGGAGACTCCATGCCGTCATAAAGGATGGTATCACGAAGCTTTGTTAAAGTTACTTTGGTTTCAGCAGTGGTCTCACCTAAGAGCCCTGCAATTTGCTGGGCTACTAACATCTGCTTGTCAATTACTTTCTGAGCCATTTCAATGGTATCCATCTTCACCTTGTAAGCCAGCTGGTTCTTTTCTTCTTCCAGGGTTATATCCTGAAGGATGCCAAGAACGCCCTTAGGTTTTTCGATATATACAATATTCTGTATAACTGTAATGCCGGGATCCTGCAGGGTTACTTTTTTTCCAAAGACGGAGGTTCTGGTCTTAATTACTTCTTCAAAATCAGCAGTTTCCAACAGCTCATACAGAAACATCTCAAGGGCTTTGGCTCTGGTAATGCGAAAGCTTCTTTCTGCTGCACTGTTGAACTCCACAATACGCATATCAGGATCTGCTATGATCAGTATGTTTGGAGTGGTATCCAGTACTATATTTGCCATGGACTGAGCTTTCTCATGCATATAGGGAATACACATGGTAAGTTCTGCTTTTCCCTGATATACTGCAATTGCTTTCTCCCTGCAATTGCGGTAACCACAGGCACCGCAGTTTAATTCATCTTCTTTTGTAGACTTTCCAATCTTCTTTAGGATCTCTGAAATCTCATGATCTGTGGGCATTGGATCTCTTGGGGAACGGTCGCAGAATATCCGGTGAAAGGACACATCCCCGGCACGTTCATAGAAGTCCTTATCCTTTTGAGGTACCTTTGGAATGGCTTCCTCCATATCAAGTTTTACCTTAAAACGTGAGATGGATTCCCGGTTCAGGGCAGAACCTTTGATACAGCCTCCGCTGCAGATGTCGGCCTCAATAAAAGACCCGCTTACCTCATCCCGTTCCATGCTCTCAAATAAATCGATGCAGTTCTTTATTCCATGAACATAGAACTTCCGATATTTATTTGGAGTGTCTGTCGTTGCAACTACAGAAGAGAGGACTCCGCTGCTGATAGGATAGAGGCGGTTGACCTTGGGATCCGGATTATCAAAGGGGGAGTCCGGCAGAGTATCCAGCTGAAGCTTCTCCTCTTCAAGCCATTGTTCAAACTCTGTAAAGTTTATGACTGCATCGATGTAACCGTTGGTTCTTGGGTCTCCTACTGCTTCTCGCTTCTTTGCAATACACGGACCTAAAAAGACCACCTTGACATCGGTTCCAAGCTGGTGTCTGATTAACTTACCGTGGGCTACCATGGGGGAGTCCACCGGAGCCATATATTTCGTTAAGGAGGGATAATAGATTTCTATAAGGTCATTAACGCTTGGACAGCAGGTGGTTATGATATTGTTCATACTGCCGTCTGCCAGCAGTTTCTGATATTCTGCTGTAACGAAGGCAGCACCTTCTGCTGTTTCCCGGACGGAGGTAAAACCCAGCTTTAAAAGGGCTGTTACTACCTGACCTGGGGTTTTATATTTCAGCACTCCAAGATAGGCAGGTGCAAGTGATACTACAGTGGGTATTCCTTCCTTAAGATATCCCTTTACCTTGTCAAGATCACTGATAAGAAATTTGGCGTTCTGGGGACAGGCTTCCAGGCAATGTCCGCAGAGAATGCACTTGTCATTCATTATCTGTGCCTGTTCCTGCTTAACGGTTATTGCCTTGACTTCACAGGTTCTTACACATTTATAACAGTTTCTGCACTTTGCTTCCTTAAAACTGATGACATTCATGCTTTAGGCCCCCTAAAACCTCCTGTGTGAAAAATTCCTTGGTATTGCTGGGGGTCAGTGAAAAGGATTTGTCATCCACCTTTACACAGACTCCCTTAACGCATTCTCCCATGCAGAAGGAGCCGGTAAGCTGTACCTGATCTTCTACACCGTGTTCTTTGATAAGTGCTTCCAATGTATGTACAATTTCTCTTGATCCCTTTAAATGACATGAACTCCCAATACATATTGTAACCACCATAATAACAACCTCCTTGTAGAGAGGACAATCAGCGCTTTGCTGGATTGTCTGAAATTTAACAATGTATAGAATTATTCTAGCACTTTGTGGGGGGACTGTCAAAGGATAAATTGAGGATTGGGGAAACGGTGGCGATGTTTAAAGGGGCGAGGATTTGTCCTGGTCTCCCACGGTTTATTCGGGCAAGGAACCTATTCCACTATAAGCTGCTGTAAGTGCTTGGGACAAGTCCGGAAAAGCCAAACTCGCGAAGGAACCTGCTGTGGGGTTAGATTGGTTTTTTTCGCTCAGACAGTGGCTTTTCCGGACTTCGGCGCATTTACAGCAGTTTAAGTGTCATTAGGTTCCTTCCCGAGATAAACCTTAGGGAGACCAGGACAAATCCTCGTGGTCTTTGGAGGCAGCAGGTGTGGTGTTTCCCTAGGATATACTAATATTATTTCACCAGGATAGAACTATTATCGGAAATTGATTAAGGAAAATATGCTTTTCATTTATTTGTATCTTTTATTACTTAGAGAATTTACTGAATTATAAGAAACGGTAGGTTAGCTTTAACTGGATATTATCTGTACAAGAAATGTATCGGTTGATTTTACGATGGTAAATTGTAATAATTGTGGTATAATATCCTTATATTTTATAGAACAAAGGAGCCCGTATAATGGAACTTATAACAATCCGGGAGCTGTACCGGGAAAAAGAGAAGTTTATTGGAAAGGAAATTACTGTAGGTGGTTGGGTTAGGAGCATAAGAGATTCTAAAGCTTTTGGATTTATTGTACTTCATGACGGCACCTATTTTGAGACCCTTCAGATTGTATATCATGATACTATGGAGAATTTCGGAGATATTTCAAAGCTTAGTGTTGGAGCTGCTCTGATTATTAAAGGTGAACTGGTAGCTACTCCTGAGGCTAAGCAGCCTTTTGAGATTCAGGCTACTGCTATTGAAATTGAAGGTACCTCTACTGCAGATTATCCTCTTCAGAAGAAAAGACACAGTCTGGAATTCCTTCGTACCATTTCTCATTTAAGACCCAGAACTAATACATTTCAGGCGGTTTTCAGAGTGCGTTCCCTGATTGCCTATGCTATTCATAAATATTTTCAGGACAGGGATTTTGTCTATGTGCATACTCCCTTAATTACCGGTAGTGATGCAGAAGGTGCCGGCGAAATGTTTAAGGTTACTACTCTGGATCTTGAGAAAGTGCCTGTTACACCGGAAGGTAAGATTGATTTCAAAGAGGATTTCTTTGGAAAAGAGACGAATCTTACAGTTAGCGGTCAGTTAAACGGTGAGACCTATGCCATGGCTTTCCGCAATATCTATACTTTCGGACCTACTTTCCGTGCGGAGAATTCTAACACTACCCGTCATGCTGCCGAGTTCTGGATGATTGAGCCGGAAATTGCTTTTGCTGATTTAAAGGATGATATGGCTCTGGCAGAAGGTATGATTAAATATGTTATCCGTTATGTTATTGAGAATGCACCGGAAGAGATGAAGTTCTTTAATGAATTTGTGGACAAGGGCTTACTGGACAGGCTTACTCACGTTATGAATGCTGAGTTCGGACATGTAACTTATACAGAGGCTATTGAACTGCTGGAGAAGAACAACGATAAATTCGAGTACAAGGTTAGCTGGGGAAGCGATCTTCAGACAGAGCATGAGCGCTATCTGACGGAGGAAATCTTTAAGAAACCTGTATTTGTTACGGATTATCCTAAGGATATCAAGGCTTTCTATATGAAGCTTAATGATGATAATAAGACGGTTGCTGCTATGGACTTACTGGTTCCCGGCATCGGTGAGATTATCGGAGGAAGCCAGAGAGAAGATAACTATGATAAACTGATTGCCAGAATGGATGAATTGGGACTTAAACAAGAGGATTATGATTTCTATCTGGATTTGAGAAAATACGGTTCAGCAAGACATGCAGGTTTCGGACTTGGTTTCGAGCGTTGTGTAATGTATCTGACCGGTATGGGAAATATCAGAGACGTTATTCCTTTCCCTCGTACGGTTAATAACTGCGAATTATAATTGTAATAATAATATAAAAGAGGTGTCATTTATAACTGCTTACGGTTATAAGCGGCACCTCTTTCATGTAATAGGATTGAGTCTTATTGCATTAAAACCCTGCCGGGCAGGATGCACATGCACATGAAGTGCTTAAGGAAGGTTGTCACTAGCGTGACAGCGCTTCAGTACCAGAGTCTGGCAAGCCGGACTCTTCGTTCATCAAATATGTAAAAATGTTATGAAACAAGTACCGAACAGGCTGGAAGCCAAGTCGCACGCTAAAATGTATCGTAGGGCGGGCAAAAGGCAAATAAAACAATGCATGAATGGTTTAATGAATCAAAATTAGAGCTGGATTAAGGTGTAAGCAGGCACTTATATACGGCTGTTAACACATCTTACAAAAGACTACGTAGCTTTTGACAGCATAGTTTCTTCCGGTTCTACACTATGTATTCTAACCAGTTGAAAAAAAGCCTTCATAGCTTTTGTTACCTTCTTGTCCTTATGGTATAGCAATTCAGAATATACCTCAAATTCTCCTCCGTCCCAGATTATCTCTGTTAAACTACCGTTTTCTAATTCATCCAATGCAGCTATTTTCGGTAAAAGTGTAATACCAAGCCCGGCAGCGGCAAATTGTTTTAATACAGGTGTACTGTCAGTTTCCAATTCTATCTTGGGTGCAAGCCCATGTAGGTTCTGTATTCTTTCAAATTCAGCACGGTAGGCACAACCTTTTTCTGTAAGAAGCAGAGGATAAGTTGCCAGTTCCTCCGGTGTTATAGTCTTTCCGGCCAGTTCATGGGAAGGGCTTACCAGTAAGCACAGTTCCTCCCGCTGCATTGCATGGAAGCGGAGCAGCAGCGGCTTTACGTTCTTTCATCAAACCGAAGTATAAGATAACCAAGGCGGTGGATAGTATTTCTTTTACCCTTGAGGCAGGAACCATAACAGGATTTATCGGAGCAAACGGAGCCGGTAAATCCACGACCATTAAAATGATGACCGGTATCCTGGCACCGACCTCTGGAACCATTCGAGTTAATTCTCAGGATCCTTTTAAGGATAGAAAGAAGAATGCGTTCTCTATAGGTGCAGTATTTGGTCAGCGGACCCAGCTTATGTGGGATATCCCCATTCGTGAGACTTTCTGCCTGTTACAGAAGATGTACAGGATTGAGGAGAACAGTTACCGGAAGAACCTAACGATGTTTTGTGACATCCTGGATCTGGGGAGTTTTATTGACAAACCGGCGCGCCAGCTTAGCCTTGGGCAGCGTATGAGAGCGGATATCTGTGCAGCCCTCCTTCATGATCCGCCTATTGTCTTTCTGGATGAGCCAACCATTGGACTCGATGTATCGGTTAAGGATTATATCCGAAAATTCATTTTACAGGTGAATAAGGAGAGGAACACTACCTTTATTCTGACTACGCATGATATTACAGACATCAAAGAGCTTAGTCAGCAAATAATGATAATTGATGGCGGACATATTATTTACAGGGGAGATATCAGCCATTTAAAAAAGGACTATGGTAGGAGCAGTAAGATTATGATAACAGTAAGCCAGGAGGAAAGTGAACAGATGAAAGATGCCTTTTCGCTGCTTCCGGTAACTCTAACCGAAGGAGAAGAGCTGACCATTGAATATTCTCCAGTGGAAATCACCAGTGAAGTAATCCTATCCCAGCTGTTTTCCGGTTACCATATCCGGAATTTTAGGATGGGGGAAGTGGATCTGGAAGAAATCATCCGTAGTATATACCGAAAGAAATAAGAAAGGAGGAAGGATATGCAGTTATACCTGCGCTTTATTAAAAATGCGGTGCAGAGAATATTTTATTACAGGGCGAACGCATTTACAAAAATTTTAGGAAAAGTTTTATACTTATATATACAGATTAGCATCTGGAATGCATTGTTTCTGGGAAATACCGTTTCCATGGCTGGCCATTCCAGAGAAATGACCGTTACATATGTAATTTTAAGCAGTGTCATTGCTTGTGGGGTAGAGTTTAGTACAATAGAATTGATGAATCGTAAGATTCGTACCGGTGAAATAGCTATTGATTTGGTTCGCCCTTATAATATGCTGCTCTTTTCCTTCTGCGACGGACTGGGGGAGAATCTGGTCAATATCTGTTTACAGGGAGTACCGCTGCTTCTTATGAGCAGAGTACTGTGGCATTTTGAACTGCCCCTGGATCTTCGGTTACCGGCCTTCCTGATATCTATTCTGCTGGGAATGCTGGTAAGTTTTCTGGTCGCTTATTTTATCGGCATCCTGGCCTTCTGGTTTCTTGTTACCTGGCCTCTTAACATGTTTGTGAGGGCAATCTAACAGATTTTTTCAGGGGCTTGGATTCCTGTGTGGCTCTTTCCGGAACAGCTGAAAAACATTGCGTTTCTTTTTCCTTTTCAGTGTATTTATTATACACCCCTTACTATATTAACGGGAAATGTGGGAATACAGGAGATCTTTAAACTCCTTCTGATACAGCTGTTATGGATTGCTATAATGCTTGCTGCCACAGAGTATACCTGGCAGTGCGGGCGGAGAAAGCTGGCGGTACAGGGAGGTTAGCCATTTGGCAAGATGCCTGTCAGGAAAGGGAGAATGACATGAACATAAAACTATATATGAAGTTTATAACAACCTACATGAAAAGTAAGATGGAGTATCGATCCGCCTTTCTGCTGGAACTGGCTGCCAACACCGTTATGGTATTTGGTTATTATGCAGGAACATGGATTATATTTCAGAATTTCTCTTCTATTCAGAGTTGGTCTTATCATGAAATACTGTTTCTATTCAACATAAACTGGTTCTGTTATTCCATCAGCGGATTTTTCTTATGGGGACCAATGATTACTCTGGGACAGATTGTACAGAGCGGAGAATTTGATTCCATTCTTATAAGGCCGTTAAGACCTCTAAGCTATCTGGTCTTTCGCCAGTTTCAGTATACCTTCTTTCCAAGGCTTATTTTAGCAGTTGTATTTCTGGGAATCAGCCTTGACAGGGTCAAGTTGGAATGGACAGGAGGTAAAATTGTATTTGTGCTGGTAACACTTCTTTCGGGCATAATCATTCATGCAGGTTTACTGGTTATGATTGGAGCTTCCAGCTTTTATACCATAAGAAATGATGAGATAGGAAAGCTTTATACGGACAATCAGAGCGGGTTCCGTACCTTTGCGGACTATCCGCTGACAATCTATAATAAGCCGGTAAAATTTCTGCTTACCTTTCTGGCGCCGTATGGGTTTGTAAGTTACTATCCTTGCCTGTATATTCTTAATAAAGAGGGAGGCAGTATGGATGTATTAAAGTATATGTCCCCCTTTGCAGCAGCCGGTGTTACAGCGGTAGCAGCTTATATATGGAGAAAAGGCATTGGAAGATATAACAGCACAGGAACATAAGAAAAGGAGCCTCAGTTTCATGGCTGTTTGAACTGACTCCCATAAGTTAAGTTATAAAGTCTAACTTATTGGGGTCATATCAGTTGAGTCTTGAAACTAAGGCTTCCATTCTGCTTAGGGGTTATCAACTTGTCCCTTAGCATTCTTCAATTCCTTATCTATAGTGATATATTCTAAGAATCAAAATATATCAGACCTTGTTAATACTATACTTACAGGAAAGATTGAATGACTGCCGGTATGTACTAATACCGGTTCTTACTTTTCTTAAAGTATCCGTTTTCCGGGAAAATCACATTTCTGTATAAATTCAACAAGAACAGAAGTCCAAGCCCTAAGACGCCGCAGGAGAGTATCTCACCGATTCCCACAGTTGCCATCATAACAGGTATGGGCAGAGTCAGCCCGTAAGCAAAGCGCAGTACCCATGGGATAATAATGGTGTTTGAGATAATGGGAGGCAGTGGAACCAGGTATTTATTGCGTCTTAACAGGTAAGAGCCTACTCCACCGATTAAAGTAGCCAGTGTTCCAAAGATGATATCAAGAATATCGGAACCGCTTAAGAAATTACCTAATAGGCAGCCAATGGCAACACCCGGTATGGCAGCCGGTGTAAAATAGGGCAGTATGGTCAGTGCTTCCGCAATCCTTATCTGGATGTTGGAAAAGCTGATAGGCTTAAACACAAAGACCAGTACCACATAGATGGCAGCAATAAGTGCAGCCTGTGTGATAAATTGGGTTTTGTTTTTCATATGAAATTCTCCTTTAGTTTTGTTTTACGTGTGGAAGGTCTCGAACACACGATGTAATATTTGGGAAACCCTTGGTTTGTAAGGGTTTGCGACTTATTTAGTATAACAGGAAAATAGGGGTTGTCAAGCGTTGACTCAATTTATGACTTAACATTTTGGAAAAAGAATCGATGTAAAGCTCAATATGAGGCATTTGTTAATAATGATTCCAAAGAAGCATTAAGATTAATAAATTTAGTATGTGATGAATTCCCGAATAACTTTAGAGTATTAATTGATAAATTTTATATTTCGCAAAATTTAAGAAAATTGAGGAAAACTTGATATTTGTCTCTGATTTTGATAATTTATAAAATAAAGGGGGTGATTACATTAATCCATGGGAAAAGATACCTTTATATATTTATGAAAGCCATATGAAACTTGACACGGTATATCAACTGCAATGTATGAATGAAATCATGAGAAAACAGATTCAAACATATGATATCGATTCACTTGCTATTCTTGGCGTAGCAGGGGGAAACGGGTTAGAGCATGTGGACCTGAAAAAACATAACAAGGTTTATGGAATTGATATCAATATGGAGTACCTTAACAGCTGTAAAAGCAGGTATTATGGTATGCAGGATAAACTGATGCTGCTAAGCAGGAATCTACTGGACCTTTCAATAGATTTACCGAAAGCGGAGCTGGTTATCGCTAATTTATTCTTAGAATATATAGGATTAGATATATTCACCTTTCAGTTGAAGAAGATGTCTCCCGCATATGTATCGGCAGTAATACAGGTAAACGACGGGGAGGGATTTGTGTCGGAATCACCATATCACAATGCGTTTGATTGCCTTGAATCGGTATATCATGAAATCAACAGTAAAGCTTTAACAGATGCAATGAACGAGATAGGTTTTGAGTTAATACTGGAAATTGAAACAGAATTGCCCAATGAGAAGAAACTGAAAAGACAGGACTATAAGAAGCGAAATAAAGCCGGTGCAGATTAAATTTGCACACGGCTTTATTTTTATTTAATTGAAAAGAATCGATTGACATAATATGTAAAAAGAAGATATAATATTTCTATAATTTAACAATTTGCCATGCTAACGTATTAATTTGATGTAGTTTAAAATTAAAAATAAGGGGGACATAACAATGAAAAAAACAACAAGAAATCAATCCACTAACAAAGTAGGCGTAGGCGGAACTATTGGTTCTGTAGTAGTGAATAATAGTATTGGAGGAACCATCGGTTCTGTAAAAACAAAAAAATAAATATCAGCATGTCAATATTATCTGCAAGACGGTTAAACCCTGGGAATCAGGTCTATCGCAAGAACTGACAGGTCAAATATAGTTACTTAAAATCTGTTAGCATATGGTCATTTGTTAAATTTTTTGCAGGCTAATGGGGTTTTGACTTCATTAACCTGCAATACAAACTAATAAATAATAAGGGAGTACTTGTATGTATCAGAAAAGCCGATATCTTGAGGTGAATAAAAGAGATAAGGATTATCTTGTCTATCATAGGTTATTTGGAAATCTATCAAAGCTTAATGAGAATGCATATCAAATTCTAGAAAATATAACAGAAAAGACTTTGAATAAAGCTGATTTAAAAGATATTAAGAATAAGTTTATTGATAATTATTTTATAGTAGAAGATGAGGAAGAGGATGAAATATTAAAGGAGGAATTAACCAGCAGAAAATTAGCTGATGACGGCAGGTTGTTAGTAGGCTTGCAGCTTGTAGTATCTAATTTCTGTAACTTTCATTGTACATACTGTTTTTTAAATGAAGAACATAAACTACGAGATAACAGTGAAGCAAACCGTCCTTCCGACATGAACTTTGAGGTTGCCAGACAGGCAATTGAAAATATGCTTGAAAATATCAGAAAAAATGGAAATAAATTATTGTCTATCGAATTTTTCGGCGGGGAACCCTTGATGAACTGGAAATTAATCAGGCAGGTATTTGATGTTTATGGTTCAGGTGAGGAGTTAGGTATTGAGATATTTTATACCATTACAACGAACGGTTCACTCATTACCGAAGAAATGGCCGAGTATTTTCATAAGTTTAATGTATCGCTTATTATCAGCTACGATTCTCCAAACAGCAGGGAACGTATTAGCAAAAATGGTCTGTTATTAGATGATATCATGATTCCGGTTTTAAAAATGCTGAAAGCTAAAAAGGTAACAGTGAGCTTTAATTCGGTCATATCGAAATGGACTATTGGTAACTACGATTATAAAGGATTGGTTGATTTTGCTGCTGAACATGGAATTCGTTATTTAGGATTGATTCTTGATTTAGATGGGGACTTTATGGGGAAAGGCTTTAATGAATCTGATATTATAAAACTTTTGCTGGATGCATATGATTATGGAATCCGGAAGGAGATTCAGATAACCGGATACTGGGCAAAAATGTATAGTCAGATTAAAAATGAAGAAGGTACTTTTTTTGAAAAAGGCTACAAGGCATGTCCTGCAACAGGCAGTAAGGTCAGTGTTGAGCCATCCGGAGATATATTTGCCTGTAAATGCTGCCCTAGTAAGATGGGTAGTATTGATACGTTTACTGATGTATTAAAGGGAGATAAATACAGAAATTATTTAAATAAAGTTTACAAAAACGGCAATGATTGCAACGGCTGTGAAATACAATCTTTTTGCTCCGGTGTTTGCGTTGGAGCTTTGGAGAAAAAGGGAAGCATATATGGTAATAACAAGAGTCTGTGTAATGTTTACAAAACAATAACCAAAGAACTGATCTTAAGAACCGGTGACAATGAATTTTCAGATATTATCGAAGTCTGATACAGGAGTTAACATATGAAGCAGATACAATTATCAAAATATGTAACGTTTTTGGAACGGCCAAAGGATATTATAGCTTATCATAGTCAGATTGGGGAAGTCTGTTCCATTGATTCAGCTATCTATCGAATATTATCCAATTTCTATAAACCTGTTGTTTATACAGAGGATAAGGATTTAAAAGAGAATCTGGAAATTGAGGTTGCGTTAGAAGATGTAAAAGAAATCATTGATGAGTTTGCAGAAAAAGGTTTCCTGATTTATGGTGGTGTAGATAAGGATTATGTTACGCTGCATACGGAAGAGCGGCTAAGAGGCTTGCTGTCAGGAAGTCAGATAAAAACCATCCAGCTTATTGTCAGCAATAATTGCAATTTTAAATGTAAATATTGTTTTGAACACTCTATCTATAGTTCAGAAGAAAGAAAGGTGTCGCAAAATGAAAGCAGCAATAAGATTATGGGCTGTGAGGATGCGATAGAATATATTAAACTGGTCCTGCTGCTGGTTAAAAAAGCAGGGAACAGAGACTTACATATACAGTTTTTTGGAGGGGAACCCTTAACCAATAAAGATACCATAAAGGCTGTTCTGGACTATTACGGAGACGGTATTAAGCATGGTGTAGATCTATCCTACAGTATTGTGACAAATGGTTCTTTAATTGATACTGATATAGCGGAGTATTTTAACAGATATGGTGTAGCAGTAGTTGTCAGTTTTGACAGCCCCAAAAAATCGAGTAGGAATATGCTTTCCGGGAAAGACAGCCGCAATCAGATTTATGAAGCCCTGGAGATTCTCAAAAGTACGAATAATTATGTGGCATTTAATTCTGTTCTATCAGACTGTACATATGAATATTTTGATACCTCTATTATTGACTGTGCATTAGAGTATGGAGTCAGGGAAGTTGGGGTGGTTCTGGATCTTTCACAGGAATTTTATAATAGACCTGTAACAGAGATTACAGATAAAATAATAGAACTATACAGATACGGAAAAAGTAAAAACGTTCCGGTATCCGGTTATTGGATGAGTACCTATCTTAGCATGTTTGACCATTTAGATTTGGCTAAGGGGTTTAAGACCTGTTCTGGTACCGGAAGCCAGCTTAGTATTGAACCCAATGGAAGTATTTTTGCCTGTAAAGGATCTTCCAGATACTATGGAAACATCTATGAACTTAATAAATTGCTTGAAAGTAATACCTACCGGCTTTATGCAGAAAGAAGCTTAAGAAATACACACAGGTGTAATGCTTGCAAACTGGAAGGATTTTGTTCTGGTTTCTGTCTTGGTCCGCTGGAACAGCAGTACAGTGATATTAACTGTTTGGTTGAGAACTATTGTGAACTTATGAAAACAGTGATTGAACGTCTATTATTAGAAGAGGGTGAAATCGATACGTATGAGTTATAATTATGAAGTGAAAGGTAATAAAAAAACAAATGTGAGATTTAATCGTAACTTCTGGATTTTATTTTGGGGTAAGATTGTATCTCAATTGGGAGAAGGTATTTTTAATATTGCCCTGCCCTGGTACATTTTAAATGTAACAGCATCTGCAACAGCGATGAGTACTTATTATATTATTGGTAATATAACCTGTGGGTTGGTATTGTTTTTATTTGGGAAGATGATAGACAGATGGAAAAAGGAAAAAATAATGTATGTTACAGATTATATACGGGGAATTTATATATTGTTCCTTCTAGTTATGGTTTTAGTTGATTTACCGTATAAATTCCTTTGGATTTATCTTGGTGCAGTGATTACTTATATCTGTTCAGGATTATTCAATCCAGCCTCCATGAGTATTTTACCTTCCATACTGGAGGATGAAAAATTAACAAAGGCCAATTCCCTGCTGGCTGTTGTAGATAATACAATAGCCATTCTGGGTCTCGCAGTAGGTGTTGCGGTATATGAGGCATTGGGAATCCATTTGGTCTTCCTTATAACCGGCATAGCATATATCATATCTGCAATTACAGAAATGTTCATACATCCGTCAGGAACGGTTAAATTAGAAAAAGTACAGCAAAAATCTGGAACCCGGGCAGGTATACAATATCTGCTTCAGCATAAAAAGATATTGTTTATTATTGTATTTGCTCTGGTATGGAACTATATTTATATATCGATTTATTCCATTTATATTCCTTATATGTTTAACGTTGTATATAAATCAACTTTAGCAGCGGTTGCTGTCATACAAATAGGCATGTCGGTTGGACTGTTATTAGGAGCAGCTCTGGCATTAAAGTTTAATATCAAAGAAAAATTATACAGTAATCTTACGAAAATAGTTATTGTTCAATTTCCTGTTTTTTTACTTCTGCCAATCATTGTTCTTCTGCATGGGACCTTTCTTCCGTCATCTTATTTTATAGTAGGGTTCTTTGCTGCTTTATTTTTTATACTAGGGATAACAGTTGCAATGGTCAATGTTAATATAAGTGTTATCTTACAGACAGAAACAAAAAATGAATTTTTAGGAAGGATATATTCACTGAAATCGTTAGGTTCCATGATTTCCATGTCGGCAGGAATGTTTTTAGGAGGAATTATTATTGAAAATATGCCGGTTGTAATAGCATTTTTTATTAATTCTATCCTGTTTGCCGGTCTTACAGTATTTATGGTAAATGTATTTTTAAGAAAATCTGTAGATGCAGAACAACAAGACAGCTTAAACTTACAAAAAGCAAAAGTTTGAATATTATTAATGAAAATATATCGATTTATCCATTAATAAAATATAGCTTTTTCAAGAGTGTCCCAAAAGAAAAAAAATTTTGGACACTCTTGTTATATGACCGTAAAACGTTATGATAATAAAAATATGCGGCATTTATTTATTGAACTTCCCTATTATACGGCTGAGTTTTTAAATGTCTGGATGCAGTCAGATAGTGATGAGATTTTAAATGAGTTATATGATGATTGGAATGGAACTATGATATATACACCTGATATTATTGAATTTTATAAGAATATAAAAAGCAGATGCCCCGAAACAATCTTCCACGGTACGGATGTTGGACACCAGAGTGATACTACCGGAGAACGATTTCTAGATTATTTGGAGGCAAATAATCTGGAAGACTCTGACAGGTATTCGTTGGCCCAGGAAGCGGTTGAACAGGGGAAATATTATTATAAGATCTCCGACGATATATATCGAGAAAATAAGATGACAGAAAACTTCATCCGTGAGTTTGACAATCTAAGTGGTGAAAGCGTTATGGGAATTTACGGTGGTGCTCATACTGATTTTGATGCAATGGATAACAATACTCAATCAGTTCCGTGTATGGCAAATCAGTTAAAAAAGGTTTACACGAATAATATCTATTCAGAAGACTTAGCTTGGCTGGCAAAAGAGATTGAACCCATTAGAGAAGATACAATTACAATTAACAATAAAAAATATACGGCATCGTATTTTGGGAAAGAAGATCTAACCGGATTTAAAGATTACGCAGCCCGTGAATTTTGGCGCTTAGAAAATGCTTATAATGACTTCAAGGACAGCAGCAAAACCGGCGATGTACTACCTTATGATAACTATCCGATGCAAATAGAGACAGGGGAGGTTTTTGTCATCGATTATACAAAGACAGATGGTTCTGTTATAAGAGGTTATTACCGTTCTGATGGGTATGTTTGGAACGGTGCGCCTTCAACAGAAGAGTTTGCAGTGGAGTGAAATGCTCCTAAATATCAAGGCTACCGTCCGACTTCTTTCAGACGGTAGCTGCAACAGCCACCATTTAATAATCTAAATAATTGAAATTATCTTTAAAATCTTTATTTTCTTGTCATTATCACAGTCTTTTAGCGCTCTTAAAATTTCGTTATCCAATGCAAAAGATGAGTTTTCATATTGATCTGATAAAAGGTAATCGATACTTGTATGAAGTGCGTTTGCAATAGCTAATAGAACATTAAGAGATACTTTGGTATGATTGTTTTCGATATTAGAGATATGAGAAACATTACAACCGACATAAGAAGCAACATTTTCTTGCGTCAGATTTTTTCTTATACGGATTTCTTTTATGCGTAAGCCTAATATCTCATAATTTATATTGTTATCATTATTACCAGTCAACTTAATCACCTCAGGAATTTGTCTATGTGCATATATTTTTATTCTAATTGTAAACTTTGTGGTTCTATGCTAGAATAACCTGTACAAGTATAAAATATACTAATAGACAAAAATGGGAAGTTGGGAGAGTAAAGCAATGAAAAATATTCAATCCGGTAGTCTATCTTCTTCGCCATGAAGCCAGTGCTGATCTGGAGCTTGCATGCGATGAAGCGGTGATCAAAGGGATGTCTTTCGAAGACCGAAAAAAATATGGTGAAACAATACTCTCCTGTATTAAACGGAAAAATACACCAAAAATTGCTTTAACAACAGGTTTTAATGAGTCCGGAAAAAGCCTTAAAGTACGGCTGAAAAATATACTAAGCAAGGGGGAAAAGAGAAACGGCCTGCTGCTGGTAATCATCATTCTGATTTTGATTATAAGTGCCGGTACACTGGTTTCGCTTAACACAAAAAGTCAAACACGGAAGGATACGGAAGGGCTTACCTCGTATGGTGCAGTCAATCTTATTTCAAAAGATACAGAGTTTCCCGACGAACTCATAGAAAGCAGAGATGAGTGGAATGAATTTATAGAAAGCGACAGAACAATTGCATTAGTAGCAAGTCTTCCCCAAGAGGATATCTATGTATATGGTCTGAAAGAGATTGGTACGGAAGAGGGAACCTATACCTTGCATGGTATATGTGTGAAACAGGGAAATGAAGTTCAAGTATTAGATATTGATTGGGGCGTTTATGGTGAAATACCAAGGATTAGATATCAGGACTATAATGGTGATGGAATCAAAGACTTAGCCATGATATCAAGAAGTGTAAGCGGAACGAATATATCCTTTAATGATTTATATATTCTTATAAAAAGCAAGGAGGGGGGATGGACATTTCAGTCCTTTGACTCTTTTGACTGGTCAGAAAGAATAAATAAACGAATGGAGTATCAGATAAAGGATAATATATTGACGATTACCATTGATGGAAAAGATACCGGATATAGAATAAATGTCAAACCACTTGAAGAAGAATGGGGAGAAAAGTTAACCTCGGTTTTCTTTGGAAGCTATGGAGAGTTTATTTTTAATAATGGAAAGATTTATTTGAAGTTACTTCCTGTAGCCGAAGTAGGCGATTGGGCGACCCCTCAGATAATTACTGAAACATACATTCAGATGGAAGTAACATATAACGGCAATTTTGATCTAATAAACGGATTTACTTCAGAACAGATTAATGAGAAGCCATAGAATTTTTGGAAATGAAAAGAGAAATGCTGGAAAAAGATGTATCCAGTATTTACAAAAAAGAAAGCTACTGATATAATGTAGGTAACAGGCAGCACAGAGTTAAAACCTATGCTTGCCCAATACGTGTATAAGAAATGATTATCCTATACTTTAGGCGGTGCAGGATAATCATTTTTTGTTGTTTATCTTTATCAGACTAACAACTAGAGTAATCAAAGCTACGACAAAGCTAGAGAAGGTTATCATTAAAGATAATGCTTCTGCAACTGTCATCAGGCGCACTCCCCCTTTCTATGTAATATAGGAAAAGTTCACCTCCTTCCTCTATAAAAGGAAGGGCAAGCACTCATAATTATCCCAAGCCATCAATTGACTTTGCTCCTGTTACCATAGAATTATTATACCATAAATAAGTCAAAAAGTCGATTGAAATTGGGAAAATAAGTATATAAAATTGGTCAATTATAGAGAAATTAGCTTATATATTTTACTACTTATCAAGGTGATTATTTTACATTTATACCAGATAGATAGTCATTCTTAATGAGTGACAGACAATAAGTGAATTAGAATTGGAAAAGCAGAAAATAGGTTGTTATATTAGACAGATAACGAACTAGATGATATAATCAAATAAATCCAAATATTGTATAATTCCATAAAGATAAGGAGGAAATTCTGTGAAAAGTAAAGGGATTACGTTTACAGTATTAGCATTGGTAATCTGTGTGAGTATATTGTTGTTTCCTTTCCCCTTTGTAAAGGCTCAAACCAGTACGAAAGAAACAACAAGCAACATAATGAAACTCTCTCTTAATGCATCCAATCTGTATCTTAACCCGGAAGAGAGCTATATCCTAACGGCGGAAATCAAGCCCCAGAGTAGTGGAAAACATAGAGATATTATCTGGACATCTTCTGACGATACTATTGTAACGGTAGTTAATGGTACTATTTATGCTGCTGGGGTTGGAACTGCGATTGTCTTTGCAAACTGTGATACCAATATTGCTTTCTGTAAAGTATCTGTAGTAAGATATAACCCTGTTCTGGCTGTTCAAAAGAAGAACTTTAAAGGATATTCGGGGACAGACTTGGAAGTAGTTAAGAAAGCAGCCGAGGTAGTTGATAAAAATATTCTACCTGGTATGACTGAGGAGCAGAAAGCAAAAGCAATTTTTGAATATTTGATTGCTAATTGTATATACGATCATCGTGAAAAGAAAGATGTTCCTCAAAGTGCCTATGGTATTATCGGACCGTTACTAAAAAATAACGGTATAGACGAAGGGTTTTCTTATACTTTCAAATATTTTATGGATATCCTGGGAATTGAGTGCCGTATGATGCATATTTATAACAGTTATATGACCAACCAAGTATTCTTAAGCGAAAAGTGGCACATTGTTGGGATACCATGGGATAAACCCATCGCTGGATTTGGAACCAGTGATTATAAAGTGGAAAGTATTGTTACGCCTATTCAGAACGAATATAGAAATGCAACAATATGGAGAGAGGTCAATTATGAATCCATATTAAAGGATTATAGAGAAGATACCTACAGTGGAAATGAGGCTGCGGTCATAAAGTCTTCATCAGAGAACAGTAACACCAAAGAGAACAATTTAACTGAGAAAGCAGAAGAATATACAGTAATATTAGACACTAATTTCTCATATTCAAAACATTTCTCGCTGGATGGTGAAGCAACAACGATAGAGACAATTAAAGACAAGCAAAAATATGCTCCTCAAATACTTCCTGTTGTAAAAGGTAGTAACAATATCTATATCAGCAGTTTCAATACAAAAGCTGACGGGACTGGAATTTCCTATCCAGACAGAGCTGTAACGAATGTCTCTGAAAACCTGTATTTGTATTGCATCTGGACTGTTGATATGAAACAAACCGAGATAACGCTGAAAAGAGGTACTAACAGTTTTACTGCAAAATGGAGTAAAGCGGGAAGCAAAGAGTATCAGCTCCGCTATTCTACAAACAGCGCAATGAAAAATGCAGTAATCAAGAGCGTTAGCGGGCAGCAAATACAAGTAGCAGGACTAAAGAATAAGACTAATTATTATGTCCAGGTACGCGGGTATATTAAAGATGACAAAGGCAATATTATCTATGGTAAATGGAGTACCAGGAAAACAGTAAAGACGGATTAAAAGAGCTACGAACTGCAGATGCTTATATATAAGTATCTATGAATATTATTTAATAAATATTATACTAAAATAATTATCTAAATGGAGTTATTTAGTATCTCAAATTATAAATACAACAGGAGAAGTGAAATGAACAGAGTAAGCATAATTTGTCTGGGTGTCAGAGATATGGAGGCATCCGTTAAGTTTTACCGTGATGGCCTTGGATTTGTCACGGATGTTACGGAAAACAATCCTCACATAGTTTTTTTTAATTCCTATGGAACGAAACTGGAATTATTTCCGGTACAGGAACTTGCAAAAGATATCGATGATGTAAATCCTCCGGCTATTAGAGAGGGTTTCTCAGGTATTACACTGGCATATAATGTGGACAGTAAGGCAAAGGTGGAGGAAGTTATTGAACTGGCAAGAAAAGCAGGCGGTAACATCGTAAAAGAACCACAGGAGGTTTTTTGGGGTGGTTACCACGCTTATTTTGCAGACCCTGACGGCTATTATTGGGAAGTTGCGTATGGGCCTGATTTTAAATACGATGAACATGAGATGCTGATTTTATAATATTAAACTGTAAAAAAGATGTTAAAGATTATAATATTGAATATATAAAGGTTAATATTAATAATCTTATTCAATTATTATCACAGCCAGTGTTATGATAGTTAAATGCATTAAACATAAAAGGGCCGTTTCATAGTATTATAGGAAAGAACAGAAATCGAAAATGTTTTCTAATACTTTGAAACAGCCCTCTATATAGTTATTCATTGCAATACGATAGAGAAGATAAATAATTATTCTAGCTGCATTATTCTACGGATTTTAAGGACTCAGCCATATTAATCCGGTCGATTTTTCGAACCAATATCAAGTTAACAAACAAGGTTAAACCCATAGTGACTACCAGGGCATAAAGGTAGCTCACAGGCAATATCTGTACATTAAAGGATACTGCTTCAATCTTTATCTGATCCATTACGAAACGATGGAGCAGGATTCCTGCCGGAAGTCCGAACATGGTACTGATAAGGGTTATAACGATATTTTCCCGGAAGACATAACTGTAGGTTTCCCCCGGATAAAAGCCCAGAACTTTAATGGTTGCAATTTCCCGGTTCCGCTCCGTTATATTGATATTGCTCAGGTTATACATAACTACGAATGAAAGGGCGCAGGCGCAGGCAATTACCAGCCATACGATATAATTCAGACTGTTCATCATATTAGTAACCCGGTTCCTGGTATCGGCTGTAACCACTATGCTTGAAGCACCATGATCTTTCATGAGTTTTGCAGATACGTTGTAGATATCCGAGGAATCTGTGTTGGCGTAGGCTGTCTTATAAGTACATTTCTCTCCAAAGACCTGCTCATAGGTGGCTCCGCTCATGAACATATAGTTAAAGGCATAGTTCTTAAAGATGCCACCGACTACAACCGTATAGGCTTCTGTATTATTAAGGCTTATGGTCATAGAATCACCAATTTTAAGATCTTCGGTTTCTGCCAGGCGGTCATTAATAGCTACATAACCTTCTTCCGGAAAAGGAACAGTCTTGCCGTTAAGGTGGAGCCCGATAACCTGTGTAATATCAGGGTCATCGCTTGCTATGACATTGATCTTCTGATTACCGCCTTTGCCTGTAACTTCATAGGTATCAGAGGATACAAAGACACACTGGGACAAGAGATCAGAGGTACTATCCTGAAAGTCTGCCATGTCCTCCTCTGTCTGAGCCTCTGAAAAGGATATGGTGTAATCGTAGAGCATTATGGTGTCGAACTGATCATCGGCTATATTGCTGACAGAATCATTTAAACCTAAGCCTGCCAGCAGCAGTGCAGTACAACCGCCGGTTCCAAGTATCATCATAAACAAGCGCTTCTTATAGCGTAAGATATTACGGATGGATACTTTGTGGAGGAAGCTGATAGCCTGCCATAAGACAGGGATCCGTTCCAGAAAGATTCGTTTTCCTACCTTGGGAGACTTTGGTCTCATTAATTCTGCTGGCATCTGTGACAGTTCTGTACGGCAGGCAGCATAAGTTGCGCCAACGGAACAAAGAAGGGAAACCAATAAGGTCAGCAGTGCTAAACTGCCGCTGAATACATATTTGATTTCAGCGAAATCATATAGCATCTTGTAGGCCTGCCAGATTGCAAAAGGAAATAACTTGGTACCTGTAAAATACCCAAGAATACAGCCAAGCACAGCAGCACTTCCCGAATAAGTTACATATTTTAAGGCTATGGAACGGTTGGTATAACCTAAGGCTTTCAGAGTTCCTATCTGAGTACGTTGTTCATCAACCATTCGTGTCATGGTGGTACTGCATACCAGAGCCGCTACGAGAAAGAAAAAGATAGGGAATATCTTTGCAATACCTTCAACGACGGAGGAGTCATTTTCAAAACTTGCATACCCGATATTTTTAGTCCTGTCCAGTACATAGGTGGTGGGCTTATCCAGTGAGGCTACCTCCTCTTTGGCATCGTTTATTTTATCCAGCGCCTCGGTAAGTTTTTCTTCACTTTCTTTTAAAGTAGTGTCTGTATCTTCTTTGGCATCCTGATATTTCTTCAGGCCCTTCCTATACTCTTCTTTTGCTTTGGTAAGAGAGGTCTTTCCATCTGTTATTTGTTCTTTGTAAGTATCAAGGGTTACTTTTGCAGCGTCCAGTTGAGCTTTGGCTGATGTAAGCTGTTTTTCTGCTGTTTTAAGTTCACTTTCCGCTGTCTTTTTTGAAGCATCCAGTGTGCTCTGAGCTGCTTCCAGCTGTTCTATGGAATTACTTAAGATCTGATACTGAGTAATTACACCAGTTGCCTCAATTTGCACCAGTCCTTCTGATACCTGTTTAAGTTGTGCGGTTAAGGTCTGGTGTTCTGTACTTGATGGGTCAGAAAGCCGCCCAAGGGCGGTCTTTAAGTTTGCTTCTGATTCTTTCAAGGTATTATATTGGTCAAGGACCCCGCTTTTTTCAATTTCTTTCATACCATCAGTTACTTTAGAAAGACTGGTGGTAATTTCCTGCTGCTTTTCTTCCAGGGTATTTAGCGTAGCGGATTTTTGGGTATCAAATTCTTTCTTAGAGGTCTTATAATCGGAGAGGGAGGAGTTATATTCCTTTTCTTTTTCTGCTAAGGTGGTCTCGCTGTCTGTCAGCTTCTTTTCATTACTGGTTATTTCAGTCTTGGCGTCCGCTAACTTCTTTTTGGAATCGCTTAACTTATCCTCTGCTTCTGTCTTTCCATCCAGATATTCCTTATAAGAGGTGTCATATTCACTTTGGGCCTCTGCTATTTCTTCATTAGCTTCCTCTGTAATATCGCTATAGCGCAAATCTGTACGGGTTTTGACAGCAACTTTTAATGGCTGTTCCATAGTGGATACGGTATCCTCATAATCTTTGCTAAAGATTTGCCCTTGGTTATTCGTAAGGGTAACATAGACTTCACTATAATAATCAATGCTAAAGCCACCTTCCGGAAGATAGAGAAAGGCATTTATGGAACCGCCTGCAAGTTTTGTGGTACCGCGGTCGCTGCGATACATATAGTTTACAGAATTGCATAAGCCTACGATGGTGTAATCCTGATAGGTAAAGCTATCCCTAATATCTTCGTCATTTTTGGCAGATATAGTGATTGTTTTGCCAAGATCTTCTTCGGTAAAATATCCGGCATCTGCAACACATTCATTATCAGTCTCAGGGAGTCTGCCTTTTACAAGGTTTATCTGATTCAGATTGTCTGTAATGGAATGAGCTTTTAAGATTACATCCTCGGTATCATGAAAAGCTGTAATAAAATCCGCACTAATAGCACCCTGGGCAGTGGTAACACCTTCAAGTCCGCCGATGTAATCCACATCTTCAGCGGTAAAGCCCAGAGTAGATAGTAACCGGTAATCATACATTTTGGAAGCTTTGATAAATGCATCACCTGTTTGCAACATGGCCTGTTTGGTTATCTTAAGGCCGGAGAAGAAACCCACACCAAGAGCTATAATAACAAGAAGCGCAAGATAACGGCCCAAAGTGTGTCGTATTTCCCGAAGGTTGTTTTTGTTCCATGCAGAATTTTTCATTACCATTCAATCTCCTCTACCGGTATAACCTTTTCGTTCTTGCGCACTGAGGAAACAGTTCCGTTCTTAACATGAATTACCCGGTCAGCCATTGCTGTCAGTGCGGAGTTGTGGGTGATGATAATAACGGTCATTCCGCTTCCACGGCTCTGATCCTGCAATAATTTAAGAATCTGCTTACCGGTATTGTAATCAAGTGCTCCGGTAGGTTCATCACATAATAATAGTTTCGGATTCTTTGCCAGAGCCCGTGCTATGGAAACTCGCTGTTGTTCTCCGCCTGATAACTGTGAGGGAAAATTATAGAGTCGCTCTGAAAGGCCTACACTTCCAAGAATCTCTGCTGCAGGAATCGGATCTTTTATCATCTGAGAGGCAATCTCAACGTTTTCAAGAGCCGTCAGATTCGGTATCAGATTATAGAACTGGAATACGAAACCAATATCTTCTCTGCGGTAACCTACAAGGCTTTTTTTGCTCAGGGCTGATATCTCTGTATCACCAAGATACACCTTGCCGGTGGTTAAGGTATCCATACCGCCTAAAATATTTAAGAGTGTGGTCTTGCCGGCACCTGACTGCCCTACAATAACACAGATTTCACCTTTATCTACTTCAAAATTAGTATCATGCAGTGCGTTAACTTTAACATCACCTGAATGATAGGTTTTACCGACATTTTCAAATCGTACAAAAGAATTCATGCTACCTCCTAAGCTCAGGATAAATACAAGCTGAAAAATTGAAATGAATGAAACTGGTTGTATTTCCTGTGATTAACACCAAATACTTTGCTTGTAATTATCCTTCTATGACTTGACAAGTGTTGAAAAATAAACTAGAATTCAGCATAATATATTAAGCTCAAGAAATCAATAAACAGTATAAGACAGGATGTGTATTTTTCAACACAAATGCAAAATCTATTCAATATATGAGGTGAAACATCTATGAATAAGAGCGGTGACAACAACCGAAGTGTTCGCAATACCAAAAAAAAATTATTAACAGGACTGCTCAGTCTCATGCATCAGAAAGCAATCTCTAGTATAACGGTTCGGGAGCTAACGGAGCTTGTGGATGTTAACAGGGGAACCTTTTATTTTCATTATACGGATATTTATGATATGATCAGTCAGGTTCAGGAAGATTTCTTTCAGAAATTCAATGAAATTATTGATCAGATGATGAATCATTCGCCAGAAAAGGGAAAACCCCCGCAAGTGTTGGTAAGGATATATTCCATCTGTGCCGAAAACAAAGAGTTCTGCGAGATTATGCTGGGGCCAAACGGAGATGCTGCTTTTGTAGATCGTATTAAGAATATTGTTGATGAGAAAATCTCTGATCTGTGGAAAAGTTTCGGTGCTCATATGACCGAAGAGGAGTATGAGTATTTTAATGCCTTTATCATCAACGGCTATATCGGCTTTCTTCAAAAGTGGTTGAAAACCGGCTGTAAGCAGTCACCGGAGGAAATGGCAGCATTTGCTGCCAATGTGATTGTACCGACTATAAAGAGCTCTATAGAACTACATGGGCTGATGCAGACTTATAATCATTTAAATTGATATTTGATAGTTAGTGCAGTAGAGAATAAATATATAGAAAGTATCCCTTGTGGCTATACCTAATTTGCGTAGAATCTTTAGGTAATAACAATAAAGTATAAAATGGTAAATTTATTCGCTAAATAAAGTTAAAGAAATGGTCTGGGGGATAGTCATTGGGAGAAATAGATAAGAGAAATAAGCTGCATGAAAATCCATTTACATTTGAGGTCTCAAAAGATAAGAAAGTCTTTATATACTGGCATGGCAAGCAGGTTACTATTTTAAAAGATAAGGATAGTAACAGATTCCTGGAGCGAATCAAGAATGCGGACCAGAAAGAAGCACAACTGATAATGGCATAAGTAACAGGTAATTTTAAGCGTGGAAATGAAAAAGATAAATAATTATATGGAGTTTTAGAAAAATTCTGTACCATAATAACAAGGTTCGTTCTGTAACTTGAAGTCTTATATTCCAATATCAAGAAAAATACATTATAATACCCCTTGGAGAACGGAATCCATATCAATATAAAACAAAGGAGTTTGCAAAATGTACAATCACCATACACTTGCTATCGAAACAATCACAAATAAATTAAAACAACGAGAAGATGTATTAGGAATAATTATTGGCGGGTCTGTGGCTCATGGTTTTGCCGCTGAGAATTCTGACATTGATCTAATGCTTGTAATGTCTGAAGAGAACTATAAGAAAGCGTTAGAGGATGAGAACTTCAATTATTATGAAACCGAAGCGACACCTTATGAAGGCGGTTACGTTGACGGAAAATGCACCTCTGTGGAGTTTATAAAGAAAACGGCGGCTATGGGAAGTGAACCTGCAAAGTTTGCCTTTAAAGATGCCTTTGTATCCTACTCAAAAATAGAGGGACTAAAGCAGCTTGTAGAAGAAGCCTCAAGGTATCCGGTGGAAAGAAAATTAGAAAACATGGAGAAATTCTATGCTCAGTTTGAAGCCTGGAGATGGTATTTCTATGAAGGTGTGAAAAGAGATAATGAGTATCTGATTACAACTGCAATATCCAATTATGTGTTGTTTGCAGGAAGATTAGTATTGACCTACAATGAGACTTTGTATCCTTACCATAAATGGTTTTTAAGAGTACTTGAGGGAGTAGAGAAAAAACCCGATAACCTTTTAGAGTATATGAACAAGACAATCAGTGAGAAGTCAGAAGAGGCTGTGGAACAGTTGTTTAACTGCATCGTCAATTTTCATACCTGGACCTCTACTACAAAAGATTGGCCGATAAGATTTATGCAGGACAGCGAGCTTAACTGGCTGGTAGGTAATGTACCCGTGGCAGATATATAGAATAGCAAGTCAACATTTATGGTACAGAACGGACTTTGGAATTAATTTTTATCTTCTTAACATAGGAAACTCAGATTGAAGCACACATTATTTGTACAGAAAATGGAAAGCGGGCACAATCGGCTTAATATAAGATATAACTGAGAGGAAGAGGAAAATGAATGTAATGGAACAGACACAACAGGTCATAGATATGCTGGAAAGTGATATTTTCCAAGTGGACTTTGACAGGGCTGCTAAGATCACCGGTATACCTCTTGGTGTGTATCAACGAATCTTCAGTTATATCTGCGGGATTTCAATGACAGAGTATGTTCGCAGAAGAAAATTAACGGAATCAGCT
>JAQSXJ010000147.1 GCA_029256725.1 Anaerocolumna sp. | reverse complement strand
TCATTAAATCATTAAACTATTATACAAAAAAAGCCTTTCTTCATTGACGTTCAATGATTTAGAAAAGCAACCTTGCAAATATTCATATTAGACAATATCTTAACGACTTTAAGCCGTCATCACAAGTTGTATTATATAATACAATTAATCTATTGTCAATAATTCTTTACAAACATTGGATTTGTCTATAATTATGCAGGGTAGATATTGTATTTAGTGCTATTCAGCACCAATAAAGTGCAAAAAAATACAATATATTTGAAAACTTATTTATTTTCTTCAATTTAGTACAAGCATCTTAGGAAAGTTAAAATCACTATATCTTGTTATTATGTACAAATTACCAATTAATTTTTGACAAAATACTTAAACTTTTTATAGGTACTAAGTCTTATAGCTATTTGTAATTGTAAATTTTATTATATTATAGTTTAATATTTTGTAAAAAACGTTATATTTCCTAAATTCATATCAGATAAGTAGTAATTAAATTATTGTCTACCATGAAAAAACACTCACTACTGAGTACCTATTAGTATCCCTTGACCACTGTTGACAAATTAACTTTCATATCTCATACTGTAGGTAATTACTTACATAGGAGGAGTATGTTTTGAATAATTATTGTATTAACTGCGGAGAGCCATTAGCTGGGGGTAATTTTTGCTCAAATTGCGGAAAACCCATAACAAATCAAAATAACAATGAAAACACAGAATACCGTGAACCTTCACAGCGCATTCTGAAGGCGGGTATAAATGAGTATCAACTTGATAAAAAAAATTCTGCTCCTGGGAAATCTCTTTTTATTTTCTTGTTTATAATACTATGTGCTATATTAATTAGTATTATATTAAGAAACATTGTCCCTAATATTAATCTTACGTCAATATCTGAATCCACTCCTTCAAGCACTTCTATGGAGTCTAATGATTTAAAATATATAACATTAGATGAATATACTTCGATTAAAAATGGAATGACCTATGAGGAGGTTGTTAAACTAATTGGAAGTGAAGGAACATCTATGAGTGAATCCTCAGCTGGTAATATCTCGATAAAGATAATTTCATGGTACGGAAATGGATTGGATGGATCAAATGCAAATGTTACATTTACTAATGATAAAGTAACTGGTAAAGCTCAAATAGGTCTGAACTAAGATGATTACCCGGTGGGAAACCGTCTGACTTATAAGTTTATAAACGTCCAACTATCGACTATCTCTTTAAGTTGGAAGACGAACAAGAGATCAACCTCACCTTTTTCATGAGTAGCCATAAGTGGCGTTATAATATATGATACTCAAATGAGTTACTTATAAATAATTACATAGGAGGATTTAGAAATGGATGTACAAAATACGTTATTATGGACATTTACAACAAAATGTCCAGTTCCAGATGACATTAGCAATATGTTAATTGAGGGTGAAAAGGCTTTACATGCTTACAAAACAATTAGAGATGTAGCTGTTTTTACTAACAAACGCTTAATTGTTAGGGATGCTCAAGGTCTTACTGGAAAGAAAATTGAAGTTTATAGTTTGCCCTACTCATCAATCGTAATGTATTCGACTGAGAATGCGGGGAAAATATTTGATGTAAATGCAGAAGTTGAATTATGGACAATGGCAGGACATATAAAAGTAAATCTAAATAAAGGTGTTGATATAAGAGAATTTGATAAAATTATAGCCAACGCAATATTATAAATATTATATACCGCCTAGGTTGCAACCAGGCCGTTTAAATAGAGAATAAATAAATTATAACAGGGCACAATTCAGTGTTCTGTTATTTTTTTCGTAATAGTTACTAAATGTTTACCACGACATGAAAAAAACACCCTTTCGGATGCCTTGACTTCTTTATTCAAACTCTATAACCAATGATTTTTACAATCTTTTCTTTAAGCTGGAAATGGGACTCGAACCCACGACTTCCTCATTACGAGTGAGGTACTCTACCAACTGAGTTATTCCAGCACATAAAAAATCGAGGTGACGGGATTCGAACCCACGGCCTCTGCGTCCCGAACGCAGCGCTCTACCAATCTGAGCCACACCTCGTTTAACATTTAAGAATTAATCTTGCCAAACTATTATGCTACTTTATATATAAAAAGTCAAGTAAAAAAAATCTTTTATATATAATATTTGGTATTATTTTATGAATGAGTTTTTACTAACAGAATATATATTATTAGAGTGATTTAATGAGGTTACATATGGAGATTTATCTGGTAAAGCAAGGTGATACCATTTATTCGATAGCTGAAGCATACAATATATCCCCTGAAACTCTAATAAGAAATAATGGTATAATCAATTACAATAATCTGGTAATCGGACAGACTATAGTTGTTGTATATCCAGTGGAAACTTATATTGTAATGGAGAGCGATACTTTATTCGATATAGCAGCCGCTCATAATGTTACTCCCCTCGAGCTTCTAAGGAACAATCCCACGCTGTCTGGCCGACGTCTTTTATATCCGGGGGAAGAATTAGTTATCAGATACAATAATACCAACGGTCGCCTGAAAACTAACGGATATGCATATCCTTTCATTGATTTTACAGTACTCAGACAAACACTTCCTTATCTTAGCTTCTTAACTATTTTTTCTTATCAATTATCCTCAACCGGTCTCCTTTCCGGTTATGATGATACCGATATTATTAGTAACGCTAAAATATATGGTGTAGCACCTATAATGTTTCTAAATACTACAGATAGAGCAATTGCGGCTGAACCGACTTCTTTTTTTTCCAGAAGTATTTCCTATGAAGTATTAGATTTTCTTATAACTCTGATAATAGATAAAGTGGAGGAAACAGGATATTCCGGAATCAATCTTTTTCTTGAAAATATTACACTGGATAACTATCCGATTATCGTTGAAAATGTAAAAGTCCTTTCATCCCGTATGAAGGAAAAAGGACTTATTACTATGTTTACACTTACTCCTGAAATCTTTAATCTGCCCCCAGGTATTACTTATCTTGATATTGATTACTCAAATCTTGCTCAAGCTATAGATTATATTATTCTAGCTTCCTATAATTGGGGGTTCACTTTTGGTCCCCCTGCTGCTGTTACACCAATAGAAACTGTGAGAGTAAATCTTGATTATGCAACCACTGTGATTCCCTCAAGAAAAATATTTCTCGGCGTCCCAATCATCGGATATGACTGGAAATTATCCAGTGACGGAAATTACACTGTAGCCAATGCACTCAATTCAGATGCTGCTATAATGCTTGCTGCCGATGTTGGGGCAATTATAGAATTTGATACTGCCTCCATGGCTCCGTTTTTTACTTACACCAGTAGAGACAATAACACTGATGTAAATCATATTGTCTGGTTTAAAGATGCCAGAAGTATCCAAACTCTCTATGGTTTTACTCAGGAATATATGCTCGCCGGTGCAGCTGTATGGAATATAATGCATTTTTTTGAACAGATGTGGTTTATAATAAATACCCAGTATCAGATCATCGGTCCCTATGATGAGTTTTAGTCCTGCTTTGCTAACTGTTTCTATTCTCACCCCAGAAACATATTCCGATAGCTCCGGGACCAGAATGTGCTCCTATGCTGGGACTTATAACATTTATAATAACATTAGCTTCTTTCACTATATCTTTTATTAACCTGGCAACATATTCAGCTTCTTCTAATGCATCACCATGAACAACACAAATAGTTAAAGAATTTTTAACCGCAGTGTCTGCTTCTACTGCCTCACCCATTTCCTTCACCATATTCGCAACAATGGTGGATAAGGATTTCTTACGACCTCTTACAGTTCCGGAAGGTACTAGTTTTCCTTCATCATTAACAACAAGAATCGGCTTGAGATTTATCATACTTCCGACAAAGGCTGATACTTTAGAAATTCGTCCTCCGCGCTGAAGGTGAAACAGATCATTTACTGTAAACTGTACACAGAAATTACTTATATGCTGTAAAAGCCAGTCTGCTATCTCATCAATTCCTTTTCCAGATTCCTTAAGTTCTACGGCTTTCATAACCATTAAGCCCTGTCCCAGTGAAGCATTTAAGGAATCTACAACTATAATCTTAGCATCTGTATATTCTTCACACAATTCTCTGGCACCAGCTGCTACGTTACTGCAACCCCCGCTTAAGGCAGAGGAAAAACTAATATGTAATACTTCTTTTCCTTCTGTTATAAGTTTAAGAAAAGTAGAATGTATGACTGCGGGATTACTTGCCATCGTTGTGGGCATTAACCCTCCTCGCATACTATCATAAAATTCTTTTGGTGTCAGGTTGACTTCATCACCGTATACTGTATTATTCAATTCGTAATAATGGGGGATGATCACTATCCCCTTTTCACTTATGTAATCAGGCAGTAAATCACTGTTTGAGTCAGTCGTTATAACAAAATCCTTCATCCTTCATCTCCCTTATGTTTTTATGTAAACTTATAGATACATTATACCTGATAGCTTACACTGTTGTACAGCTTTTAATTGTGATTCCATATTATCTTGTTTATTTTATTTTAATAATTTTTATAATCAGTTTATATACCGGTTTAAATTAGATATTATCCCTTTTCCGCCAGATTTACCTGAACATAAATATATCAAATAAGAAAATAAATAACACCCAGTTACTATGACATGCTTAATCCATAAAGTAATACACCTATAAAACTCAAATCTTGCATTTATAGTAAAACAAAATACCAGTCTCTCCGTTCTCCTGTAAATAAAAAGTGAGAAAATGTCTTTTATTCTCACACCATTCGCCATATTTTCATATAATACATTATAAATAAACCGGAGGAGCCTATGGGAGAAATTTTAAGAATTAATAACGTTGTGTATACCTACCATAGTTTAGAAGAAGAAACACCGGCATTAAAAGATGTCTCCTTCCACGTTGATGACGGCGAATTCCTTGCTATTGTTGGGCCAAGCGGATGCGGTAAATCAACTTTACTCTCATTGATAGCAGGACTTATAAGACCTGACACTGGTGAGATTTTAATAGATGGAAAAGATTTGAAAGCATCCGGAAAAAATATCGGGTATATGCTGCAAAAAGATCATTTACTGGAATGGAGATCCACTCAGAAAAACCTCACTCTTGGACTCGAAATACAGAATAAACTAACCGAAAACAGCTATGTAATGATTAACGAGCTGCTATCAACTTACGGATTAATTACCTTCAAAAATTCTAAACCCTCTTCTTTATCCGGCGGAATGAGACAACGCGCCGCTTTGATTCGTACTCTTCTGCTGGAACCCGATATTCTTTTATTGGATGAACCTTTTTCAGC
This sequence comes from Anaerocolumna sp., assembly GCA_029256725.1. Lineage (GTDB taxonomy): Bacteria > Bacillota > Clostridia > Lachnospirales > Lachnospiraceae > Anaerocolumna. The sequence continues at coordinate 99 of JAQSXJ010000147.1, read as the reverse complement.
TTTGGACTATCAAACCCGTATTGAAGTATCCGATGATATCTGGGGAATTATCAGAAAGGAGCATAAAACTGCCATTCTCATTACCCACGACATATCAGA
>JAQSXJ010000146.1 GCA_029256725.1 Anaerocolumna sp. | reverse complement strand
CTCCTTTAATTGGTCTCGTGCACGAGAAAGTCTGGTGGTAACAGAAGATACAGTGATTTTTAATAACCTGGCAATTTCTTTGGTGGACAGTTCTTCATAGTAATACAAATACAGAACTGTACGGTATTTTTCCGGTAACTCCATGACTGCCTGATACAGGTCTTCCTGTTCGCTCTGTTCAAATACAGCTATTGGCTCAGTGACCTGGTCCAGAGCTACGTTTTTAGTTTTCCAGGAACTCCTTAGCAGATTTTTGCAGGTATTAATAGTCACCCGAATTAACCAGTATCTGACATGGTCATCCGTAGCGAAATGCTTAGTCGTTATATATAATTTCATAAAGACCTCTTGTACAACATCATCCGCATCATAGGTGTTGCCCAGATAACTCAATGAAATACGAAAAACAGTATCTTTATACCTTTCTGCATGCACAAGAAAAATATTGTGCTCCAACAAAAACCACCTCCTGTATTTTGAAAGCTTTCACCTATAATACACTTTAATAGCACGGTTTGTCACAAAAGAAATAAATAATTATTAACTAAGGACATTTCACACTTGGTTTCAAGAGGGATTATATAATGTATGAAGGAACTGGAAGATAACATATAGATTTTCCATAGCCATTAATTCAGGTATGAATAAAGACGGGAGAGTTAACAAACCATGCGAAAATGTACAAGTAATGAAGCCATCCAAATCAGCAGAGAGAGTTTTAAAGCAAACATGATACTGCCATCCAGACGAATGGGCAGTATATTTTTATGCTCGGATATTAGAATTTCCTGGCATTAGGTTTGAATCGTTAACAAATGTTAAAAAAATATGAACATTTATAAAATATATGTTGTTGCTTTGCATGGGATTATGATATAATCTCAATAACATAATGAGTTTACATGGAATGAAATCTGATAAGTAATAAATGAAAGGGTTATATTGGATGAAACGAGCGAAAATACAAGATATAGCTGATTTACTGGATATATCTAGAGTAACTGTATGGAAGGTATTTAATAACAAAGAGGGTGTTTCAGAGGACATGAAACGAAAAGTTTTGGAATGTGCCGCTGAATTAAACTACCAACCATCTAAACTTCAGGAAGCGGGTATCTCGATTCCTCTTAAGAAGCAGACTTTAGTTTCCGTAGTGGTATCAAGACCGGAAACATCAGCTTTCTGGGTGAAGATAATCCACCAGCTTGCTGAAGAATTTTCAAACAGTGGTATTGGTTTGATGTATACATATCTTCCGGCACATCTGACAGATGGATATGTGCTGCCGCAATCCTTAACAGATGGCAGTATTCAGGGGATCATTGTTATGAATGTCTATGATGAGGCTATGCTGAATCTGCTGAACGAGCTGGCAATACCAAAGGTATTTCTTGATATTGTAACAGGTATGACCACGGAATCCTTAAAAGGAGATCTGCTGCTTTTAGAAGGAAGGGACAGCATAAAAGAAATTGTTACTTCCTTGATTAAGAAAGGTCATGAGCGTATAGGTTTTATTGGTGATATACAGTATGCGAAGACTAACATGGAGCGGTACGAAGGGTATGTATCGGCAATGTATCAGTTTGGAATGTCCATCGATCCAAATATCTGCTACACCGGTAATATGACTTTAAAGACCTATGTCAGCACCATAGAAGAATTTATGAATGGTATCACCCAGGTACCGGATGCTTTTGTATGTGTGAATGATCATGCTGCCAATATACTAGTTCAATATCTGGAGAGTCATGGATATAATGTTCCGGAGGATGTGGCAGTCTCAGGTTATGATGATAATAATGAATTCAATTACACAAAGAATCTGACGACCGTACAGGTTAATAATTCACAGATTGGAAAGCGCCTGGCAAAGCAATTGCTGTACAGAATTGATAACCCTGATGATCCATATGAAGTTACCTATGTACGGACAAAAGTAATTTACAGGAACTCAACGGGTATATAAAATAACCTGGTTTGGAGGGTTTTTATAGCCATAAGAAGATAAAAGTATAATAAAAAAATAATAATAACATAAACAGAGCCTTGAAAGAGTACAAAAATCACAAAATAGTATTCTTTTCATGGCTCTTTTTTGTATAAAATTATTTGACATCATATTAATATCGTGTTATTATAATGTTAAAATGTTGCTTTAAATGTTAATAATGTTAAAATGACTTGTACAGATATTCCGGAAAGAGGTTGCGATGAAAAAAACTGAATGGCAAGATCCAACATTTCTGCAAAAAGGCAGAGAAAAAGAAAGAGCTTATTTTATTCCTTATCATAATCTGGAGACAGCGCTCAGAGATGTAAAGGAAGAATCCGACTCTTACAGGTTATTAAACGGTGTTTGGGACTTTAAGTATTTTGATTCATATTATAAGGTGCCAGAGGAAATTGAACAATGGGATAGACTTCCGGTACCCTCAAGCTGGCAGATGTTTGGGTTTGATAAACCCTATTATACCAATATCAATTATCCTCATCCTGTTGACCCGCCTTACGTTCCCGATGAGAATCCCTGCGGTGTATATAGAAGAGTCTTTGATATAGAAAAGGGTTGGCAGGAAAAAGAAGTGTATATGGTTTTAGAAGGTGTTAATTCCTGTTTCTATCTGTATATTAACGGGCAGGAAATCGGCTACAGCCAGTGCAGTCATATGCCTGCAGAATTTCGTATAACGCCTTACCTGAAGCAGGGAAGCAATGAAGTGATGGTTAAGGTTCTCAAATGGTGTGACGGCAGCTATCTGGAAGATCAGGATTTCTTCCGCTTGTCAGGAATATTTAGAGATGTATATCTATTGGTGAGAGAGAAAGTACATATACAGGATATTCAAATAGAAAGCGATCTGCAAAAGGTTACGGCTTGGCTTGATATCCTAAATGAAGATAAACAGCAGGAGATACCGGTATGGGGCAGTTTATATTATAAGGATATCCTTATACAAAAGCAGCAGGTACTAAGCGGTCAGGTTACCTTTGCTATGGATGCGCCAAATCTATGGACGGCTGAGACACCTAACCTATACACTTTGGTATTTCAGTTGCTGGAGGAATACATACCACTTCAGGTTGGTTTTCGTACCATAGCAACTTCAAAGAGCGGGGAACTGCTTATTAATGGAACTTCTGTTAAGTTAAAAGGTGTGAATCATCATGACACCCACCCTGAAAAAGGCCATGTAATGTCTCTTGAAGATCTTCATAAAGATCTCATTGCTATGAAGCAGTTGAATATCAATACCATACGGACTTCTCATTATCCGCCTGCTTCGGAATTCCTAAAGCTGTGTAATCAATATGGCTTTTATGTAGTGGATGAAGCGGATCTGGAGATGCATGGTTTTGCTACGAAAACAACCGGTTGTAAATATAAGGCCTATGCAAAAGACTGGCTTACAGATGCTCCCTTGTGGGAAGAAGCCTTACTGGAAAGAATAAGAAGAATGGTCGAGCGGGATAAGAATCATCCCTGTGTAATTATGTGGTCATTGGGAAATGAATCCGGTTATGGAACCCATTATAACAAAATGTGCGAATGGATCAAGAGCAGGGATAAGGTGCGGCTCATACATTATGAGAGAGCAAACATGGTGGATAATCCTTCCTGTGTAGACGTTGTCAGCTATATGTATATGAGTGTGGAGACACTGGAAGAAGAGGGAGCTAAGAAAGATAAACGGTCTTACTTTCTTTGTGAATATTCACATGCTATGGGAAATGGCCCGGGAGATGTAAAAGATTATATAGATACATTTTACCGATATCCCAGACTGATTGGCGGCTGTATCTGGGAATGGGCAGATCATGCAGTGCTTAGAGAGGGTAAATATTATTACGGGGGAGATTTTGGAGAGACTACCCATGACGGGAATTTCTGTGTAGATGGATTGGTTTTTGCGGACCGCACTTTTAAAGCTGGCTCACTGGAGGCAAAGGCGGCCTATCAATACATGAAAGCAGAACTGCTTGATGGCAGCAGCGGTGAACTTTTAATAACAAATCTTCATGATTTCACTGATTTAAAGGAATATACTCTGAACTGGGAATTGATGACAGATGGTAAAATATTAACCAAGGGTGAGCTGATTGTGGAACTAAAACCCCATGAAGCTAAGAATTTATATCTGGAATATAAACTACCGAGAAGTTGTAAAATGGGCTGTTTTTTGAATCTCTCCTTAATCAGGCGAAATGAATGTCACTGGGCAAAGGCAGGTTATGAAACTGCCATGGTACAGCTTGCCATACCTCAGGTACAGATAAATAAATGGTTTTATGATACCGCCTTAACTAATTCAATAGCTTCTGAAAAAGAACTTAAGCTGGAAGACGGAAAGGATACTATAACAGTCTTTTGCGGCAGCAATATTGAGTACTGCTTTGATAAACATAAAGGAACCTTTTCCGGTATCCGGGTAAATGGGGAGGAACTGTTTAAAGAAGCTGCAAAGCTTACTGCCTGGAGGGCGCCTACAGATAACGATAGATATATAAAGCATAAATGGGGGCTCTTTTCCGATTATTACAGCGGTTGGAATATAAATCATCTATTTCATAAATGTTACCATATGGACTGGAAGAAGGTGGATGAAGACCATGTTGAGATATTAGTAAGCGGAAGCCTTGCAGGAGTAGCAAGAGAACCATTTGCAAGATATGATGCCTCTTACAGAATAGACGCGAAGGGATATCTTACAATTGACCTGGAGGTTAAAATACACGAAGATTGTATCTGGCTGCCGAGGTTTGGTTATGAGTTTGTTCTTCCTGCTGAACTGGAACAAATGGAATACTTTGGTATGGGACCCTATGAGAATTATAGGGATATGTGCCATCATGTTAAAGCGGGGTTATATCATTCCACAGCGGCTGAGGAATATGTTCCTTACATAATGCCTCAGGAACATGGCAATCACACGGATGTAAAATATCTGAAGGTTTATAAGGATAAAGGAGTTGCTCTTGAGTTTTACGCTGAAAAGGGCTTTGAATGCAATGTATCCCAGTATGATTCTGAACAGTTAACAGAAGCAGCACACAGTCATGAACTGGTGCGTGGGGATCAGACAATAGTCAGAGTGGATTATAAAGTCAGCGGAATAGGCTCACATAGCTGCGGACCTGAATTAATGGATAAGTACAGGCTTAATGAAAAGTCCTTCCGTTATACATTCGGTATCCGTGCTGCTCATAAAGGGTAAGAATAAAGCATTAACTGACAAATTAATAAGTAATAAAAAACCTGGTGTAAAAACCGGGTTTTTTCAAATAATTATGAAAACACAAGGAGATGGGCTTATGAAATCATTTATGGAAAAGTTAATATCGGTTGTACCCAGCGAAAATCAGTTGAATTGGCAGAAGCTTGAATATACAGCCTTCTTTCATTATGGAATGAACAGTTTTACAGATCGGGAATGGGGAACGGG
>JAQSXJ010000145.1 GCA_029256725.1 Anaerocolumna sp. | reverse complement strand
TTCACCGAATCGGGTAGTATCAAGTATATTATTATCGGTATGTTTAAGTTTATGATAAGGATTTTTCTATATCTTCCAGGTTATATCTATCTGATTTCCTGTTATATAAATTATGGAGATAAGTGCATTAACAACTGCCTGTCTATCAGCGAACGAAAGAACCTTCCATTTGTCTGCAGGGTTACGAATTACAGTAAAATTATTATCATTAGCAGTATTGCTTAACCTATAAAGCTCTTTCTTAAGTTCCGCTCTTTCTGCATCTAATACTTCTATTCTTTCATTTATGTATTTCATGAGCGTTTCATTGGCACTGCCGACTTTATTTAATAACTGCGCTATCTCATCTTCAAGTTTGCTCAAACGTATTTTTTCTTCATTTAATCTAGGGTCTGTTAATAGCTCATAATCAGCTGTAAGCTCATTAAATTCCTTAAGTTTTCTCTTAATAGCTGTTAGCATATAATGCTCGAGGATATCTGCATAAATTGTCTTACCGACACCTTCACAGGTCTTTATATTTAGTCGATTACTACATACAAAATATCTTCCCCATTTTGTATTAGCTTTTACAACTGTTAACGCGTAATCACATTTACCGCATTTCACTTTCCCAACAAGCCAGGAATTCTTAGCTTTCAGCGGTTTTGTAGACTGTTTATTATTTAAACATTTCCTCCTGCATTTAAGCCATACCTTGGATGGTATAACGCCTTCATGAGGTGCTAATACCAGATCTTTGTCCGCTAATTTATTAAATTTACTTGTTTCAGAGGATGCACTTTTGTAAAGATAACAAGCATTATTACCCGTAAAATCTTCTATTGGGTTAATTATATTAGTTCCTTGGCTTTTATAAAAATTATATACATCAGCATCTGCTTTAACATATACAGGATTACGCATTATTTCTGATAACCTTGCTGTACTCCAGGGAACTCCCCTTACATTACCAATACTATTATCTCTAAAAAAACGAATGATATCACCAAGAGAAGTACTTGATTCAGCGTATTTTGAAAATAATAGTTCAATATGTTCGATTTCTGCTGGTATGGGAACATACTTTGACGTATTAATCCCATCAATTTTTACTTTTTCTAAACCAAAACCGTAAGGAACACGTCCACCCATATAAAAGCCTTTTTTACTTCTGGCATAGTATGCATCTGCTATTCTTTTCTGAATAGTTTCTCTTTCCAATTGAGCAAATACGATGCAGATATTAAGCATTGCTCTGCCGATCGGAGTTGAAGTATCAAATTTCTCAGTTGTTGAGATAAATTCAACACCATATGTTTGAAAAACTTCCATCATATTCGAAAAATCTAATATTGAACGACTGATACGATCCAGTTTATAGACCACAACTCTGGATATAAGCCCTTTTTCCAGATCGGCTAACATTTCTTCAAATGCAGGACGGTTGGTATCTTTTCCACTGTATCCCTTGTCTATATATATTTTATAAGATTCTCCATGTGTTTCATATTTACAGTATTCAATTTGAGTTTCAACTGAAATACTGTCTTCCTTATAGAGTGATTGCCTTCCATACAATGCAATGTAACGATTCATAATGAAACTCCTTCACTATATCGTATAAGAAGAGATGCTCAAATTTTAAATTTAGCAAACACTTAGTTTAGGGGTAATCACTTCATGCATATTTTAGAAAAATCTTATATAATTCTTCTTTCACACTTTGTGTATCTGCTTCAACAGGTTTACGGTTTGTTATCATAAATTGGATATCATCTTGGGTAAACTCTTCTGTTTCTATATTATAAGAATTATCTGTTTGTCTTTCCATAATGCTTCCTCCCCTTTCCTGTAATACACTGCCTGAAAGACATGTTGCCGATTTCGTGTGCTAAAAGCGAACAATTTTTGTACGATTATAGCACACGAAATTGGTAATGTGTCTTGAAGCCGGGGTGTGGAGGAAAGCCATGGGGTCTTCTACAGCAACATTGTTTAAAATGCAACAGCCCCTTTTGGCTTATGTATCTACAATAAAGCATAAGGCTTAAAGTTAGGGGAGTAAATTCTTAAGAAATATTTGGAAGCAGCCACTTCTTATCCAATTAAATACACGAGATATGAAAAGCAAACCAATACAGATGTCAGAGTGGAACCAATCAACGCAAGGATAATATATTGGGAGCCGATATATTAAGAAAAGCTATCCCGCACACTACAAAAACGGAAGCCCCTGTATTCACACCTAAAATCGAAGGATCAGCAATCGGATTTCTAGTAACGGCCTGCATAAGTACACCAGATACCCTCAGTAAATAAGGTCATTAATGGCTTAAAGTAGTTTTTTCACTCGCCTCTTAAACTTTCAAAGGTACCATAAATATTTACCATCCCATATCCCCATTCTTTATTAGGATAGGTCAAATTAGACTTTCTGTTCACCCCTCGAATCAAATACTTCTTTATCTGGTATGTATCCATTGAGCGGTTATTCCCCATAACAATTCCCCATTCAAGGAGCATAGCAGTTACTCCTGTAAGCAATGCGGCTGCAATACTCGTTCCTGAGGCCACTCCAAAATTGCCACCTGGTAGTGGTGAATAAACATCCACACCCGGTGCAGCCAAATCCGGTTTAATAATATTATTTCGGGTAAATCCTTTACTGGCATTCAGGTAAAGACTTTCATTTGCAGGATTATAAGCAGTGACAACAATAGCAAACATATTATTTCCCGGTTCCGTTAAAGTTGTATACGGGTTTGGGTTTAAAAATGAGGTTCCTTCTGAAACAAACCCTCGAACTGGCAGCCACATATGAAACCCGGAATTGATTTTCGACCCATACACTTTGAATTTCCATATACCAGGTGTAGGTTTTTGAAACCGAATCAGAATAAGCTCATCACCGCTTTTCCCCTCCACAATGACATAATCAATAAAAATTGTAGTGTTTTCAAAAATAAACCTTAACCTTCTGAACTCTCCCAGTCTTGCAGGAATACGCGGTATATATTCTCCGGAAGGGGTTGTTATATCAATAGAGTAAGTCCCCGGTGTATTTCCCCATAATTCAATTGAGAAGTCATTCTCCTTCTCTGCGACCCTTAATTCAACATTGGTAAAGCCAGCTGCACTGTCAATCTCGCCAAAATAATGATGCCCCGCATTTCCTTCATTACCAGCTGCAATTACAAGGGAAAGTCCAGCCTGATTTGAATAGGATGTTATTAAGTCATTCAAAGGACCAAGGCCTTCATGGCTTCCCTGATTCGTTCCTAAGCCAATACATATAGCTATGGGGCGATTGAGCTTCCTCGCAGTATTTACCAGATAAGTTATAGCAAACATTATATCCCCTTCAGAATAACAAATTACATTATCAGGTACTCCAAAATATGTTTTTACATTTGCTTTGGCTGTTTTTAATTTAACAACAGCAAGCTCACACCTTGGTACAACACCGGAAAAACCTGAAGTAGCATTTGGCATTCCTCCGGCAAGTCCGGCCAGAGTCGTTCCATGTCCTATCTCATCAATACTGGGAACATATTCTAATGGTTTGTCACTTTTAAGTGCTGCGTTGATTTGCTCCCTGGTATACTCTGTTCCAAAATAAAAAATTTCAGCTGAAGCTTCCATGTTGTCTATTGACTGATCCCATAAGGCTGCAATCTGGGTAGTTCCATCTGCATATTGAAATATCGGATTTAAATAATCTATGCCTGTATCAATAAATCCTAACAGAACTCCATCTCCCTGAAGCGATAAACTAGGCGTTTTTTGAAGCTTTATAACTCCCATATGCTCAAGACTTGATGTATCCTGTAAAGTATATAATTTCGGTATAACCGAATAAGCAATGGGACCGATCAATTGCTCCGGCACCCGCTGCATCGGTACATAGACAACTGCATATTTTCCATTGATTATATTTATCATCTCTCCTGCAAATCTGGAAAACTCCTCCTGACTGATGTTATAATCTATAATGCCGTCTGCATAATCATTACTGATGATTTTTCTTCGATCTTCTATATTCATTTACAAAGCTCACATATAAATATGAATTACTTTAATATATGCCATTCACTAGAGCCGGATATACTTTATATTCTATTAATTACTTTTTATATCTGAAAAGTCCAGTTATATAAAAATCTATGGAATTAAATTTACATACCGATATAATTCGATATAATATAAGAAGGTACAATTAGAAGGAGAATTATATGCATTCAGCAGATTATTTTGTAAAGAATTTAAATATGACAGCACATCCCGAAGGTGGATTTTATAAAGAAATTTATACCTCAGAGGAGAGTATAACATCCCAGGAATTAAAGGTTGATTATGAAGGTTCCCGTATACTTTGGACAAGTATCTATTTCTTGCTTAGAGACGGGGAGGTGTCTAATTTTCACAGACTAAAATCTGATGAAATGTGGTATTATCATTCAGGTTCTCCATTAACCATTTATATGATCAGCCCAAATGGTGAGCTTATTACCGAACAGCTTGGACTAGCTGTTGAACATGGTGAAAAGCCTCAAGTACTGGTGCCAAAGGATTATATATTTGGTTCTGCTATGAACAATGAGGGGTATGCATTAGTTGGCTGTATGGTATCACCGGGATTTGAATTCAGAGATTTTGAGTTGTTTAAAAGAAATGATTTATTAGAAAAGTATCCAAAATATGAGGAGATGATTAAGAAACTGACCACTGGCAAATAACTGTATTTCTTGATAAGGAAGAATAAAATAATTTATCAAAGGTAGCATCAATAAAAATTATTGACTTAATAAATTTACTATGTTATTGTAATGGCATAACGGAGGGTACGCGCGTGTACTGGACAAGTTATCAACAAATATTGTTGATGGACTTGTCCTTTTTATTGTTCCTTTGTCATTCCATAAATCCTACTATCCTGAAAACCAGAATTGGAGAAGTAATAATCCTTAGATTGACCCTCCATAAGCATTCCAATCTTCTCTAAAACTCGTCCGGAGGCAATATTATTTATTGAATGGCTTGCTTCAATTCTGTTCAAACCTACCTCAAAAGCATATACTACTGACTTCATTTATTCTCATCAATTACATCGTATGGCTTTGCAGTAAAATAACGAACATCAACTCGCTTTAAGGTTAAATTACTCCACCCTTTCGGCGAATAAATGCTTAATTCTAGCTCTAAGCATTCTCTAGCATCCATAATACCATCACCTTTATTTTCTTCCTTAAGAACCAAATGTCTGTCATAACTGTCTTTAAATTCTATAGGTCCACTTAATAAAAAGTTTTCACCTTCTAATGCATAAGCAAATTCATCTTTATCATATTTTTCAGCATTAGTACCCTTATATTTCATGTAAAAGGAGTCATAATTTACTCCATTAACTTTTATTGATGTATACGTAGCAAACCAGTTCTCATCTTCACCAATGAATGCACAAACACCATCTTTCTCAGCATTATATTTCATTACAATATTGATGCCGATAAAAATAAGAAAAATTAATAAAATGAAACCGGATATGATATAAATACCTTTCTTCATGATTCCTCCAAGACTATTAATGAGATGCAGGGAAATTACTACCTGCATCTCATTGTATTAATTAATTTACATAGTACGCGAATAAATTTATTGTTTGATTTGTTAATACTGGGGTCACTGTATTAACATATGCAATGTTAAAACTCCAAATATATTGTACCGTTCTTGTCTGGTTAGAGGATCCTTGGTTATTTTTCAAAATACCAAGATTACAATTCTGCCCTTTCTGCTGTATTGCATATGGGTAATTAAACTCTACTCCTTTATAGGTACTGCTTGTTGTGTTGAATAAATAATTATTATACTGTACAGTTTTACGCTCTGTTAATACAAAATCTCCAATTCCTGCACTCCATGACAATTCTTTTAATGAAAATTGTAATCCCCCAGTAGTATAAGTAGTATTCATAGACCAGTTAGCCTGCTGAATCCAATCACTATTGATACCATGTACTTTCAGACCAACCACCGTTCCCACCGCCACTCTGACACTTGGGTTTGTAACTAATAAATGATAAAAATCTCCCAAGTAAACTCCATTATGTTCCACATATTGATCTTCCACTGTCAGACTTGCAGTATCAGTTACTTGTGCAACACCACCATGGGAGGTAGTAGCTGCTCTTGCCGTTAATTTAATATAGTACTTATACGTGTTATCAGTATTTAAAACATAAGTAAAGGTTTTGGGTTGAGTAACAACTGTTGTAGATACTGCTGCAGCCGTACTTTTATTGCTGGATTCTAACTCTCTAGAATCTGACATTTCACCATCACCTATAACAGGCGTAACTACTTTAATCCACCATTGCTCAATTAATGGATCTTCTGTCTTAGCTGGCACGCTATATGCAATAGGGGCATCATAAATTTTACCAAGATTTAATTCAAATAGAATCAAATCATTATTTTGCTTATTAATGGTATACAAAAACAAAATATTGCTATTAGTTAAGCTGTTGTCTACTATTAAATCACTTGCCTTAGGATTTTCTTTAATTGCCAGATATAATACTTCAAAATTACCACTTGCATCAACTGTATTTCCATATACTGCATCTTTTGTATCTAACATTCCTTTATATAAGGTTCCATCTACCTGGAGATCAAAAGACTGTCCATCATATGAAATACTACCCGTTAAAGATACTGCATTTAAATCGTCAATATTAAACTGATCGATTTGAATTGATGAAGTTTCATATGCACCAGTTAAAAAACTTGAACTACCTTCATAGTCCTTAAATACTTTACCAAAAGCTGTAGCATCCTTGCTTTCAGCACGACTTTGGATTGGAGACAAGGAAGCTAGCATACATAAAACTAATAGAACTGAAAAGAACTTTTTGCATGTATTATATGCCTTACTCTTCATTTGTTACACCTCTCAACATTAATTTATTATACGTATAATATACATATATTCTAATATTAACTATCGCATTAGTCAAGAGACATTTATGTCTACCGAATTATTCCAATTAATAAAAGTTAACATTAATTTAATTGATATTCAAGAGTTTCCTTTATTGAATCATTGCATTGATTAAATTTTAGATTTATTTTTTGGTATTCCATATTAATAAGGGACGAATTATTGTATAAAACCATGATTTACATTTCAAAGCTGATAGTAACCCTGTTTCCCCTTACCTATATCTCAGCATTGCCATAGGGTAGCAATAAAAAAAGATATTGATTTACTCCTATCAATACCTTTTAAGCATTCTTTTCTTATATATTGCAGATATTTTTATATATAATTCTCGATCTTTTTCACTTGATATCCCACGCTTTGTTTCACC
>JAQSXJ010000039.1 GCA_029256725.1 Anaerocolumna sp. | reverse complement strand
TACTAATAGGTCGAGGGCTTGACCTAAAGATTAGATGAAATCAAAAAAAGTGTGTAGTTTTGAAGATACAAATCGAATGAAAGACTGTGAAGGTCTTATATATAGAAACAGGACTTGTGGTTTAATATACAGTAAACACACAAGTCTTTTTTGTTGTCCAAGATTATTTTTATTGTTGTATTTGATTTTGATGAAATATTTTCTTTTAATGAAATATTTTCTTTTAATGAAATATTTTCTTTTAATGAAATATTTTCTTTTAATGAAATATTTTCTTTTGATGAAATATTTGATTTTGATAAAGTATTTGTATTGATAAAGTATTTGTTGATGATGATGTATTTACTTTTAATGATAATCATGTAAATATGTGTGATAGAAATATATGTTATATAAGGATGAATGAAAGGTTATTACAAAACATAATATATCTTTATCTATACACAAATTTTCTGAAATCCAAGGCATTAATCCACAAATTGAAAGGATATATAAACAAGCATACATAGACAGGCATTTATAATATGAATACATAAGGAAGGAATTAATTTAATCCTGTATTAATCCTATATTATATAAATAATCCAATTCACCTCTAATGAATAAGTTTTTTAAATTCAAGTAAATCTTCCTTATTACATTCTTCTTTAGCATATCGTGCTTTCTCATAATAGTAGGTGATGACTTCAGCGTTGTTTTTTAGGACATCTTTCTCTAGATTCTTTACACTAAGAATATATTCTGATAGTTCCAAAGGCGTTGCTGAAATGTCAGGAAGAGAAGAAGTCTTATTTGATAAAACAGCTTTGTAGAAAGCTTTTCTTATTTTATCACTGTAGGTCTGATTCCAATGAAGGAATGAGTTCCTTTTACGAGTATGAAGAACATTTCTTTTAAGTTTTTCTCTTTTATCAAAAGGTGATAAGAATTCTGTATTATCCCGTAAGAGGTTCCTTTTATCCTGATAGAATGCCTGATATAGCTTATAAACAGCATAAGAAAGAAGAGCTATCAGAGCGGCAACGGTTAGTATAGCTAGTATTACTGTGAGAATTTTTTGAATATATTCCATCAGTGGTGACGTTGTAAGAGGTTCTTCAAAATCATAATCATCCATGGTATAATTTGGTCTCTCTTCATCTAGCGGTAATACATTATTATCAGAACTGCGAATGAATGAGAATATCCATCGAAGGAAGGAAAGACCACCATTTATAAGAAGAGAAACGAATCTTCCAACAGGCAGCTTTGTAAAGCTTACCATACAGACTAAAGTAATACCTAAAAAGAATATGATAAAGGTATGATTGGCTGCTTTAATCTGACGAAAGGGTACATTACTAGTTTCTTGCTGCAGGCTGAAGTATTGCTCAAAATTAATTAGATAACTGTTTATAAAGTAAAATACAATAAAGAGTAATGTCATCTGAAATAAAAAGGTATTTAAGTAAATCAGCTGCAACTGTGTATTTAAGACAATCAGTAAAAGGAATAAAAATAGTAAAGAGGGACTGCTGTTTTTCCTACGCAAATTTTCGTCTTTTAATCTTTGAGCCAATCCATATATAGTTACGAATAGCATATAAACTGAAAATAATATTTTGGTAAGCAGTGACGGACTTAATAGAAACACTGCTATTATAAGAAAAAGATGTATCAGTAGGAAGGACCAAATATGTTTCAGCTGATTTCTTATGATATAGGATAATAATAGTCCAGTAAGAGGGATTAAGGCCAGGATCCACAGGTTTGATATCTGGAAAAATAATAGCACAGTACCCATGATTGCATAGACAACTATAAAAGACATTATATGGTTAAGAATGTCAATGGTAACGTGATAAATTCGATTATTCATGAGCTTGCTCCGTTCTACAGCATGTTTATGCTTCTATAAATATAGTACAAAACATAGTACATTTAATAATATCAAGAGTAGATTAATACATTGTAAACTAGTAAATAGTTTAAAATAGCTAGTTTGTAGTTAGGCGAGTTAACGTTTTCAGGTTAAAGTTAGTTAGTTTATAGTTAGCCGAGTTAACGTTAGCCAGATTAAAGCTGGCTAGTTTATAGTTAGCCGAGTTAACGTTAGCCAGATTAAAGTTGGCTAGTTTATAGTTAGCCGAGTTGAAGTTAACCGGGCTAAAGTTAGCTAGTTCATAGTTAGACAAGTTAAAGTTAGCTGGGTTAAAGTTAGCTAGTTTATAGTTAGTCAAGTTAAAGCTGCTAGTTTATAGTTTCCAGGTTAAAGTTAGCTATGTCAAAGTAAGCCAAGATATAACCAGGCATTTTAAGTTAGCCAGTAGATTAAAGTAGTATAGATTAAAATAGCGAGTATAATTGTTATAGCTTAGTTTCGTGACCAGGTGGTTGTTTTAGTCGTTAACTCTTCACGGATTGCAGCAGTAATATCATTATTAATAGGAAAAATCCAAAGAAAATCGATTTTAGCAGCTGCCATTTTACATAATAAGGATTGGTAATCATCCTTCTGATATGTTGAAATGATAATGGTGTAATCATTCTTTCCGGAAAGACATTCATTCTCCATATAGTTTACAAACGGATAGGATTTCTTATTTGTATCCAGCAAGCTCAGTGTCTTATTAATAGCATCCATGTGATGTATTCCTGAACCTGGTTTTATGGTTTCACTTGTTTCACCTCTTATATTAAGGCAATTGGTATGAAAGGAAACAGGGATGCCCTGAGTCAGGAATCTGCTGGCAAGGCTAGCAGACAACCGGATGCTTTCTTCTTCTAGATCTTCTTGCCTTAAGGTGGTTTCCTGCTCTAAATTCAACAGTATTTTTACCTGAAAGGAGGACGTGTAGTTATATGCATTTACCTGTAAGTCACCAGTCTTTGAGGAGGCCTTCCAGTTAATAGATTTTAGTGCGTCATAGGGCTGATATTCTCTTATACTTCTGAATTCGAAGGGATCCTCATTGGTAAATCGTTTCGTTAGTACCATTCCAAGCAGATTTTTAAACAGAGCATCGAAGCCTGGCACCTCAAGGGGTTTCGGATATACATAGAGAGTGATATTCTGGGACCAGTCCTTTACCATTTCTGAGGATATGAATAGATTAGAGCAGATAACATCCGCGCGGTCAACAAAGTAGTAACCACGGTGCTTTACCTGAAAGGGAAGCTGTCTGGTCAGTCTTTGATACATCATAAGAGAGAGGATATCGCTGCGGTAATAGTTATCAGTGATATTTGCATTTTCCAGATCTGGAAATGTAAAGTATCTTGAGGTTTTAAATTTTACTTTTAGTAAAGGAAGTGGTAGCAGTTTACGATTGGTTATAGTTTCTACCAGAGTAAGCTCTTCTCCTACTACAACAGTGTCCTTTGATAAGTGTAGTTCAACTGAAAGATTTTTATCCCAGAATTTACGGTAAAGGTATTTCTGGAGAATATAGATGAGGTAGGCAGCAATAGCAGCGGCAACCAACTCCATGGCATCACCTCCCCTTAAAATCTTCCGTGGGAACAGGTACAGTATCAATAATACCTGTAAGCAATTCTCTGGCTGCTTCAATTTTTTGGAATGAAGTCTTTAACACCAGACGATGGGATAGGACGAAAGGAGCTAGGTAGCGTATATATTCAGGTATAGCATAATCCAATCCCTTTAGTGCACTGTAAGCCTGAATGGCTCTTAAAAAGGAGAGACTTCCTCTCGGACTTACCCCTAATGCAATATCTTTGTGATTTCTGGTTCTTTGAACCAGGTCTATTATATATTCCATCAAAGAAGGGTGAACGTATACTTTTTTGATTTCTTCCTGCAAGGAAAGAAGCTCTTCTTTTGTGCATACAGGTGAGAGGGTCTCAAGAGGAGAGGCATTAATAAAGCGGTTCAGTAAGGATACTTCTTCAGTCATACTTGGAAAACCCATGGAAAGCTGCATAAGAAAACGATCTAACTGTGCTTCCGGCAACGGAAAGGTGCCCGCAGTCTCAACCGGATTTTGAGTGGCAATTACCAGGAAGGGTTTCTGGAGGATATGGGTAACACCATCAATTGTTATCTGCCTTTCTTCCATACATTCTAATAAACTGGACTGTGTTCTGGGAGTAGCTCTGTTAATTTCATCTGCCAATAGTATATTGGTTAATACAGGTCCTTCTCTGAACACGAAATCACCTTGTTTTTGATTATAATAGTTAATACCTGTAATGTCTGATGGAAGGAGGTCTGGTGTAAATTGAATTCTTTTAAAATCTGCTTTTAATGATTTCGCCAGTGATTTGGCTAGTAATGTCTTACCTGTACCGGGAACGTCCTCCAGCAGTACATGTCCATTGGCCAGGAGAGCTGTTAGAACCAGATCAATGACATTGCTTTTTCCGACAATTACTTTCTCAATATTTTCTTTTATATAATTTACTTTCTGCTGTAATTCTGACATTTTACAACCCCTTCTACATGAATTAAATGATGTTCTGATAAGTTTTGATTTATATAGTTAAATTTTATAGTTTTTGCATTCCGGATATAAAAAAGGCTAATATAGAAAGGCTTTTATATATGAAAACAGCAATAAAACTATTTAGCTTATTTAATAGTAGCATAATGGAAATAAAATTCCAATCCTAATAATGGCTTTTGTTTTCGACCTTCCTATGATATAATTGCAGACAAGCTCACAAATATAAATTCAGATAAATTTTTGATATCACAACCTGTGAGAGAAAGGGTGATTTTTATGATATGTAAATCCTGTGGTAGAACGATAGATAATGAGCATTCTAATTTCTGTTTTTACTGTGGAACTTCTTTAAAAGAAGGGAGAGCAGGAGATTTTGCAGCAGTGCAAGTAGCGGAGAACCAAGAGTATAACAAAGGCACCATTAGAAATACTGTAAAAGCTGAAGCAAAAGAAGGAGAGAAGCCTTTACCTATGTCTAATTGGCTAGGGTCTATGATGCTTCCCTTTATTCCTATTATCGGTGGTGTAGCATACATAATTATGCTGGTATATTGGGGATTTGGCGGTAAGGCTCCGGAAAGTAAAAAGAACTGGGCAAGGGCAAGTTTAATCGTAATTGCGGTTTCTCTTATATTGTTAGTGTTTTATTTTAGTGTAGGGCTGCAGCAATTAGAGGCGTCGGGATTTGATATTAATAGCTACATGCAGCAAATTCTAGTTAATCCTTGAAATGGGTTCTGTGTGCACTATTTTTCTGTCTAGGGTTACAAAAGAACAAACGCATATGTATTAATAAATATCGCAAAATAAGTGTGCAGTTTTGGTAGAATACCTAGGCTGGAGTTTGTCTAAAAACGGCTTGAATTTTCTGATGGCAGCACTGTGTAGAAATTTGCAAGAGATAGAAAGGTGTGAATTTGGGTGCGTTGTGGTGCTAAATTCTTAAATTTGTAACGCATTACCGTAAAGTGAGGCATTCAGAACAATGTAATGAGATTTAAACACATATTCTTGCTTATGAAGTAAAAGTAATTTTAGTTATAGACATAGTAATAGCATAGTAATAGCATAGACATAGACATAGACATAGACATAGACATAGACATAGACATAGACATAGTAATATTCATCTGTAATAGCTGTATATAACCTTATAAAAACCGAACCGCTCAACGGTTATCTTCTTCTCTGGCTGATATCCCAGTTTTATCAGGATATTTTGCTAAAGGAAGGCCATAGAGCGGTTCTATAAATTATTTTCTTTTATTAATTTCCCAAGATATCATCAATCTTCTTTAATTCTTCATCTGTGAAGGAAAGGTTATTTAAAGTTCCTACATTTTCTACAATCTGAGACGCTTTGCTGGCACCGATTAAAGCGGTAGTAATCTTACCTCTTCTGAGTACCCAGGCAAGAGCCATCTGAGCCATACTCTGTCCACGCTCTTTTGCAATAAGATCTAATTGTCTTACCTTATTAATCTTATCTTCTGTTACGGAATCCTCCTTTAAGAAAGGACTGTTAGGATCTGCTGCTCTGGAATCCTTAGGGATACTGCCAAGATATTTATTGGTAAGCAGGCCTTGTGCTAAGGGACAAAAAGCAATACTTCCTACACCGTGCTCATCAAGCACTGGTGATAGATCCGTTTCCACCCAACGATTGAACATGCTGTAATTGGGCTGATGAATCAGAAGAGGAGTTCCAAGCTCTTTTAATATCTTAACAGCTTTGGCTGTCTGCTCACCGCTGTAATTTGATACACCTACATAGAGTGCTTTGCCGGAACGTACAATATGGTCAAGAGCCATCATTGTCTCCTCAAGTGGAGTGTTGGGATCCGGTCTATGATGGTAGAATATATCTACATAGTCCACTCCAAGTCTTTTAAGGCTCTGGTCAAGACTGGAGATAAGATACTTTCTGCTGCCCCAGTCACCATAAGGGCCTGGCCACATATAATAACCGGCTTTGGAGGAGATTAAGATTTCATCACGGTAAGGCTTTAATTCATTCTTTAAGATTCTTCCGAAGTTTTCTTCTGCAGAACCAGGAACCGGACCGTAATTATTTGCAAGGTCAAAGTGAGTAATACCGTTATCAAAAGCAGTTGTTACCAGGCTGACCATATTATCGTATACGTTAACGGAACCAAAATTATGCCATAATCCAAGGGAAAAGGCGGGAAGTTTAAGACCGCTGTTACCGCAGCGATTATATACCATGGCCTCATAACGTTTCTCATTAGCTTGATACATATTCTAATACACCTCGATTCTTAGTTTAAAGGAGCTGATATAAAATCTGAACAAAAAGATTGGATACTCCCTTTTATAGAATCATATAACGGAAGCTTATGTATTTCAAGGTATTATATTATACTTAATTTATCAGTAGTATGATATTTTACATTGTTTGTGGCCATGAATTCCTGCATATGAGAAGAGGAGTTACAAGATTGAGGAATAAGAAGCTGAAAAATCCTACCTTAACAATCCTCTCTGACAAGAACCTATTCTAAGAAAGACATAGAAGAACCGTAATAAACAGTATGAAAAAGCCATGAATCGTATTGACAGGGACAAGATCATGTTTTATATTTAAGATTACAATGTGCCTTTTATGGGCGGATATTGTCAGGAATCGTATCTCAGACAGAGAATAAGTCAAAAATACTAAAAAACCCAGACAACCGTTAAAAAGGTAAGGAAAAGGAAGGAAACTATATGAATAAAGTAAGAACCAGATTTGCACCCAGTCCCACCGGAAGAATGCACGTGGGAAATTTAAGAACCGCCCTTTACGAGTATCTTATTGCCAAACATGAAGGAGGCGATTTTCTTCTTCGTATTGAAGATACAGACCAGGAACGTTTTGTTGAAGGTGCAACGGAGATTATATATAATACCTTAAATAAGACAGGACTTATCCATGATGAAGGACCGGATAAGGACGGCGGCTGCGGTCCTTATGTACAGAGTGAGAGACAAGCCAGCGGAATCTATTTAAAATATGCAAAAGAGTTAATTGATAAAGGGGAAGCTTATTACTGCTTTTGTACCAAAGAGCGTTTAAGCACGCTAAAAAGTGTAGTTTCTGAGACTGAGGATAAAGAAATCATCAAATATGATAAACATTGTTTACACTTAAGCAAAGAAGAGATAGATGCTAACCTGGCGGCAGGTATACCATATGTTATTCGTCAGAACACTCCTATAGAGGGAACAACTTCTTTTACAGATGCTATCTATGGTGAGATTACTGTAGATAATGCAGAGTTAGACGATATGATCCTTATTAAATCAGATGGTTATCCTACTTATAACTTTGCTAACGTAATTGATGATCACCTGATGGATATTACACATGTAGTAAGAGGAAATGAATATTTGTCTTCTACTCCTAAATACACCAGACTCTATAATGCATTTGGCTGGGATGAGCCGGTATACGTTCATTGTCCTCTGATTACAAATGAGGAGCATAAAAAACTCTCCAAGAGAAGCGGACATTCCTCTTTTGAAGATCTATTAGAGCAGGGGTTTGTAACGGAGGCAATTGTTAACTTTATTGCACTTCTTGGTTGGAGTTCAGGTACCAATGAAGAACTATTTACTTTAGAAGAGCTGATTAAAGAATTTGATTATACTCATATCAACAAATCACCTGCAGTATTTGACATGGGCAAATTAAGATGGATGAATGGTGAGTATATTAAGAAGATGGAGAATGACAAATACTACGAGCTTATTCTTCCTCATATCAGGGAAGTGGTACAGAAAGACTATGATTTAAAGAAGATTGCAGACTTGGTTAAGACACGTATGGAGACACTTCTGGATGCAAAGGATATGATAGATTTCTTTGATGAACTTCCTGATTATGATGTGGCTATGTATACCCATAAGAAGATGAAGACTGATACAGAGATTGCTCTGAATGTATTAATTGAACAGCTGCCGCTTTTAGAGGCACTGGAGGAATTCAAGATTGAAACCATTGAGAAGACCATAATGGGTTATATAGCAGAAAAAGGTATCAAGAACGGAACTGGTTTATGGCCTCTTCGTACAGCAGTATCTGGTAAACAGTCCACACCGGGAGGTGCTTACGAGATAGCTGAAATCCTTGGCAAAGAGGAGAGCTTGAGAAGAATCCGTATCGGCATTGAGAAATTAAGACAGGGTTAAGCCTATGGAAATAAATCAGTCGCAGCTTGCGGCAATCAGACACAATACCGGGCCCATGATGGTACTTGCAGGGCCCGGTTCCGGTAAAACACTGGTAATAACCAGAAGGGTACAGGAGCTTATTGAGAACTATGGAGTGAATCCGGCCAATATTCTGGTTATCACCTTTACAAAAGCAGCAGCAGAGGAAATGAAGGAAAGGTTCTTAAGACTCACCGGGCATAAGGCACCGGTAGTATCTTTTGGAACGTTTCACTCTGTATTCTTTACTATACTTAAGTATGCCTACGGCTATAATGCCTCTAACATTATCAGAGAAGACCAGCGCTATAGCTTTGTGAAGGAAATTATACATAACATGTCTCTTGAGGCACCTGATGAGAAGGAATTCTCAGAAGAAATCCTCTCGGAAATCAGCCTGGTTAAAGGGGAGAGGCTGAATCTTGAGCATTATTATTCCGTAAACTGTTCTGAAGATAATTTCAAGAAGATCTACCAGGCATATGAGAATAAGCTGTCAGCTTCTAATCTCATAGATTTTGATGATATGCTGGTGTTATGTTTAGAGTTATTAACGCAGAGAACGGACATTCTAACTTTATGGCAGAATAAATTTCAATATATCTTAATTGATGAATTCCAGGATATTAACAAAGTTCAATATGATGTAATCAGACTTCTGTCGGGGCAATTAAACAATCTGTTTATAGTGGGTGATGATGATCAGGCAATTTATCGCTTCCGTGGTGCAAAGCCGGAGATAATGCTTAATTTTGAGAAAGACTACCCTGACTGTAAGCGGATAGAGCTAAGATATAATTACCGCTGCGGCAGTAAGATTGTTCAATGTGCTTCGGCACTGATAAAGAATAATAACAAAAGATATGATAAGGAAATCAAATCTGCTACAGGAAAAGGCGGAGAGGTGGCAATCCGCTCCTTTGAGAATTTAAAGACACAGAACCTCTCAGTGGTAGGAGAAATATTAAAATACAACCAGGAGGGAATACCCTATTCCCAAATTGCCGTATTGTTCCGAACAAATATTCAGCCAAGAGCTTTGGTAGAAAAAATGATGGAATACAATATTCCTTTTCACATGAGGGACAGGATACCAAATCTTTATGAGCACTGGATAGCCCAGGATATTATAGCTTATATCAAACTGGCAGCAGGAGAAAGGGAGAGAAGATATTTTCTACAGATTGCCAATAGACCAAATCGCTATATGAGCAGAGAATGTATGAAGGAACAGCAAATAGACTTTCTGATGCTTCGTAAGTTCTATGGGGATAAGGACTGGATGCTAGACCGTCTCGATAAGTTTGAATATGATTTGAATTTAATCAGAAATATGAATCCATATGGAGCAGTTACTTATATCAGACGTGGTGTAGGGTATGAAGAATTCACTGCCGATTATGCCAGATTAAGAAATCTAAAATCTGAAGAATTAATAGAAATATTAGATGAATTGGCAGAGAGTGCCAAGAATTATGATACCTTTGACGGTTGGTTTCGTCATATGGAAGAGTATAAGGAAGAACTCAAGGTGAAAGCCAGAGAGGCCAGAGAAAATAATACCGACATGGTAACTCTTGCGACCATGCATAGTTCAAAGGGACTTGAGTACAAGGTGGTATTTATAATTGATGCCAATGAAAGTATAACACCTTACCGCAAAGCTGTATTGGAAGCTGACATGGAAGAGGAGAGAAGGCTTTTTTATGTAGCGGCTACCAGGGCGATGGACTATCTCCATATATATTCCTCAAAAGAAAGATATAATAAGGAACTTACTATATCCAGATTTGTTGGAGAAATGCTCCTTGACCGTGATACTCTCACCCCCGGTACCCTTGTGGAGCATAAAACTTATGGTAAGGGGCAGATTACAGCCAGAGATGCCGGAAAGATCAGTATACACTTTGAAGAAAAAGCAGTTACAAAAACCATGAATCTGGATTACTGTATTCAGAACAGGTTATTATCGGTACGCTCTGATTCGGATAAAGAGTAAATAAAAGTCTTCCCAAATTATTAAACTATATCTTCTATATTATGTTCGTAATCTTATTTAAATATTGAAAGCACAATATTAAAGCTTTTATTATAGAAGAAAAGTAAAAAATCAATTGATATAATAGAAAT
The DNA here is from genome assembly GCA_029256725.1 of Anaerocolumna sp. Classification (GTDB taxonomy): domain Bacteria; phylum Bacillota; class Clostridia; order Lachnospirales; family Lachnospiraceae; genus Anaerocolumna. The sequence continues at coordinate 15,998 of JAQSXJ010000039.1, read as the reverse complement.
AAAAAAAGCCGCTGCAGAATTATCAATTCTTGTAGCGGCTGTATAATTTACTATTCTTCTTCGTCTTCTTCCTCTTCATCATCGAACATTTCATCAAATTCTTCACTGTCCATTAATTCATCAAAGGCTTCTGAAACAGCTTCAAACTCTTCATCATTTTCAATATTGATAAGTTCTATCTCATCATTATCATGCTCAATGAACTGATATAAGAAGATCTCGCCTTCTTCTTCACTATCATTGTCAGCAGGTACAAGTGCGATATAATCCTTTTCTCCAACAGGGAATATACAAAGAACTTCACATTCTAATTCACTGCCGTCATCAAGTGTTAAAGTTACATTCATATGCTCATGCTCATGGTCATGATCATGTCCGCAGCCGCAATCATGGCCGTGTACGTGTTCGCTCATTTAAAATACCTCTCTTTCGATATGCCTGTTCTATTATGGCATAAATTATTAATACAAGATCTTAGCCTTAATTCAGGGTGTGGAAAATGCTCCGCGTTTATTCACATCTGGCTCCTTTGCATTACACTTTGACTTTAACAGATAACATGTTAAATTGCAAGGTAAAGTTCAGTAAAAATATAGATATATTTTTCATAAAAGATATTGACAATATATTAAAATAGAATAAAATAGACAATAGATTTGGCTGGATTAAATAACCTGCAAACAGGCTTGATATAAGGGGGTTTGGGGTTTTGGGAGAGGGAGAGGAGCGTTCTAAAGTGACCAATGCTAAGGGCAGCAGCAGACCGTCAGATAACCGAAACAATAATAGGTACAATCAGAATATCACAGACAGGGATAAAAGTACGGATAGAAGAAATACTGGCAGCTCTTTAGGCAGTGGCAGTAGTGAGCGCAGATCGATGAATTCAAACGGGAATAACAAGGGGCCAATAGAGCAGAAAGCTCCGGGGATGGGATACCAGGGAAACAGAAATAATAATACAACAAAACCCTATGGATATACTAATCGTGAGAATAGTACAGGCAGATCCTCAGGCGATAACAGGAATTCTAACCAGTCTAGAAGTTCCGATAATACCTTTAGAGGGAAAGACGCCGGAAAATTTAATCATGAAAAGAAACCTTATAGAACCTTTGGTAAAGATAGCTTTCGTCCAGGGTATAACTTTAACAAGGACGAAGATGAAGAAAATGATAAGAAATTTGGAAAAGCGAAGCACCAGAGTAGAGATATAAAAGGAAAAACTCCTCAGAACAAGGAGAAGGAACCTCAACCGGATAAGATAGAAACGTCAAAACGTCTTGAAAAAGAAAAAAAGGTTCTTGAGCGAAAGAATCAGGAAATGGAGAAAGAAAAGCAGAATAAACCCTCCGTGAAAAAAAGAAGAACCGGTAATGTAAATTGGACAAAAGGATATACAACAGGGCTCTATGGGGATGACGACGAAGAGGATTATACAGAGTACTTCTAAGTCATGAAGCTGCCAGAGATTATTAGTAATCTCAGTTTAATAGATCGGCCTAGAATAAATAAACTACCTTAAAAGCATCTTTGCAGATTTATTTAAGAAGATGCTTTTCATATTTACAGTTTTACGAACTTAACCGCCAGGCGTAGATTGAGAGGTATAAATGAGCAATATGGAAACCATTAAAATATCAGTCAGAAACCTTGTAGAATTTATAATGCGTTCAGGAGATCTGGATAACCGAACCGGCGGCAGAAGAGAAGCGGAAGCTATGCAGGAGGGAAGCAGGATCCATCGAAAGATCCAAAAGCAGATGGGAAGCAACTATACCGCAGAAGTACCCCTTAGCATAACTCTAGACATAAGTCTGGAAGAAATAGATTTTCAGCTTGTCATTGAAGGACGGGCAGACGGTATCCTTAAAGAAGAGTCTGAAGTAGTGATAGATGAAATAAAGGGTATGTATATGGACTTAAGCTATCTGGAAGAGCCAATATCCGTACACCGGGCTCAGGCGATGTGCTATGCCTATATTTATGCTCTGCAGAACAGTCTGGAGAGAATTGGAATACGCATGACTTACTGTAATCTTGATACGGAGGAGAAGAAATACTTTGAAGAGACCATTGAGTTTACAGCGTTAAGTGATTGGTTTGAGAAGCTGACCGGTGAGTATATTAAATGGGCTTACTGGCAGATTAAGTGGAACCATAAAAGGAATGAGAGCATTAAGGAACTGGAGTTTCCTTTTACCTATAGAGATGGACAGAAGAAGTTGGTATCAGATGTATATGTAACAATCCTTCGCAGCAAGCGACTCTTTATAGAAGCACCTACTGGTGTGGGTAAGACCATATCTACTGTCTTTCCTGCTATAAAAGCTATGGGGGAGGGGCTGGGGCAGAAGCTTTTTTATCTTACGGCTAAAACAATTACCAGAACTGTTGCAGAGGAAACGAAACAGCTTCTGACAGAGAGGGGACTCTTATTAAAGGCTGTTACAATAACCGCCAAGGATAAGATTTGTATATTTGAAAAAGCAGACTGTAATCCGGTCAGTTGTCCCAGAGCCAAAGGACATTTCGACAGAGTAAATGATGCAGTCTACGAGCTGCTGGTTTCAGAAGATGATATTTCAAGAGAAAAGCTTCTTCAATATGCCGAGAAGCATCAGGTATGCCCTTTTGAAATGAGCTTAGATACTACAACCTGGTCGGATATGATTATCTGTGATTATAATTATGTATTTGATCCGAATGTATATCTAAAACGCTTTTTTCAGAACGATAAGAAGAATGATTATATCTTTCTGATAGATGAAGCTCATAACCTGGTAGACAGAGCCAGGGAAATGTATAGTGCGTTACTTTACAAAGAAGAATTCCTTCAGGTTAAAAGAATTATAAAAGGAAAAGATAAAGCACTGGAGAAAGCTCTAGATACCTGTAACAGTGATTTACTGAAGCTTAAGCGGGAATGCGATGATATGAAGGAATGGGAAAACATATCTGATTTTGTTATACATTTGATGCATCTTATGAGTAAATATGAGGATTTTCTGGCAGAACACAACGATTTTGACGGAAAGGATGAGGTACTTCTAACTTATATGAACATCCGTCACTTCATAAATATATATGATGTTTATAATGAGAAGTATATTACTTATACCGATTACAATGAGCAGGGTGACTTTCGTATTAAGCTGCTGTGTCTGGATCCCTCTGACAATCTTTCTGTCAGGCTTGACAAAGTAAGAAGCACGGTGTTTTTTTCCGCTACCTTACTGCCGATACGGTATTATAAAGAGCAGTTAGGTGGAAGAGAAGAAGATTATGCAGTGTACGCTCCTTCGCCTTTTCAGACGGAGAACCGGCTGGTTGTTGTTGGAATGGATGTTAGTACGAAGTATACAAGAAGAAATGAAAATGAATATCTAAAAATAATTCAATATATCAAAGACTTTACTGATAGCAGGCAAGGGAATTACATGGTCTTTTTCCCCTCTTATCAGATGCTGTTCCAAGTGGAGGAGCTTTCGAAAGGTATTCTTGAGAATGTGATAGTTCAAGGAACGGCTATGACAGAAGAAGAGAAAGAAATATTCTTAAATGATTTTACATTGAATCCGGATACTTCCAGAATAGCTTTCTGTGTTATGGGAGGCGTGTTCAGTGAAGGAATTGATCTTAAACATGACCGTTTAATCGGTGCAGTGATCGTAGGAGCAGGACTTCCCATGGTAAGCGGTGAGAAGGAGCTGTTCCGGAAATATTACCAGGAGACGAAGAATAGTGGATTTGAATATGCTTATCTGTATCAGGGAATGAATAAAGTGCTGCAGTCAGCCGGCAGGGTTATCAGAACCACAGAAGATAAGGGAGCAATCCTGTTGTTGGAGGAACGATTTTTAGACAACCGTTACCAGGAATTGTTTCCAAGAGAATGGTTCCCTTATCAGGTGGTTAGAAAAGATGAGCTTAAAGATATTATGGTGAATTTCTGGCAAGACCATGGGTTATAAATTAGGCCAATTAAAACCGCAGAGAGCTGCTATAGGAACGGCGACGGTGGCTCTCCAGGAAGTTTTCCCCTTTGTAATTGTCATAAATTCTGTTAAGCAGATGATAGCAAAGCCCTCCAACAAAAGCTCCCAGCAAGCCATATAATACATCTTCAAGGTCGCCTTTTCCCAATAAAAGTAAACGTTGCAGAATTTCTACTGTAACAGGGAACAATAACAGCAAGGCAAATCGGACAAGTCTGGTGTTTCGTCTTGCAAGAAGAATTATAAAGAATCCATAGGGCAGATACACAAAGATTCTGTCTGCAAGAAATGCGAGTATCTGCGACAGAGTAAGCTCCTTGTCTATAAAATCTGTAATAAAACCGGCAAGAGTAAGAAAGGGTACAAAATTCACAGCCTTTAAGTCGGACTGGTAACTGTTATCAGTATTGTTAAGGAAAAGCCAGTAGCAAAGAAATACGAAATACAAAAGGAGAAATACAATACTGCTTCCAATAAAATAGCCTTTAAAATTGGTAAAGCGGGTACTTTCATCCATTAAATTTCGAAAGATACAGTAAAGGACACAAATTCCCCAATGAATAGCCGGAAAAAGGAACAACAGAGGTGAAAATTGAATAAAGTCGGAGCCATTACCTGTATGAAGTAGAAATAAAACGATGCCCCATATTAACACATGGAGGAGCTGATAGCTAAAACATGCCTCAAATTGATAACCCAGGGTTAAAACCACATGGGTGATAATAAGAGCCATCAAACCGGTAATAATAAAGGTAACAGGTGAGAGTTTAAGTAAGTAATAAGCTGCAAATTCAAGAACAATGGTAAGTATACTGAATAGAATAACGGCGGTAGTGGTATGTGATGTACTTTTAGGCATATCAGGCACCTTCTTTCTTCTTTTGTATGTTTATAAGAACCTATTGTTATATAAGTTGAACTTATCATTATAACCCTTTGTTATTGTTGGTTTAATAATTATAATTTTCAGAGTGTAAATTAAGTTCGACTAATATATTACTGTAAAAGTTGCAATTCATTATGTTGACATATTATCTTATATTCGTTTACTTCGCCGGGGCATTCCCCGTCTACATGTATTACCTCGGGGCGTGACAGCCTGACGGATAGTTCCCGGCAATTGAAAGTTTCAACACCTTTAAAGCGAGTGTGTTTGCCGAATAGTAAGTTAGGCAACAGGAAGAGTATTAACAGCTTAGAGAGACCGTGAACCATGCAAATAGAGAGAAGTCCATCATTAGGGTCTGCCTCCGGAGCCATTTTCATACCCCCGCCTTCATATTTTTGAATCATTGTAGTAATAAGCAGTATCTTGTGAAATTCAGTAAATTCTCCGCCATCAGCAGAGATCTCACCAGTCATAAAAGGTTTAGCAAAAATCTGTTTTATTGCTAACAGGATGTAAGTTAATTTACCGAGCCTGACATGATTTAGAAAAGTCTTTAAGGAACTGTTCAGAGCTTTCTGGCATACGGAAGCGTCATATCCGGCACCGGAGCTAATCAGAAACCTGGTTCTTTTATTATCTGAACCTGTTATAACACCAACATCCATAAGTCGTACGGTGCTGCTCTTAAGGATGTTGTTAAGATTAATAATAGGATCCTTTGAGAGTCCCAAACTTCTTCCCAGATCATTGCTGGAGCCGGCAGGTACAAAGCCTATATTCACTTTTTTCAAATCCGGTATACCGTTGACTACTTCATTAACGGTACCGTCACCTCCAACGATTATAAGTCTGATAAGCTCCTCTGAACCGGCTTGACAGATTTGTTCTGCCAGTTGGCGGCCATGGCCGAAATGGGTCGTTAAATAACTTTTATAAGGAACGGATTGTCTGTCCAATTCGTCTTTCATCCGATGCCAGGTATGTATTCCTTTACCGGTACAAGAGTTTGGATTGATAATGATATGATACATGGCATCCTCTTTCTACTATATAAGTTAAAGATAGTTTTTTCCTTTTCTGTCTATAAAAACCCAAAACATTTAGGATTTTATACCTGTAGGTAATCAAAAAAACTAATTCAACTTAGTATAACCTATAAATCTATGTAAATTCTAACTAAGATTAATTGCAAAGTCAACTATATAAGCTTAACTTATGCAGAGATTATTACAGATGCCACTCAAAACATATGACAAATGTAACTTGAGTGTTAAGAGTTTTTTCAGTATGATAATAACATAGATGTTGCACTTATAAGTTGCACAATGCGGCTAAAGCTGCAGAATGAATGAAGGAGGATTTGGCTATGAAGATAACACCATCTAATTTTATATGGGGGCTTATTTTTATTATACTTGGTGTCGGTTTTGGTGGAGATGCAATGGGATTATGGGATTTTAACCTTTTCTTCTCAGGCTGGTGGACATTATTTATTATTATACCTTGTGCTGTAAGTATTTTTCAGAACGGTATCGGAACCGGAAATGTAATCGGTCTTATAATTGGTTTACTGCTCTTGCTGGGGCAGCAGGATATACTCGATTTTGATGTAGTAGGCAGACTTATCGTACCCATTGTTTTTGTATTAATCGGATTGAGTATTATCTTTAAGAATACATTACGTGGTAAAAGAGATGAATTCAGAAATGTAAAGTTTCAGGGTGGTTCTAATCAGCATTCGGCGATTTTTGCAGGAAACGAGTATCATATTCACGGCGAGAAATTTATGGGAACCAGTATTAACGCAATATTTGGCGGAGTTGAGCTGGATTTAAGAGATGCTATAATCGAAGAAGACATTGTGATCAACGCAACAGTAGCATTTGGTGGAATTGATATAACGGTACCCTCTAATGTAAACGTTAAGGTATCTAACGTTCCGATTTTTGGAGGAGTGAGCAATAAAGCAAGCAAAACCTTTAATGATTCACAGCCAACTATCTATATTAACTCTACCTGTATGTTTGGAGGGATTGATATTAAATGAGTGAATTACAAAAAATAATTAAGTATGCAGCGATGGCATTTGCCATATTCCTGGCAGTTATGATAATAACTGGTATAGTAAGCGGATTACTGGCAATGACTGGTGTGATTGGCGCAGTTACAGACAGGAACGATAGAAATGAATTAACCAATGGAGAAACGGCTGACTTTGATAAGCAATTTGAAGGTGTCAAAAACCTATACATTGAAAATGGTGTAGGAGAACTCTCCATAGTAGAAGGTACGGATAAGAATATTCGCGTGACTGCTGTAGATGTAGCCAGTGACTTTGAAGCAAAGATAGTATCCGGTAATGAATTAAAAATCAGCACCAAGTCAGATTTCTGGAACATTCTGAACTGGGGCGTAAAATCTCATAAAAAACCTCGTATCACTGTATATCTGCCAGAAGGTTATGAAGGCAGAAATGTTAAAATTGATGCAGGTGCCGGAAACATCAAGATTGAAGAATTAATCTGTGAAGAGTTGGATATTAATGCGGGTGTCGGAAATATTAAAGGTTATAACATTCATGCTAAGGACTTGAAGGTGAATGGTGGAGTAGGCGAGATTAACTTAACTGGTGTAACCGCAGAAAGTACGGATCTTGATGCCGGAGTCGGAAATATTGATATTGATGGTACTTTATCCGGTAAAAATATTGTAAATGCAGGGGTTGGAGAGATTGATCTTAGCCTGACAGGTTCAACGGATGATTATAATATCAAGGTAGATCCTGGCATCGGAAGCATTTATATTGACGGCAATAAGTACGGTGAATTATCCTGGAACAATGCAACAGCAGACAATTCCCTTGATATTGAAGGAGGTGTCGGCAATATCAGTATAGAATTTAAAAAATAATAGTTAGAAATAAGGAAATGATATAAAGCCAGATGCATACCAGCCAGAGGAAAGGTTGGTATGCATCTTTTTGGTCAGTATTACAAATTTTACGGATATTTACATAAAACTGAAAGACTCGCTATGCACAAACCAGCAGAAAAAGGTGAACATAATAATTAAAGCAGAAAGGAATACAGAGAAAAGAATACAGAAAGGCAATTATGGCAATAAATATAACAATAATCTGTTATGCATGACAACATTGAGAAAATATGGTATACTATCCAATAGTTGCAGTTATGAATAATGGTAAGAAAAGGAGGTACATTATGGCAAGAAACATAAAAAGCAGTAAGGAGTTAGGAAACCTTAACGAATACGAGCTCCTTTTAGAAGAAGAGCTTAAAGATATAAACAGCTTTGGCGTGCTTCTGAAACATAAGAAGACAGGAGCAAGAGTAGCAGTTGTCTCCAATGATGATAATAATAAAGTATTTTCAGTAGGATTTCGTACACCGCCCGTTGACAGTACGGGGGTAGCGCATATTATCGAACACTCTGTATTATGCGGCTCCAGAGATTTCCCTGCGAAAGATCCCTTTATCGAACTGGCGAAGGGTTCCTTAAATACCTTTTTAAATGCAATGACTTATCCGGATAAAACGATATATCCTGTAGCCAGTTGCAATGAGCAGGATTTTCAGAATCTCATGCACGTTTATATGGATGCAGTATTTTATCCTAATATATACAAGAAACAGGAAATCTTCAGACAGGAAGGCTGGCATTATGAGCTGGAGAAAGAAGATGGCGAATTAATATATAACGGTGTTGTTTACAATGAGATGAAAGGTGCTTTTTCTTCTCCTGAGCAGCTCTTATTCCGTACCATTCAGAATTCCTTATTCCCGGATACTGCATATGGCGTGGAATCTGGCGGTGACCCAGAATATATCCCTGATCTGACCTATGAGAATTTTCTTGATTTCCATAAGAGATATTACCATCCCTCCAACAGCTTCATATATCTGTATGGAGATTTGGATGTGAATGAGAAGCTTACCTGGCTTCATGAGAAATACTTAAAGGATTTTGATTACCTTTTCGTAGATTCCGAGATTAAATTCCAGGAGCCATTTGCAGAAAGAAGAGAGTTAATAAGCTATTATCCTTTGAGTGAGCAGGAAGATACAGCTGCTAACACTTATTTCAGTTATAATTTATCCATTGGCACCAACCTTGACAGAGAACTGTGTATGGCGTTCCAGGTGTTGGAATATGTGTTATTATCAGCACCTGGTGCACCCTTAAAACAGGCTCTTTTAGATGCCGGTATTGGTAAAGATATTATCAGCAGCTTTGACAGTGACACTTATCAGCCTATTTTCTCTGTGGTTTCCAAGAATGCAGAAATGGACCAGAGAGAAGAATTCTTAAAGATTATCAAGACTACCTTAGAGAGCCTTGTAAAGAAAGGTCTGGATGAGAAATCACTGAAAGCAGCCATTAATTATTATGAATTCAAATACAGAGAAGCAGATTTCGGGCAGTTCCCGAAAGGCTTGATGTATGGAATCCAGATGTTAAGCAGCTGGCTTTACGACGATGGCAAACCGTTCCTTAAACTGAATTCCAATGTTATATTTGAAAATCTTAAGAGTAAGATCAATACAGATTACTTTGTAAGACTTATTGAAAACTACCTGTTAGGGAATCCTCATGTGACCCTCGTAACATTACTTCCCAAACAGGGACTCACTTCTAAAAAAGAAGCACAGTTAAAAGAAAAGCTACAGGCATATAAAGATGGTCTGACAAATGAAGAGATCACCAGACTTATTGAAGATACTATAAATTTAAAGAAGTATCAGGATACACCTTCTACCAAAGCAGAGCTTGAGAGTATCCCGCTGTTAAGCGTAGAAGATATTGATAAGAAGTCCCAGCCTTTCTATAACGAAGAGAAGGATGTGGATGGAATCACCATCGTGCATCATGATGTCTTTACCAATGGTATTGCTTATATGAGGCTTATCTTTGATCTGGAGGAGATTCCAAAAGAACTGACGCCTTATATTGGACTTCTTTCTTCTGTATTAGGTCTTGTGGATACAGAGCATTACAGTTATCTGGAATTATCCAATGAAATTAATATCCATACCGGTGGCATTAGCTGTGATTTAAGCTGTTATGGACGAAAAGGAAGCACAAGTGAGTATCTGCCGGCACTGATACTGGATGTGAAAGCGCTATATGAAGAAATGGATGATGCCTTTGACTTATTAAAGGAAATCATAAGCTTTACGAAATTTGATGATAAAAAGCGTATACAGGAGATAATTTCCGAGATTAAATCAAGACTCCTTATGCATATAACCTCAGCCGGACATTCTGCAGCTGTAGACAGAGCCATGTCCTACTTCTCAGAAGCTTCAAGATTCAGTGAAGAGACAAAAGGTATTTCCTTCTATAAATTTATTGAGGGTCTGGATGCAAGATTTAGAGAGGATTCAGATGAGGTAATCAGTAAACTAAAGCTCTTAATGTGCTATATCTTCCGCAGAGAAAATCTGATTATCAGCTTTACCTCAGGTGAAGACGGCCTTAGTACCTTAAAAGGCAAACTTCTGCCCTTTGTTGAGCAGCTTAAACAAGAACCTGTTGAAAAGCTTGCGGAGCATTTTGAACTAAGAAAAGCAAATGAAGGATTTAAGACCTCCGGTCAGGTTCAGTATGTAGCCCGTGCTGGTAACTACTTCCAAAAGGGATATGAATATACCGGTGCCTTAGATGTCTTAAAAGTCATTATGAGTTATGAATATCTTTGGAACAATATCCGTGTGAAAGGTGGAGCATATGGCTGTATGTGCGGCTTCTCCAGTATCAGCGGTAATGGTTACTTTACTTCTTACAGAGATCCTAACTTAAAGGAAACCAATGAAGTATATGACCGGGCTGTTGACTATATCAAGCACTTTACTGTTGATGACAGGGATATGACGAAGTATATCATAGGAACCATCAGTAATATTGATACTCCCCGTACCCCTCGCATGAAGGGAGATGTTTCCATGGGAGCCTTCTTGACAGGAGTTACAGAAGCTGATATTCAAAAGCAGAGAGATCAGATTCTTGGTGCAACCAAAGATGATATCCGCAAGTTGTCAGATATCGTTCAGGCTATCTTAGACTGCGGCAATCTCTGTGTTATCGGTAGTGAGAATAAGATTGAGCAGAACAAAGACTTGTTCTTAGAAGTAAAGAATCTATCCAAATAATAATAAATTAAAAGACAGCATCCGGTTGATATATAAGTTGTATTAAGTTGTTTAACCAATTCCAGGTATAAAAAGCATATATTCCAGTCTTTTTCACCTGTCTGTAATTCAACTAATAAGACAGAACCGGATGCCTGTCTGTTATAAAATGAGAATAACTATCCGTTATATATCCCAAGGATAAAAGAAAGAGTGAAGAAGAATAAATGAAAAAGCAAGAATTTAAATCAGGGTTTGTTACCCTTATCGGGCGGCCCAATGTAGGTAAGTCAACCCTTATGAACCACTTAATCGGGCAGAAGATAGCAATAACCTCGGATAAGCCCCAGACAACCAGAAACCGGATACAGACAGTATATACCCAGGATGACGGGCAGATCATATTTCTGGATACACCTGGTATTCATAAAGCCAAAAATAAGTTGGGTGAATATATGGTGTCCATCGCTGAACGTACCATGAAGGAAGTAGATGTGATACTATGGCTTGTAGAGCCTTCAACTTTTATCGGTGCAGGTGAAAGGCATATTGCAGAACAGCTTACGAAAGTAAAGACCCCTGTAATTCTTGTCATAAACAAAGTTGATACAGTAAAGAAAGAAGAGATCTTAAAATTTATAGAGGCATATAAGGACATCTATCCTTTTGCAGAAATAGTACCTGTTTCTGCCCTAAAGGGAGAGAATACGAAAGAACTTTTAAAGACCATTTTCTCTTATCTTCCCAAAGGACCGATGTATTACGATGAAGATACCATTACAGACCAGCCGGAGAAGCAGATTACAGCTGAGCTTATCAGGGAAAAAGCCTTAAGGTTCCTAAGCGATGAGATTCCTCATGGAATTGCTGTAGCAATAGACAGTATGAAGGAGCGAAAGGATGGCAGCATGATTGATATTGATGCTACCATAGTCTGTGAAAGAGACAGTCATAAAGGGATGATAATCGGCAAAAAAGGTGAGAAGTTAAAACAGATTGGCATGCAGGCAAGAAAAGAAATTGAAAATCTTTTGGATATGCAGGTGAACTTAAAGCTGTGGGTCAAGGTAAAAAAAGACTGGCGAGACAGTGATTTTCTCATTAAGAATTACGGCTACGACAAAAAAGATATTCAATTATAGATATTTGGATAGTATTCCCGGTTTAAAACAGGTCAGTTTAGGGCATCCTTTTAATGTAACATAAAACCTGTTTTAGAAGGGGGAAACAAGATGGGAAATAATGATTGCTGGGACAAATTTGCAAGAAGCGGAAACATATACGACTATTTGAGTTACATTGCTTGTACCGTAGAAAGAGATATGGACAAGATTAGCGGTGACAAGAAAGAGGGTGGCAGCCTAGATGATAACTTCGGCTGTGACAGGGATGGTGCTTTCAGCCATGCCCGTGGGTGAGTATGACAAAAGGCTAGTTATACTTACGAAGGAAAAAGGGAAAATTACAGCATTTGCAAAAGGCGCTCGAAAACCCGGTAGTGCCTTTTTGGCATGCAGCAATCCGTTTTCATTCGGGACTTTTGAGCTGTATGAAGGAAGAAGCGCTTATACAATCATGTCTGTAAATATAGCGAACTATTTTGAAAAATTAAGACCGGACGTAGAAGGTGCTTGTTATGGTATATATTTTTGTGAGCTGGCAGATTACTATGTTCATGAATATGAAGATGGGACAGAAAGCCTAAAACTCTTATATCAGTCATTAAAGGCCTTGAGCCTTGCGGGTATTGGAAAATTACTGGTCCGAAGGATATTTGAACTTCGGATGTTTCAAATAAATGGAGTGGCACCACAGGTATTTGCCTGTGTAAAGTGTGGAAGAAATGAAAATCTGACCAGATACAGCAGCAGCCATTCAGGTGCATTATGCGGCAGCTGCCCTTCGGGAGAAAGTGACACCCTAAGGATTTCAGAAGCAGCCCTTTACACCATGCAATACATACTTAGTGCCCCTTTAACAAAGCTCTACACCTTTACTGTTTCAGAGGAAGTTCTTGCAGAGATACAATTTTTTGTGGATATACATGCCAAAGGACAAATTGACAGGGAACTGAAATCTCTGAAGATACTGAAACTGATGCTGTCCTAATAATTTTAAGTTGAAATTAAAAGTCTTTAAGGTTACAATGGAAAAGACTTTATTAAAATCCATACGGAGGAAGATTATGCAAAAATTGGTTTTAAGTGTAACCCTCGTATTGTGCCTCATTCTGCTGGCAGGATGCAGCAAGAATGATGAAATCGATTCGAAGAAGACAAGTAATAATACATTTTTGTTAAAGGAAGATGGCAGTATAGAGTCAGCCACCGTAGAAGACTTTGACAAAACATATTATGATAGCACTGAGCTTGACACCTACGTAACAGAAAAGATTAATAATTATAATGCAGAAAAAGCCAGTGAAGCTATAACCAAAAAGAGCTTGGAAATAAAAGATGGAAAAGCGTTATTGATTCTAACTTATGCAAGTATAGAGGATTATAACAGTTTTAATGAAAAAGATACTGTGCTGTTAACAGCAGCTCAGGCAAAGGGTGGAAGTGTTGAATTGCCTCAGAGCTTTACAGCAGTAAAAAAGGGTAAGACCACAGCGGCTGCTACAGCGCTGGGAAATGACAAGTATGAAGTGCTGATCGTGAAAGAGAAGCTTGACGTATTGCTGCAGGGTACTATAAAATACTATACTAGCGGTACCTTAAAGGACAAGCATGGAATTCAGACATCAGAGGAAGAATCAACAATCATTATATTCAAACCATAAAACAGCAGTACTGTTTATGTTTATAAATGCTATATTTAGCCCAAGAAATGCGGAGGAGATTTAAGATGGAAAAGACAATGGAGAAAATAGTAGCCTTGGCAAAGGCAAGAGGATTTGTATATCCCGGTTCTGAGATTTACGGAGGGCTTGCGAACACCTGGGATTACGGAAACCTGGGTGTGGAGCTTAAAAATAATGTAAAAAAAGCCTGGTGGTCAAAGTTCATACAGCAGAATCCTTACAATGTAGGTGTTGATTGTGCCATTTTAATGAATCCCCAGACCTGGGTGGCTTCAGGGCATTTAGGAGGCTTCTCTGATCCCTTGATGGACTGTAAAGAATGCCACGAAAGATTCCGTGCAGATAAGCTTATTGAAGATTACGCAGCAGAGAAAGAGATTACCTTTGAGAATGCTGTAGATGCCTGGTCACAGGAAGATATGAAATCCTATATCGATGAACATAGTATAAATTGCCCTACATGCGGCAAACATAACTTTACCGACATCCGCCAGTTCAACCTTATGTTTAAGACCTTCCAGGGAGTAACAGAGGACGCTAAAAATGTCGTATACTTAAGACCTGAAACAGCACAGGGTATTTTCGTAAACTTTAAGAATGTACAAAGAACCTCCAGAAAGAAGATTCCATTTGGTATTGGACAGGTAGGTAAATCCTTCCGTAATGAGATAACTCCCGGAAACTTTACTTTCCGTACAAGAGAATTTGAACAGATGGAGCTGGAATTCTTTTGCGAGCCGGATACTGATCTGGAATGGTTTGCATACTGGAAACAGTTCTGTATCGACTGGTTACTTACTCTTGGTATGAAGAAGGAAGAGATGCGTATTAGAGATCATGAAGCTGCAGAGCTTTCTTTCTACAGTAAGGCAACTACAGATATTGAATTCCTTTTCCCTTTTGGATGGGGAGAACTATGGGGAATCGCAGACAGAACCGATTATGATTTAACCCAGCATCAGAATGTATCCAAGGAAGACATGGGATACTTTGATGATGAGAAAAAGGTTAAATACATCCCATATGTTATTGAGCCTTCTTTAGGAGCAGACAGAGTAACCCTTGCCTTTCTTTGCGGTGCTTACGATGAAGAAGATTTAGGCGATGGCGATATCCGTACAGTACTTCATTTCCATCATACACTTGCACCTGTTAAGATTGGTGTATTTCCTCTTTCCAAGAAGCTTTCCGAAGGAGCAGAGAAGATCTTTACAGATTAACACCTTTTTGCATCACCTATGACTTTGAATCCGAAAACGATGGTGCAGTTACCGTTCGTGACAGAGATACCATGGAACAGGAAAGAATTCGTATCGACGACTTAAAGGCATATTTTGAAAAGAAATTTGAATTCTAAAAATTAGTGTAAAAAAAGACATTGTTCTTTTTCAATAGATAGTATCACAGGTAGCCTGTGATTTGTGTGTTTGTTATTTATGATAGGTTGTCGGAATATAATGGAAAATTATATATTAATATTGACGGCAGCCTATGTTTTTATATTTTTTTAACAATATTTATAAAGATTATATTGTTAAATATAATTTTTATCATATTTTAAAGGAAAAAGCTCTTTCCTTAATTAGCAATCTTATGTTATAATGTTAAACGGTGACTAGAAAGTCAAATTATTGAAATTGAATTAGGAGGTTATTACCAAAATGGCAAAATGGGTATATTTGTTCAAAGAAGGTAAAGCGGACATGAAGAATCTGCTTGGTGGTAAAGGTGCTAACTTAGCCGAAATGACCAATTTAGGTCTTCCCATCCCTCAGGGCTTTATTGTAACAACAGAAGCTTGTACCGACTACTATAAGAGTGGTAAGAAAATAACTGATGAAATCAAAGGTCAGATCTTTGATTCACTTAAGATTTTAGAAGAAGAGCAAGGAAAGAAATTCGGAGATACTGAGAATCCTTTATTAGTTTCAGTACGTTCCGGTGCCAGAGCTTCCATGCCTGGTATGATGGATACAATCCTTAACTTAGGTTTAACAGATGCAGCTGTTGAAGGTTTTGCAGCAAAAACTGGTAACCCTAGATTTGCTTATGACTCATACAGAAGATTTATCCAGATGTTCTCTGATGTAGTTATGGAAATCAGCAAAGCTAAATTCGAAAGAGTTTTAGATGAAATCAAAGAGAAGAAAGGTGTTCAT
>JAQSXJ010000038.1 GCA_029256725.1 Anaerocolumna sp. | reverse complement strand
CTTTATCCGATATGGTCAATGTAGACTTATTGACGACAATGCCATACATGGAGGTAAGAGTGAAGAAACACCTTTACACAGAAAAGTCCAATCTGTGCACAGAGGGTGTTCTCTTGGGACTTTTTAAGCATTGTTCCTAAGCGTGCTATAGCACGCAGATGGGAGCTAGAAATGAATGTAAATGGAATTACATCGGCTGCCTATGCACCGACGGCAAAAACCACAGGGAAATCTTCCGGTTCTTCACAAAAGAGCAGCTCTACACCTGCTGCCGTATATGAAAAATCCCCTGAGGTTACAGATAATACTACTGCAAAAAGCAGTGATACAGCTGTGATAGAGTCTCTTAAAGCAGAGGCTGAGAAAAGAACTTCGCAATTAAGAAGCCTGGTTGAGAAGATGATGCTTTCACAGGGAAAAGTATTTGATTCCGATGCTATGTGGAATTTCTTAAGAAGCGGAGAATATACTGTAGACGAAGCAACCGCCAATCAGGCAAAAGCTGACATTGCAGAAGACGGTTATTGGGGAGTTGAACAGACCTCCGACCGTTTAGTATCTTTTGCAAAAGCATTAGCCGGCAGTGATCCGGAAAAAGCAGAGAATATGATAAACGCAGTGAAGACCGGCTATGAACAGGCAACCAAAGCCTGGGGCGGAGAGCTTCCTGAAATCTGTAAGAAAACCTTGGATTCCACTCTAAAGAAGCTGGATGAGTGGAAAACATCCACCACCGAATCTACAAAGTAGCTTTCTTACATACATAAGTCTGTATTTACAGGCAATCTAAGCACAAGGTGTTCCATGGCCTTTCTCTCTAAACGAAAAAGAAGCCCTGGAACACCTTCTTGTATTTATATTATAGCATCCATTTGCTTAAGTTACAGAATTTTATCTACTCTCTTTGTGATTAACAGTTTATCACCCGGTTTTATATATTCGTCCTCTAAATCATTTAATTCTTTGAGTTTATCCACCGTACTGTAATATTTCTTGGCAATACTCCACAAAGAATCCTCATTCTTAACAATATACCCTACCATACTGGGCATACCTTTCAGCTTCTCATAGTCCAGATCATATTCCTGTACATCTGCTATAATAGGTTCTGCCAGAGCATTAAATACGATTGTGCTCAGTCCTATTCCTGCCTTAACCTCCATCTCCTCACCGTCAAGCACCATAACACTTAACTGTTCCAGGGAAGGTTTAATGCGGTAAATACTGTCTGTATTAACTCCTCTGGCTTCAACTGTCTGATTAAACGGAATTACTCCTTTGATGGAATTCAACGGTTTGGTATCATCCGGGCAGATATATAAAACTTGAATTTCTATAACGCCACCCACTAAAAGACCGTTATCTGTGACTTCAATATCATCTACCTTAATATCTCCGGACGCATGGCAGATCTGCAGAATCTCCGGCTGGCCGGAAGCTAATCGGATTCTGTCATTGACTCTTACTTTGCTATTATTCTTAACCAGAAGACTTTCATAATGCGCTTCCTTTATAACCGGAACCAAATCCTTATAAGGAGAGTAAACATCGCTTAAGAGCTCCAATTCTTCTTCCTCATACATTTTGATAGCCATATCAATTACAACTTCCACATCAACGATTCTTTCTTCTCCGTCTGCATCGGGTACGACTTCTAAATTGATGTTCGAGATGGTGAAGGTAATATTATCTATCATATCTTCGGAACAGCCGTTACAGTCCACAGTGGTAGAGAAGGGTATTTCCGTTTCATAATATTCAACAGGATTGTCTTCACTTTCACCTGCGTAAATAATAAAAACTATTAACTCACCTTTTACTGTAAATTTATCCTCCAGTAATCTTACCTCTACATTGCGAAGTTCAACTTCACTGTAGAGTATTTCTGATATATTCCCTTTGTTAGAAGGCAAATGTATCTGATCTTTTACCCGGTATGTATCTCTCTTATCCACCGCAACGTCAGTAACCGTAATACTCTTGTTCCTGAACTGGATATCTCCGTCACTCTCAATTCCTACGGCTGTTGCTTCATCATAAAGATCCTCCACCAACACTGTCAGGCACACAATGGCTTTGACACTTAGTTTTCTGGAATTGATTAATCCTGTGGTCATATCCTCTAATTCCCAGTGAACCACTGCATCGTCTCCGGCGCAGGCATCTTCTAAGTGAATCAATTCGTCAAAAGTAACTTCTCCTGCCATATTATGTAAGGGTCTTGCGTTTTCGTCACTGAGATAAAGGACATTAAAATGCAGTGAGCCGTTAACCATGAGCTTACCATTTGACATTTTAACATCATTGATTTTTACTGTGCCCTGTTCTTTAATAATTTTATAAATGTCAGGCTTTACATCCGGCACGTTAAAGTCATCATCCAGGGTAAGCTGCAGGCTGGTTTGACATTTTAATTTATTCATATGAACATTTTTCTTTATCAGTTCCACAAAAATATCCCTCCTTGTCTTATATCATATAATATTCGTAGGAAGTAATATTTATGAATAAAGAATTGGTCCTGTGCCAACAAATAAAAAAGGGGAGGAGGTTCCGGGTCTTGCGACTTCCGGAACCTCCTCCCAGCTTGTCTATATCAAGTTAGCACAACATCATCTGTACATCTTTTGTTAATACATCTGCATAACTAAAAGATAATGTTTTAAAAGTTTCAGCTGATCCATCTTCAATCTTAACCAGAAAAATGCTTGGATAGGTTTCAGTTATAATGCCTTCTGTTATGTCAATCTTATTTCTTCCCCTGTTAGCTTTTATCCTGACTCTGCTTCCTATGTGACTGATAACTTCTCTGCGAACTTTGCTTACATCTGCTTGTTTCATCATCATTACAGCCTCCTTATGGGTATGCCATTTTATATTAAGGGTTTTTCTACAAACCAATAACTCGGAACATAAGTAAACACATAACTATCTCATTATATCAAATTTTTTGATAAATGTCAAGTAATTTTCTGACAATTCAATACTTTTTACCTACTTGTTTATATAAAAAGTAATAAAATACTCTTTTAAAAGCCACTACATCTTGTCTTTTTTTTACTTATGCGTTCTAGTATACCCAATTTTTTCAAAAAAATGCATGTATTGCAAGATTCTTTTAATTTATTATTATGCAATTTATACTATAGTAATCGTGTAAAAATATTAAAAGACTGTAAGAAGCTTACTTTTATATGCCGGTTATTTGCCTGTCATATAAGATACAGCTTGCTACAATCTTTTAAATTCTTACTGTTATTTATATTTAGGTGTCTTATCAACAAATTCAGTCTTTATTACTACATATGGATATGTAAGTGCATTGGTTACCTGCTCATTTTCACCCGGTCCTACCAGATTAGTGTCTACAACAATTGCATCATCCGTTAGATATACTTCATTTACAGTAATACTGTAGCCGCCGGTAGGCTGTTCGCCATACCCTACTACTATGTACATATTTTCTACATCGGAATAGGAGAGCCTAAAAGGTTCCTTTTTCTTCTCGTTAATCATTTTCATCAAAGGTTCCGGCACATCGGCATCCTCAACTACTGTAAATTCAAGATCTTTAATCTTCTTACCACCTGTATCCTGTGTACTGCAGCCTGAAAACAGCAGGGAAACTCCTGCTATAATAAATATGAACAGACCGGATAGGTACCTTCTGCTGCCAAGACATCTTCTAACAGCAGTGAGATGTTTGCTTGCTTTCACATTACCCTCCATTATAGGCATTGAATAAAAATTAATACTTTTTTACTCTAAGCCTCCTCATAGAATCTACTTACAGTATTTTATGCTGAAAAGTGAGATATATTACTGAAAATAAGCGGTAAATCCAGCGAGAAGCAAAATTCACTTAAATATCAGAGCGCTCTGAACTTTTTTAAGGTTCTGAGCGCTCTGAATATAATTTTTATTGACTTTTTTAATTAGATGCTTCCATCGCAGGGAAATTAAGCTTAACATCTTCCCCATCATCTTTTACTTCCACTGTATAGGTCTTCGTATTATAACCTGATTGGATAAGCGTGATATACTGCTGTCCTGTTGTTTTAGGATAGCTTACCGGTGCTATTCCTTTAAACTCACCATTTACGTATACCGATGCTCCTTCCGGCGTTTGGATATAAACATACTTCTTAGCGGTTCCTCCCGTGTTCCCGGAATTATTAGAGTTATTACCATTGTTATTCGTGTTGTCCGTATCCGTAGAGGTTCCGTTATTCCCTGAATCCGTGTTGCTATTATCTTCTCCTGACGTCGATTCATCTTCTCCGGCTGGATTCTCTTCTCCAGCTGGATTCTCTTCCCCAGCTGTGCTCTCTTCACTGCTATTGTCCGCAGCAGCAAGCTTGATATAAAGTTCTTTTTCTTCCTCCTGCACATCTATAATTCCGCTATACTCTTTATAACCGCCAAGAGTTGCCTTTATGCTGTGTTTTCCATATTCTAATTCAATAGCTTCAGTATAGGAAACTTCTTTTCCGTCTACATATAGATCTGCACCTTCTGGAGATACATGAAGAGTTACCATAGCTGTCTGAACAGGGGGTAGTTTGAACTCTCCCATATTGACCTCAACTTCCTCCTCAGGCATAACCTGTACGGTTTTAGTACCGGTTAATCTTCCTTTTTCCAGTGTTATCTCGTATTCCCCTTCTCTTACAGTTACCACCATATCTTCTTCTACTGCCAGAACCGCCCGCTTTCCGATATAAGCGGTACCACCGATGAAGTCTTCATAATCTGTAAGCTTAAGTGTTCCATGCCCTTTTGTTACGATAATTGAATAAATCTTTTTTTCATAGCCTACTGCCAATAGTTCATCCGTAGTGTCAAGCTCCTCTAAAGTCAATTCCTCCCCATCTCTGGTAATCAGTAGATAATCAGCATATTGATAGGCTTTGTCTGCAATACGTATACTTCCGTCTTCCCCATCCAATCCCCAGTTAGAGATACCCTGGTATCTCCATGCCTTATCCCAGATCTGAAGGCTTATAATTTCAGAAGTCTCCTTATTATATGTTGCCTCAACCATTTCTCCGACTTTTAGCTTCTCTGCCGTAACGTTCTTGCCATACTTGTCCAGAGAAATTGAACTATCTATAAAAGACAGATTTATATCTTGTCCATCACTAATGCCTCTTAAGGTATATTTCCCGCTGTTAGCGTCTTTACCTGCTATAATGGCCGGCATTACGATTCTTTCACCTTCCGGCTGCTGTACTGCATTTCCATTCTTCCCATTGTCTTTGCTTTCAACGGGGCTTTTTGGCAGCAGGGAGGTCAGACTTATGATTAATATCAGAAGGAATCCTCCTATTAACAGGTATAAAAAGGTATTATTCTTTTGCTTTCTCTTAAAGGTCCTGTTTTCTTCCAATGTATTTCCTCACTGACTTTTGAAGTCTGCTTTCTCTTTATAAGTCGAAAATCTCTTCCATTAAAATAAGCTCAATTTTAGCTTTACCGCTTCCAGCTATAAAAAAACTGTTACGTAGCATTTTTTATCTTTGAAAGCGGTAATGATAATGAATTCAACTTATTTTAATTTTAAAATTATATCACTCATATAGTTGCAATTACTTCTACTAGTACATGTATCATTGATTTTTGAATGGATATACTGAATGTTTTTGCAAAACAGGCAGTGCAGATACTCAAATGCGCCTTTGATACAGTATAGTAAATTTATGTCTTGCTGCACTTATTATAAAACATAGAAAAATAAAACTCAAGGATTACAAACGGTTTTGCCTTAGGGCTTTAGTTCAGGGTACCATGGAGGCAATCAAGAAATCTCTTCCTGCCTTCTAACTGTTCCCAGGTTCCTATTAGCTTTTGGATATTTCTCTGAGGTACCCAGGATTTCTTGCCATTATAATAAAAGTTGGTTATCTTCCAGAACTTTTCAGGATAGAGAAGCAATATGTACAGAAGCTTTCTCTCATCCCTGTCAAGGGGTAGTATATCTGTATAGGTATTTAATATCATGCTTCCAATATCAATATCCCAATCATTTTTCTCAAGGCATTTACGAATATAAAAATACAGATCCGTACATTGTACGCCAATACAGGATTTATCAAAATTAGTGGTAGCCATCTCTGCCCGTGCCTTGTTCTTGATGCCAGCTGCCGAAATCAGGTCCCTGCGGGGGGAGGCGGGTTTTAAGCCTGCTGAGTACTGCGACGTATTTACCATGATAACATTGTGATAGGTGTAATTGCCATGGCAGATGTAACGGTGTTCCTTTGCCTCTTCCATTAGTTTGCTGTAATTGCTGTCTATAAGGAGTCTTGTAGCTTCCTGAGCCTGTTCATAAAATTCATCATAACAGTTGATATAGCATACTTCAAATTCATTTTTCTTTTTCTTTTCCCTGATATAGCTTCTAACACGCTTTAGTTCACGGTTTCTCTTGTCAAAAAGCTCCAGGAGATCCGGACCGGTATTCTTTGCAATCTGCTCATCATTTAAAGGCACTTCCCTTAGCAGTCCATGGAGTATAGCTAAGTTGGCAGCACCATTTGCAATGTCCGACTCATTTCTAAGATTACACTCGTCCCCCGGATACCAGTTCTTTAAGATATACTTGCTACCTGCTCCATCCTCTGTTATAATCTCACCGGCATTATTCCTCATATATAAATCCACGTAAGGGTAGTCGTTTAAATACTCCAGCAGGGCATACTCATATTCCACCCTGTTTTTAGAACTCTCCAAGCTTTTCAACAGCTTGAGTCCCTTATCCGTCTCTGCTATAAATGCCCCCCTGATTCTGTATGTGTTATAAATCTTTATATTATATTGTCTAAATACTTCCAGATTTCTATCCTCCATAGGAAAGCCTCCTGACTCAAACTATTGCACCGCTTCATAGGTGTCTCTTTTAATCCTATGATATAACGCAGGTTTTCATGACAGGAATCCTAAGGATTCTAAGAATATTTTATAGGGCTTTTTTCTTTCGGGTCAATATATTTTAGAGAATCTGTATTTTTCACTTTAAACTACCTTGTTATAGACTCTAAACTATTTTGTTATAGGCCTTAAACAATATGAAACAAACTTTTATACGCTTTTTTTATAAACCATTTATATGCTTTCTAGATGCCTTTTAGACGTATTTCTTCAGCCATCAGGCTTAATTTTTCTTTGGAATTTAACTCCGGTTCCTTCAGAACGGACACTAACAATTCACCCAGGACTTGACCCATGGTTTTACCTGGTTTAAATCCTAGTTCAATAAGATCCTTGCCATTAATCATCAGTTCCTTTAATTCAACGCATTCTTTTTTTAGAAGAATTTCATGGTATAACTCTCTGGCTGTAATTAAGCCTTCCCCTTCCCCACCTGAAATACTACCCAACTCTGTAAGAATACGAGCTTCTTTTACAAAGAACAGCATGTCCATTAAGTCTTTCCCAATGGCATTAACAGCCTTTCTCATTTCCCAGGGTGTAAGCAGGAATTCATAATCACACCAGGTTAACAGGCGGTATACATATTCAATGGTCTCATTGTCAAATTTCAGCCTTCTAAGTACTTCTCTGCCTTCTTCCGGTTTAAGTCCCTGTAACAGCAAGGTCCAGGAAAGAATACCGGATTCTTTCTCTTTTCCGTTAGCAGAAGACAGAATCAGCTCTCTTAGTAACCTTATGCTTCGTAAAGAAAAAGCCCCATAAGGTTCCTTATTAACCATTGAGTTATGGTGTTTTGTCATAAGTAAGTTGAATTCCGGCAAAATTATCGCTGTAATTCCCAGCTCATAGGCTATTAGGAGCCTGTCCGGATTAGGTGATAACAGAAGTTTATTCAGCTCTGTCCTTATGCGTTCAGCACTGATATTCTTAAGATTCTCTGCCTTTATTCCCGCAGCAGTAAGAGTTGCTTTATCTATTTCAAAGCCTAACTGGGCAGAAAAACGTACTGCCCTAAGTATTCTTAAGGCATCCTCATCAAAACGCATTTCAGCGCTTCCCACACAGCGAATCCGCTGCTCCTCCAGGTCTTTTAATCCTTCAAATATATCGACAAGACCGCTGTCTTCGTTATAAGCCATAGCATTTATAGTAAAATCTCTTCTCATAAGATCTTCTGAGAGATAAGGTGTATAAGTAACCTCCTTGGGATGTCTGTTATCTTCATATTCTCCGTCAATTCGGTATGTTGTAACCTCATAACCGCTCCTGTCAAGCATAACAGTAACAGTACCGTGAATGATACCCGTATCAATTGTTCGTTTAAAAATTCCCTTGACCTGTATAGGGCTTGCTGAGGTCGTTATATCCCAGTCTTCCGGCTCTCTTCCCAGTATTACATCCCTCACGCATCCACCTACTGCATAGGCTTCATAACCATTACTTTGTAATTCCTTTATTATATAATCCACATCTCTTGGCAGCTGTATCTTCATAAAAAAATCCTTCCTGACATTCTCTCTTTATTATAGCCGATGTCAGGAAGGATAACAAATTTTTTTTACGGTTTAATTATCATCATAGGAATCAATTATATACACAGGTTCTTCATCTTTGATATTTTTTATTAGTTTACCTGCATATATCAGGATTGATGTTACTGCTGCTCCGGTAACTAGAAACAGGATACCTACTGCAAAATTATTATTAAGTATCTGCTCTGGTAATATATAATCCAGAGTCATACCGGCAATATTAACAGCCATATGCAGAAGAATTGCGCCGATAAGTGAGTATGCCCGGCGAATTAATCCAAAACTGAGTCCCATTGCAAAGGCATATAATCCTTGTATCAGATTCATATGATATATACCAAACAGCAGTGCCTGGACAAAGTTTGCAGCCAAGAAGGGCATATACTTTCTTGCTTTATTAAAGGTAACTCCTCTGAATATAAGTTCTTCTGCAATTGGTGCTACCAAACCAACATAAAGGAAGGAAATCAAGGAATTACCCATTCCAAGGCTCTCCATTAATTCACCATAACCATCAAACCAATCTGGTCTGAGGTTTGATATTACTGTAAGTATAATAGAAAGGGAGATCTGTATGCATAATCCCAGTATTAGGATCAGAACTACTCCTTTTGCATTGAGCTTATTTGCATTGACTAAAATATCTTCTGATTTCTTCTGTTTCTTAAGCCAGATACCAAATACAATAATATCAACGATACCTATTGCTGCTGATATTCCCAGAAGAATTTGGGGATTTAATGCTCCATTGGCAATATCCTGTATATTGTTCATATCCAGTGTGCCCTGCGCTGACATCTGAATTCCCAACACAACACCATATATAATCATTCCCCAAAAGACTCCTACAAATTGTAAAGCCAGTGCCAATAGAAAGGGGAAGGTAGTGGTCATATACTTTCCGATATTCTTCATGTTTACCTCTTTCTGAATATCAAACTTTGGCTGATATTCCTGTAGTATGTGCTACATATTGAAAATACTCTTAAGTTTTCAATATTCTGCTGACTAATTCTATCTACTGCTATATACCATTATGCTATAGTGTATTTCAAACGATGTTATGGGTTTTCAAACACGTTTATCTATGGTTAGGTCTTTTTATCAAGAAGAAGACTGCTATGAGAAAAAAGCTAAATGAAATTAAATATCTTACAAAGCCGCCATTCTTAAGATTTAATAATGCAAATATTATATATATACCAGCAATAATTAAATAAGAATACTTCCAATTTTTTAATTTGTGTAACGTCTCAATAAATCCTCCCATATCATATCTCCTTACAATATAGAATTGCATCAATATAGATTACATCAATATCCCTTTACTACTTATGTTGATCTCTGTACCAGCGTATCAGTTTACCGGCTACACTATCAGTTGAGGGTATATCCGGCAAATTATCTGCATGATACCAGCCTGCATCAGTAATCTCCACATTATCTACGGTAATATCTCCACTATCATATTCCGCTGTAAAAGCTGTCATAAGTGCATCCGGAAAAGGCCAGGGCTGGCTTCTAAAATAGCGAACATTTTTCACCTTAATGCCTACTTCTTCCTGTATTTCACGTTCAACGGTCTGTTCAAGAGTCTCTCCAGGTTCTACATATCCTGCAATCAGACTGTATCTGCCTTCTTTAAAATTACGGTTATGAGCTAACAATATCTGGTCACCTTTAAAAATAGCAGTAATTACTGCCGGTGATATTCTCGGATAAACAATATTTTTACAAATAGGACAGGTTCTCGCCCGCTCCCCTTCCTTCTTCGTCATCTTATTGCCACAACGGCCACAATATTGATTTATCCTGTTCCAGTGTAATATATGATTTGCTGTTCCTGCCAGAATAAACAATTCGGGATCACCGGAGCGTTCTGTTAATTCCATCAGATCAATAGATATAATCTCATCATCCTCCTCCGGCATTTCCGTAAGGCTTAAACAATAGCATTCATGATTATCGTATCTGCCCAGATATTCAGCTTCTTCATAATCCGTGATAATCTTCTCTAAATCTATCTTTTCAGGTATAAATACTTTTTCCTGCATCTTCTTAACCAGGATTCTTTTTCCTGACAATATCAGGAACCATGCCTTTTCCAGAGAAGTCTCTGTAGGGGTAAAAGCAGGTGTAAATTTCTGTTCGTCTCTATTGCTCATTATGAATCATCTCTTTCTTCTTAATTGTCTGTCTATTATTTGAGTATATCATATTTTGCCCGGTATATATAGAAGATGTAACAGGTTTTATGCCTTTCCTAACTTAAAGATACAAGCACATTGTATTTTAAGTAAAAAAAGGCATAATAAATAACTCTATATTGGATATCGGTATGATACTGAAATAAAATAACATACAATCATATCCAAAAGTCCTCTCAAACAACTCGGTCCAGTGCTTGAGCATCAGCCAACTTCATAAATATTATTATCCAGAATGTCCTCCCAGAGAATCACTTCCATACACAAATTGTAATACTTAAGATAAACTGATTGCCTATCCACATATGCTTTATAAAGCTCCTGTTTCGTTGATTTTTTATATTTTAGGCTCTCTTCTAGTATTTTACACTTTTTCTCCGTAATGTCTATTTCAGTCTTTGCTGTCTGCATTTTCTGATAAGCTATTTTATAAGAACTCAACGTTTTTTTTACATAGTCCTCAATCTGTCTGCTTAACTGTAATTTCTGCAACCTATAATTATCTATCGTAAGTTCAATCTGATGCCTATTGGCACTACCTGTAATTCCTCCGGAGTAAAGATAGCTTTGATAACTTGTCTCCATATTCGCAAGTTGAAGATACGTCAAATTAGTATCTTTAAATCTAGCTGTTACATCAGTTAAGTTATAATTCTTCAAGGAAATTGGAAATTCATATTGAATGGTATCTTTTTCATCAATGGATGTTTCTCTTTTCAAATAAGTACATAAAGACTCATAATCAGATTGCTTTTTAACTAAAAGACTGCCATTCTCTAAAATACTTAATGTAATTGAATCTAACTGACCGTTAATACTTAGTCCATAGCGGAATTTTATTTCACTAATATCCTTTTGAATATTTAGATAATCCTGATTTAATATATAATACTTCATTTCTTCCTGATAAATCATTAAACTAAGACAGTTTTTTAAAAAATTATGTCTGATCTTATCTTTAAGTTCTAATAACAAGAGACTTTGATTATTTGTATAAAATGCAGAGAGATCTTTTGATAATTTGGCATCAGCTGAATTTTTACCCAATGTTGCTAAACTGCTTTCATAGTTATCAATCTGGATATCTATTGCTGCAATTTGTTCATCTATTTGTTCCAGAAGATTACTTACTTCTGTTTTATTATCCTCAAATGAAATAACAGCAGAGGCATCATGTGTATCTGATGCGACATTTTCCACAACCTCCTTATCCTTAATTCCTGCAAGTATCTCATTACGATAGGTACATAGAGTATTCTTTGCTGTCTTGAGCTCTTGTATTTTGAGCTGAATAAACAAGTAATCGGCTTGAGCACCTGTATAAGTTTCGTCTGCCGTTAGTGCTTTTGCAGCTTGTATTTGATTATTCAAAACGTCTATCTTGTACTCAATACTATAACTTTCAAATCGACCAAAAATTTCTTGGTAACTATACACCTTACCATCCCCAGGCAGGCGATAACTTATGTTTTGGGCTGGAGTTGACTTGCAGATAAATAAAGTAAGTA
Source organism: Anaerocolumna sp. (assembly GCA_029256725.1). Lineage (GTDB taxonomy): Bacteria > Bacillota > Clostridia > Lachnospirales > Lachnospiraceae > Anaerocolumna. The sequence continues at coordinate 16,002 of JAQSXJ010000038.1, read as the reverse complement.
TAGCAACAGCAAATAATAATATTAATATCTTACTATTAGATTTTTTCAATTTATTCTCCATTAAATAAATATAATACAAGCATGTTATTTTTACAGAGCCCTATTCTTTTAAAAAATGCATCTTTTCTAACACGAATTTTATTATTCTTTTATTTTCTGTAATCATTTGTGCCTGACAAGACATTCCTGCTTTTAATGCCACTTCCTTGCCTTTAGAATCAAATAATTCTTTTCCTTCAATGGATGCTTCCACAAGATAATATCCTCCTGCGTTCTTCTCATCTACTTTAAGATCTTTTGATATTTTCGTAATTTTCCCCATCAAATATCCGTATTCTGAATTGGGAAGGGCGTACACATTAAATTTCACTTGCATGCCAACATTTAATTTACCAATATCCTTGTTACTAACATAGATATTTGCTTTAAAACTACTCTCAGTATCTGGTATAATAGTCATTACTATAGTTCCTGCGTTTAAGGTATCTCCTTTGACAAGCTCTGTATTACTATTAATAACACCGTCTTTTGTTGCTATGACAGTGGCTTCCTCAATCTGTCTATTCAACTTCTCTAATGCTTGAGTCAGTTCTTCTTTTTTATCTTTACAGGTATTTATACTGTCAATGGTAGAGCGAATTTCACTGTTTTTATATTCTTCTAACGCAGCATCCGTTTTTTTCTCTGCGCCTGTGAGAAAGACCTTGTCTTCCTCTATGCTGATACTATTAAGGTTATTCTCCAACGACTTGATATTATCTTCTAATTCCGTTATATTGTTACGTAAATCCACTAGATAACCCAATTTAAAGTTCGTTAGAGCATTATTTTTTTCATCTTCACTCTTTGATAACAGCTCATCTTTACTTAGCGTGCTTTGCTTGGATAATTTTAACTCTTTAATACTCTTCTCTATCTCTGTAATACTTGACTTAATTTCTTTAATATAAGATGCTTTAAAGGTCTCAACTGCTCTTTTTGCATCTTCTGTCTTCTTTTCTGACTGTTCAGTTTCCCATGTAGTCACAGCCAGACCTTCCAACGCCTTATTAATATCATACTCTTCTTTTGCCTGCTCATAGGCAGCCTTTAAATCAGCAAGTTTATTCTGGTATTCTTGATATTGAAGACTATAGCTATTGTTATCTGTAAAAAGATTTTTACCCTTTTCAATACTTTGTTTTAGTAGGTTTAACTCTTTTTTCCTATCAGTATAATAGTCCAGAGAATTTATCAGTCCTTGTTCTGTAGTTGATAGACGAATTTCACTTTCTGTACTATCATATTTCTGTACCAAAGTGGTATAATCACTTTGGTATTTTAAATAAAGGTCCTTTTCCTTTGTCTGACTACTTAATAAATTCTTGCCTGAATTTATTGATTCTTCCAGCTTCTTCAGGTTTGATAGTCTATTCCTTTGCTCTTTTAACTGTTCTGTTATTGATTCCTTGCTTAGATTTCTTGTCTGATTTTTATAGGCGGTATCTTTTTCTGATAATGAATAATTTATATAAAAACTACGGTATTTTAAGTAGTATTCTTCTTCCTCTTTATTGAAATAATTATTATCATCTTCAATTGACTTCTTATAAATTTGAAGATTTTTTATTTCTTTATTGGTATCTTTGAGTTGTTTACTATAATAGTCCTTTTGCTGAATTAAGTCTTGATGTTCTATAATATAAAGAATATCACCTTCATTAACCCTCTGCCCATCTTCTATGTATACGGTTTCTATTGTGCCAGCATAATTATTTACGATTGTTGCTACCTGATCGTTGGGTCTTAAGATTGCTTCTGATTTTACTACAACATCAATCCTTCCAAAATACATCCAACCAAAAGTAATCAGAATAATTCCCAAAATCATATATATAAACAACGATAATACTATATTCGGCTTTGCTTCGTATACTTCTTTGCTGTCTGATAATTCATCTAAGCTTAGTATAACCGGTCTCATTATTCTTCTCTCTCTAATTTTTCACATGTTAAATTCACTTTTTATGCATAAAGTTGTTTTAGCAAAAATTTATGCGTAAGCCACCGACAACGTTTCCCAACAACTAAAACCCGCGAGATTGCCAACTACAGCTCCAATAAGTAATATTACTAATTTCATCATCTGACATTACATAAAATATATGATACTATCTCATTTTAAATAGTTACAATATATTGGGATTTATGCCTACATAAATATCAATAACAGCTAAATTGTCCCGCTTTGTCTGAACCAAATATGCTGAAGTTATTGGTTTGAGTTTATGCTCCATTATATAACTATCTACTTGCTCCAGAGTTTCTTGTAGATAAGAAAGCTTTGTAACATTAACAAGTAAGGCATTCGTTAATCTTAGCTTGTCCTTAAATCTATAGGGGTGGGTCGCCGTTATACGGCAATTCACAGGCAATAGAATTTCCACATCCATAACCTGCTCACCGTTAACGAATTCCACAGATTTGGTAACGGTTATCATGTATTCGCCAGACCTGAGTGCAATGTCCTTATAATTATTCACCATTTCTATTATTTTTTTCTGAAACTCTGTTGCAGTAAAACGTCCTGAATACGAAATTAAATCTGATATCTCATATTTCTGATTTAATATTATGTCCATTTCTTTTCTTCATCCTTTTATTTATTCATTTATAATATCTTGGTTTATATTTCCATATTAAAGATTTTCCTTCTTCTATTAATTTTACTTTTTTGATATAAGTTATGGTAGAAATTATCAACATTACTATTTGGAAACGACTTATTCCGATGAGTAAGATCTTCAAAAATCAAGTTTCTCAACGGTAAGCAATAGTTATGATACTATTAAATGAACAATGTAAAAGAGAGCTTGTCCTTTACAATAACCTTTATTACAATTTGCTGCGACCATTTAAAATGTATCACAATTAAAAGGACAAACCCGATTGTAAATTACGCATTTCAAAACAATGATTCTATTCTTTATTTTACATTTAATATTAATGTCTTTAAATACCATTCCCAGCCAATTAGACTGCTACCATCAATAAGCAAAATTTAATACTAATTTTATTGAAGTACCAATAAAAATTTCAATCAATTAATTTCAAATTTTTCTTTATTAAGTAAATGCCATAACAATCAATACCTAAAGAAAATATTATTAATATAAAGAACATCCAAAGAATACCGGTATTGATCAGAATAACCACTGCAGCTATACATGTAATAACAGAACTCAAAATACAAGCAATTAAAATAATCGAACTCCCAGCATAAAAATATCTCCTCTTTTTTAATATAACAGGACTTTCTTCTTTTAACATTTCTTTATTTTTATCTATTATTCCCAGCACAATATTAGTCAGTATAGCAATTAAAAAACCAAATAATATATTCCTTAAAATATTTACTATATTTTCATTCAATATGGACTGTAAAATAATATTTAGTATTATATAACACGAAATTGTAGTACTAAAAAAAATACCTATCCTCAGTTTTGTTCTTTTCATCCATATTATTGGGAATTTATAAAGTAAACTACATACAATAATAAAGCTTAAAAAAGTATAAACCATATTAATCTCTCTCCTTACATATCCTATTTCTTAATAATAACTTAAACTTTGCACATAGATTTTAGTTATGACCTAGATAATTCAATACCTGGCAGTTATTAAGTCGTCAATGTTAGTGTTCTTAATATTTGAAGCATCATTTAAAAGGCCTGAATCCATGTGATATCAGACAACTCGTCCGAAAATCATAAAAATAACTCACCTAGAGAACGTTAATCCTATGCTATCCGATTCTAAATGGATAAATCATGTATCTGGGTAAAAGCAACCGTTACATGGGCAGTCATAGTGCCATAAGAAAGTGAATGACATTCTTCTGAGTCTAAGATAGCATTTATAAATTTTCAAGAATACTTCGATACCTCATCGTTTGCCGTTTTGTGTGTAACTTAATTATATCAAAACCAGAGGTTTCATGCTATTTTATGCCAGTTATTATTGAATTTACATGGTGCATAGGCACTTATCCAAGTGCAAAGTTCGAGTTAATAATTAAAAAATCTGGATATAAAAATTAAACTGCCAAAGATGCAATCCCTACAGCACAGCCACCAACAATTGCTCCTGTCACTGCACCATTTCTAGCATTAGTTGCTATATTCTTTGTATCCCCCTCTACGATTGAAGCAACTACACCAACGACCATACCAACTTTTGCGCCTATATATGCACCAGCTATATAACCAATAATACCGCCACCTTCGCAAGACTCCAATTCTTTCTCATCTAAAACCTCAAATGTTGATTCTATCATATTTCACTTCTCTCCTTTTCTTTACTTTATTACGATTTCTGCTACAATATATCCAACTGCACCGCCTAAAATCCCACCGACAAATCCACCTACAGGTCCTGCTGCTATTAATCCGGCAGCAACACCGTACTTTGCACCTGCTGCTCCACCAAGTGCAGCTCCTGAAGCAACGATTGCATCTTTACATAATTCGCTAAAAGAAAATCCTCCTGCAATATCAAACAATTCGCTTATTTCAACTTCTTGAAACATTACCACTTCTGACATACTTATATCCTCCTGATATTCTGATAAAATGTATTTATATTAACGAGATTCCCTCTGCGCGCATAGATTAGAATCTGATAATATCGCAAGCTAAACGGATGCTAATATTAAGCCACCTATATTTAAAATTATTACTACCCTACCTGCTGTTTCCAAAGCAGTGCATACTGCCCTTCTCTATCCAACAGGCCCTGATGACTTCCATCCTCAATGACCTTGCCCTTTTCCATTACATAAATTCTGTCACATCTTCTAATCGTACTTAACCTATGAGCAATAATTATCGTCGTCATATCCTTGCTGTATTCTTCAATGGTATTCTCAATTGCCCTTTCCGTAATGGAATCCAGATTACTGGTAGCTTCATCAAGAATTAATATATCCGGCTTTTTTAATATTGCCCTGGCAATTGCAAGGCGCTGTCTCTGTCCTCCCGACAAATTGGAGCCGTTCTCCTCCAGTCTTGTCGCATACCTTAAAGGCAGCTCGTTGATAAAGTCATGAGCCTGAGCCTTTTTAGAGGCTACCATTACCTCTTCTGCCGTAACATTCTCCAACCCCAAGGTCAGATTATCCATAATACTTCCACTAAAAAGAAAGGTTTCCTGGGGGATATAGGCTATTCTTTCTCTCAAGGCTTCCATTTGGATATCCTTGATGTTATAGCCATTGATCAAAATTTCTCCCGATTCCACTTGATAGAGATTTAATAACAATTTAGAAAGTGTAGTCTTACCAGATCCGCTTTCTCCGACCAATGCTATTTTTTCACCCTGTTCTATATGTATATTAATCCCCTCCAGTACAGGTCTTCTAGTTCCATACCGGAAGGTAATATTTTCAAATTGTATATTTCCTTTTAAATCTACCGGGTTTATCTTCTTATTTTCCGTTTCATTTCTTTCCGGTTCCAAGTCAAGTATTTCACCTAACCGGTCTGCTGCAACCACCGCTGTCTGCATCTGTGGCTGTAGATTAATCAGGTTCTTCACCGGATCTAGGAAGTAAGCCAATAAGGAATTAAAGGCAATTAACTGCCCAATAGAAATATTTCCTTGTATCACGTTATAGGCACCAACCCACAGAATAACAATGCCGCCAGTTAATTCAGTTAAGCCTACCAGAGAGCCTTGAAGATTACTCACCCAGCTAAGTTTAAATACGCTCTTTAAGAGCTTAATGAATTTTTTCTCTGTTTCCAGATCGACTTTACGCTCAGCATTATAGGCTTTTACAGTCTGTATTCCATTTAAAGATTCGACCATGTAGGATGTTAGCTGTGCATTGTCTTCCATTTGAGCCTGGTTTAATTTCTTATACCATTTATTAAAACTCAAAACGATTATGAAGTATAAGCTTACAACAATTACAGTAACACCAAACATGTAAGCATTCTGCATACATAATATGATTCCGCCAGCCACCACCATTAACGTATCGATCATAATGGTTAGTGTTGCTCCCGATATAGCATCTCTGACCTTCGAAGCATCATTAAATCGTGAAATGATTTCTCCTACTTTCCTGGTTCCAAAGAAATTCATAGGCAGCTTTAAAACATGCCTGTAATATCCCAACAAGAGGGCAATGTCTAACTTCTGACTTAAATATAGCATCATATGTGAACGAAAAGCAGCTAAGACCACCTTGAATAAATTCAAAGCAATTACCCCCAGCGATAGCACGTGCAACGTTTTTATTAAGCCGGCAGATAGTATATCATCAATTAAGAACTTAAAATAGAAAGATCCCAGTATACCCATCGCAGTTATCAGTAAAGATGCTGTAAATACATGCAGGAGTAAATCCTTTTGAGGTAGAAGCAGGAAAAAAAATCGTTCAAATAGTCCTCTGGTTTCATCACACTTTTCAAAGGTTTGTCCCGGTACCAATAAGATAAGTATTCCTGTCCACTGATAAGTGGGTGGGGTTCCTGTGTTATTCCCCTCTGACGGCATTTCTCCGAGGAATTCATCAGGCGATAACCTGACGATTCCTTTTCCAGGATCTGCTATAATTATTTGTTTGGCAGTAATCTTATGAATTACTACATAATGGAGCAATGCCCCATCTACAACTACATGTGCAATACATGGAAGTGGAAATTGAGAAAAAAATGCTTTTTTATCCCCCTTCACTCCCCTTGCTGTAAAGCCAAGTTGTTCTGATGCCTTTATCATGCCATATGCATTAGTACCCTGTTTATCTGTTCCTGCAACTTCTCTGATTTTGGTTATAGATGTGTTAAACCCATATTGTTTTGAAATAGTTGCCAGACAGGCAGCTCCGCAATCGGTCATGTCATGTTGTTTTATGCAGTAGTATTTTTGAAACATTATATCCTCTTTAATCTAGGTGTTTTTTTTTAGCTATTTACTTAGTATTTTTACGTTCCTTTTAGCGATTAGATATGTTATCGTAAAATTCCAATATTAAATTCTTTATAATTTGGAAAAACCGTATGCTATATCCATTTCTTTTTTTAATTCACATCCTTCTAAATGAATTGATTATTTACTTTTCATTCAACCTCCCATAAACATATTGAAGTTAAGGTTATTAAATCTCTTTCACCAGATTAATACAATACTTAGGTGTTATTTGGTAATAAAATTGTGCTATTTGGTAAGTTATTGGATACTTTATTAGCATTTTTTAGTATTTATATATAGAATAAAGATATACGAAGAGAATTTTAGTGAATGACAGTAATAAGTTTATAACTTTAATAAGCTTGTAAATCTTCTGTAACATCAAGGTTTCCTGTTTTACCTAAATAAATTGTGTTACGCCTAAAGCAGGCTTTTTAACCAAAAATAATCTTCCTTAAATTGCTGACAACGGTTGCTTCCGATACAATTGCTCTTAATTTTAAGCAAAGAAGAATAATGTATCCCGAAAATTATCGTGAAAAATGTAAATACTTGACATAAAATTACAAATGTAATAATATATGTGTAATAAGGCATAAATAGATGTATTAGCTTAATGAGGGGTAATAAGACTAACAACTATTTTGCCTTATTACATATATATTATTTGGTGATATTTAATTTACAATATATAGACAACATACAGGATTCTTTAAAAAAAGGCTTGATTTATATAAATCGGAATTTTTGCATCTAACCTTATCCACAAGTTAAGTTAATTAAATTATAAATACAAACTTTTTGATATTGAATATGCCCTCTAATTTTTCAAGTTCTACTTGAGTTAATTCTTCCATATTGCTAATTGAATTTATAACTTGATTTGTGATAATCATATTATACGATCTCCTTTGTAAGGAATTTATCATTATTTGGAGGAATATACAATATAAATGTGCTATTTGGTAGATTGGACATGCTATTGGGTTAAGAATTACTTTGACGGAGGGTATAAAATGAGAGATTTTACACTTACTTTTATAATAGACTTTGTAAATAATTTACTTCCTTTTTTAATCCTCGACATATTCAGCAATCATATATTAACACATAAATATCCTGATAAGCATCATAGTAAAAGACTATTTTATTTAATACCGGTACAAATACTTATAGGCATAGGGGTGCAGAACGTTATTTTATTTACCATGCTCCTCTTATTAAGTTACTATTTGTATGTAGTCCTCTTATATAAAGTCACATTAAAGAGTAGCCTTGCTTATGCTTTAAAATTTTTCCTCTTTTATTATGGTACGCTGTCAGCCTTATATTTCATGCTATCCTATATAATAGATTTTATACCCAACTCTACTTCCTTGTTAAGCAATCATTTTTACATATATCTTAAGGGGATTTTATTAAATGCAGTTATTTATATTTTCTCCAGTTTTTATTTAAATAAGCAACGAATGAAAGGACAAACTATAAACAACCCTTACAAAAGAAGTATATATTTTATCATGGCCTTAATCATATTGGTATTGGGCTGTTTCATTATCTTCATTTATACCCTGGATGCCTCAAAAGAAACGATGGAGAACCTTGTTATGGTCATATTTTTGATCAATACTCTTATGATCATAATGATACTTTCTATTTATGAGAAAATTATAGATTCTCTTCATGCCACCGCACAGCGTCAGATACAACAACAAAAATATGAGATTACACAAAGTTATTATGATGAGCTCTCTGAAAAATCCAATCAGTTATCTTCACTTAGACACGATTTTAAGAATCATCTGGCTGTTATTGCCGGACGCCTTGAACAAAAGGCTTATTCCGATGCTCTGAATTACCTTAACCATATAACATCACAGATCCAGTCTGCTGGCGATCTTGTTATCACTAACAACACAACTGTTTCTGCCATACTACAATCAAAGAAGTCAGAATGTGAAAGAAAAGGCATTACTTTTAGCTATACAGCAGCCTTTGAAAAAATACATAAGTTATCAGACATCCAGATAACAATTATACTGGGAAATTTACTGGATAATGCAATAGAGGCTCTTGAAACGGAGGTAATATCCAATAAATACATTACCTTATCCCTTTCACAGATTAATACTTATCTTGCTATTCAGTGTGAGAACCCGTACCTTAATAAGCCTCAGGAAAAAAACGGATACCTGATAACAACTAAGGCAGAAAAAGAATTTCATGGAATAGGCCTTAAAAATGTAGCCGAAATCTGCGATAACCACAGAGGAGAGCTACATTACAGCTTTGAGAATTCGTTATTTACCATTAAAATCTTGCTTCCGAACTATTATTAAATTGCTTGTTGGTTTAACTTATCATATATTCGTGTCATAAAACGCTCCTTAAGTTCCTTATAATATTTTCTGCTGACCGGTACCTCCATAGAGTCTGCCAATACTACCATGTTCTTGCCGACCTCCAGAATTCTGTCAAAATTAACGATATACCCCTGATGCACATAAAAGAATTTATTAACATCCAGTCTCTCATATATTTGAGATAACGTCTCATAACAGGCATATTCATTATCTGTAGTGTGTATAATACTAGTATTGCGCTTCTTTTCAATATATTTTATTTTAGCTATCTCTATATGAACTTCATTGTTCTTTATTTTTACTTCCAGGTATCTTTTTCTGGCACTGATTTTATCTCTCATAAAATCTATGGAATCCGTAGCTATACCCATGACTTTCTTAAGCTTTATATAATCCACCGGTTTCACAAGATAGTTCAGAGCATTTACTTCAAAAGCTCCCAAAGCATAGTTTTCAAAACTTGTGGCAAAAATAATGATTACATTCTCATCTGCTTTCCTTATGCTTGCAGCCGTTTCAAGTCCGGTAAGGCCCTCCATCTCCACATCCAGAATCAGAATATGGTAAACCGCTGTTTCATAATTTTTAAGCAAATCCTCTCCCCTGCTGAATCTGCATAACTCAAGTTTATTTCCACTTTCATTTTCATAAGTTCTCAAAAGATTGCACAGTTCTTCCTGATAATAACTTTCATCGTCACATACTGCAATCCTGTAATGATTAGACATATTCTCTCCCCTTTAATTTTGATTATTATCTTAATTTTACTCAGCTTAACTTGATTTATCAACTATTATGTGCTGTTTGGCGTTAAGGACGTGATAATCAGTTACATTTCTTTACTGTTTCAACTTATTATTTATAAATAAAATGGGAAGAAACTGTGGAAACTGTTTTATAGGTATCTTTCCATCTCCTTAAATTATATTTTAACAAATTTAATTTTACCCTATTGACATTATTACTAGTTAGTAGTATATTATAGCCATGGAAAATAAATTACAAATTAATCCACAAACAGATTTAAACATACACACCCTGAGGGCATTAAGCAGATGCAGTCAGTCAATCCACAAGCAGGAACTTACAGTAATTAAGAGCAGTGGACTCACAGCATCTCAATTTGAAGTTCTGGAAGTACTGTTTCATCTCGGTGATCTTAGGATCAGCGATATCATTGAAAAGATACTTGCTACCGGCGGCAATATGACTGTGGTCATTGATAACCTGGTCAAGGATGGACTGGTACAGCAATGTGTGGATTCACAGGATAAGAGAGTTAAGCTTATCCGGATAACAGAAAAGGGGAAAGCCTTAATGGAGGATTTATTACCCCGACACTTAGAAAGTATCAATGCAATATTTCAGGTACTTACGGAAGAAGAAAAGCTTTACCTGAGTAAGATCTTAAATAAACTTACACGTGTACCATAGGTACACCTTTATTTAACAGTGATAGTACTAACTAGTACTATAGTGAAAGACCCTTAGAAAACTATTTAGAATACGTCTAATGCAAGCACATACAGGGTATATTAAGAACAATTAAAATAAAAATATTATGTATTCAGGAGGATCCACCATGAAGAATTTCAACGAAGCAATCGCCGAGAGAAGAACCGTATACGCCTTTAGCAAAGAGTCACCTATTTCTGATGATAAAATCAAAGAACTTGTAGAACACGCAGTAAAGCATTCCCCCTCTGCCTTTAATTCACAAAGTGGAAAGGTTGTGTTATTATTTGGCAAAGAACACGATAAACTTTGGGATATTACACTGGAAGCATTAAGGAAAGTAGTTCCTGCAGACAGCTTTGCACCTACAGAAGAAAAAATTGCATCCTTTAAGGCAGGTCATGGTACAGTATTATTCTTTGATGACAATGGAATCGTAGAATATCTGCAGAAAGAATTTGCTCTTTATAAAGATAACTTCCCGGTATGGGCACAGCAATCAAGCGGTATGCTTCAGCTGGTAGTATGGACTGGTCTGGAAAACGAAGGTCTTGGTGCTTCTCTTCAGCACTACAATGAGCTTATCGAAGCAGAGGTTAAAAAAGCCTGGAATGTACCTGAGTCATATAAGCTGATTGCTCAGATGCCTTTTGGAAAACCCACTGCCGCTCCCGGCGAAAAAGCTTACACTTCTTTAGAAGACCGTATTAGTGTATTTGGAATATAATTAAATCAGCAATAACGAAAGGGAGTAACAGTTTACAGCTATTTTAAGTTAATGATTTTTATAACATATAAGTTTGTGTAATCTAAGAATTTATGTAATTTAAGAAAGATATACAACTGTTACAAACTTTCGATTGTATAAAGGAACAGAAAGACCCACCCCCTCAGGTTCTGACTGTTCCATTAATAAGGAGGCAGGATAAACCTGACCTCCTTATTTAAAGTTATAGCCCTAAAATAGTAAAACAAGGTTAACAGATACTATTCCCCTGATAACCTTGTTTTATTATTATACTTTAATTTGTAAAGACTTTCTTACTGCAATTCCAATTAGTAAGCTTTACCCCAGTACACCAGTGATTTTGCTTTCTTTCCACAGCATACACAGGTATCAGCTATTTCTTCCTGTTTAAAAGGCATACATCTGGAAGTAGCACCTGTCTCTTCCTTAATCGTATCCTCACAAGCTTTATCTCCGCACCACATAGCCTTTATAAATCCGGGCTTTGTAGCTACCGCCTCTTTAAACTCTTCGAACTCAGTCGCCTGGTAAGTATGGGCATCTCTGTGTTCTCTGGCTCTCTCAAGCATTTCTTTCTGTATTACATCAAGGACCTTTTCAACTTCATTCTCAAGGTTATCAAGAGATACTACTATTTTCTCTCTGGTATCACGGCGTACGATAACTGCCTGATTCTCCTCAATATCCTTGGGTCCGATTTCTATACGAATAGGGATTCCTCTCATCTCCTGCTCGCTGAATTTCCAGCCGGGACTCTTATCTGTATCATCAACCTTTACACGGAAAGCACCAAGACGTCCCCTTAGTTCAGCTGCTTTTTCAAGAACACCCTCTTTATGCTGGGCAATAGGAACAATCATAACTTGAACAGGTGCAACCTTTGGAGGAAGAACAAGACCGCTGTTATCTCCATGAACCATGATTACCGCACCAATCAGTCTGGTGGTCATACCCCAGGAGGTCTGATGTACATATTGAAGCTTGTTATCCTTATCGGTATACTGAATATCAAAAGCATGCGCAAATCCCTCTCCGAAGTTATGGCTGGTTCCGGACTGAAGTGCCTTGCCATCATGCATTAATGCTTCGATGGTATAGGTATCCTTTGCACCTGCGAATTTCTCTTTATCTGTCTTCTTTCCTCTGACCATAGGAATGGCAAGAATATCTTCACAGAAGTCTGCATAGAGATTTAACATCTGTATGGTCCTCTCCTCAGCCTCCTCTGCTGTAGCATGAGCCGTATGACCCTCCTGCCACAGGAATTCTACAGAACGAAGGAAAGGTCTTGTAGTTTTCTCCCAACGTACAACAGAACACCACTGGTTATATACCTTTGGCAGATCCCTGTAGGAATGAATTATATTAGAGTAATGGTCACAGAAAAGTGTCTCAGAAGTAGGTCTTACGCACATTCTCTCCTGCAAAGGTTCAAGGCCTCCGTGTGTAACCCAGGCAACCTCCGGTGCAAAGCCTTCAACATGATCTTTTTCTTTCTGCAGCAGACTCTCCGGTATGAACATAGGCATATAAACATTCTCTACCCCGGTCTCCTTGAATCTTGTGTCCAGCTCTTTCTGAATGTTCTCCCAGATGGCATAGCCGCCGGGTCTTAAGATCATACATCCTCTTACGCTGGAATAATCGATTAATTCTGCTTTCTTAACAACATCTGTGTACCACTGGGCAAAATCCTCTTCCATAGAGGTTATTGCTTCAACCAGTTTCTTTTCTTTCGCCATAATGATTTCTCCTTTCAGAACAATTGTTTATAAACTGATGTTTATAAGGAGGAGACATATTTATTCTGTCAAAAAAGCAATAAAAAAAGTCCTTCCTCCACAAGGGACCGAAAGACCTCGGCGGTACCACCCTAATTAACTGTTACCAGTTCACTTTAACACCGCTAACGCCGGTTCTACGCTGTATTTTCACACAGTGCTCCAAGGTAGGTTCTATAAAGTTATCCTGAGAATCTCACACCAATCTATTCTCTCTCTGGGAGGATAACATCTATATACTATTCCTCTTCATTGCTTTGTATTATGATTTTATGCCACCTCACAGCCTTTGTCAACTTCTTTTTTAAGCTTCAAGGTTTCTCATCCGTATCAACTCTTTCATGACACTTACTGCTCACTCAGCCGGCTTTGCGCTTCTTTTACCACGGTAATGATTATTACCAGACCTACCGGTATATATAGGTTTGATTCCAATACTGTTTCCTAACAACTTTGGTTCCACTGTCTGACGCAGGATCTGGCAGCCTACATATGCCGTAAGTAGTACTGCTGCAGACAAAAAGTCTTGCTGAAATAAACTGATAACAGTCCAGGGAATCAAGATAAGTCCACTGCCCAGGATAGGAAAAGCATCCACTACACCTATTCCTATCCCTGCAAGCAGCGCATATTTATTTCCAATCAGAAGCATTGCAGCCGTGCTTACAATGGAAATTAAGATCATCATGATTCCTTGGGTCTTTAAGTAAGCTACTCCCATTCCAGAAAGTTTTGATGTTACCAGATGAATCTCTCTGTAATAAGCTGAACTTCTTATTCCATTTCTATATTTATCCTCATCTTTAATTAAAAGAAGGATACTGACAATTATAATTAATAGAATTCCTATAAATCCAACTAGTCCAATAAGAAGGTTAATACTTCTGGTAGTTATGACTGGCATAATTTTGTTTTTAATAATCACTAATACGCCATCGAAATTAGTATATATAAAGTTCTGAACTGTCCCTAGCTTTATTCCGAAGAATTTATCACACCCCTTGCAAAATTCATCCATATATCCGGAAAGTATAGCTAGATAGATAGGGAAATTCTTAAGCAGCGCTACAATCTGTTTTATCAATATATCGCACAGATAGAATAAACCCATACCAGCAAGTGCACCAAGGAGACTTAAGGAAAGAATTCCTCCAAGAAGTTTTGGTAATCTGGTTTTACGGTTTAGAAATTTAACTATGGGCAGCAGACCTGAAGCTATCAGGTAAGCCAGGATAAATGGCGCAAAGAGAGGCAGCACATACTCAAGTCCAATATAAACACCTAGCACTGTTAGTATGATTATAATGGACATTTTCACCTTACTGTTGTTTAGAATTTCCATAAGAACCTCCCTTCCTTCACTTAACCGGATTTGATTATACTTCAGATATGACATAAAAAAACAGATAATAAAACAAAGAATTCTTTGTTTTATTATCTGCTGAAATTAAGTTTGTATGTTAGGTTATTATTGTATCAATTTCAAAAGAATGGGTTTAAATACATTCTAAGTCCGTAACTAAAAATGGTAATTCTGCTTCTTTTGCAGCCTTTACAGTATCTTCACCGGAAAGCAATGTATACTCTTCCTTTTCTTTCCTAGCTTTAACTTTGATATCCGGAACTTCTTTTAGCTTGGAATATTCCTTGATCTTGTCCTTAAGAGCGGTTAATTCTTCCGTGGTTACCTTATCCTTATAAAGAGATTTTGGAGATAGCAAAATTCTTGTTGTCTTAACACACTGGCCATTATTATCTGCCATTAGCGCATAATAGTTTTTGGCTTCCTTCATTATCACAGAAGCTATAAGCTCCGGTGAGGAATAAGTGCTCTCTATAACCAGATTATAATTGGAATAATTAAAATATTCCAGATTATAAATATCTTTATAACGCAGATTCTCTGTCTGGGCTCTCTCAAACAGCTTCTCTTTTGCTTCCTCTAAAGTAGCATACTGTTCTTCCTTCCCTCTATTATCATGCATCACTCTCTCTGCTGCTATATTTAAGTCCACTGCCAGAAATACTTTAAAAGATTTCTCCACAAAGTGCCATGCCAGTCTGGAATCGAAAATGATATTCTTATCCGGATTCTCTCTAGATATTCTAGCTGTTGCATCATCTATCATGTTGTCATACTTATGGTCACTGCACATTAACTGGTTCATCTCTAGGGTTGTCATGTTCATCTGTCTCGCCAGTTCTCTTTGAACCTTCCCTGTGGAATAAATCTCAAAACCGAACTTATCCTCCAATATCTTGCAGATTGTGGATTTTCCGCTCCCAAGATTTCCTTTGTGGTTATCATTATAACACGGTATGTCACGCAAGTAAAGGCTCTGTTAAGAACACTGCCAAAATAAGAATAAATAAATATAAATGTTCTAACCATTGCCTATAAGTCATGCCAATTATAGAATAACTAATAACACAAGGTAACAACCCAAGTGCTGAAAGAGAGGTACAATGAACAAACTTTTTAACATTAACAACATCTCAAAAGACTTTATAGATGACCCAGAATTTGAATCACCAATGAAAACGCTCTGGATAGGACATGCAGCAGGCTGTGAAAAGATATATGTTAACATGGATTTTGTAAAGCCTGGTGGCATAAGTGTTAAATATCATTCCCATTCAAAGCAAGAAGAATTTTTTATGATTATGAGTGGTACCGGTATATTACGAATGAATGATA
>JAQSXJ010000144.1 GCA_029256725.1 Anaerocolumna sp. | reverse complement strand
CGTGCTGCAAGATTCAAATCGTGAAGCACCATTGCAATGGTACAACCCTGTCTGCGGTTTAAATCATACAACAGCTTTAATACCTCCATCTGGTGAGCCAGATCTAAATAGGTAGTTGGCTCATCCAGCAGAATTAAATCTGTCTGCTGTGCAAGAGCCATGGCAATCCATACTCTCTGACGCTGACCGCCGGAAAGAGTATCAACTTCTCTATGTTCAAACTCTGTAAGCTTTGTTACCTTAAGTGCCCATTGAATAATCTTTTTGTCCTCCGGCATCAGTTTGCCGAAGCCCTTCTGATGGGGAAACCGTCCATAAGCTACCAGTTCACTTACGGTAAGGCCGCTTGGAGCAGTAGGGGTCTGGGGCAGTATTGCCATCTTTTTAGCAATTTCTTTTGTTGATAGCTTACGGATATCGTCTCCGCTTAAATAAACAAGGCCGGTTTTTGGCTTTAAGATACGTCCAACTGCTTTTAACACAGTGGATTTTCCGCAGCCATTGGGTCCTATAATAGAAGTGATTTTTCCGTGTGGGATATTCATATCCAGTGCTTTTACAATAAGGGTATCATCGTATGCTATATCTAATTTTTCTGTCGATATACTGTTCATATAATCCTCTTTCCTAAAATCCAAACATAATTTGGAGCTTTACTGTTCCGTAGTTACTTAGTTCGCTTTAGCCAACAGATATAAGAAATACGGTGTACTCAGAACCGTAATTACGATACCTGTAGGAACATCCGAACCCAGACTAATGGTACGGGTTATGGTGTCTGCCAAGAGTACAATAATAGCTCCGGAGAAGCAGGACGCCGGCAGCAAGAGCTTGTGATTGGGTCCTACCAGTTTTCTGGCCATATGGGGACTTATCATTCCCACAAAGAAGAAGTTACCGCCCAGAGAAACACTTCCCGAGGAAAGTGCCACTGCTGCGATGGATAAACCAAGAAACTCAGCTTTTACCGCAAGGCCAAGACCAGTTGCTGTCTGATTGCCAAGATGAAGTGTGTTAAGCATTCTGGATTTGTAGAATACATAAATACACAGAATCAGTGTCCAGGGTCCAAGGATCGCAAGATACTTCCAGTCATCTCCCCACAGACTTCCCGCACTCCAGCGCTGAATAAATTCCATCTGATTCTGGTCCAGCTTCAGGGTAAGAAGTGTTGTCACAGCACCGTAACCGCTGGAGAGTGCTACACCGGTCAGGATTAGACCTGTAGGGGAAATGTCCTTTCCTTTGCGGTAAGATAAAAGGTATATCAAAGCTGCTGCCGTCAAGCCACCGATGAAAGCCAGCAAAGGCAGCGTAATTGCAGAATAAGTTCCTTTCGAGGCAATAAACACTACAAATATCAGAACGAAAAGTCCGGAACCGGAGCTGATACCCAATGTACCCGGACTTGCCATATCATTTCGTAATAAACTCTGCATGATACAACCGGAAATTCCCATGCCGATTCCTACCAGTACAGCTAGAATTATTCTTGGCAGTCGGAATTCAAATACGATAAGATTCTCCCTGTCCGTACCTTTACCCAGAATTACGTTAAGAACCTCCAGAGGTGACAGATTCATCTTTCCGGAGTTAATACTGATGACCGCTATAATAACCATCAGGACAAGCATAATCAGGAGGACCTTGATCCCGTGTTTTATGCTAAACCGTTGTTGTTTTCTCATTCAAATTCCCTCCTTTGCTTTCTGGCAAGAAAGAGGAAATAAGGCACACCCACCACTGCAAAGATAACACTGATAGGAGTTTCATAAGGCTTATTTATAAGTCTTCCGGTAAGATCTGCAAATATAGTGAGCAGAGCTCCATATAAGCCAGAGGCAGGTATAATATAACGGTAGTCCACGCCTACAAGATAACGTACAATGTGTGGCGTAATCAGCCCCACAAAGCCTACAGGTCCAACTACAATAACAGAAAGCCCCGTCAGCACCAATACGATTAAGGTTGATATTCCCTTTACAAACCGTGTTTTAAGACCAAGTCCCATTGCTACATCCTCACCCAGGCTCATTACCGTAACGGAGGAAGACAGTGCAAGGGATGCCAGTACTGCAATAAGAAAGAATGGTGTAACCACCGCCAGTTCTCCCCATTTGGCACCTGCCGTACCACCGGCAGTCCAGTAGGCAAGAGCTTGTCCCAGTTTGTATCTAATAGATATGTACTGACTAAAAGCACCAAAGAGCATTGATATGGAGATACCTGCAAGCACCAGACGCTGAGGTGTCATTCCCCTTCTTCCAAATGATGCGATAAAATATGTCATACCGGTAGCTACAGCTGCTCCCAGGCAGGCAAACAGCATGACCTGTCCGTAAGTTCTGCTGGGCAGAAAAGCCATACATAAAGCCATAGCAAAGGTAGCACCACTGCTGATACCCATAAGTCCTGAATCGGCTAATGGGTTTCTGGTAGTACCTTGCATTAAAGCACCACAGATGGCAAGGCTGCAGCCAACTATGATATCTGCTACTGTTCTTGGGAATCGCAGGGTGCGAATTATCTGATGTTCGGTTATAGTAGGGTCAAAACGGAAAACCGCCTCCCATGCGGTGGATAAACGCATATTGGCGGCGCCGAAGGAAATCGACGACGCCGACATGAATACCAGTAATCCTAACCCTACCAGCATAATCAGCGCAAAATTTGCAGAACCTTTACGCTGCTGCTTTGTGAGGGAATGTTCCATAGTTGCAATCCTTTCTTATTCTATTTCTTAATACTCTCAAGAAGTCCATTTGAAACAGCTCAATGGAACCTTCTGGGATAATGTCATTTATATTATTTTTACTTAGATATGCCTAACACGCGCTGTCAGTTTTATGTTAGATGTTTCTAACTCGTTGGTAATCTTAGCATGATTTATTTTTACTGTCAATCTAAAGGTCTGCTTACCGGCGGAACTCAGAGATAGGCTAAACTTACCTAAAACCCTTTATTTATAATGACTTTCAATATTATTTTTATTTTCATTTTGGAGCTGTCTTATCACGTTTTGGATTATACTCATACTGCTACATTATCTGCAAAAATATAGCCGCACAATGTGACTATGAAAACTCTTCAAAATTTGCATCGTCCTTTAAACAGGTACAGGCGGTACCCCTTTAAGGGCTCCTCCTGAGAAATCAGGCAGTGACGTATATCTATAAGAGAAATAGCTGAGCGCTCCCAGATGCGTACAGCGTTTGTCAGATTATCACCCTCTAAGATAAATTTTTCGCTATATTATTCTTCATAGCCGTAGCTCCTTAGTCGATTAACACAACAATAAGTTAGATTAAACTAACTCTGTATATCATACCGGCTTTCATTTGTACACTTTAGAAGAATTTATCCAGCCTTTTTACTTCTTACCTACCTGATTCAAACATATAATGAACAAATAGCTCTAAGGATAATACTGTCATGTCTGACCAAGAATTTTATACTTTCCGAGAATATTTTCGAAATGAGCATGAAGATCTCTCCCCTTCCGCGGAGGATTATTTAGAAATGATCTACCGTCTGGCAAAAGATAGCGGATATACCAGAGCCGGTGATCTGGCTCAGGCATTAAATGTACAGCCTCCTTCTGTTACCAGTATGGTTAAGAAACTTGCAGAAATGCATTTTATAAAGTATGAAAAATACGGCGTTATAACCCTTGAGCCTTCCGGTAAAATCAGAGGGAAAGCTCTTTTGCTGCGCCATAATCTTGTGGAGGAATTCTTGAGATTTCTGGATATCAAGGACGGCTTATTGGACGAGACAGAAAAGATAGAGCATACCATGAATGAAGAAATTCTTTGCGGAATTCAGGATTTATTGGATTTCTTTCAGAGTAAACCGGATTTGCTAAATGATTTCAGGCAACATCAGGCTAAGCAGCATGAAAGCTAGAACACTGACTTAGCCTTTCGTATCAATTTATAACTTATCAGACATTGCCTGAACATAAAGGATAAATTAAATAGAATAATTATTCTCCGGCAGTATTCTCTTTAAAAACTGCCTGGTACGTTCTTCTTTGGGATCAGTAAAGATATCCTTTGGAGGGCCCTCTTCCACCACCGTACCGTCATCCATAAATACCACCTTGTTAGCCACATCAGAAGCAAAGGCAATCTCATGGGTAACAACGATCATGGTAATTCCTTCTGATGCAATTTTCCGTATCAGCTTAAGTGTCTCCCCCACCAGTTCCGGATCAAGTGCCGAGGTGGGTTCATCAAATAAAATAACCTCAGGATTAAGTACAATGGCTCTTGCAATTCCGACCCTCTGCTGCTGCCCTCCGGAAAGCTGTTGGGGATAGTAGTTCTCTTTCTCCGTAAGTCCCACCTTTTTAAGTGCTTCTCTGCCTCTTTCCTCCGCTTCTTTTTTGGGAACCTTTCTGCCGGTTATCAGCCCCTCTGTGACATTCTCAAGGGCCGTTTTATTCTGAAACAGGTTATAATTCTGAAACACAAAGGCAGTCTGTTTTCTGATATCCAGTATCTGCTTTCTGGAAGCAGACTTAAAGTTAACTTCCTGATCGTTTATACGAAGAGAGCCTTCCTCTGCCTTCTCAAGAAAGTTGATACATCTTAACAGCGTAGTTTTCCCCGATCCGCTGGGGCCTAATACTACTACCACATCCCCGTGCTCCACTCTAAAGTTTACTCCTCTTAATACCTGGTTTCTGCCAAAAGCCTTCTGCACATTCTTAAGCTCTATCATCTTATTATCTCTCCTCCTTTCATCTTACAAAACAACTCCTCTTCGGTACTTTCCAAAGTAAGCCTCTAGCCCCCTGCCAATACCTTCTATCCCTATACATAATATCCAATAAATAATTGCAGCCGCTATATAAGACTCCAGAAAAGCATAGGTAGCATTGGCTGGCTTTAATGCGCTGTTTAGGATATCCGTTACACCAATCATATACACCAGTGATGATCCCTTTAGTAACCCGATGGTATTATTGGTAAGACCGGGCAGAATTACATAAAAGGCCTGGGGTAAGATAATCCGAAAGAAGGTCTGGGATTTCGTCAGCCCAACAGAATAGCCTGCCTCATACTGCCCTTTCGCTACCGATAACAGAGCTCCGCGAAAGGATTCCGACAAGGAGGGAATATGGGTAAAGGTCAATACAAAGATAGCTAAATAAACAGCATCTACGTCTTTTGCCCGGATACCAAGATGCAGTGTCTCTGCCAATACATCAAACCTGGTGGCAAAGAGCAGTCCTGTTACCACCAGAAAGAGAATGGTTGGTATTCCCTTTATAACGCTAACCAGGAAATCGAGTACAGGGGAAAGCACAGCAATCCGGTAAACACGAAGGAGTGCTATTATTCCTCCAAAGATAATGCATAGTAACAGTGGAATAAAGGTCACATATAAAGTAACCGGCACATAATGAAGGGCATAGAGAAAGCTTTTATATATTTCATCCGGTTGGATATTCATCAATTATACCCATTGCATATTTAAGGAACGTAACACCACTACGTCCCCAAAATTGCGCCTTGCCTCCCACAAAGTGGAACATCCAGCCCGGCACAAGCAGTTTTCAGACACACCCTAGTAATGCCTTCGCGTAAATTTCGCTTATCTTCAGTACCTGATGTTTACACTTAAGGCACGGCAGAGCGACGAGGCAGAGCAGATTCCAGTATCAAATATGCTACATCTATTTCCGACATCACCGTCTAAGTGTAAATAACGGATACTGAATTACGTGTAATATATGCACAGTTGTACTAGGCATTATTCCCTTTACCTTGCCGCTCCATAGGCAAGCCTTTCATTTGCCCTGTGCAGCACTTTCTCCAGTATGACACTTATTATAATAAATATAATACCTGCACAGACATAACCTTCAATAAAGTGATGAGTGCGGGCTCCGATGGCATTTACCTGCCCCATGATATCAAGGATACCAATTAGGTAAGCCAGGGAAGTCCCCTGGAAAAGGTATATAAAGCTGGTTCCAAGCCCCGGCAGGGCAATTCTTGCTGCCTGGGGAAGTATAATGCGAAAGAAGGTCTGACTACCTGTCAAACCTACGGAGTAACCGGCTTCCGTCTGTCCTTTGGGAACAGCCAGAATAGCTGCTCTGATATATTCCGAGAAAAAGGCTGCTTCATTTAAGCTATATGTAACCAGTACAAAAAATAATTTATCCCACCGGTTTATATTTATTCCTGTAACTTTTAAGACAAGCAGTGGCAGTCCATAGAGTATAATAAACAGCTGCACCAACTGCGGCGTACCTCTTACAAAAGATATGTAGAGCAGCACCAGCTGATTTAAAACAGGTACTTTGTATATCCTTATAAAGGCTAATAAAGTTCCAAAGGTAAGTCCGGCTGCGGTTGCTACCAGAACAATCTTTACGGTTACCGGAAATCCCCTAAGTACGATGGGGAAATATTCAAATACCCTGTCAAGAGAGAAAAAGGGACCCATTTACCTGCTTCCTTTCTCTATTCAGCCTTTGGTGTATAATCTTTGCCGATGTATTCTATAGACAGCTTTGCAAGAGTTCCGTCTTCCTTTAATTGCTTTAAAGCTCCGTCTACTGCCTTTTGCAATTCTTCCTTTCCCTTTGGATACAGATAATAGGTATTGGATTTGGTAAAAGGCTCACCTACTATCTTTAACCGCTCTCCGTATTGCTCATTATATCTTTCAACATTTCTGTCTAACAACACAGTTCCGTCATATGTACCGTTCTCCAGATTGCTGATTAACTGTTCCGTTGTCTCAGAGGAATAGACAATATCAAGGGGCGCATCCGAATGCTCTTCATTGTATTTTTCCAGATTATAAGCAACATTGTTACCGCCGGTAGAGGCCTTTACCTTTTTGCCTGCCAGGTCATCAATACCGTTAATGTCCTCTCTATCAATGGCTACTGCCACATAGTTGTCATAGATAGTATAGGATTCCTCCGAGAACAGATATTTCTCTCTTCTTTCATCATTTTCCTCAAACTGGTGGGCACCAAGGTCAATCTGTCCGGCATCAATTCCTACTGCAATATTCTTAAATTCAAATATCTGAATATCAAATTTATACTGGGGCAGCAGATCATCCACTGCATTTAATACAGCTATTTCATATCCGGTAAGCTTCCCCTTCTCATCCAGATAGCAATAAGGTTCATAGGAGGAGCCGGTTCCTACCACTATTGTCTTGGCATCCGAATTATTATTTGAGGAGGTCTCCTCGGTTTCCTTATTCTTAGAACAGGCTGCTGTCAATATTCCTAAAATTAAGAGTCCTGACATCGCTAAAAGTTTCTTTCCTTTTATCATATCTGCACCATTGTATATCGCTGTCATACCTGCGATACTGCCACCTTCAATTGGAGTGAAAGAATATTCTTGTGGCTACCTTTCAATTCTATATTTTCTTTCACTCTTTCTAACAATTGTTAAATAAGTCTGGATTGAGCACTCTTCTTCCCTCCTTATTTGTACTTAAATAGAGGTTACGCCGCCTTCTTTATTGCCTGAAGTAATCTTCTAAGGGCTTCTTTCAGGGTATCTTTCTGGCAGGCCAGATTGATTCTTGCAAAGCCCTCTCCTTCTTTTCCAAAGATATATCCCTGATTCAGCCAAATCCTTGCTTCTTTGATAAGAAACTCCTCCAGTTCTTCTTTGCTGTAATTCAGCTCACTAAAATCCACCCACAAAAAGTACGTTCCCTCCGGCTTTATTACCTTTACCTCCGGCAGGTAAGTCTGTAAGTAGGTAATGGCATAATCCTTGTTCTCCTCCAGATACACCAGCAGTTCCTCAAGCCAGGGTTCACCGTACCGGTAAGCTGTTTCGGAAGCAATTGCCCCAAAGATATTGAAGGATTTGACTCCCCTTAACTCACAGTAGTTATCATACCGCTCTCTTAAGTTTTTGTTTGGTATTATAATATTAGAGGTAGATAGCCCCGCCAGATTAAAGGTCTTACTGGGTGCGGTACAGATGATGCTGTTTTGTTCCAGTTCCTCGGAGATAGAGGCAAAGGGTACAAAAGTCTGATCTTTATAGATAAAATCCGAATGGATCTCATCGGATATAATGGTTACACCATACCGGATACTAAGCTCACCAAGCTGCTTTAATTCTTCATAGGTAAATACCCTGCCTACAGGATTATGCGGATTACAGAGCAGGAGCAGCCTGGCTTCCCCTTCTTTTAGTATGTCTTCCAGTCCTACATAGTCTATTTCATATCTTCCATTCTTTAAGATAAGTGGATTGTTTAAAACCTTTCTTCCGGTCAAGGTAATAGCCCTGGCAAAGGGATGATAAACGGGAGGCTGAATTATAACTCCTTCGCCTTCTTCACTGAGAGCGTAGATGATATTATAAATTGCATTTACGACACCATTACTGTGAGTAATCCATTCCTTCTTAATACGAAATCCCTGTCTTCTTCCATACCATTTTATTAATTCGCTGTAATAATTCTCCGTTCTTGCCGTATAGCCATAAATTCCATGTTGTGCCCGCTCTGCCAGCTTTTCTTTGATTTCCGGAACTGTTTCAAAGTCCATGTCTGCTACCCAGAGAGGAATTGCATCCTCTACTCCCGTATGGTCTTTCATAAAACTCCATTTCACGGAATTGGTATTTTCTCTATCGAGCTTTTTCTCAAAATCGTAAAAACCCATGCTTCTTCCGCCTTTCTGCCTTATGGCTTATTGGTCTGTAACAAAAAACAGAGGTCTAAATAGGTAATAAACCTATTAATAACCTCTGTTCTTACAGTCAGTTGCTATTCAGTTGTTTTAAATATATTATTCATATATGATTAGTATGATTACATTATACAGTTATATATCTAACTGTCAACAGCTTTATTACAATATTTTCAAATTTTCTTGAACTGGCTTCCAGAAAATAAAATAGAAATTTCACCTGACTTGCTGGTAGACTATGGAGTACCAAGGATGAATTGGTATACCAATCTCTTTCAAAAATTGCTCCCACGTTGGCTATGGACTATTTTTCAATGGACTACCAGGAACGACTTCGCTTTTACGGTGAGATATTTAACCGTTCAGAAAAAGCAGAAGAGCTGATTCAGTCCTTTGAGAACAAGGTAGAAGAAGCGAAGCAAACGCTTGCTGATAAAGGACTTAGCAATATGAGCGTGCTGTGCATCCAAAATAGAAAAGAGGGGGTTCTGTCAGCATTTTGGCTGGGCCGAGGTGCTCCGTTACTTTATGAACAGTTAGAGCTTAAGGTGCCTGATAAGCTGCAGGAAACTATGAAAGACCATTATGATGACGGTGCTGTTGACTTATCTTTTGAAGTTGTATTTAAGACCTGGTTGCTGCAGGGTTTAAATACAGTAATTCACTTAGCTGTCCCAGGAGGTTGCCGTTGCCTACAGAGATATTTCCTACCTTATCACATATCTTCTCTAGGTATTCCAGCTCTTTAAGCTTATAAAGAGTCGTATTCTCCTCCATCAGTTTGGCAGTGTTTAGTAAGCTTCTGGTAGAAGCTACTTCTTCCCTTCTTAAGATAACACTTGCCTGAGCATTCTTTTCTGCAATAAGTACTGTATTCATAATATCCCTTATCTCACCGGGCAAGATAATATCCTTAAGACCTGCATCACTAAACTCTATATATAGGCTCTCCTGCTTCTCCTTAAGCTTCTCAAGCACAATACCAGCAATGCTGTCCTTCTGCTCTAACAGTTCATCAAATTTCAAACGCCCCACATACTCTCTAAGCACCAACTGGGTGGTTACATAAATCTGTGTTTTATAATCCTTTAAGGAGTTGTTTATCTGTACTGCATCCGTAATCTTATAGGTACAGACAAAATTCATCCGAAGTGTTACCTTATCAGCTGTTAGTATCTCCTGGCTGTTGACATCCATCTGCTGAGAACGCATTTCTACGATCTGACAGGCTATCTTGATAGAGGAATTCCAGAAATAATAGACACCGGGTGTAAGCTGTTCTTTGAATTTACCATCGTAAAAGAGCAGACCGGCTTCTCCCTCTGAAACAACATACTGGCTATATAAGCTTGTCGGAACAATAGACATCATTACTCTAGGTAAAGTTACCTCCGGCGAACTTGTATCGATTAACTGGAAGGTATGCTGATGGAACACGTTCCAGAAATAAAAGGTACCTGCCCTTAAAGCTTCTATTAATCTGCCATCCTCATAATGAAGTGCTATAGTAAGATCCGGAACTTCAATCTTTGTAACGCTGTCAGCAAAGGCCTTATCTCTTAATAATACCTGAATGTCGACCTCTTTAACATTTACCTGTCTGTAGACATTTGTCTGAAAATAGGTCTCACCTACTACCGGATATATCCTGTGTATACCTGGACTAAGCATACGGCGAAAGGTACCGTTCTTAAACAGGAATCCCCTTTCATTTTCTTTGATAATTATCTTCATAAATCCCTCACCTTCTACCGCGGGAGCGGCAAATCACAACGTTATTTCTATGTAATAAGACTATAATATCTTTTCAATTTCCTGAATTTGTATAAATACCCACATTACTTTAAGGGGAGCAAGGCTTAAGTAATCCTAAGTCTTATCCGGCTTTCACAGAATCTATGAATATGGGATAAGCTTAACTATTACGATATCCGCCTGCTGCAAGCCTAGTTCTGCTGCGCTGCAACTATCTGCACCGCCGGGTATTTACACGCTTTCGGGTTTGGTTACACTTAACAGGTGTAAGGGTGGAGTTGAAACACAGGTCGTTGACCTTGCCTTTAAAACAGACTCCCTAAGTCTGTGCCTTAACCACTTGGCTAACCTATAAAAGGTATGGGATTCGAACCCACTCTACCGCTGAGCTACTTCTTACGAAGGGTGGAATCGAACCACCGCAATTGTCTAAATCCTGCCTGCCCGGAACACAGTACGGCATTGCCGCTGCACCACAAGGATGATAAATCCTACGCTAAAACAGACAATCTATATTATGGCCTGCGCCAAAATACCATTAATTAAATACTCGTTAATTCACACAAGTCCCCATTGCATTCCATAAATCAGGGTGTTGAAATAACATCTTGAAAATATATTTTTTCAATATTTACAGCAATCCCTATACAAATGGCAATTCCACTAATCTGAGACCATGATTCATTAGCCTTTTACAACACCGACAGTCTTCAGCCGTTTTACCGGCTTAACCAGGTCTTTCTGATTCTCCATAACTTCATCAATATCCTTATAGGCGAAACGGCTTTCCTCGGCTACATCCTTTTTGTTATGCTTTCCTAATACTACTCCCTGCTTTTGCAGGTCTACCATAACCTCTTCGGCTGTAAAATTTTCCATGGCTCCTTTTCTGGAGTATCTTCTGCCTGCACCATGGGAAGAGGAATGAAAGCTCATTTCATTTCCAAGGCCCTCTACTACATAGCTGTAGGAACCCATGGCACCGGGAATTACCGCTAATTCCCCTTCTCTTGCTCTGGTGGCACCTTTA
>JAQSXJ010000037.1 GCA_029256725.1 Anaerocolumna sp. | reverse complement strand
TCTTTGTGTATTTGTTGATTGTGGTGATCTTATTATACCAAAGATTTGGTGCTATTTTTATGTCAATGTACCAATTCATGAAGCTAAGTGCTTCATTTTTCACGTGTTTTACCCACTTTTACTGGTGGGAAAGTTGAGTTATTTATATTAGTATTAACTAATTACTTAAGAATATATCTAAATATCTTATAAATAGGTGTATGCTTTAACATTGTACGAATTTGTTCAGGCATATATTTGCTATAAGCAATATTAATGATTAAATCACGCAGTATGGCTTGTCCATCATATTTTAAATAAAATATAATTCTTGAAAAGATTATAAAATAGATATCTTTAATTGTCATTTTATTAGTAATATCATATTCAGAATAATTCTGTGCATATTCCTTAGGTGCCCCTTCAAACGGTTCAAGTTTATATGAATATGGTAGCACTATAGATCCAGCAGGCATAAAAGGATTCCTCTTTTTATTCCAACGAAAATCAATATTCCATGAATTAACTATATAGCAAAAAGCTTTAATAGCATTATAGCTATCTTCTTTGGTATTCTTAAATTCCCAATTTTTATTTTTCAAATAATTCTTAAACAATATTATTTCAGGGCAAATAAAAAATTCATGAAATTTTTCATTTGAATTTTTTGATAAATTTACCATTCTCAATTGGCAATCCATATGGGTTTCTTCCATCAAATCACAGTCATAATAATCTAGTAATTCTTCTCTTAAACCACATAAAAACATATCAGAAGGATGATATAGTCTATCCTTCCTACTAAAGCAATTTGTTGTAAGAATCTTTTGAGTACCATTTTCAAAATAGTTAAGGTTCTTAAGTAATTTTAATAATTTATTGAATGATATCCATTGATCATTTCTTAATTTAACAACAAATTCATTGGGTTCAATATCCTTTAAACCAGCCATTACAGAAACTAGCTGTCTATTAATATTAAAAAATCCAGGATTAAGTAAATCTTTAATCTGTATAAGCTTTATATTAACATTTAATATATTATATTTTTTTATAGTTTTAATAGTGTCTTCATAATCAATCGTATAAACAACTACAACAATATTAAAAGCTTTTAATATTTTGGGGCTAAGTTTATTAATTTCTTCAAATATATATTCATAAGCATTCCCTTGAAATGGTCCATGAATTAATATGTTTAGCTTTTTTTTATTTCTCATAGCATTCCTCCAATTTTAGACAATATTTCAGATAGAACATTTCATCAATGATTAATTTATACATTGAATTATGTAATTCTTTTATATTATTAATACCATTTAAATCTAAATTAGTAGGAAGATACGTATAATTTTCTTCGCGCTGAAGTAGGATACCTGCAATAATATTATACCAAGACTTTCCTAATACGTTCTTATCAAGACTTACATTTTTTATAATTATTATTTTATTATTAATTAAAGCACCCACTACTTCATAATCTATTTCATAATTACCTATTGCAGTTACACCTTGTTTATCTGTATTGTCTAACATCGGATAAGTGTTATTAATATAAAGTTTTAAATTTCTTAAATCAGTATGATTATATAATACTATATTAACAATTCCCTCTTCTTTAACTATTCCTCTTAAATCATTATCTGCAATATACATTAGACTTGACTTATTATTGGTAAGATTTAATTCTTTTCTTTTCTTTAATATATCTTGATATAAATGAAGTTTATTATATACAGAATTTTCCACTGCGCATAATTTTAATATATTATCCAATTGTATTTTAGAAATATCTTGTTGTTCATTTTGGTTTAGATTGTAAAAAAGCGTAATTTTTTTAGTTAAGTCAAATTTATCAAACGGATCAAAGGAGGTTTTATCTTCACATCCACTCATAAAATCATAACATCCACTAAATTTTGATGCCATTACTGGTACCCCTTGATAAATAGATTCTGTCATTGCTACTGGAAAATTCTCATAAGTTGAGGCTATAATAGATAAATTACTTATTTGATAGATTAAGTCTTTTCCATCCTTATCCAAAAAATCATAAAACTTTATTTTTGATTTATGTTCTTCAGGAATATTGGAATAAAGCTCTTCTCTTTCATCTAAACCATTTATACTGTTTATTGCCGAATTTCCAGCTAATATTAATAGAGCATTAGCTTTTGTAGAATTCAGAAAACCAATAAACGATTCAATTAACCCTTTTTGATTCTTTCTTCCTTCTATTCTAGTTATACAACTAATAATAAATTTATTTTGATAGTAACTCAAATCATATTTATTTTTTATTTCATTTAACAATTCATCTTTAGGAGAAAAATTTAAGTTTATAGGATGTGGAATTGTAGTTACATTATTTAATTTGTATCTTTTTTTAACATAATCTGACAGAAAAGTAGAAGGAGATATGTTAAGGTCCGCTAAAATCATTTGCATTTTTTCTCTGATATAAGCTTCTTTTATATGGTTTGGAGCTAAAGATACGGGTAATTTTGTACTCCATTCATAACATTCGCGAGAAGCTGTATGATTATCAACAATAAACACTGTATTTTTAAATTCGTTTTTATTTTCCATCCTATAAATTAATGATTCTAAGCACATTCCCAAAAATTCAGCAACTTCTACCATATCAGGTTTTATTTTTTTAAGAACATTTAGTACTTCAACACCTTGCTGATGTAGATTTTCATTATTTATTTTATATAAACTGAAGTTTTTATATTGCAACAAATCACAATTCTTATCAAAACATGGTGTGATTACATATACAAAATAATTCGGACAATTTTTAACTATGTATGACGTTAATTGGTAAAGATAGCTGGCGATTCCACCATGACCTTTATAATGCCCATATTCGTGTGCAACAAACACTATTTTTTTCATACTTTACCTCTCTTATGTTTAAAACAGAATACTAACGTTCAGATATTATAATTAGAGTTTATGAACTTATCGGAACAACATTAATCCAATCTACACCATATTGAAAAGCAATAGGGATAGGCTGAATACCAGCTTTAAACTCTGCCGCTGTATATACTGTTACAATATTAATTAGATGTTCTCTAATAAAATCAGCCTCTAATTGTAAATTGCAGGAAATATATTTATCTATAACATAGGGATTCGCCAAAAATAGAATGTCATTAACTCTATTAATTAGTAAACTTACATTACTTTCATTATTTGATGCTACATAGGCAAAAAATCTTGCTTTCATGATATCTATTTCACAAATTTTTGCTTGATATAATATTTTATCTATATCTAACGAATGATAAAATAAAATGTCTGGCCTAGTAACTACAACTAAATCATATTTGGTTCCCATTTCTTTTTCATAATCAATTCTTGATTGATTTGCCTTATTCATACTATCAAACATAAAGTGCATACCAATACTAGAAACAGTCGTAAATGGTTCTACCAAAAAGTCGAATAATTCCCCTTGATACAAAGGCTGCTCTTCAATAATTAATCGCTTGGGCGAATAGTATTTAATAATATTGTCTTTAATATTCCGGTCAACCGATAATGGTGTAGTTGTCCGTTTATGCCAAGATTTTGTATTATGATCAGTTTCAGACCAAGTATGCATGAATAAATCACAATCATATAAAGAAAGTAAATTTTCCTTCAAACTATTAGCACACTGATCAAAAGTTCTTAAATGTCCATACAGAAGAACAGCAATTTTCATTAAATACCTCACAATGGTTTTATCAACAGAATAATTTTTTTGATATAGGATTAATTAAGAATTTATCCAAATCTTCAGGTATTCCTAACCCATACATTCCTCTTCCTTCACTACCTATATTAAAATAGCTGATTTTTTTAGTATCTTCAATCATTTCATTATAAACAGGAGCAACATAAAATTCATTATTAACTCTAATATTTTTTTCAATCATACGATATGCATATTTTACAAAATCAGCTCCATGTTTAAAGTTATAAATACCTACAGTCGCTTCGTCTGAAATAACTACTTTCTCACGCACCATAGTAACTAATTTCTTCTCATTATATTTGATAAATGACCATTTGGGGTCATCGGCAGTCATAGTCATAATAAGTCCATCATTTTCTTCAATACTCTCAATATATTTATTAATATTAATATCTACATATTGATCAGAGTTTGCAATCATTAATGCATCTTTATTATCGATATATTTTTCTGCTAAAAGAACTGTACATGCTGCTCCTTCAGTCACTTGATTTACAGGTACAACTATAGAATCACTTGAAATTTTATGTAATATACTCTCTATATCATATTTTTTTAAATGTTCTTCAAGGCAAAGATATATAAATCTATGCTCCGTATTAGGCGATATATTTTTAGTTACATATTCTATCATATGATTTTTATGAATGTAAATTAGTGGCTTTGGTAATTCGTATCCAACTTCTGCAAATCTACTACCTCTTCCAGCCATTGGCACAACAATATTTAGCATAATCTATCCTCCTAATTTGTAAACTTTTCGTATAATATTTTTTTTATAATTGATGTACTTATTTTATTTGTATATGAGAAATATATAATCTCAACATTAACTTTGTTTAATTGTTCCTTGTAACTCATCCATCTCTCAGAATTTTTCCAATCATCACCTGAGAATAAGATATCATATTTTAACATATTCCATGCTTCAACTTTGTCTAATGATGATTGAACAATTACTTCATCTACATATTTAATTGACTGTATAATCTCTAAGCGTTCTTCTAGTGGAATGATAGGATGTTTACCTTTTGTTTCAAATATAAGCTCATCAGTTGAAACACCCACAATCAAGTAATCACATTTTAGTTTAGCTCTTTTAATTAAATTCAAATGCCCAATATGAAACAAATCAAATGCACCAGCAGTATAACCAATAATAGGTTTCATTACTCTGATATCCCTTTCTCTTTTAGAAAAGTTGTAATTTTATCCATTTCTTCCGGAGTATATCTTTGATGTTTTTGTATTCCAATATCCTCTGGTATCTCCATAAAATCATCATATTGCATTTTTAAATACGCTTTTGGATACCTAGGGGTAGAATAATCTCTTCCCTCAAACTTAACAGTTTGCAGTGGAAAAATAAAGTCTAAATCAAATATTCGTTTCCAATCAGATGTAAAATTATCTATACTCCATATAATACCATTTACATTTTTGAATTTAGGAAACTCTGAATTATAATACTTAAATATCTGCTCTATTTTTACTAAGTCCTGTTTATTACTTATTATTTCATGCGCATAATATTTCTCTAATGATGGTGCTAAACAAATCATATCATCAACTACTTTTTGTCTGATTAATTTATATTCTTCCCAATAATCTTCTTTGGTAGAATCATTCGTAATTTCGCAATAATCATATACAAAAACATCAATGAAACAAGTAATCTTGTAATCCTTCATTATAAATTTGGGCATTCTACAAAGTGGAGCATCAAAATGATAGAAATCGCTTAGTTCAAACTCTTCATTTTTCTTTAATATTTCTTTTAACTTATTTAAATCTTGCCTCATCATACCAACATCAGCATCGTCATCCCATGGTATAAATCCATTATGCCTTATTGCTCCTAAAAGTGTTCCTCCTTGGATCCAGTATGCTATGTTATTCTCTTCACATATACGTGCAAAATTTTCAAGCAAATAGTTAGTTGTATGTTGTATTTTTCTAATCTTATCATTATTTTTAGGATATAACCTCCAAAAATTTTCTTTGGCTTGTAATTTAATACTGGCAAGTTCTACATCAAACAACATCTTATCTACCATGTTATTTTCGACTCTAGTAGTTTTTCCTTCTATTAAATTTATATGTTCTTGTAAACATATTATTGATAAACGAGATGTTTCCATATAATCTTGTGTACTTGCTTTGAATGCTTCGAAAATGCCTTCAAATTCCTTAAGTGTTTTTCTATTTTCCTCTAATAAAATGTTATTCTCTTCTGCTAATTGTTTGATCTTTAAACTTTGTTTATAAGTAGGGCATATAATCTTAAATACTTTTCTCCCCAACTCTTTGATATTCATATTATTCTTTCACCAAATATTTATCATTATTTGCACCTGGTAATTTAGCCACTGCAGTTACTGCATCAGTTAACGCAGTGAAATCTGTAGCATCATTGGGTTCAATAACTAATATATCACCTTCTTGATATTCTACCCCATTCATCAATACACTACCGGATACAATTACTGTAATCTCAGTTGCGATTTTATGATAATGTGCTTCCTCACTATCACCTTTCTTATATTTCTTAACCGCCATTTCAACATCATTAGTTTTGTAAAGGGATGGCTCAAAATTACCAACAAACCATCCATTTATCATATTATCTAAAGTCACTTTATACATTACTATCTACTCCTTTCAAATATTTTTCGTAATCATCCATTCCCTTTTGTTGGTTAAAATTAAAATACTCCTTTTTAGATATTCTATAAACACCTATTTTCTTTTGTTTTAAAACTAACTCATTATAAGTAGGGCAAACAAAATATTGACCATTTACGCTAGCTCCTTTACGTATCATTTCCTGCGCTGCATTTATAAAGTCTCCACCTCTTTTAAAGTAATAAAATCCTGTTGTTGCATTTCGACTAAGTGGTCTTTTTTCTGCTGCTTCAATTACCATGTCATTAGAATCTAATCGAACGAAGGACCATCTAGGGTGAATATCATCAAATATTACAACACCACCGTCATAATCTTGTGTGGTAAAATTGTTTATTATATACTGTGGATCAACTAACATCAATTGATCACCACCAGTTATTAATAAAGGTTCATCATCTTCAATACTATCTACAGCAAGTAAACAACTACAAGCAGATCCTGAAGTTGCTCCATCTGCTATAATTATTTTAACATTAGGAATCAAAAGTCTAACCATATCATCTAAATGATATTTCTGAACATCACTTCTACGTAATACGACTATAAATTCTGCGTTCTTTATACTATTTAAAGATTCATATACATATTGCAGAACCGTCTTTTTCTCTATTTCGTATAGACTTTTTATATATTGATTACCATTATCTTCATTATCACGGCCAGCTATTGGTATTAATACTTTCATAATCTAATATAACCTTCCTTCTTCCGCCATTTTTATATGTTTAATAATATTCTCATAATTAACATCATATACTGTTGTAACCTGCATCACATGAGCACCTGCACATTTTGCAGCTTGAATTCCGTTATGGTTATCTTCAACCACCAAACACTCGCCAGGAGTCAGATGTAACTGTTTTATAGCTGTTGTATAAATTTCTGGATCAGGTTTCGCCTTTGTTACATCTTGGTTACTCAAGAAAAAATCCAAATAACCCATTAAATTACTTTTCTCCATCATTAATTGTATTGTATTTCTAATAGAATTTGAAGCAACTGCTAAATGATATCCATTCTCTTTTAGAGCTGCTAAAGCATATTCATGTGAAAATAACGGATGACAATCTGTGAATATTTTATCAACTGTATATTGCTGCTTTAGCTCATTAATAAATTTATGTAGCTTTAATGGCATACCTTTTTCCATACTTAACATCTCTAGTTTCTTTGATGTAGGTAGTCCATCATAAGTAACTAAATGATCATAACGACTTATTTCGTAACCAAACAGCCCTAACGCCTTATTTAGTGCCTCATAATGCCATTCTTTCGCATCTATTAAAACACCATCCATATCAAAAATAATTGCTTTTATTATGTTCATATTATATTCTCCTAAAAGTTTTCAAAAAATATTCTGGCTTTGTCAGGTACATCCGTACATAATAAAATTTCATCAGAATCAATATCAAACATTTTTATTTTGTTCCAGAAATCATTATATTGTCTATTATGTAGTTCAGGTGAAACAATGCAAACTTTCTTTTTGCTCGATATATGTTTCTTAATCAAATCTTCAGTTATCCACTTTTCATCATAAAACGCATCTATCCAAACACCGGAAGCTTGTTCATATAAAAGTGGTTGTATTTCAAATTCACTTTGCCTTGTGTAATATATAATTCCATCATTGCTGTATTCCAACATCTGAGGAAAAGACATATCAAAAGTGAAATAATTATTTAAATTGAAACCCTTTAATAGTTCTTTCAACTGTTTATTTAAACCATCTGCTTTAACATTAATTGCAAATGTATATGAATCCTCATATTCTTTTAGTAATTGAAATATATCAACAACTTTAAGACAATCAGAAGAAGCTGGGTTATGTGATATTACTAATTCTTCGGAAAAATCACGAATATCAGATTCAAAGCCATACCCTCTCGCAATCGATTGTTTAAATGCCTCAAATGAATTTTTACCAATCTTATCATTCCAATATCCTCTGTGGCTTAATATTTTCATATTTTCTCCTTACTATTTGTTATAATACTCTTTAAGTATACTGTCCGTGTCCCCATCCATTACTATTTCTCCTTTTTTCAGCCATAATGTGCGATTACACATTTTTCTAACTACTGTCTCAGAATGAGATACCAATAACAAAGTTGAACCTTGTTCTATAATTTCCTTAATTCTTTTTTGACATTTCTCTTGGAATTTATAATCTCCGACAGATAACGCCTCGTCTACAATTAATATATCCGGATTAAATGCTGTAGCAATCGAAAACCCAAGCCTTGCCGTCATTCCAGAAGAAAAATTCTTAATCGGTACATCAATAAAATTCTCTAGTTCTGAAAATTCAACAATTGAATCAAACTTTTTTTGTATATCTGCTGTTTTATGCCCTAATATAGTTCCATTAAGAAATATATTCTCTCTTGCAGATAAGTCCATGTCAAAACCTGCGCCAAGTTCTATTAGGGGTGCTATGCTTCCATTTATTAAGACATCTCCCTTAGTTGGTTTTAACACACCAGCAATGACTTTTAACAATGTACTTTTGCCAGCTCCATTAAGTCCTACTAATGCTATAGATTCTCCTCTCTTAACACTAAAAGATACTCCATTAAGCGCATAAAAATCTGAATAAGACAAATTTCTTTTAATTTTTCTAACAAAATATTCTTTTAAAGTATCAACTCTTTCTTTTGTCATTCTATACTTTATTGCTACATCATTCACTATGATACATTCACACATTTCACACCTCGTTTGCAAATAAATTACATATACAGTACAAATTTATCTTGACTTTTATAAAAAACAAACATCCCGAGTATAAAACTAATTACTCCTATAAGTAGACATATAAAATTCTCATAGATGCCAGGAATAACACCTTGCATTGTTATAGATCTAAAATAATTAATATAAGGAAGTATAGGATTAAAATTAATAAACTTTTGATAAGAAGCGGGTATAATCTCAAGTGGATAAAATATTGGAGTTAGATATGTCCATACCAATATTATTATACTGTATAAATGACTCATATCTCTAAAAAAAACAAATAAAGACGCTAACAACAAACTAATTCCTAATGAAAATAATATCATATATACTAACAATGGAAATGTTGCAAATAAACTAATATGTAGTGGAGCACCAGTAATTATTATTACCACTAATAGTGCAATAAATGAAAATCCAAAATTAACAAGTCCCGAAATTACTTTTGATAGTGGAAATAAATATTTAGGAATATATACTTTCGATAATAAGCCTGCATTTCCAGTAATTGAATATAATGATTGACTTGTCGACTCAGAATTAAACCCAAATAAAATATTAGCTGATAACATATATACCGGAAAATTTTCAATTGAAGCTTTAAATAAAGTTGAAAACACAACAGTCATTACACACATCATTAACAACGGACTCAAAACTGTCCATACTATCCCTAATATTGATCTACGATATTTGACTTTTAAATCCCTTTTTACCAGCTGTATAAGTAAAGAGTTATACCGATAAAAGTTATTTAATACTTTTTTAATGTAATTCACAATCATTTCCTCCGAGGCACACTTTTACAAAACAATGCAATTATTCTCAAATATTATAACCTTATCTTTATTTTCTGTTTTATAAATGAAACAGATAAATGTGAGAGCATATAAAATAATGATTGAATCTTATTCATTCCCATATATCGATATACTCCATAAGTCATTTTTGCGGATTTAATACGATTTCTTGACTTACCATTTTGGCTTAAACGGTATTTAAGTAATGGTTCTTTTATTCCATATGCAATACCGTATACTTTTAAGATCTGTAACCAATTTATATAATCTTCGTGATATTCATCATTACACATCGGAATCTCCTTAGCTATAAATGTAGGCAACATAACTGATGAACATGCTATACAATTATGGAATTTTAACATTTTATAACTAATCCTATTTTTAACCTTTATTACTACGCCTGTTGTCGTGTCATCTTCATATATCAATTCTCTTTCAGTAAAACATATAGCACATTTTTCTTTCTTCATTATGATCAATTGCTTTTCTAATTTATTCGGCATCCAATAGTCATCAGCATCGAGATATGCAATATATTCACCTCTTGCAATATTTACACCAATATTCCTTGACACAGCGACACCCAGATTTTTATTGTTCCTTAAAAAAATTACTCTTTTATCCTTTTCATATTTTTTTATAACAGAATCTACTAAATCAGTGGAACAATCATCTATTATAATAAGCTCTAATGATACTTTTTGTAGTAAAACAGAATCTATAGCTTTTCCAATGAAACTAGATTTGTTATATACTGGTATGATTACCGAAATCATAGGATTATCTACCATTCTTTTCTCCAATTTAATATATTTCATATTAAAATAAATAAATCAACAAATTATATTGATCTAGTGCTAATTGTTATATTTGTAAACTTCTTTTCTTTCATTTACCTCTTCTTCATAATACAAATCACCAAACAACTTACTAACCATCCTAAATTTATTAACAACAAATTTTATTTGTGGACTAAACCCCTGTAATAACTTCGTTTTCTTATTTAATCTTTTTCTTATTTTAACTATCTCAGAACATGTATCTAAATAATTGTAATCTTGAGGATGTACATAACCTTCATGATTTGTTAAAATAAGATCATATATACACTCATTTAGTCTATCAATATGGATTATACTTCTTTTATTATGGTATTCTGGAAAAATTGGAGTGAACCTTGCTAATTTTTCGAGTTTTGCATAATTTCCTTTACAACCCTCTCCATACACCATGGGTGGACGTACTATAGATATCTTAAAATTATTATTTCTAAGTTTAATTATATCATTTTCCGCTGCCAACTTAGATTTTCCATAATAGGTAACAGGTTTAGGCATTGTATTTTTAGTAATACAAGACTCCTTATCTCCAAATACAGCAATTGTACTCATGAATATTAGTTGTCTGACACCACTTTCTTTCGCCACCCTTGCTAA
Organism: Anaerocolumna sp.; assembly: GCA_029256725.1. Lineage (GTDB taxonomy): Bacteria > Bacillota > Clostridia > Lachnospirales > Lachnospiraceae > Anaerocolumna. Next base: position 47,289 of record JAQSXJ010000037.1, on the reverse strand, counting down.
TTCAACAGGTAGATTATGATTAACCTCATCATACATTGTTTCCAAACTTTTTTTATTCTTTTTATGTACGATAGCAGCTAAATGCAAAATAGTATCGTATTCGTATAACTCTAATTTTCGCCATCCTCCATCAGCAGCAGTTATCATATCTACTTTTATCTCAGCCTCTATCTTTTTAAGCACATAATCCTGAAATTTCTTCCCTATATAACTATTGGCACCAATCACCAGTACTCTTTTCATAACAAACTTCCCCATGCTGTCCTTCTTTAACTCCAGCTTGTTTTACAACGCAACCAACAGTTCTAACTAAACATTTTATATCAAAAAGTAAACTAACATGTTTCACATATTCGCCATCGAGCTTCGCCTTAACTTCTATTGGCAATTCATCACGCCCATTAACCTGTGCCCAACCTGTTAAACCTGGTCTTACTTTATTTACATCATACTGATCCCTTAATGTAATTAAATCAAATTGATTCCATAATGCTGGTCTAGGACCTACTATAGACATATCCCCCTTGATTATATTTATCAGTTGAGGTAACTCATCCAAGCTAGTTTTTCTTAATATCTTCCCTATACCTGTTATGTACTTATCAGGGTTCTTTAAAAGGTGAGTAGGAATATCATCTGGTGTATCAATCTTCATTGTGCGAAATTTTATTATATTGAATTCTCTCTTATCCTTTCCAATTCTATTTTGATAAAAGAAAACCGGCCCTTTAGATGTTATTTTTATTAAAGCAATAATCAATATCAATAACCAAGATAAAAAAATAAGAAATAAAAAAGATAAAACAACATCACTTATTCTTTTAAGTTTATATATTTTCATAACACAACTCTCCATTTCTTGATATTTACTATTATAAAGAATATAGTATATGAATACAAGCTTTTTATAAGATAAGATTCTACTTGCAATCTTTCCAACATTTAATATAACATTTATTAGCTACAATGTTTTAAGAGGTTTTTATATTTTCAACCTGTTTTATAATTGCATAATACATAAAGACAATATATCATCTTCAAACGTACTCAATTGAATTTTACTATCTTAATTATTAAAAAAATCTCTTACTACAGTTCCAATCATTAATAATATAATAAATAGAACTGGTAATTACAAGTCTTTTTGTCGAATGCTTGCAATTGTAAAATAAGAATTAACGAATTCTACTGTTTTCCTTGTCAATTACCAGAAAAAGTATTAAAATATGCATGTATTGTAAAAACAATATCTATAATAATGTATTTTTTATACTTAAGGAGTTCCTATGACTAATAAATCAACAAGTAAACATCAAACAAAATCTAAACAACATTTGAACACATCACCAAGTAGTAAATATTTTGTTATACCTATTATCTTAATACTCGCTGTACTACCATTAATTATGCATTATTATCTTGATAACCCTGATATATCTTCTTTTTCATGGGCATCTCAGAATTCATCTTCACTAGATTTCTTCCTTCATTACAAGCAGATATTTTTTCTGATTATATCATCTGTTATGTTAGTTCTGATTATAATAAAACTAAGAAGATCAGGTAATAAATTCACGGAATTTAAAATATTTATACCCCTGATATTATTTGGACTTCTAACTTTACTATCAACTATAACTTCTGAAACTGCCAAGTATGGCTATTGGGGTATATTTGATCAGTTTGAATCAGTTTTTACACTTATAAGTTACTCTCTTATAGTAATTTATTGTTATCTTTACATAAAAAAAGAAGAAGACCTATCTTACTTACTTCATTATTTTATGATAGGCATTTTAGTTATCGTGCTTATTGGAACACTGCAAGCTATAGGACATGATTTTCTTGCAACAGAAATTGGTAAAAAACTTTATCTTCCAAGAAATCAATGGAGCAACCTAGATGGATACACAATGTCATTTGGTAAAAATCGTACATACATGACACTATTTAATCCTAACTATGTCGGCGTATATGTAACTATGCTTATTCCATTTATTTTCTGTCTCCTTATAACTGAGAAGAAAATAAAATCTATCGCCTTATATTGTACAATATTATTAGGACTGATTATATCACTATTCGGATCCGAATCCAAAACGTCTATTATTTGTATAATAGCCACTTTACCATTTTTATTATTCTTCTTCCATAAAAAGATCTTTACTAATAAAAAAGTTTTTCTAACTTCATTTGGATTGTTGCTGGCAAGTATAATAATTATTTCCTTAACTAATTGGGGATTTGTTAAGAACACATTTCAAAGCTTTACTAATATTACAAAGACTACACCTAATTTAACTGATATCGAAACAGATAAATTACTTACTATTACATATAAAGGTAATATATTAAAAGTAGATATGAAGTTTGAGAACTCCAATTATAATACCTACTTTTATGATGATAAAGAAAGTATATTATCAAGTCATATTGATGAATCAGGCCAGATAATTATTGATGACGAACGCTTTCAAGGTATTACTGCAGTTACAGCAAATACAGATAACTTAGCATTATTACAGTTATACATAGATGGTAAAGACTGGAATTTCACCAATCAATTAGGAGACGATACTTTCTATTATATTAATAAGTACGGTAGGTTGGATAAAATAAAAGAAGCAGATTCTGCTATATTTACAGGTTATGAAAATTATGCATCCGGTAGAGGTTACATTTGGTCAAGATCTATTCCCTTGTTAAAAGACCATATTATATTGGGTGAAGGTGCCAATTCATACGTTTTTGCATTTCCGCAGCAAGATTATGTAAATCTCTATAACTCAGGGTTTGGAAACGATCTTTTAACAAAACCTCATAGTTTTTATCTTCAATTAGGTATTCAATCCGGTGTGTTAGCTTTGATTTCATTTCTTGTATTTTATATTATTTATTTTATATGGAGCATTCGATTATATAAAAATACTACTTCCTATACTTTATTTACACGTACTGGTATTGCTGCTTTTATTGCTACCATAGGATTTATGTTGGCAGGTATTACAAATGATTCATCAATGGCGGTTTCTCCAGTATTTTGGGCTTTACTAGGCATAGGTATAGCATGTAATGCTTATAATTCATTTGACGCGAAAAATCAAACAGTAAAATAAGCAAAAAACTCCAGTAAGTTTATGAACTTACTGGAGTTTTTTTATTAAACATATTATTAATATCTTAACTAATTATTTCGTCTTCTCTTCATATATGGCACTTACTTCATCAATAGTACCATTGGCTATCAATTGTCCCTTTTCCAATAAAATAGCCTTATTACATATCTTCTTAACCTGTGCAAGGGAATGGGATACAAATAACACTGTAACCCCTTTGTCAAACATACTCTGTATCTTAGCTTCACATTTCTTTTTAAACTTCGCATCACCTACTGACAATACTTCGTCCAATATCAGTACATCCGGTTCTACGATGGTAGCAATTGAAAAACCAAGTCTCGATTTCATACCGGAGGAGTAGTTCTTAAGTGGTACTTTAATAAACTCACCTAACTCAGAAAACTCTACGATTTCGTTAAATTTTTCATTGATGAAATCCCTGTGATATCCAAGAACAGATCCATAAAGATAGATATTCTCAATTCCTGTATATTCGCCCTCAAAACCGGCTCCAAGCTCCAACAAAGGTGCAATTTTACCTCTAACGTTAACATTACCTTCTGTAGGCTTCTGAACACCAGCTATGATTTTAAGCAGAGTACTCTTTCCAGCGCCATTAAGCCCCAATATTCCAAGGCGATCTCCTTTTTCTATAGACAGATCAACATTTTTTAACGCCCAAAACTCTTTATATTTTAATTCTTTTTTTATAAGCTTAATAAAATATTCCTTTAAGCTGTCAACCTTTTGAGTAGACATATTATATTTCATACTGACATGGTTGACTTCTACTGCTGTTTTAGCCATATTACCTCTTTCCCATATACCAAATAAGTAAAATGATATATGTTTATAACTGGTTGTAGTTTTTCTCTTAACATATTCCCACTGCGACTATTATACATGTAATATAAATTCATCCTGCTTTTTATAAAACATGAGTAAACCAACAATCATAAATCCTGCAGTGTAAAGTAAGGATAATCCTAACGCCCTTGTATCCAATGCCTGTCCAAAGACTGCATTTCGGAAATTCACTACAACGGAATATAGCGGATTTATATCTAACAGCCAACCATATCCTGCCTGGATGATTCTTTCAGGCTTATAAAATATCGCTGATGTATACATAATAAGCATCATTACAACCGACCAGATATATTCCAAGTCTCTAAAAAAGACCGAGAGTGTAGCTAATATTAATCCTAAACCATAGCACATAACCGGTAATACTAATAATGGTATAACAGCTTGAAACAGATAAAGAGTCGGCTCTACTCTTAGTACAACACTAACAATAAACAATATGAGCAAGGATATCAGGAAAGTTATATAATCACTTAATATACATGATAGTGGGTACATATACTTAGGTACATATACTTTCTTAATCATACCGCTATTGGATCGAATCGACTTCATGGATGTTTTAGTACTGTTCGAGAAAAAGGAATACATTAACCTACCTGATAGTATGTAGACAGGAAAGGTCCTGTCAGTATTTCCAAACAGCGTACCAAATACAAGTGTTAATACCATCATTGTTAATAAGGGTTCAATTAATGTCCAAACCACGCCAAGATAGGAACGTCTGTATTTTAAGGTTACTCCTTTTTTAACAAGTTCGGCTAATAAAAATCTATATTTTGCAAAATTATTGAAATACTTTTTCAATTTACCACCTGTTTTCTTTCTTACTATATTAGTTGAATATATAGCTTCCATATAAGTGTAAAATTCTATATTTTGATTTTTACACCTATATGTTAAACTAATGGTTAATTCAATTTAATTATAATTTCTATAAGTTGAGTTTTGGTTGTATTCACATGAAGCTCTTTAACCGAATGTAATGGTGAATTATTACAACTTATATCTTTATATTTGATTACTTCTTTTTTTTCTTCTTTAAATGATTATAGGATTGCAACAAGCTGTTAATCTCTACATCGTCAATCTGGGACATAAGCTGGTTTCGCTTTAGCACCAAATTCATAGGCTTCTTATGATTTGCATTATAAGCCTTTTCATAGGTACTTTCTTTAAGTACCAACTGTTCCTTGAAATGTTCAAAGAATTCTGATCCCTTAGAATTATTAAGCTTGATAATGGAAACACCTCTTTGATCCATCATTTCAGGATGCTCATTCTCAATTCCCCAATAATCTCCGATTGTGATATCTCCAACACTTCCCTTTAAGCCTGCAAATTCACAGGTATAACAGCAAGGTCTCTGAATATTATTACTAAGGAAAGCTCTATTAAAGTTATTACTGGATGCCGGCTCTAATACTACCTCACCGGACTCAAACTTAACAAGTATATAAGGTTTACTCCAGCCTCTTATTTTATTTCTAAATTGGAAATCGATAACTTTTGAATGATAACGATCTTCCAGATAATTTATATACTTTTCAAATACTTTTGGTGATGGGACACCATGGCATATAATATCTACGGTGTACAGGTTCGGATAATCTTTACCTAGATAAGTCTTTAAACCTGCTATCTGACATGGATTACCGGTAAATAAAACAACCGTTCCTGCCTCCAGTAATTTTTTTACTCTTGGCTTTACATTTTCACTGTCAGGTGCTACATATTTTGAACCGCAAAAAGCTCTGCAGCCTTCTTCTGTTTCTGCAATGTCATATATGACTCTCATATTTTCATCATATCTAACACCTACTACTTTACCCCCTATAGAAAGTATATAACGGTACATTGGTATAAACATACCTCCGCTGGTACTTTCTGTATGGATATCTTCTGTTTTATGATAGGAAGCATAAACTACCGGATAATTTTCCACCGGCTCTTGTTTTTCAAACTTTCTATAGATACATACTTTTCTGCATAGATTACAATGTATACATTTATCTTCATCTATTTCTGGATACCAAAATCCCTCTTTGTCCGGCACCATTGTAATCGCTGAAACAGGGCATATATCCTTACAGGCTTTACACCCATAACAGGAGTAAACATCTTTGGAATCAAAATATTTATCTTCATCCTTTACTGGCTCATTAGTAGTTTTATCGCCAGCAAGAGATTTACTCAAAAAGTCAATCGATGTCTTTCTAAGTTCAACTTTTAGCTGCTCAACATGATCATAATCAATGGATAACTCATTTAAATCGTTTGGTAAATCTCTTGAAAATTCAATCAAATGATTGCCAATACCTAAAGTATCCAATAGGTGCCTCATTCTTTCAGGATTCTGAAAATGAGGAATCGTTATAAAATTCTTTTGATACATTATTGAGAAGACTGTTGCATGAAATGAATTGGTTACTACATATGCAGCATTCGCAATATACCCCAGGAACTCTTTTGGACCACCAGAAGTGAATTTATGCAATTCATTGGTAAAGTTATAATCTGACCGGTTATGAACAATTGGTAAACCTAGTCTTTGGGATATTTCTTCTGCCATAGCGTTCAACCGCTTGTCTACTTTTGTTATGTGAACATTATGAACATATATATATTCTGCTTTTGTCTTGGGATCCTTCTTTAACTGATCATATCTTTCCCTGTCAAGAAGTAAGGTAGGATCCAGTACAACTGAAATCTCCTGCTTCGTTAACTTTTCTATCGCCTCCTTTGCCTTCTCTTCTCTAACAGATATATAGTCAAATAGCCTCAAATACCTGGAGAATAGTGTATGTTCCACTTCCGGAATAAAGTCTTTTCCGATACTTGCAGCATAAGAAATCCTTTTTATTTTCTCTTTCCCAAAGGCTAGAAAATAAGCAGGATTAATACCTTTTGTAAGTGAACCATTCCAGATTTGATCGCTACCTGCAATCATAACATCAAAATCAAAATTCGCTTTATTTAATTCGCCAAAAACAGAATATGCTTTCGTAGCATTTAATGTATTGTTTATAAAATGCTCAAATTTACGAAATCTTTTTACCTTATCTGGTTCTGTTTTATACTTCTTTAAATATTGAAGCGCATGGACTACTTTATTTAATTTATAGCTTTTAAATGTTTTTCGGGGCACATATAAACGGTAAAGATTATCAGTAGCCGGCAATCTGTAATTTATAATACTGACATCATGTCCTTCACCTTTTAAATACTCTTGCAGCGCCCAAGCCTGCAATACAGCGCCATGATTATGGGCACTGTTAAAGGTAATAATACCTATCTTCATACACTCACCATTCTTATCACAATTGATATAATAGGATATTCCAATATATTGACTGGCAACTATCTATGTTTAAATTGTGGCTTTCCTTTCCAAAATTATTCAAAGAGACTTTCAAACTGATTTATTGCACGTTTATTATAAGCGTTATAATCAACATTCATTGCTTTAATTTCGCCCTTCATATAACGTACCATACCTTTCTTTAAGCCTTTTTCGCTCTTTTCTACAAGGCAGCCATTGAACTCTCTTAAGAAGCCCTGAGGTCCTCTTACATCAGTAGACATAGTAGGTATACCTAGTGCATCTGCTTCCAATAAAGTAAGCCCTAAGCCTTCATAATGTGAAGACAGAATAAAGAAATCACATTTATTTAATATAGGCATAGGATTCTTCATGGATTTTATAATAATTATATTCGCCTCTGATTCATTGGCATAATCTAGTGTCTCTTTATATAAAACACCATGTCCGCCAATTATGATCAGATAAGTACCTGGATAATCTTTCGAGAATTCTTCATATGCTTTCATAAGCATCATGTGTCCTTTCTCCGGAGAAAATCTTCCTATACTGATAAATTTCTTGGCATCACTTTTCAATATATCTTCTAATTCTACCTGTGGTATATTACACTTGGTATCTGCGTCAAAAATTAAAGGCTGATTGGCTTTACTTCTAACCTCCAGATGTGCATGGCAATTATTAACTACTACTATATTATCTTGCTTTTCGCTAATTTTAACCGTAGGCGGAACTATATCCTGTGTAACAACAGCAACTTTATCATATTTCTGATATGCCGAACGAAGAGTTAGGTAATGCTGATTACCCCTGGTTTTCATTTCAGCAATCATATCATTATGCACATATATAACCTTTGCTCCTTCAAATCTTTGGAACAGATTCGTTACTTTATGATCGTAGCCTGCAAATTGTATTAGTGAATCAATTTTTATTCTTCCAAACTGTTTAATAAACTCTCGCTTATATAATCTATCCAGATATTTTTGCACAAACTTATTATCCTTGTTCTTCTTAAAATATAGAACAAAGGCTATAGCTTCCAAAATTGTGTAAGCAGCACCGCTGCTCATCGGAATAATCCCAACTTTATCCGGTATCTGAGATACTCTGGTCGGTGTCTTCTTAAGTGCAGCTTCATTAAAGGTTACATAATAATTTCTCTTCTCTATATCAATATTATTAAAAAGATTCAGAAGTGATGATGTCAAACCATTCTTAGCTAATGCAGAACCAAACATCACTACATTTTCTTTACCATTCTTTTTAAGTTTTTCTTCTTTACAGACCTTTTCTCCTTTTATTACGTGCTTACAAATACGCTCTGCTGCGCCAGCTCTGTCATAAGTACAGTATTCCTCTAAAAATGCTGTATCATCGTAATTCTTTGGAGTATTTAATTCTCTCATCAATCCCTCTACCGTTTTAACCAGCGGAAATGGGAATTGATTCAGAGGTACATAGATACCTCTTTCTTCTAAATAATCTGTTTCATCATATGCAAATAAGATGATTTTCTTCCTACTGTTAGCATAATCAAAGAAAACACTGGAGTAGTCAGTTACCAAGCAATCACACATATTCATAAACTCATATGAGTCGTATTGATCTGGATATGGTTTAACATGGATATATTTTGTATAATCCATATTCCTACTAACAAAAGGATGCAGTTTAACATAAAATACTTGATTGTCCGTAAGCTGCTTGTCCAGATCTCTCAGATAATAATCCGTAATTGCTAATAAGTGGTCTGTATTTTTGCTTGTAACAGTTCCTCTCCAGGTTGGCATATATATAAAGACTTGCTTACCATCAAGTCCCAGTTCATTCTTAATATTCTGGCCGATTTCTTTATTGTAGAATATCGAATTTCTAGGATATCCTTCATTAAGAATAGTACCATCATATATTCCTTCCAGAAGATAGGCATCAACCATCTTCTTTTTCATAAACTCGTTGGGATAAACTAGATAGTCTGAGAATAAGAAATTCCTCTGAACATTACCTATTGCGTATGCTCTATTGTCTACATCTCTACCCATTTTCTTTAAAGGTGTACCATGCCATGTATTTATAATAACCTGGCCTTCTTTTTTTATGAAGCTTCTATTAAAAGTTGTATCAGTAAATAAGTATTTAGCAGTCGTTAAATACTTATAATATGCGTATGAATTTGTTCTTACTAATTTAACATTTTTAATTCCGTAGTTGGACAGCTGATTCTGTATACTTTCTTTCTTCTTATTTAATACAGATAAGACTACCTTATAATCTGAATACGTTTCCGTCCTTAATTCACGTAGTATATGGAACATATTTCCTGCTAAATCGCTTCCGTTTTTTGATTCTATTAATATAAGGCGATTGTTGATTTTTCCATTATAAAAGCAGTTGGAATAATAGGAATTTAATAAGATACCTTTACTTCTCTTCCATATAGACTTGAGTTTCATAGAATGTATTTTCTCTCCTTTAGAGGCATATAATTAATATTTACTATTTTATAACTAAATTGAATTCTAACATATATAATTTTAATATGCAATATTTATTAAGGATTCTTAAGGAGTTTCAAGAGTTAAAAAAAGCCCTCCCATATAAATATGGGAGGGCTTTTCTAACTAATAACACCTACAAACAGTATTATTAATTAGTATAGATTGATTGACCAACAGGTACAGCAATCTGAACTGTATATTTACCAATAGTATCCTTAACAACAACACTCTTAATGGTGATATAATTCTCAGATACAACGGCATCTACAGATACAATAGCAAGTTTTGTTCCATCAGCATTCTTAATTGTTAATGTATCATTTGCAACTGCTTTTGCATCAGTTTTGCTAACTTTACTTGTAACTTTATCTACTGTTACACTAGGTATAGGCTGTGTATCAGCTACAGTTACATAAGACTTATAAGTATTGTCAACTGTTTTTACAGTGAAAGTATAAGTATCATTAGCAACTTTAGTTACATTATTAGAAGCATCAGCAGTTACTGTCTCAAATGTGTAAACTGCATTAGCTGCGATAGGACCAGCATACACAACACCACCATTTGTAGCAACTTCTACTGTAGCAGGAGCATAATCATAAAGAACACCGTTATTATAACGTGCAAGTTTAACTTCAACATCCTTAGAATCTAAAGATGTGCTCTTTGTAATCTTAGTATCTACATAGCTTGAAGAAACAACAAGTTTAGTTGTTAACTTATCAGTAGCAACACCAGGGCCACCGAACTCATCAACTTTTAAAGTAAAGCCAGTTTTTTTATCATCAGCAGTTACTGTATAGTAGTATGATCCATCAGCTTCGCCTTTACCGCTAAATGTAATATAACCATCTTTGTAAAGACCTACAGGAGCTTTTCCATCATCAGATTTAGCTGTAACTACACTAGGAGTATAGTCATTTCCAAACTGATCTTTTACAACAACTTTAACTACTGCAGCATCAGTTACGTAAGTAGTATTAGAAACAGTTGCATTAGATTTGTCAAGAGCAACAGAACTTGCTGTTCTTTCTTTAACTACTGTTACAGGTAATGTAAAGCTTACTTTTCCTGTTGTAGCAATAACATATGTGCTACCTTCTTTTACAGGATATAATGTTCCATCAGTATTTACTGATAATACATTAGCATCAGCAGGTGTATATTTAATATCACTTTCAGCTACATACTTGTTTTCAGAATTCTTTACATGTAAGTATACTTTGCTGCTTTTGTCACTTAAAGAAACAGTAGTAACAGCATCCTTAGTCCAATCAACTGCTGCACCAGAAGCAACGATTGTATACTTCTCATAAGCGCCAATTGTGATTTCAGAAGGATCTACAGCTACAATAGTTCCTTTTGCAGAAACAGTAACTTCTGCACTATCTTTGTATGTCCAAGTATGGTAAGTCACAGTTACAGTTGCAGTATTACCCTTAGCTGTAAGGTTAAGCTTCTTAACTCCATTAACATCTGTTGTATAACCACCAGTTGTCTGAACATCAACAGTTACTCTGTTCTTATCAACAGTTGTTAATTTGATTCCATTAGCATCAAAGAAATCGTAAGAAAGTTCAGTTTCAACATTGAAAGGAACCTGAGTTGTGTTAATTACAGCAGTAGCAACAGCACCAACACTTGCTGTGATTTTGAATTCTTTCTCTGCATATGTTAAGCTATACTCTGCTTTATCTGTTAATGAAAGATAAGTTGTAGCAGTAACAGTTTTTCCATCATCAGAGAAGCTAATTCCTTTGATTGCCTGAATAGCATTTGTTTTAGCATTCTTTAATACAAGATCAGAAGCTTTAACTTTGTCTTTTACATTAGCATTGAATGTTAATGTAATAGCATTTTCAGCAACCTGTTTAGCTTCAGTAACACCTACAGGTACAGTAACCTTTACAGTGTCAACTTTAGTCTTTGTGCTCTTGTTAGCAGAAGCTTTTGTAGCTTTTGCGTAAACAGTAATAGTAGCTTCACCAGCTTCTTTACCAGTTACAACACCACCAGTTAAACCAACAGTAGCAACAGCTTTATCGCTGGATACATAGTTGATAACATCTGTGGAGTTAGAAGGTGTTAATGTTGCAGCTAATTTCTTTGTCTCGCCTGTAGCTAATGTGAAATCATCACCAAGCTCAACAGATGTAGAACGAAGATTAACTGTAAGAGTTTTCTTGAAAGTATTAAGAACCTTTCCAGTCTTCTTATTTGTAGCTGTAGCTGTAATAGTTACGCTACCAGGAGCTTTTGCTGTAACAACACCGGTTGTAGCAGTGATTGTTGCAATTTTTGTATTACTTGATTTCCAAGTATACTTTACTCCAGATTTGATTGTGCTTAAGCTGTAATCTACTTTGGAGCCACCAACGTATAACACAGCTGGTGCTGCGCTGCCGCCCTGCTTAACAATTTTAGTAGCTGTAGCAGCCTGTGCAGAGATTCCTGCAGGACTGAAACTTGCTACTACTAATGCAAGAGCAAGAGCAGAAGCTAATTTCTTTTTAAAGAAATTTTTCTTCATATTCTTTCTTCCTCCTTAAAATATAGGTTGGTTTGGTATTATATTTTTCAATATAATCATTCCAATAACAAGACGATTATAACAATAATTAGATAAAAGGTCAAGTCCTTTTAACTATAATTTTACTTTTATGTAACCCCGTACATTAGGCTTAAAAACTGGGTTTTGCCTTAATTTTGACACATTCCAGAAAACCTTACGATTTACTCTTCACTTGTCAATTATGGCTTATTTTCCCACTCAAGCACTTGGCTACTTTCCATATCTTGTTATACCTTTATGGTTTGATTATACCAAAGTTCCGGATGCAAACTTTATTTGAAGTTTTTGTTTATGTCAATTTTATGTCATGCATTTGTCACAAATGGCTTTTTTTCAGGTGTTTTCATGTTCTTACCATCTTTTATAGAATCATGTATTTTAGGAAGAATATAGAAAAGCTGCAAAAATCATTTTAATTTCTGCAGCTTTCATTTATCATTTAGTTCAATAATTATTTCAATATCTCCTCAACCACTTCCTGCATTTCTTCAGTTTTACACACTCTATCATGAAGTACTTTGGCACTTCTGATTTCCTCAATAGCTGCCGGCACACTTACACCAGATATTCTACTAAGCTCATCTACCAATTCAAAGTCTCCAAGACTTCCATACTTCGTATCTATTGCTTCCATGACACTTCTGGTGAATTTATAAGGACTTGCAGTAGAGGCAACGATAACCTTTGTGCTATCTGAACTCTCTTCTTGATACCTCTCATATACAGATGCTCCTACCGCTGTGTGGGTATCCAATACATAACCCGTTTTCTCATAAACTGTTTTAATAGTCTCAGCTGTCTGAGCCTCCGTAGCAAAACCACCTGTGATACCGTCCATCTTTACTTTCATATCCGGAGTTATCTCATACTCTCCTTCTTTAGACAATGCATCCATTAAATCTAGAGTCTTCTCACTATCTCTTCCCGCTGCCAGATAAAGCAATCTTTCCAAGTTACTGGAGATCAGTATATCCATTGAGGGCGAAGAGGTAAGAATGAATTCTCTCTTTCGGTTATATATCCCTGAATCAAAGAAATCAAACAATACCTTATTCTCATTAGAAGCACACACCAGTTTATTTAGCGGTACCCCCATCTCTTTCGCAAAATAAGCCGCTAAGATATTTCCAAAGTTACCGGTAGGCACAGATACGTTGATCTTCTCACCTTCAGTAATAACACCTTTCTTTAACAGACTGGCATATGCATACACATAATAAACAATCTGCGGAACCAGACGGCCGATATTAATAGAATTAGCGGAAGAAAATACATATCCTTTTGCTTTCAAGCTGTCAGCCAGTGTTTTATTATTAAACATTGCCTTTACGCCATTCTGAGCATCATCAAAGTTTCCGTCGATTCCTACAACATAGGTATTATCCCCTTTCTGGGTCACCATCTGCTTCTCCTGAATCGGACTGACGCCATCCTTTGGGTAAAATACTATAATCTTTGTTCCGGGTACCTCAGCGAATCCCGCAAGGGCTGCCTTACCGGTATCTCCTGAGGTAGCTGTCAGGATTACAATTTCATCCTTTACCTGATTCTTTTTTGCTGCAGTAGTCAGAAGGTGCGGCAGAATAGATAAGGCCATATCTTTAAATGCAATGGTAGAGCCATGAAACAACTCCAGATAATAAAGCCCGCCGGCTTCCTTTACCGGTGCTATTTCAGTTGTATCAAATTTCTCATCATAAGCATTATTTATGCAAGTTCTTAATTCTTCTTCCGTAAAATCAGTGAAGTATAATTTCATAACCTCATAAGCAACCTGCTGATAGGTCATGGTACTGAGTTCCTTTAAAGAAACTTTTAATTCAGGTATGCTTTCAGGTACAAACAAACCACCATCCTCAGCCAGTCCTTTTAAGATAGCCTGAGATGCCGTAATGGGAGCCGTGTTACTGCGAGTGCTTTGATACAAAAGATTCATAGTTTTCCTCCATTTTGTGCATTTATAATAATATTTCAAATACTTAGCCTGTGATACAGCAAGTAATATTATTGTACTTCCAGCTTCAAGAATGACAATCACATTTTTAACCACTTAATCAGTTTATGTGATTATCATTATACTAATAAATGTTATAATTCAAATTCTATTATAAACTCTTATTTTCGTTGTATTATATCATTTTCAGTACTGATGTACAATACCTTACTAAAGTAAAATACCAGTACAAAAAAAGGACGCTCAGGAAAGTGTATCATCACTTTTCTGAACGTCCTCTTTTTATCCTGTTCTATTGCTTGAATGTTCCTTTCATCTATCCCTGCATAACGCCACTAAAGTATTATCACTTAGTATGCTTATGTTTTACGAATTGATGTTACGGATAATTCAATTACTTGAAGAACTCATGTCCTCCGTGCTTGAACAGGTATGTTAGGTGGCGGTCAAACCAGCTCATGCTGTTTTTATCGGCTCTTATTCTTGCCGAGAAATACAGCGCCCCTTGGGAGTAGTCTTCTCCCTGCAGTACACGATTGACTGCTTTTTTGGTACTTTCCGACACTTTTACGGAATAATATCTTCCGTCCTTTATCGGTGAAAACTGATAGGTGCTGCCGCTTTTTTGAAATACCACGGCTTTTACCGAATCAGGGAAATCCTTATTTTTAACTCTATTCAGGATGACGTTTGCGACCAACATCTTTCCTTTTATGTCCTCACCTGTTGCTTCAGCTTCAACGATTCTTTGAAGAACTCCAGTATCTTCTTCATTTAACTTGATTTTGTTTTCTGTTTTCTTTGCAGTATCTTTAATGGTTTTCTCTTTGGTTGAACTACTATCAACCTTACTTTTTGCAGCTGCCTGTACTGCTTTTTTCGAACTAGTGTCTTTTTTCTCGGTTACACTTGCATCTTTTTCTTTCTCCGCTGCTGCAGCTTTTTTTACTGCAGTTGTTTTCTCTGTCTCTGTTGTCTTCCTATTTGAATCAGTATTCTCAGTTTGTGCTGATTTCTTTTCTGATGCTGCACTCACCCCTTTTGCAGTATTCTTTTCTGCTGTAACGGTCTCAGCTGATTTCTTTTCTGCTGCTCCCATTATCTCAGTAATGCTGTTAAGGTTGTCCGAGTTTTCTTCTGCCTGTAAACTAATGTTTTCTTCTTTTGGCAACAGATTTAAGTTTGTTGTTATACTTAATTTTGATGCAAGGCTATTTTCTGCCGATTTTTTCTCTTCTTCCATTAATAATTTGTCTGCTGTAATATTAGAATCGTTTTTTGCTGTTTTGGTTATCATGCTCTGCATGAAGGAAACATAAGGATTTACGTACTGGGTACCATAGGCTTCTAAACCGCCTTGTACAATGTACCCCTTAAAATATACAGGATTCATTCGTACAATTGCTTCTATCGCTGTTTCTTCGCCTACCTCTTCTGACTCCTTATTGGAATTTCCCGATGTATAAACAGGAGCTTCCGTTCTGCTGGAATGTTCGTAGATAGTATCCGGGCTCAGTATCAGAAAGCATGAAAGGGCAGCATAAAGTACTACTGCTGTGATTCCCGCTTTACTTCTGCCGGTGAGAGGTAACATTTCTTTTACCGGCTTAAGAGCCCTTTGAAGAAACGAGTGTATTTTTAGCATATATACATCCTCTTTTCTTTTTTGATATTACTTCAATAAAATATCGCCTTTGTTATTCTATTGTCATAAATAGTCTGTGGACTGTTGACCGCTTAAAAGAATCACAGGCATTGTTTTCCGTTAAGAGGTTCTCATGAATTATATCATCTCGCCTTTTACTGTCAATAACTCTATGCAAACTTTGGAAGAAACGATAACCTTAACCAGTTCCGTTTTCCCCTCAAGTATCTTTATGCATAATTTGATTTTCTTTTAAGCATTCCTCTTTGTGCATTACGCACAAACATTTTTTAACTAAATGTTAAGGACTTATTAAATATTTTAAACCATTTTTGGTACATTATTCATGATTGACATGATTTTTTTCTGAATCGCACCCTAAAACCCTGTATTTCATGGATTTTTTGCCCTGTACATTGTTACAATTGTGTTACTTCCGTTAATATGTATGTAATATTATATTTGCGGTATATGTTCAGCTTATCCCGCTCAATTATAGCTATTCCGGATATTCCTTACCTCCTGTCTTTCCTTTTTGAATTTTCTATTTTGATAGAACAAACTTTCTCCTAACAGTCAATTCTCTTACTACATTTTCCTCATTGATTTTAGGAGTTTCTTCTTATACAATAAGTGTAATATAAAGCTTATGTACATTTATAATTATATCCCATTTTTTTACTTTCATACATGTACGCTTAGAGTGTGTTTAAAAACTGCTTGTGCCAAACTACATGTTCTGCTTTGTGGGACTTGGCACTGCTGAGCGCATGTCATTATGCCGTGATTATGCTGTGCTACAAACCATAAAATTAAACGCCGTTTCTGCAATGCTTCACAATCAGAACACATAATATATCTTTTCTCAACCTAGGGTGTGTCTGAGAACTGCTTGTGCCGGGCTGGAGGTTCCACTTTGTGGGAGGCAATTTGCGAAAAACGGCAAGGCGCAATTTTGGGAACGTAGTGGTGTTACGTTCCCAAAATTGCAACGCAGAATACCGCAAAGTGGGGCATTCAGAACGGTACAATGAATTTTCAGACACACCCTAGTTCAGGAGGTGAAATCTTTGTCATCATATCAGGGTTTAACAAAGGCAAGTAAGAAAAATGGTGAGATTTATTACCGAGCTGGCATCACTTATCGAAATAAGCACATCAGCCTCGGCAGTTTTAATGATATCACCTTAGGGAACAAGGCTTATGAGACGGCAAATGCTATTCTAAGAGAAGGAATCTACACACTTACCGATTATGACAAAAGTTTTGGATTGGACTTTGAGAAATGGGTTATTTTGATGAATTTCAGGGATAACGGCATATATATAAGAAATCCTATCTATCTGCGAAAGCATTTCTTCTTATATTATATAGATAAAGATAGCTTCTATATTTTTGATACCGACGATTTGTTTTATTACGGTCACCACAAAATAATGATTCGCGGAGGCCACCTCTTTGTTTCAGACTATGGTATGCAGGTTAGTATCCTATCCCGTTATGGCATAAAGAATTACGCTGTTCCTGGCAGAGATTTTAGATACATTAATGGAAACGAACGCGATTTAAGATACAGTAATATAGAAGTAATTAATCCTTATCATGGAGTATATTACTCCAAATGGAAGGGGCATCCTTGTTATATTGCTAAAATCCATATTGAAGGCGATTATGTCGTGGGTCGCTATTCAACAGAAAAAGAAGCAGCCATTGCCTACAACAAAGCGGCTGACACTTTAAGACGTAGTGGCTTTTTGAAAAACTTTCCAACAAATTATGTAACCGATGCTGATGAGATTGAGTATGCAAAGCTATATCACAAGCTGAGGATTTCCAAAAATATCCGAATATTTGCAGAGAATTTTGCAGAAAGGGTTGATAAGTAACTATTTTCAAATTAATCATAAAGAATTTTAAAAAAAGTTAAAAAAACACTACCTTTTTTATTTTTATATGTTATAATGAATCTATATTATTCTTCTTCCATTTTCATATTCCAGAAATTAGCCATCGGTTACCTGCTCTCAGGAAAGCCGGTGGCTATTTTGTTTCCGCTTATTTCATTTCTTATTTATACCTCATGTCCTCTTTGGCAGACTCAAAATCATGAGTTGAAAGTGTTTTTTCCGCCTTTACCTCTGCAAGGATTTAGAATTGCAGTTGATATAACCAATAATACTACTGCGATTATAAGCTGTACTGCAGAACTTAAAGGAAACCAAATATCCCTTAATGCCGGTGAAACACTCCCCACATTATCAAACAGATAAGATACCTGAGTGGCTATTCCTGTCTGGTCTTTTAATACAGAGAGAAAGGTAACTACAGGATTGAACAATAATAGCAGCATCCAATTCCCAATATCCGCTTGTGCATATGAAGTTACTTTATCTAATGTATTATTCAGATGCATTTGCATAATAAAATGTATTCCCATGGTTATTCCAATTGTTCCAAAACTCAATACCAGAACACTTCCAAAGGTTCCCACCGTTGCCGAAGTGGATTTCTTAAACAGCACAGAAAAGAATATACCTATACTTCCCAAATAGACAGCTGTTATAATAATTAAAAGCAAGAACTCCACCATATCTCTCAGGGTTATGCCGCCGATTGTAAATACCAGCGCCATGACCGGTAAACTGGAAAAGGTCAGAAACAGCATCATACTAATAGAAGAAAGAAGTTTTCCTCTTATTATAGAACCTGCTGTTAATCTGGTGGTTAAAAGTATTTCCAGTGTCTGTCTTTCCCTTTCTCCCGAAACAGAACCTGCTGTTACTGCCGGCACCACCAGCATCAGCAGAAAGAATTCAACAGCAGTTATTATCGTATAGATTTCCAGCACATCTGAATATTGTACACTGCCGCCAAGTCCTTGTTTATACTCAAAGGTTAGATACAGAGTCAGCAGTCCGAACAGGGAAAGCAATCCGTTAAAAGCAAATATAATAAGATAGGTCTTAAAGCTTCTGGCATTTGTTCTTAGTTCTTTTTGGTATACCGGATTTACTCTAAGCATAATCAGCTTCCCTCCTCATGAGTTATTTGCAGAAACAGGGCTTCCAGGCTGCTTTCTTCTCTTGCGAAAGAGGATATAAGTCCTCCTCCCTGTATGATAGAAGTAAGCAATGCTGCTTCCTCTTCTTGATTTCCCGTAAACAATAGACTCACTACATTCTCAAGAATCGTTATCTTTTTGGTAAAAGGATTATCTCTTATAGTTCTTAAGGTTGCCTCCTGGTTATCTACCATCCGCAAAACAATAGGTCTGGCATTGCCTCTGGCCGAGGTAATCTCTTCGATGGAGCCAGAGAGGACCAGTTTTCCTTTTTCAATAATTCCAGCGTGGGTGCAGATCTGTGCCAGCTCCGGAAGAATATGTGAGCTGATAAGTATCGTCATTCCTTCTGCACTGAGCCTTCTCAGTATATCTTTCATAATTACTCTCGCTCTGGGATCTAGACCGGAAGCGGGTTCATCCAGTATCAGCAGTTTTGGTCCATGTACCAGGCATCTGGCAAGACAGAGTCTTTGCTTCATTCCACGGGAGAGACTGTCAACATAATTATCATATTGATCCTTAAGCTGAACTGACTCCAACAGCTCCATACATAAAGTTCTGGCTTCTTTTCCTGTAATACCATATATTGAAGCATAGAACTCCATGTATTCAATCGTCTTTAGATTATCATATACTCCGAAAAAGTCCGGCATATAACCGATTCTTTTCTTAAGTTCCCTGTTATTCTCTAAGGCATTAATACCATCTATAAATACTTCACCCGAATCCGCTTTCATTAATCCGGCACAAATTTTCATGGTAGTGGTTTTCCCTGCACCATTAGGTCCTACAAAACCATAAATTTCTCCCGGCTTTATTCTAAGATCCAGTTGATCCAAGGCCAGAAATTTTCCATAGCTTTTTGTCAGTTTTTGAATGGTTAACACTTTAATTTGCCTCCTTCCAATAGGATATATGAGGTAATACCACCTGATACTCCTGTAAAGAAGATTCCTGTCTGTAGCGAACTGTTAGTATATTATTATCTGTAAGATAATCCGATGCCTTTAGATCTAAATCATAAGTTCCGTTAAAGACTTCTTCATATCTACCAGTATTAACATTCAAAAAGAATACACTTCCCACAAAATTCTGGGTATATTTGCTTAGTACCTTCAGATTCTGTGCTTTTGCAAAAGTAAAATTAGTAATTTTCTCATCCGCAGGAAACTGATAGGTATGAGTGATACTGTCATTTGTCATATATCTGCCGGCATAATATCCATTCATTTTCATTCCCTCTGATTGGATATTACCATCTATGGTATACACATATTCCTTATCTGCAAAATGGTTATCTACCTTTACAGGCAATTTAACAAGGGTCGTGCCTTCTGTCTTCATAAGAGAAGATATTTGAGACAACAGCTGATCACCTTCCTCTGCGGTTTGAATGCCTTCCTGGTCATTTACTTTTAATCCGATAATGCAATTGGAATATTCACCCTGAGTAAAGTTATATTCCACCATTAGAGATATCAGTTGGTTCAGCCTTGCATTTTCATTCCCGTCTTTCCCCTCTTCCGACAACTCTGTCATCCCTTTAATTAAGGAAGTACTATATAAATCATCAATGGACAGAAGATATGTCCCATTCTCATTCTTTAAATTAATCTCCTGACCTTTTTTCAGATAACCGATATCAATCAACCTGCCATCACATATCAATATGGCATCACTGATGTCATAATCGTAATTATTTCTTAAGGTTCCGTTTATTCCACTACCGGTATGGGTCAGCTCTCCTGTTATTTCCTCTCCCTCTTTCATTGTTTGAAAGATTCCCTGAAAATACACCGGGTTAAATGCCGGATTATCTGTTACGGTAAGTTTAACTCCTTCACTTTCGTAGCGAATGATCTTATCTGCATTGTCAAAGTCTACCTTTTTTCCTAAACGATTTTCAGTGGTATAAGGATTAGCATCGGTCATTTCCACAAGATTAAATCTTCTGGTAAAATTAAGACTATAATCATAGTTATTTGGCATTGTCAGGGATAGATCAATTTTATCCATACCGGCATCCGTATAATCCAGAATCCTTAGATATTCCGCATAAGGTTTCGTTATACGTGTCTTTGTACCTGCTGCATAAATTATTATTGTAAACACAACCACCAGGACCGACACAATTATTAATCCCAAGCCCTGCTTCTTCTTCTTTTTTAAATAAAGATAAGTTATGGGGCCACTTACTAACAGATACACTGCAATTATGATAAAATATTTATAGGTAACCGGAACTTTTTTATCCCTGGCAGAAGCGATTGAGTTCAGCAAACCATCTGTCATATACCAACCATAATATTCATTATCCAGTTGTATATTGTTATCTTCACTAATATGCTTCGTTATCTGGCTGACAATGGATAATGCTATTGATTCATTACTCTCTGTCAGTCCTATATCAAAAGCAAACAGCTGTACTCTGCCGCTATTTACCTTTGAGTATAACAACAGCTCTCTGCCAGCTTCATTTATCAGACTCCTGCCATCCCTTAGCCCAATCATTGTGATCTGCTTTGATACAACTGCTTTTTGTAAACCTGAAATCTTTTCCTCGGACAACTCCCTCATTCTATATTCTGAATCCAACCCGGTTATTATTTCTGTCAGGTTTTTCTTATCTCCCGTTGAAATCAGTCGCTGGTTACGCTCAGATAATTCTAATAAAAACATTCTTCTGCTCTTCTGGCAATCTATAATATGCTGTTTTAAAGACTTCAGATCATTTTCCTGCGAAAGCATACTTATATCCACAGCCTCTGTCTCGTTGCCAAAAGTTATCTGATAGTCCTTGAAAACATCAGTTACTTCCTTATTATATTTGCCCGCACTTAAAACAAGTGTCCCACCATTATTTACCCAGGTTGTGATTGCCTGCACCTGCTCTTTGCTAAGCTTTGATACCTTATAGTTGCTGATGATCAGTACATCAAGTAAGTCAAGCCCCAGAGCATTGTCTGTTAAGGTATCTTCAGTCAGATAAAACAGCTTTAGATTCAAACGATCCAGATAAGAAAGCCTTTCTCCTTCTTCTGTCAGCACACCTGCGTAAATGAGCTTATCATAATTTCCAAAAGTAAGCTTATAAGTATGTTCCAGAACAGCAGTCTTCTTATTCAGTAATTTTACCTGCAGATACCCGGTATCATCCACGATAGGAAGTGCCAGTGATACCTTTTTTGTTTCACCGGGCTTAACAGTAACCGCTTCCTGATACAAGGCATTATCTGTAGCTTTCGGAATCATAACCTGGAAAATCCCAGCAAATGACTTTTCTCCCTTGTTTTCAATTTCACCTGTTACAAGAGTATACCGGCCATATTTCACCTTATTGTCATAACCATAATTTACAGACATACTAATGTTATGCTTATCATTTGTTAAGAGCTGTCCATCCTCTTCTTCGGCTCCTAAAATAGTCTGAGGCGGCACAAAAAAACTTATCAGTAATAGACTTATAAATGCCAGTATTACCTTTCTGCCTGTCATCCTTTCACCTCTTCCGTCTTAGGCAGTATATCAGCTTTGGGCAGTGTAACCACAAATATCGTTCCATCATGGTCACTGCGTGCACTGATGCTGCCTCCATGCATGACTATGATGTTTTTCACGATTGCAAGTCCCAGACCGGTTCCTCCGGTTTCACTGGATCTCGATTCTTCCAAGCGATAAAAGCGCTCAAATATTGCTTCAATATCCTTTTCCGGAATCAGCTTACCATAGTTAATTACCGAAATTTCTATTCTATCTAAATATTCCAGAATCTCAATCTGAATACTCTTGCCATCCTTGCCATATTTTATAGCATTATCTATGAGGTTAGCAAAAGCCCTTGCCAAAAGATTCCCATCTCCCCACACGAAAACGGAGGGAGTATTAGCTCTGAATTCATATTGCAGATTACTTTCCTGAAAGCTCGGATAAAATTCTTCTGCCAGCTGTTCCACGAATTTAACCATATCTATGTGTCCTGCTTCCAGTGCCACTTCGCCGGAACTGAATTTCGTATAGGCAAACAAATCTTCTATCAGCTTCTCAAGCCGTTTTGACTTGGTATAAGCAATTTCTACGTAGTGTTTCTTAACCTCCATATTAATATTATTCTCACCCTGTACCAAATCCAGGTATCCTATTATGGAAGTAAGAGGAGTTCTCAAATCATGCGCAACACTGGTAATTAGTTGGTTCTTCGTATTCTCACTCTTTCTCTCATTCTCTATAATACGCCTGATATCTCCGCCCATCTGATTAATACGGTCTGCAATCAGCGCAAATTCATCATCATTGTCTATGGTAATTCTCGTATCAAAATTTCCCGAGGAGATAGCTGTAATACCGCCTGCTATTCTCTCAATATACACAGCAAATTTTCTTGTAAGCAATAAAAAATATGCCATAAATAATATAATTCCTACTGCTATAGCAATTACCGTTACCATAGCAATCATTCCTTTGGTAGCCCCTCCTTCCAGGGTAGGGCTCATTTGTTCTGCCGTATATCTGTTGTAAAAGCCGTTATTCTGTATTAAATTGCTATTGCTGCCAAGGGAAGCTCCGCCTTGAATGTCACCGGGGACATCTGCTTTTCCGCCTATCATATAATAAACGATGTAAATCCCAAAAAATATAACCGCTTCTGTTAATAATGCATACACCAGACTCAACAGGCTATATAGGACTATTTCAAAACGAAAGCTCTTAAAAATACTATTTCTCAATTTTGTATCCTACTCCCCATACTGTTTTGATTATTTGCGCATTCCTGGAATCCATCTCTATCTTTTCCCTGAGTCTTCTAATATGCACCATCACTGTGTTATTAGCCTCATACATCTTCTCATTCCACACTCTTTCAAAGATTTCATCGGTTGAAAATACTCTGCCCGGATTACTTGCCAAAAGATACAATATATCAAATTCAATAGGTGTCAGTTTAACATCTCTGCCATAAGAAACTACTCTGTGATCCTCTTTGTTGATTACCAGATGGTTGATAGCAATTTCCTTATCCGCTTTGTCTTCGTGAGAACTTGGGTTGAATTTCGTAAACCGTCTAAGCTGGGATTTCACTCTGGCTGTAAGCTCCAGCGGATTAAAGGGTTTGATAACATAATCATCAGCACCTGTTCCAAGACCTATAATCTTATCCAGATCGGCTGATTTGGCACTGAGCATTATAATAGGTATGGTACTGGTCTCCCTTATCGTCTTGCACATACTAAGCCCATCGGTTCCAGGCATCATGATATCTAATATGATCAGCTTGATATCTTCTTTTTTCAAAATATCGTAGCCTTCTTTTGCATTAAAAGCTTTAAAAACCTGATAACCATCACCGATTAAATGTATTTCCACCAGTTCAGCAATTTCTTTGTCGTCATCCACAACTAAAATGCTTGTCTGTTCCATTCTGATTTTCCTTTCCTTGAATCTATTTGCTCTTCAAGCACCTTATGATATTTTATGGATTTATTTGCATGTTCCATGTTTTATCTTGATGCTGTTTTTCTATATAAGTTAAACTTTAGTTTTTCCTTAATTTTTGTAATAATGCCTGTTTTGTTAAGTTTGGCATGAAAAGACTATAAAATTTTGTTCAGCTTATATATCACTCTCTATGTTCACTCTAACATAGTTTATATGGAAAAGTCTTTACTTTTTTCTTAAAACTAAAATAAGCTGCTGCAAAATAGTCACATAGGAACTATTCTACACCAGCTGTATGAGCAGCACTATAAGCCGAGTTCTGTATCAAATGGTCATCTATCTTTGCCCCATGTTACCATGTGGCTCGCCGCAAGCACCAGGAAATCCTGGTCTTACTAGCTGCGACCTACCCAAAAGCACGACGGGCCGCCGTATCGCTTTTCATTCGGTCTTGCTTCAAGTGGGGTTTACATATGCCCTGTGTGTTACCACACAAGCGGTGGGCTCTTACTCCACCATTCCACCCTTACCGGGAAATCCCGGCGGTATATTTCTATTGCACTTTCCTTAGAGTCGCCTCCACCGGACGTTATCCGGCACTCTGCCCTGCGAAGCTCGGACTTTCCTCACCTATGGCCTTTCGGCAACTTATAGGCGCGACCATCTGTGCTACTCACAATTTTTTATTTTAACACGCTGTAAACAGATTGTAAAGGAGTTTTTCATTATACTTCATGACAAACCCTTGAGGTTTACTAGGGTGTGCCTGAAAACTGCTTGTGCCGGGCTGGATGCTCCACTTTGTGGGAGGCAATTTGCGAAAAACAGTAAGGCGCAATTGGGGGACATAGTGATGTTACGTTCCTTAAACTGCAACGCAGATAACGCAAAGTGGAGCATTCAAAACAGTGCAATGAGTTTTCAGACACGCCCTAGGATGTGAATGACTCATTTACTGTACGTCAGACCTTAAAGCAGCTTCCACCGATAAATTCCTTTAATATAGAATGTTTCGGCACCACATCACTGTTAACCCCTAAAAAGTAGTCAAGGAACTTAAGCATACGTTTAGCTTCCATGAATTCTTCAGATTCTCTTGGAACGCCAAAGAGTACAGGCTCTGCATAGGATTTTAAGATAGCCAGTTCATAGATTAATGCAGAATTGAACATAACATCGGCTTCCTCCTGATAAGGAAAGATATTCTGTTCTTCCCCTCTTCTTACAGAAGGCCACATGCTGATCGTCTTCGTTCCGTCTGCTCCTCTGGTTCTTGCATCTCTTACCATTCTTCTAAGAAGACGCAGATCAGTGGTGGGTATACGATTATGCTCATCAATATTGAGTGCCGTCAGAGCACTAATATATATTTTAAATTTACTTTCCTTGGGCAGACTGTAGGAAAGCTTGTCATTAAGGCCATGTATTCCTTCAATGACCAGAATATCATGGGGGCCAAGGGTTTTATAGTTCCCCTTATATTCTCTGTGACCGGTCAAAAAGTTAAAGCTTGGCAGTTCAACGGTCTTACCTTCCAAAAGTTCTGACATATCACGGTTAAAACTTTCTGTATCAATTGCTTCCAATGCCTCGTAATTCGGTTTTCCGTCTTCATCTAACGGTGTCAGATCCCGTTCAACAAAATAGTCATCAACGCCTATAGGATGGGGCACCAATCCGTGTGTTTTTAACTGAATGGATAAACGGTGGGAAAAAGTGGTCTTACCGGAGGAAGAGGGGCCGGCTATCATAACTAATTTTTTACCGGATTCTTTTATCATAGCAGCGATTTCACCGATTTTCATTTCCTGGAACATTTCCTGAGTCAGAATCAGTTCATTTAAATTACCTGCTACGATTGCCTCATTTAAGGCTCCAACCGTATCAATTTCCATAGTCTGTGCCCATTCATTGGATTCTTTCAAGGTTTGATATAATTTTTCAGGAAATTCAAAGGGCTGCAGCTGTCTTGGTTTCTTTTTATCCGGCATAATAAGTATCAGTCCTTTATCCTTATGAATCAGATCAAACCACTGAAGCATACCGGTGCTGGGCGGCATATAACCGTAATAATAATCCTCAAAACCTTCCAGATTGTAGATATTAGTCTTTGAAACTCGTCTGTAACGGAATAATTTTTCCTTATCATACATTGCGTAGGATTTAAAAAGCTCAATAGCATCGTCTGTTCCGATGGATTTCTTTATGAAAGGAAGATCTTTCTCGATATAACTTCTCATCTTTGTTTTAATCTTATCCGCTAATTTTTCCGTTACGGGTAATTCCATTATGGGTTGACAGTAGATACCTTCTTTTAGAGAATATTCCACATATACCTTATCAATATTTTCTTTTCCTACTATACTGTAGATTGCTTTCATAAATACCAGTATCATTCCTCTGGTATAGGTTTTGTGTCCTGCATCCTCTCTGGTGGTTACAAAACGGATCTTACAGTCTTTTTGTACCTTTTTTGATAATTCTCTTAGTTTATTGTTAACAAGGGCAAGAATAAAGTCGCCGCCGTCCTTTGGTGTATATTCACGGCTGATTTCTAATAATCCCGTTCCTTTTGGATATTCCTTTATAATTCCATCTATTTCAACTTTTACGTATTCGTCCATATTTAATAACCATGCCTTTCTCACAGACTGTAATCCTTTGACCACAGACACAAATTTACCTGTGACAGGTAAGGAAAAATATCACTTTGCACACATATTAATAATGCATACAAAGTGAAATAACTATGCTTAACAATATATTCAGCTTCTTTTATGAAAGCACCTTAATTTCTAAAATATTTAAGAGCTGAATGTATTAAGCTAATATCTGCTCTTATTTCTTCCAGTCTTTTATTGCTTCCGACTGTATCTGTACCCTTTAACGACTCTTCCACCTGTTCTTTCAAGCGGCCTTCCCTTAACAGGAATTCCTCTACCAGGTGGTTGCCACTCTCAAGGAGCTTTTTCCCATATAAATAAAACAGCTCCTGTTCATAGACTTCCTTCACTCCGTCTTTTACTGCTTTTATTATGATATAGTACTTTTCATCTTCTTTTACCATCTTCTCAGACTCTATTCTGTATCCATTATCATGAAGATATCTGCGTACCAGGAAGATTTCTGACTGAGGCTGCAGGATTAATTCCTTTACTTCTTTTAAAGCTGCCTCGCCATCTGTTAGTATTCGGGCCATCAGGGCTCCACCCATACCGGCAATAACGACTGTATCCGCCTCACCGGGTGTAAGTCTGGCAAGTCCATCGGATAATCTTGTCTCAATTCTATCTTTCAGTCCTCTAAGCTCAATGTTTTCTCTGGCTTTACTTAAAGGGCCTTTGTTAACATCCATGGCAATCACCCTGGGTGCTATGTTATTCTCTGCCAGATGTATGGCTATGTAGGCGTGGTCGCATCCTACATCTGCAACCCTGCTTCCTCCTGTAACAGAATCTGCAACAGTTTTTAAACGTAACGATAATTGCATGCTGTCTCCTGTGTCAATTTATTCTAAATAATCCTTTAACTTGCGGCTTCTGCTGGGATGTCTTAATTTGCGAAGAGCTTTGGCTTCAATCTGGCGTATTCTCTCTCTGGTAACGTTGAATTCCTTACCCACTTCCTCTAAAGTCCTGGCTCTGCCGTCATCCAGACCAAAACGCAATCTTAACACCTTCTGCTCTCTGTCTGTAAGGGTTCCAAGAACGTCAAAGAGCTGTTCCTTTAACAGCGTAAAGGCCGCAGCATCAGCAGGTACCGGAACATTGTCATCCTGAATAAAATCCCCCAGATGGCTGTCTTCTTCTTCGCCGATAGGTGTCTCAAGTGATACCGGCTCCTGGCTGATCTTTTGAATTTCACGCACCCTGTCAACGGGTACATTCATTTCTTCAGATACTTCCTCCGGGGTTGGTTCTCTCCCCAGTTCCTGAAGTAACTGTCTCTGTACTCTTATAAGTTTGTTAATGGTCTCCACCATATGCACCGGTATACGAATGGTCCTGGCCTGATCTGCTATGGCTCTCGTGATAGCTTGTCTGATCCACCAGGTTGCATAGGTGCTGAACTTAAACCCTTTGGTGTAATCAAATTTCTCAACAGCTTTAATAAGTCCTAAATTTCCTTCTTGAATGAGGTCAAGAAACATCATACCTCTTCCTACATAACGCTTTGCTATACTTACTACCAGTCTTAGATTGGCTTCTGCCAGTCTTTTCTTGGCATCTGTGTCCCCTATCTTCATTCTTCGTGCCAACTCGATTTCTTCATCAGCGCTTAAGAGAGGGACCTTTCCGATTTCTTTTAAGTACATTCTTACAGGGTCATCTATGGCGATTCCCTCCGGTATGGAAAAGTCTATCTCTTCTATATCCTCTTCCTCTTCTATCAGGATATCCTCTTCCTCCGTCATGCGAAGCACGTCCACATTATTTAATTCCAGGAATTCATAGATTCTTTCAATCATAACGGAATCCAGTTCAAAATCAGCAAAAAAATCATTTATTTCCTGAAATTCAAGAACATTCTTTTTCTTCTTGGCAAATACCAGAAGTTCTTTTAACTTTTCAGTGAATTTAACCATATTATCATCCATTATTTATCCATCCTCCTTGCTCATTCCAGTATGAAAATTCAGCTTAATTACTAGTATTTTAACCACAGTCCAGGGAAATATGCAATTTCTGTAAACCCGTCTGTTCCTTTATGATACTCTGAAGTGTCTGAATATCATTTTGATCTATGGCCTCCTTACTCTGCTTGTCCAGGCTGTTCTTCTTAATTCTTTGTACGGTTTCATTTAAGGCCTTTTCTTTTTCCTTGCTGCCCATTTCACTGCTTAGCTCTAAACTAAACAGAGCTGCTGCTTCTTTTTGTTCTTCTTTGCTTTCAAAATGATTGAGAATCTTGGCAGGAGTAACCTTACCCTCCTTCTCATATTGTTCAAATAAAAGCTCTGCAGACTGTTTGTATAAATCCTCTGTAAAATCCTTCGGCGTTATAATACCTTTGATCTTCTCAAAAAGCCTTAAATCATCTATAAGCCAGGTTAACAATATCCTTTGGGACTGCCGCATTCCTTCCATGGGCAGGTTCTTATTTCTATCCTTAAGGGTATGCTCTTTAGGTTTATAGCTGTCGCCAGTTCCAAGTCTGGCACCGTAACTATTTACCAGCTTGCGTAAATTATCAAAACCGATTTCATATTTGGCCGATACAGCCTCTATATAAATATTTCTCTCGATTTCCTCGGTAAACTGCAGCATTTTCTTTGCTGTTTCATTAAAGAATTTCGTTTTCTGCTCCGGGTCATTCATGTCAAAATCCCGCTCTGTAACTTCCACTTCAAAAAGGAAGGAATTTTTGGCATTCTCTATGCGCTTTTGAAATTCCTCGGCTCCCAACGCTTTGATAAATTCATCCGGATCTTTATAGGGCTTCATATCAATAACCTTAACAGTTAACCCTGCTTCTTTAAGGATTGGTATTGCTCTTAGAGCTGCCTTGGTTCCAGCCGAATCACTATCATAGGTTAATAAGACTTCACCGGTATATCGCTTAATAAGGTTAGCCTGTAATCCCGTAAACGCAGTTCCCAGCGATGCCACTGCATTGGTAAAACCAGCCTGATGCAGCGCTATAACATCCATATAACCTTCACAAATAAGAAAATTAGATTTTCTTGAGGTTCTTGCAAAATTAAGACCATAAAGGTTTCTGCTCTTATCAAAGAGCTTGGTCTCCGGCGAATTTAGATACTTAGGAAGCCCATCCCCCATTACACGCCCGCCAAATCCAATAACCCGGCTATTCGCATCCATAATGGGAAACATAACTCTGTTCCAGAATTTATCATATACCTTGTGTTTTTCATCAAAACTTACAAGTCCTGACTCTCTTAAAACTTCATCATCATAACCTAAGTGCTTTAAAT
Organism: Anaerocolumna sp.; assembly: GCA_029256725.1. Lineage (GTDB taxonomy): Bacteria > Bacillota > Clostridia > Lachnospirales > Lachnospiraceae > Anaerocolumna. The sequence continues at coordinate 16,877 of JAQSXJ010000037.1, read as the reverse complement.
AGCGATAAATGTCATCTCCTGTCTGGTTGGAGTATCCAAGGCCGAATTTCTTTATGGCATCCTCTGATAACTGTCTATTTACCAGATAATCCATGGCGGCTTGTCCTCTGGAAGATTTCAATTGAAAGTAATAATACTTGGCTGCCTCTTTATTGATTTCTAATAGTCTTGCCTTTAAGCCTGCCTGACGTCTGGCTTCTTCACTTATCTCAGCTTCCGGCAGTGTTACTCCTACTCTGCCTGCCAGATACTTTAAGGCTTCCACGAAAGTATAGTTCTCATATTCCATAATAAAGGTAAATACATTGCCTCCAACACCGCAGCCAAAGCAGTGATACATCTGTTTAGAGACACTGACGCTAAAGGAAGGAGATTTCTCACTGTGAAAGGGGCACAGTCCCATGTGGCTGCTGCCTTTCCGCTGTAATTTCACATAGGAACTGATCACATCTACTATGTCATTCTTCTGTCTTACTTCTTCTACCAGTTCTTCCGGATAAAACATGTCTTCTCCTTTTCCTTTTTTAATATATACATATAAAGCTGATATGTGCTTCTTTGGTAAAGCTCTTATAAAATCGATTGTAGTTTTTGTCTTCTAGATTTCATTACACTTCATCTAAAAATATCAATCTAATTCGTAGTTCTATCTTATTTTATTCTATCTTATTTATTCTATCTTATTTATTCTATCTTATTTATTCTATCTTATTTAAACCTTATTTGTTTTCTCTTATTTATAGCTTATTGTTAATATACACTCCAGAAGCGTGGTATAGCAATCTCATTAAATTTAGCTACTGCATAACGATCCGTCATACCTGCTATATAATCACAAACCGCCCTGGCTTCTTTTTCATTCTTTTCTTTTATCATATTAAAATATTCCTCAGGCAGAAGATCAAGATTCTTGCTGTAATACTCAAACATATACTTTAACATAGTCTCTGCCTTTTGTTCTTCCCCTTTGGCTTTTGGATTCGTATATACACTGTAAAACATGTACTTCCTCATACCAAACATAGCGGTTTCTATCTCGGGAGACATTAAGATATCATCCTTGTCTTCGCTACAGCTTACTATATCATGTATTATTCTATTTAACCGTTCCCTGGAACTGTGGCCTAGAATATCTGTAAATTGCTTTGGTATATCTTCTTCTGAAATAATATGTCCTCTGATAGCATCATCAATATCATGATTTATATAAGCTATTTTATCGGATAATCTGACTATTTTCCCTTCAAGCGTTTTAGGAACTCCTTTGGTCTGGTGATTAACAATACCGTCTCTGACTTCTTTTGTCAGATTCAACCCTCTTCCGTGATTCTCCAGAAGTTCAACGACTCGTATGCTCTGCAGATGATGTTCAAAACCCTCTGTACAGATGGAATTTAGTGCTCTCTCACCGGCATGACCGAAAGGTGTATGCCCAAGATCATGTCCTAAAGCAATTGCCTCTGTCAGATCTTCATTCAATCTTAAGGCTCTTGCAATGGTTCTGGCATTTTGAGATACCTCAAGGGTATGGGTAAGTCTCGTCCTGTAATGATCACCTTCCGGAGCAAGAAATACCTGTGTCTTATGCTTTAATCGTCGAAAGGCTTTGGAATGAAGAATCCGGTCCCTGTCTCTTTGATAAATTGGCCTCAAATCACAAGGATCCTCATACACATCCCTGCCCATAGAATTATCACTAAAGGAGGCATATTTACTCAAAAACTGATGTTCTCTTTGTTCCAGCTTTTCACGCATGCTTAATGTCTTTGTCATTTTCTCTTTTTCTGCTTCTTCCATACCTGTTCTCCTTTCTTTCAGATTAATGCTTATATTAATAATATTCCACCAAAACTTCCTGTTTCCTTTTTTATTTTCGAAATTTTGTTTTTCTGGTCGAAATTTTCTAATTATCAGATTTATTACAATCAAATATATAAGTTGTATTATAACTCAGCTCTGAATCTACCTTTTATATTCCCAGCCCTCATCGTTATGATAAATCATCAGCTTGCTCATACCACCATCTACCGTGATATTCTCACCGTTTATAAAGCTGCTATCTTCACTGCACAGATACATAGCAAGCTTTGTGATATCTTCTGTCTTACCGATTCTTTTAACCGGATGCTGCTCCTTATCCTCTTGGGAGAATTTCTCTCCTGTGGTATCAATCCAACCAGGTGATATACAGTTTACTCTGACTTTTCCAGCCAAACTGACTGCCATCGCATGAGTAAGAGCCACTATTCCACCTTTTGCTGCTGAGTAACTCTCCGTATCCTCCTGAGACATAAAAGCTCTGGTTGAGGCAATGTTTACAATAGCACCACCTTCCCCAAAATACTCCATGAACAGTTTAGTCAGATAGTAAGGTGCACCAACTCCTACCCGCAGCACTTCATCAAAGGCTTCAAAACTACAACCGGATAGAAGCCCCTTGTTGCTATAGCACGCATTATTTATAAGATAATCAATTTTGCCATACCGTTTAAGAACTTCTGCTGCAAAAAACTGAATATCCTTTTCTTTTTTTAAGTCTCCTGTAAAATAAAAATCAGTTGAATTAGTATACTCCGTATTTTCTGTGAGTATGTCGATAACAGCTGTTCTGGCACCTGCTGCTTGGAAGTGCTCCACCATATTCCTGCCAATACCTCTGGCACCTCCGGTTATAACCACAACTATGCCCGTAAAATCCATTTATGCCTGCACCTCATTCCATTATTCCTATTATTTTTCTAAATTGTTTGAACTTATTATACTATATTTATTTGCGTTATTGGTATGCCTCTCTAAATGTCGTATAACTGGTTAAATAGTAATATTTTGTGTCAAAATATAAGTTTATAATACTCCCTGTAAAACAGGCCTATTTTACAGGTGGTGAGAAAAAAATGCTATAACAATTAAATTTTTATCTATCTCTTGTATAAAAAATCACATATACAACCATTTATACCTGGAAAAGGCTAAAATTCAACGTAAATGGCCAAAAATAGTATATAGCATATCAGGTATAAAATATTAGGTATAATGAAAGAAGCAGCAGGATTAAATGCAACTTCAATCCTACTGCTTCTTATTATATACCACTTTAAATAAAAAATCGAGGCGACAAGATTTGAACTTGCGACCTCTGCGTCCCTAACACAGCGCTCTAGCCAAGCTGAGCCACGCCTCGATATTTGTTGATGATCAGCTTTTTTATTTTGCTCTTGCGTCTCACAACAATATTATATTATAATATTCTAGGTAAAAAATCAAGTAGAATTTTCATATTTTTTAAAAAAATTTAAAAATTATTATTATTAAGTACAAAAAAAAGCCCTAAAAACTGCCAAAGACATACAGATTTAGGTGAATACGGAGGATATCAATGGAAAACATTATAAATTATCAAAAAGAGTTGGAAAAAACTCTCTCTAATATAACAGCACAAGGCAGTACTCCCACTCTTTTGCTCCACAGCTGCTGTGCTCCCTGCAGCAGTTATTGTCTGGAATACTTGTCAGATTATTTTAGTATCACCATATTTTATTATAATCCTAACATATCCATGAAAGAAGAATATGACCGCAGAGTTGTAGAACAGAAACGTCTGATCAGTGCTCTGCCTGTAAAACACCCCATTTCTTTCCTGGAGGGCAGTTATGAACCGGAACTCTTTTATAAAATTGCTAAAGGCAAAGAAAATCAGCCCGAGGGTGGTGAAAGATGTTTCGGCTGTTATGAACTCCGTCTTAGAGAAGCAGCCAAATACGCGAAGGAAAATGGATTTGATTATTTTACCACTACCCTCACAATCAGTCCTCATAAAAATGCATCCAAACTAAATTCCATTGGTGAAGCTGTTGCTGTTGAATACGGAGCTATTTATCTTCGTTCGGATTTCAAGAAAAAAAATGGCTACAAGCGCTCCATTGAATTATCAAAAGAACATGATCTATACAGACAGGATTACTGCGGATGTGTTTATTCAATGATTAGTTCCAGAGAAGGAAGAGAACAAAAGGATAATGAATAAGTATGAATAAGTTTTATTTTAATTTTTACAATTTATTGTAACTAAAATTACTAATATCTCTTTCATATATATGCCAGTATCATAAATTGAATATTAGCTCAGTGGAAATTACATTACTGATGTAGATTCAGCTGCTCCAATCAGCTTTTAGATAATGTTTACGTCTTTGGAAGAAATATATTATCTCCATAAAACATTAAAAAAGTACTTGAATCTACAAAATATGTATTTACATATGCACCTTTTCATGGTTTAATGGAAAAACTGGGTGTTATTGTAATGTAATTTATCCCCATATTTAGTTTTGGCAAATAATCCAGCAATAGCTGATTATAAATAAATTAAAGGGAGATATTTATGAAAAAAATTCTATTAATGTTACTATTATCAACAGCCTTAATCCTATCTGCTTGCGGTAAAAATACTGATTCAAACAGTAACGGCAACGCTACAGGTAATTCCGGCAGTACAAATGGTACTAATGAAAGCACAGAAGGTCAAGAAGCAACCAGTGAGGATAAGGATGCAGACTCTTCTGAACTTGAAAGTTTGGGAGATGTAAGTGTAGATAAAGGCTCTTCTGAGGTAGAGCTTACAATACCTGCAACTTATGTTGATGGTCAGACACAAGAAGACCTTGATCTGATTCGTGAAACAGAAGGTTACAAGTCCATTACCTTAAATGATGATGGCAGTGCCACCTATGTTATGACCAAGAAACAGCATGAGACTATGATGGCAGAAATGGCTAATACAATCAATGACGCTATGAAGGAAATGGTTGGATCTGATGATTATCCTAATATCACAGAAGTTAAAGCAAATGATACTTTTACAGAATTTACAGTGACAACAAAGTCTGAAGAGTTAGATATGAGTGAATCCTTTACTTATATCATGTTTTATATGTATGGTGGAATGTATAATATTTTTAATGGTTCTGAGTCAGATGACATTACTGTAACCTATATAAATGCTGATACAGGTGAGACCATATCATCTTCAAATTCAGCTGACTTAGCAGAATAAAAGAATGGTATTTATTTAGCCAAGATAGTTTTTGAGAATTTATATGAACGCTTATTTAAAGCTTTATTCTTAATTCTTTTCATATATCTTTTAGATCTTAATGAATATAAGACCAGTAACAAGACTTGGAATAAGCCGGATTTACCTCAGTTTGCAAGCACCAAAAAGCTGTCTGGTCTTATATTTTAGAAAATCCAAAGTGGAGTGCTTATAGTTTTGTGTAAACTCGTTTTACAGAGTTTTTCATTTGGGGCTTAATGATAATACACAAAAATCCATAAAACGCATTTAAAGCAAGGGTTTCAGCCTTTAAGGCGATTCATGGATTTTGTAAAATTTTAAGGCTCCAAAATATCTAAAACACAGAATTTGAAACGGTCTCACCCAAAGTGGTTTTTATAAATATTCTGCTATACTACTATCTTTTCTTTCGTTTATCATTATTTTGTTTATCATTATTTTGTTTATCTTTCTATCGTTTATCTTACTATCGTTTATTTTTCTATCATTAATCTTTCTAAAAAGGTGACTTTCAATAAGATAACTTTATAACATAACTTTCCACATTATAACTTTATAGCATAACTTTCTATTACGTAACTTTTTGTCATATATCTTTCTTAACAAACTTTCGCTCTAAATCTATATGCGCTCTAAGAAAGTAGACCATTCATTACAATTAAAATTTGATCCCAAACCATTGTCTTGTAGATAGCATATAAAGCTTTTAATTCTGATATAATCTATTTCTACCCCCATCTCCTTCATAGCTGTCAGAAATACGATTGACTTTTTTACATTATTGGCTTTCAGATAGCAGGTCAGGCAGTCCACACATAATTCTTTCTGAGTTTTTGACGCTTCTTCTAAATAGCTTCCCCATTCACACCATTCTGCTTCTGGTAAATCATATAAATTTTCAACAGGAGGATATGAAGTATAAGAATAATATTCATTCTTGTACTGAAAGCCCATCCTTTCAGCTAATGCTCTTGATCCCTTATTCGTTTCAACACACAGCCATTCTATCTTGTCGTAGCCTTTCGCAAAGCAGTCCTTGATAGTTGCAGATACGACGATTTTAGCAAATCCGTTTTTTCGGTATCTTTCATCTGTAATTATACCAATAGCAATTACCTTCTCGAAACTGCAATCACTAATTGACCAGCTAACTATTGCTTTATCATTGTGAATGTAATACCCGGTACCATATTTCTCAAAATTATTAGTACTGCCCCATTCCTCAACCCATTTAAGAAGCTTTTCTGCGTTTTCATAACTGCTTTGTTTAATCTCATCTATATCTACTTTTTCCAATACAAAGCCATCTTTTAGAGATGTAGCACATTCCCTGAAATTATCACTGGTCATAATGTATCTGCGTCTTTTATATTTTCTGATATATGGGTTCTTGTGAATGGTTGGTATAACATCATTCCACTCGGAGGTATCTGGGGTCAATTGATCCCAGAAATCCAATTCTTCTGCTACCCTTGAATTAAATTCAACATCCGACACATCTCCTGCAACAAGATTGCACTCACTGGTCTGGATTAATACAGCCGTTGGTTTTTCCAGGTTATTAACATAAATCTCACCTGGCATGATATTATGTATGACTGAAAATACAGATAATTCATTCCGAGACTTGATTAAAGGTATTATATTACCATAATTGACGTTTTGTAGTTTAAACATTTAACTCTCCTTACGTTACTTAAGTATTTTAGCCATACTTCCGATTCGTTTCTTAGGAAAATTATAGTATGTTATTATAACTTATACAAAGGAATTAATGAGTATAGCTATTTTGTATGATAAAGGACTAATAAGCACTTTGCCTTATTGCTATGTATGTTACTTTATGATATAAAATATGGAAATAAGGGAAATAGGTTTCATGAAGGGAGGATTTATTTATGGCAAAACATGCAATTACGTCTAAGGTAAATGATGAATTGATCAGATATCAGACTGTTAAGGATTATCTGGACAGCCTGACTAATAATGACACTGAATTGTTATCTGTTGTTAAACATAGTGGTGGAAGTTATTCTTTCAGTATAACCATCGATGAAAGGGAGCTCTATTTTAAAGCAGCTTTTGGAGATATCTACGAGAAGTGCCTGGATTGTTCTGTTCATCATATTGCTGAACATGCAGAGAAGTATATTATCTCATTGCTGCGCCAGAAGATTATTGAGATTACTGGTAATGATTAATTAGTACATACGTTGATTTTGATATTATTAACCCATCATAACTGTTGTAAAATTCAGAACATATAAGGAGCATTGCAAAATGGCTGATTTAAATTATGCTAATAAGTAATGCTCCTTCTTTTTGCCTAAAAATCAGAACATCCCTTATAACAGCTCCACTTTTAACCACTTATACCTTTCTTTCATTTGCCAGTGCAGTCTTAGTATTTATTCCTACACCCCAACCGGTACCCGGCTTCCAGTTTAACAGTTTCCAATATAACAATACCGCTGCTCTTGTCTTAGAACCATAATCTCCATCTACTATCAGAGGGATATAATCTTTAATACCTGCCAGACAAATATTAAGGTTGTATTGCAACCAGACAATGGATAAAAAGGTTGCATCCGGATTTATTGTGCCTGTAGGAGATTTTGAATAAATAGCTTGAAGGTCATACTTCCATAATTCATTGTCTCTTATTAACGTGATTAGCTTGGAAGAATAAGATATATCTGTTGCCCAACCATCTTCTTTCATAAGGAAACAGGATTCACGATAATCCGTTACCCCTTTCAAATTTCTATATCTGGCGTAATTAAGAAACTCATAATATCCCAGAATCCCCTCCGAGGCGTTGGCATACTTTCGGAATTTTGCCTTTACTGTATACCAGGTTTTATCATTTCTCTGTTCTTGAGTGGAATACTCTTTGAATTCGGTACCGCATGTGTTCGTCCATTTCATACCAAAGTAGTTGTGACAATCTTTCGCAAGGCCGGATTTCCCCCAATTTGATTCCAGAATTGCCTGTGCAATTGTCATGCTGGGTAGAATCTTGTATTGCGGATAGAACTTTACTGCAGCAGTTCCAAGCTGAGTAATCAGTTCTTTATTCGTCATTTTCGGAGCCCTCCTTCTTTCCATCTTTTTCAATCAGATTTCTCATAGCTTCATAAAGTCCTGTACTTGCCAGACCACTAATCATACCACCAAGAATGACTGCCATGTTTATATTCGGGATGTTTACCAATACATTGATGATGGTACCTAGCAAAAGCATTACTGCTGGAATATACTGGTTGTTAAACTTGTTGATCTTTTTAAAGGCATAGCCAATACATAAGCAAATACCGAGAGTTATCAGGTTTATGTATTGTAACAAAAAATCTATATCCATAAAAAATCACCTCTCTTTCATGTTCACATTTTTAATACAAATTTTTAATACTCTGCTCCGTCAAGAAATCTTCCTTGTTGCTTCTCCCAGAGCAATTGCAGCTCCTACACTTTTTATTAATAAAACTGTGTTCTTTTCTCTTGCTGTTTCCTTTTCTGTATAAGTTTCTTCCCGTTTAATCATTCTTCTTTCAATCCACCAGAAACAGAATCCGGTAATTGCACTTGGAATGCTAGCTGCTGCTAAAATTGTTGTAATATCCAATAAATCCCCTCCATTATATTTTTGTTATGCAGTTTCTCTTCTTCAAAAAACCGGTATTTTATGATGTCATTCAGGATTACACCGGTTAATAATGAGAAAATCATATGTTAGTATATAAATGGTATATGTGCCCATAAAATCATAGGGTATCTGGGAATAATCCCAGACACCCCGTTATAACCCCTTAATAACCTATTGTTCCAAGTTATACGTGCCAGATGTGTTATAGCCAGAGCTGATATAACATCTGATTAACAAGAGCCACGTCCCGCCGATATACTTCATTTAGCTGCAAGATTATAAGAAACATCAAAATTGACATAGACTAATGTGAATGGCATTTGCAAAGAATTTATCTACACTATAAATTAATCCACCAATAAGGCATAAAAAGCCATGATTACTTACCACATAAACTCTATCTCAAACTCTATTAATATCACTAATAAATCTTCTTTGGTCTGTATGGTTTTAATCTTGGATTCAATGGGTTATGATTTATTAATGGTTTTATTACTATGATCGTTTGAAATGTCAATTACATAAATTCCTGTAAACCCATTCACGTGTACAAGGTTCCTGTGTACTGTTGATACTCTTTATCTGACAGTATTGTCCTCCTACGCTACATAGTCTTCTCCGGTTATTTCAAAATATTGTTCCTTAGTGATAACTTCTTTTATTACCGCTGTTTTAACCATTTGCTTATTCCAAAGCTTTCTGTCATAATTCTTTTTTATCATTTCAAATGTCATATGGACTCCTCCTTTACATTGATAACAGGTTTTGATACTCTAGGGCCGATGCAATTCTTTCCTCTGCTGTCGGTTCTCTTTCCATCATTGTGGCTGGTGTGTTTATTTTTACCTCAATAGCCGCTAAAGCTTCCTCATTTGACAATTCACTATCAATACCATGTATGTTTCTCAAAGCCTGTAGTTCCTGAATTGCCTGACACACACTACCATTCACCTCAATAGCATGAGGAAAGATATCAACAGCTGGGAAGTCAGCCCTTATCACATCTGGTGTTGCAATTTGTCCATTTGGATACATATAGGTCTTTGTTCCATCGAATATTTCAATTTTTAACATTTTAGCTCCTCCATTTTTCTTTATGTTGTCTTAAATGCCTCAACAGTATTATAATTGTTAGCCCCCGTGTTTCCTCCAAATACTATATAATCACCAACCGTAGTGCCTCTTGGGTGTGCTATTGAACTGTTTCCTGCAAACGTTCTTACCAATGAATTATCAATTCCATAAACTTCGCCATTCATTAAATTTGTTCCACCCGGGGTCAAAGCAAACTCTGAATTTTGTGCATAATTGATTTGACTAGCTCCATCACCTCCGTAGTCAAGAGGAGTCAATTTAACCAACGAAGTATTGTAAACATCAATAGTAGATATCGGGTTGTTTCCACCTCCTCTACCTCCAACAAACATTGCATAGTTGTTATTGCATATTCCTTTACAATAGTTTCTTTTTGATGATAGCACTGCTAAGGATGTTTTCACATATGAAGAATTAAAAGCTGATACAATATCTTTCAAATCAATATTTGGATCAGTAGACCATGAGAGTGGCCTATCATCACCACCGGCAATAATCACTTGACCTCCAACGCAAGCGGCACCTACATACGTTCTTAAAACCGCAACATCATAAAAATAACTTTTAACAAGTGATGAATTAATACCGTAATGTTGACCTTGTGGATTGTAATATTGTCCATCATTGTAAAAACCATATCCACATATGGCATATGTCGGATTGTTCAAATCATTTTGCTGAACAACCTGTTGTACAGTTTGAATGGTATCTGTAAAGTCACTCCTAACTAATGCTTGATTATATGCGTTAGCATAATTTATATGAGAACCAGTGGGGGTTTCACCAGTACCGAAATATGCATACTGCCCAACTCTACCACCTCCATTACCATTATTACTACCTTTTCCGTTTGTCATAGCTGGGGCTACAGTCTTAACCAATGACGCATTATAAGCATCAACTGAAGTTAAGTAAGTATAATAAGCAGTATCTGCATAATAATATATGTTGAATCCTCCTGCAAATAAAGCATATGATCCATTTGAGGCTGAACATGCTTGCCATTTTGCTTCAGATAAAGGAGAAATAACTCCTGTGTATTTGCTCAAAAAAGCTCCTGACCACGCTAACCTTGCTACACCATTTACTCCAACATAGATCTTTTTTACCTTACGAGCTACACCACCGACACCAACATAAAACTTTTTTGCTTTACGAGTTACTCCGGAAACTCCAACATACATTCCTTTTGCCATGAGCACCTCCTATTCATACATAATGTAAATGCAACCTGTTGTCAATGGTGTGACCCCGGGTGAAACATCATATGTGTCTATTCCAATTGGCCTTAATCCATACGAGCTGTTAACACCCAAATCCACATGAAATCCATCAACTGTATCTGAGTTTCCTCCATTAGCTGGAAGACTTGAAGGCAATCCTGTAATCATGCTTGCTGGATGTGTAGTTGGGTGAGTATAGTTGTTTGCACCAGCAGCTACCCCGTCTAGTTTTGTCTTGTCAGTCGGACTCATTAATCCTGCTACTGTAGTACTTGCATTTCCGTAAGTAGTATCTGTAAATTTCGCATTTGCAGGAACATCGGACTCCACTTTATGTCCGTTAACCATTGGTGGATTGCCGGCCTTATCTTGTGCTTCTTTTAGTTCTATATCCAGGATATCCATATTATCATTAAAATCCTGCACATTATAGAAATCTTCAGGAGCTGGCTTCTTTAGATTGAAATTTGTAGTTTGTTCCATTAGCTCAATACCTCCTCTCTTAATTCACTATATGTATGGTCCTTTAACTGTGCATGTGTGAATCGCTGAAATAAACTATGTTGATTGTACATTAGTAATAATGTTATAACAATATTACACGGCACCACCCGATCAAGCAGGTTACCGACCTCAGCATATTTTTTCTTGGCAGCTAAAGCCACTTTAACTGTCAAAGCATATGCAATACTGTCTAAAATAAGCTTATACCCATCTCTCCCACACAAAAGATTCAATTGTGCTTCCAGGTTAGTATAAGTATACGGAAGCTGCTCATTCAACCTAGTCAATATCCTGAATTTCCGATCACTCAATGTATCCGTATCAAGTGCTTTTATCCCTAAGATACGTTCCCATCTCTTAACCCCATTTAATGTAGAATCATTAACAAACTGGTCATCCAGTACATTTTCAAGTTCTTCCCACAGCCCGATAACCTCTGTGTTTTCTGCTGCTGAAAGAGCTTTAAATTCTTTTATTTCTCTCAGTACTCCGGGAAGGTACTCTATCAGATTTATCTCCCTATCCAATTACCGTCCCCCTTACCGGAATAGCATCAGCGGTTAAAACCAGGTTAGATGCCTCTCCATTAATCATTGAACCTGTAACATCAACAACTCCTGTAACATTCAGTAACCTTGACTCTAACTGAGAGATACGTATAATCAAGCTGTCATTATTATCCCATGTTTTACACAGTTCTAAGAAATAATTATCAATTACTCCTGTGATATAGCTCTCTACTTCATGAAAGGAGTACCCCTCCTGATATGTTATGTTAAACGTAAGATCGACCTTGGTCTCCGTAACAGTTTCAACCGTTACTATATGACCAATCGGTGCAAGACCGTCACCCCCACCTTTATTTATAGTCGGGTCAACCATTGTCTGCACAGTATCAATTAAGGTTGTTGTTGCTTTACCATAATCAGAATTAATGATTACCAGTTTTACTGTTCCTCCGCCATTCCACACAGGATACACTTTTACTCCGCCAACACCGGAAACAGCATTTACTTTTTCAATATAATCCGCTTTGTTCCCACCAAAGGATTTGGTCGAAAGAGTTGCAAAGTATCTGCTTCTGAAATCTTCTGTTTCCTCTTCATCCTCGCCGGGAATTAATATTTCAGTTAATGCAGCCGTTGTAAGTCCATCAATATAGTCAATAGGTATCAGCATTCCAAGATTGCCATTTGGCGTACTGCCTGGGGATTCACAGGTTAGCTTCCATATACCGGTTGATATCTTTTCCGATGCGGCATAATTATAATCTCCGCAACTAAACCTGTCTCCTACAGCTATATCAATATTAAATTCACCTTTCGCAACCGTATAAGTTGCAGCAGTAGGTGCAAGACCTCTTTCAGCTGCCCTCCTAATCAGATATTCTCTGGAAGCAGTGTCCGCGAAAGCTTCATTTAAGATCGCATCCATTTCTATATAAGTCTGTGCTAGTTCCACTGCCACCGGTGCCAGCGCATCAAAGATGATACTTCCTTCTCTTTTATCAATGGAATCTGGAATCTGTTCCAGCATTCGTTCAAGAATAGCATCATAAGTATTTGCTTCATACATCAGTAATCCACCTCCTTTTCCATTGCTATATCACCCCAAACAGTACGAACAGTAAAGGCTGCTGTAACGCTTCCCTTTTCCTCCGTAAAGTAAAAATCATCAACTCCAAGTACCCTCTCATCCCGCTGCAGAGCTTCTGCTATTCTTCCCTGTAAAGTAGGCAGCACATAGGTATCAGATTCACCAATCAGATCTTCAAGCTGTATCCCATAATCCTCGCTATAGATCAAATAATCATCTTTCTCGGTACTAAGCCTTAAATAGATAGCTTGTTTAATAGCCTCCAATCCATCCACTTTACCCAGCATTCTATTGTTCGCTATGTCAAGCCGGTAAGTTTTACCGGGTTGCTCTACCACCTCAACTTCTGTATATTCAAAATCAGCCATCCGACACCACCTTGTCCATTATGATATACTTCTGTCCACCCTGCATCCGGATCATAACTACTTTATCTCCAACCGCCAGGTTCTTTACCTTATCCGTAACCACCAGAAACCCCCTTGTTATAGTACGTTTTTGCTCCAGATAAATGGTTAGCGGGGTGATTCCGCTTACTGTCCCATAAAGTACAACTGTAGGCTTACTTGCATCAACTGCTTCCAATGCTACTCTCTTAAGCAGCGGTATTAATCCCTCACTGGCCATAGATACCTCCTCCTAATAGATCCAGGTCCATAAAGTGACTGTCTTTGTTATAAGTATGAGTTACTCGGTTAACAAGCATGTAATCCTTAAGAACGATATCCCCCAGATTCATATTAACATAAACTCTTGTTCCTGCTCTTACCCTGGTATCTCCAAACAGGTTTTTAAAAGATAAGCTTCTGGATTTCGTATTATAGAAATTAAGCAGAGTAGCTGCTTTTTTCTTCGATGATGCCCTAATCTTTTCAATATCTGAATTTGCATCACCGCTAATTGATTCATAATACTGCAGAACTCCCCACTTATTGATGTTCTCCCCACTTTGATCTACAAATATCTCCCGGTTCCCCAGCGACTCACTATTATAGACTATTTTGATTCGATTATATGTATTAGTATCAATACTGGAACTATAATCAAAATCCTCTCCGCTTTCATTACAGATTAATATGTCTAACGTCATATTTTCCATACTTTTTAAGGTTATCTTTCCATAATCATCATACATGGTGTAAAGCAATCCTTTGGCAGTCGTGGTTAAGGTAAGTGCAGTATTTATTATATCAAAGAGTGTCTGGTTATCTTCATCCCTGGAAGGTATGACATATTGGGTATCCTCAATTGCTCCTACCTGAAGTTTAAAATCTGCTGCCAGCATCTTTATAACCTCACTGGCTTTTTTATTCTCATATGTGTATGTATCTTTATTCTTCAGATACCTTAGCTGATCATATGCTGTAACTTCAATTACATTATCCTTTGTACGTTTCTTGGAAAATACAAATCCATAAAACACTTTTTCATCATCATATTGAAATGAAATAGAATTCCCTTCTGTAAAAACAAGCGCTTCATCTTTTATTACAGAAAAAGACAAAACTCCTGGTGAACCTTTTCTCTCCGTTGTCCACTTAACACCATCCAGAACAGAAGGAAAATATAATTTTTTATTGTTTTCAATAAATAATTGCATTTGCTTTCCTCCTTTCCCTAACTTTTTGAATCCCATGGTGCTTTTTTAGGAAGCTTACGTTTACTGCTATATCCCTTATACGCTGTCCATACTGCAGTGTTAGCGTCTTTTATCCCAGTTAAATCCATTAAAACATCATAAGTATAATTCCAATATGATAAATCAGGTAGAGGTGGTTTGTTATTTGCTGATGATGGCGTAATTGTTTTAACTGTAGTCGAATTAGTCTTTGAAGGTGAACTACTCTTTGAAGGCGAGCTACTCTTTGAAGGAGCGGAAGCTGGTGCAGAAGTCGCTTTTACATCCTGTATCTTCAGCACTTGCCCAACAGAAAGCTTATTGGGATTACTGATTCCATTTAATTTCGCAAGATTCCAGCATTTCGCACCATCTCCAAGAAGTTTCTTAGCTATTGCCCATAGTGTGTCTCCTTTTTTAACCGTGTAAGTGCTTGGGATTTTATTTTTTGCTTTATTTTCTTTTATAGTTCTACTAACTTCATTATTAGTAAGAATATCGAATTTCTTAATTACAGTTCCATACTTTTTATACTCTTTCAATTCAATAGAGACATCCAAGTCCGGAGCATTGTCTTTTGATTCTGTAACAGTATAGTTCTCTAACACTACCAACATATTTGTCAGCATAATATTTTTCTTGTTTTGTTCAGAACCTTCTTTGAATCTGTTTACAATAAACGTAAATGGAGTGCCCATATATTTAAGCTTTTCAAAATATTGCAGATAATACCCTGCCGGTTGAAAAAACCTATCATAATCAGCAAAAGGATACCACGTATATAGAGGTAAGATTATGTCAAACTTAATGGATGTAAGCCCGGGAGTTTTTATCACATTGACTTCACCCTCGTTCATTAAGTTAACTGTTTTATTCTGATTGTTTATTGTCGTTTGCATCTTTGACGGAGGAATTGGAAGCAACACCTTTCCCATAAGAAACTTATACATTCTACACCCCCTCTGCTGAACTGCTCATTGCAGTTTCAACTTCATTTTTTAGATATGCTACAATTCCGTCGAGATCTCTCGTTCCTTTTATACTGTTGTTATTAATCATGTCAACCTTAATTTCCGAGGTTGTAAATCTATTAATTGCATCCCGCTCTGCTACATCATGAAGATATTTCAGATCCTCATCACTTATATTTACTGTTTCAGCCATTTTGCTTGTATTATCGGCAGTTGTTGATATATTATCGTAAAGGTCGGTATTATTTGTATTGTCCAGAGGATTAACGGAAGGATTAATTAAAGGATTGCCTGAAGAATTATCTATATAATTAGTGGCAGGGTCTTGTAAGGCATCTTTCTTATCCTTTGAATTAAACGCTTCACTCCCCCATTTATTTCCGCCATCAAATGCATCTGTCATATCAAATCTATAGTTTATCTCTGGTGCGTTCCGATCAAGCGTAATTGAATTCTCGTTTTTTCCCCACGAAAGAACAGTTCCTTTCAAACCTTCAAGCCCAGCAGTCCAATCGGTGCCAAAAATTGCATCAATAATTTTAGTTACGACCATCCCCATAGACAGAAACCATGAAATAATTTGTCCAATTAAATTTGCAACTGCACCACCTAAGCTGTCAAATCCTCCATTTACTATATTGAAAATCCATTCGAAGATTCCAATAAAAGGTTCTACAAAAATGGTATAGACATATTGCATTATTCCATTTAAAGCACCTATAAATACATTACCGATAAGTGCTGCGAGCCACATAAACGCTCCTGCTATTAAGCCAGTCGCACTTAAAGATGTACCTGCGAAATGGTTTATCGCAGCAACGACACCGTAAATAATCGCTATAACTGCTATGATCAATAGTATAATCCAAGTCAGCGGACAAGCTAAAAGCGCTGTATTTAATCCCTGAACCGCAACCATTTCCGTAAAGGTTGCCCCTGCTGCAAATGCCTGTTGCGTAGCTAAGATCCCCGCTCTCAATGCCGCCACTGCTTTTAAGCCATTCGATATGCCCTGCACAACATTCAGAGCAGTCAAAACTCCGGTATATAGCACCACAGCTGCAACTATACCGTAAATTACAGGTGCTATCATCCCCCAATTGTCAGCAAAGAAGTTTCCAATACCGGCTACAACATCAAAGAGCTGGGA
>JAQSXJ010000036.1 GCA_029256725.1 Anaerocolumna sp. | reverse complement strand
ACATCCCTGGGTCCGATAACAACATGTCCGTATTCAACCCCTCTGGCAGTTTCCACTATTACATAGTCTCCCTGCTTTATCTCATAACCGGCAGGATCAAAAAAATATATCTTGCCCGCTCTTCTGAACCGGACACCTATAACATTCGTCATACTAACCTCCATTCGCGCCTTTACGCACTCCAGTCAAAAGCGGAAACTGCTATCTAACTTCCACACCAGTTCCCATCTGCATGCTATAGCACATGTAAAATAATCATTCTCTAATTCTCTTTTATGGTAAGAAACATAAGTTCCATTACAATGTCAAAATTTACATTGGCATTAAGGCGTATCTTGGCTCTCTCTACTGCCTTAATGATATTCTCAAGGCCTTCATAACTTCTCTTTCCGGCCTGTCTTGTAATCTCTGAGTATTCCCCTTTAAAGATTAAAAGGTTGATATCTTTTGTAACCTTATACATCAAAACATCTCTGAACCACAAGGTAATCATATCCAGGTATTCATCGATGCGGTTCTTTTGTTCCGAAATATTCTTAAGACCATCTATCAGCTCATGGAGCTCCATCTGATCAATGTACCGCAGCAAATGAAGAATCTTGTCCTTCATGGATGTAAAATCCTCATTTGAAGCATAGGATATAGCTTTCCCCACATTACCCTGTGCAAAAACCGCGCTGAGCTCTGCCTGGTAATCCGGTAGCTTTTGTACCTCCATGAGATACTTCTTAATATCCTCTTCCATTACAGGATTTAGTTTTAACACCACACATCTTGACAGAATCGTTTGCAGCAATGCGTTAATATTATTGGTCAACAGTATGATAACAGCATAAGACGGCGGAGATTCCAGTGTCTTTAGCAGAGCATTCTGCGCCTGTTCCGTCATCTTCTCTGCTTCATCCACAATATAAATCTTGCGGTCCCCGCTGTAGGGTTTTATCAGTATATCATTGTTTAACTGACTTCTGATATCATCCACTCCAAGACTTACTTTTTCATGGGTTACGTGGATAATGTCAGGATGGTTACCTGATTCCGCCTGAAGGCAGGATTTACAGGTACCGCAGCTTTCACCGTCTGCTTCCAGGTTTTCACACTGCAGGCTTTTCGCAAATGCAGTAGCCAACGTGTGTTTTCCCATTCCGTCTTCACCTGCAAATATATATGCATGGGATACTGTACCTGTTCCGGCTGCTGTCCTTAAATGTCCGGCAATCTGCTCATGACCAATTATTTGCTTAAATCCAGTCACAATAACTCCCATCTGCCCCCTCAGGGGCTACAAATACTGAACAAAAACATCCTCTGTGGTTTATCAATCGAAAAATGCTTCTCTAGGCAAATATATCCAGCAGCAGTCCTTTAATTTCATCTATTTTATTTAGAATGGCTATGGTATCCTTCTCATCCTTGATTAATTCCATTGCCAGCTCGTCCAGGTTCTGATCGATAAGCTTGATCATACCATAGACACGATGGCGGCCTCTTCTGTCCAGAAAATTCTCCCTGCTGAATTTGTGGGAACGGTTGACAATCTCATTCATAAATTCCCTGATAAGTTGTCTGTACCTTTTCATATCCCGGACATCCATATGCTTACCCAGCTTCTTGCCATGCTGAATAATGTCCTCCATCATAAGATTTAAGCGTTCTTTCAATCCCTGTTCCTCAATGTTACTGATCAAAGTAAACTTAAAGGAGCCATCTGCTTCAGGCAGAGGTGCTTTCGCTTCAACTTGATTTATGGCTTGTAATTGATTAACTTTTATATCCATAGAATTAACTCCTCTCCCCTCTTCAGTAAAATGGATTCAACTTCTATAGCTGCTGCATTTATCTTAATTACTATTATATATAATGAAATTGCAACTTTTCTTAAACTTAATGGACAATTTCCAGATTTATTATAGCATAACCAAAGTAAAATAAATAGAAAAATTTTAATCTTCCATATTCTCCCTGATGTCTTTTTCTATATTAAAGATACATATTTCACTATTTTCATTGTTATATCTTTTATTTATACCAAGTTCTATAAGATTTTCTTCTTTAAAATCCTCTTCATCTGCCAGAAACCTGCGGCATAATTCAGTATACTTAGGATTTTTCTGGGTCTTTTCTCTGGCAAGGGCACGTTCCAGTCGAATTCCGTCCTCTACTTCCAGATATAAGGGCACCACCCTGTCTATTCCCAGGTATTCCCGAATCTTTCGATAAGTATCCAGAGTCCCGATCATAATGGAGCTTGTCTCGTTAAAATCAATCTGTCCATCATCTACCGTAAAGTAATCCCATACTCCATGCATGGTATCATATGCTCTATGTTCGATTACCTTGTTATCCTCTTGTAATCTTAAAAGTTCCTCTTTGGTAACAAAGAAGTATTCGTCACCGTTTTTTTCTCCGTCCCTAATAGGTCTTGTAGTGTACCCTGCAACCGTTTTTAATTTAAGCTCCATACGGGTGATTTCTTTAAATACCGTATCTTTTCCCGATGCACTCTTGCCCATTACAACAAACAGCTTATGCATACTTTATATTTTCCTTCCGACTTATTAATACCAAACCTTTATACTTAACCTTAAGAAATGGGGTTATCAGCTGATAACTTTGATTGTGTTTCCGCTGTAATCTGATAGCCCTTGTAAGGACCACCCCTGCTTTCTATAGGAGATAATCTGTTTAAGCAATTCCTTTTCAATTCTCTCTCCCGGCACCAGAAGAGGTATTCCCGGCGGATATAAGTAGACATATTCCCCTGATATGAATCCTTCACTATTTAAAAGCAGAACCTCTTTTAACGTAGTACCCAGAGCCTCTTCACAAGACATTACTGCTTCAGGGGGTGCGAATTCCATAACACAATCGGTTGTGGTTTCCTTCTTAAGCTTTCTGTCGATTTCTTTAAGAGCAACAAGCAGCCTGTCAAATCCCTCCTGTATATCACCAATGCTCGTCATTCCAAGGACATAATCCTTAGAAACCATTTCCGTCTGAATCTTATAGGTATGAAGCAGTACTTCATAAAGCTCCTTACCGGTCATATTTGTTCCTTTAACACTTAAGACAAGTTTAGAGGGATCAAACCGGTAAAACCCTTCTCTCGTAACAGTATTATCGGTTAAAATCCTGATATTCTTGAATTCTTTTGCTTCTTTATAAAAGCCGCAAAGCATCTTATCATAGCTCTCAAACAACTCTGCCCCATTATTTTTTAATAGTTCCAGACATTTTTCTATTCCTGACATGAGCACATAGGAGGGACTGGAGCTCTGATATATGGAAAGATAACGTTCTATCTTCTCTTCCGCCACCAACTGTCCGTTTATATGCAACAACGCAGTCTGAGTAAAAGCTGGCAGAGTCTTATGGATGCTGTGTACCACAACATCAGCACCCAGTCTGACTGCAGTTTCCGGAAAACCCTTATGAAAACCCAAATGCGCGCCATGTGCTTCATCTACCATCAACGGTATTCCGTATTTATGAGCTGCTGCTGCAATAGCACTGATATCTGATACAATCCCTTCATATGTCGGCGAGGTGATTATGATTAATTTAATATCCTCCTGCCTTTTAAGGTGTTCTTCCACTTGCTCCACTAATATTCCTCCATTAATATCAAATTCTTTCACTACAGGAGGATATAGATATACAGGTTTTAAACCTCGTAAATAAAGGGCATGATAAACTGACTTATGACAGTTTCTTGCCACGAGAACCTTATCGCCTCTGCCAGTGCAGGCGGAGATGCCTGTAAGAATTCCCGCTGAACTTCCACCTACCAGATAATAGGTTTTACGGGAATTATATAAACCGGCCCAAGCCTCCATTCCGGCTTTTAATATTCCTTCCGGTCTGTGAAGGTTGTCAAAATCATCTATCTCTGTAATATCGATGGAATAGGGATCACACATGGTAAGGAGTCTGCTGTTTCTCTTATGTCCCGGCATATGCATAGGATAGTATCCGGCCTCACTATATTTTAAAAGGCTGTCATATAAATTCATTTTCATTACCTGCCTAACGTCCCAAAAAGTTTACTTACATTGTAACAAATCCGTCAATAAAAACAATCTTTTTTACTCTTTTCCGCAGAGAAATTACGTGCTAATATTAATTTAAAGCTAAAAAGTGTACGCTTAAGCGAACAGATTGGAGAGTTAACATGAAGGTTCTACTGATTAACGGAAGCCCTAATATACACGGCTGTACTTATACAGCATTAGAGGAAGTTGCTAAAACACTGGAAGAAGAACAGATAGAAACAGAGATTTTTCACATCGGAAACAAACCTATCAGAGGTTGTTTTAATAGCATTAAATTTTTTAATTTAACTTACCTTGAGCCCCCTGTATCATCTGAATTAGCCGGTGATGCAGGGTATTCATTGTCAGTCTATAATTACCCCTATTTGAAATCCTCTTTTTAAAATTCTCTAACTAAAGTAAAGAATCTTATCCTTTCCAAACCGTTTATCAATCTCATTTAAAAGAAAATCCTCTCCCTCTTCTCTTAAATCCTGTTTATAGGAGTATTTCCCCATCCCCCTGCCTCTCATCAGCTCTTTATCATATAATTCAATAGCCTCCGGGAAAGCCTCATTATTAATGCTTCTATGAATAAAACTATAGGTCATAAAGATGATTTCCAGGAACATGGTGTTTTTTACCTGCGGTGACAGCTTTTCCTCCATTACATCAAGAAGTTCACCATACATCTTTCGCCAGTCAGGAAGCATTATTACAGGCGCTATGAGAATACCTACCGGATAACCTGCTGCTGCCATTTTGTTGACCGCCTC
This sequence comes from Anaerocolumna sp., assembly GCA_029256725.1. GTDB lineage: Bacteria > Bacillota > Clostridia > Lachnospirales > Lachnospiraceae > Anaerocolumna. The sequence goes on along the minus strand of JAQSXJ010000036.1, from coordinate 35,755 downwards.
AATCCTGTTATTGAGAGAAGCTGTTCCTATTTCTATATTACTGATAATATACTGTGGATTGACGGACATACGAAAGATCACTCTTTCCTGATGGTTCAGCCCTAGAAGCGGTTCTATCATATTGAATTTGGTAGGAAAGGTCAGTTTACCCCTTCCTTTTTTTATAAATTCTTCAACAATCCATGGCAGATTTCCGGTAATTGTATTCTCCAGTACCAGATCACTGTTACTTCCGATTTCAAACACCTGCTCTGTTTCTGTTTTCATGGAAAAACGTATGAGTCGTTCCATCATCTGCTCTCTGTTAACAAACACCCTGAGATAGGAACATTTATTATAATTGCAAACGAGATAACAATACAGACACATGGCCGTGCATCCTGAGGAGGTAAAGGGTACCAGATAATCAGATACCTTGTAATTAGGGGAGTATTTATGAGTCTTTCTGGTACCTAATATTAATAAAGTCTTAAGTTTCTGAAATTCTGTATTTTCCTTGGTACGAAGTTCTTCAATGTTATTGTGGTTCTCTATGGATATCCAGGGAAGATCCTTGTATTTATCCTGTAATTCCTTACCAAGTTTATATTCCAGAACCTCTGGTTCATAGTATACTTTTGACGGTCTCATAACTTCTTTCCTGCTTCCTTTTTTATTTTTTATTTGAACAGTTCATTGATACAATATGCTTACCCATAGTATCTTCGTAAATCTTATTTTAATAACTTAAACTTCAATTACAGGAACTTACGATAACTTTATATACAAATAAAAAGTAAAAAAACAGCACAAATATAGACCACTCTAGTAAAAAACAAGTACATTGAATGCCTTGTTTTATCCACATTTTCTACACATTAACATATGTTTATCCCCTATTTTCTCATAAAAATGCCCCGAATGGGGATAGCTTCCTCAGCTGTCTCTACGGGGCAGTACTTTCTTGCTCTTACTATTTATTTTATAAAACGGTCAATAGCCTTATTAAGATTTTCCAGTGAGGTCTTATCACCGGACTCAATGGCATCTACAATGCAATTCTGAATATGGTCTTCCAGAATAATCTTTCCCGTGCTGTTAAGCGCCGCTATTACCGCAGAAAGCTGAATAAGCACTTCGCTGCAGTCCTTCCCGTCTTCTATCATTCTCTTTACCGAATCCAGATGTCCTGCTGCCCGAGATAAACGGTTCAAAACGGCCTTGGTATTCTGATGGCTATGCTTATGACCTGTACCGGCCTCATGACTGTGACTATGTACACTTTCAGTGTCACCGGTATGGGTATGGGTTATGTTCTTAATACGAGCGGTAGTTTTTTTCATCCGACTTTCCTTCCTGATACAGCATATGTATTCCTCATAGCTGCATTTATACCTCTCCACGGCATGCCGTATCTACCTGTGGATATGGCACTGCTACTAATCAGGATATGAATTGATATATTTATAATTCACGTAAGCACTTAGACATCCATTTTAGCTTAGATGATGCTTACACAGACTACCTGCCTATCATAACATATTTACCAGAAAAATGATAGTATTTACAGATTCAAACCGGTATCTTCTGCACAGCCAAGCATCAGGTTAAGGCACTGAATAGCCGCACCGGATGCTCCTTTACCCAGATTATCAAATTGTGCTGACAGAACCATTCTGTCTGAATTGCCGGTAACATAGATATTAAGCCCATCCCAGCCGGTACAGTCTATACCGCTTAAGAAACCATTCTTCTCAGCTTCGGCACCATATGGCATCACCTTTACAAATAGCTGGTCCTTATAGTAATCTGCAAATACTTTCTGAATCTGTTCTGGTGTCTGCTTTCCCTTTAATAAATCCGTATACAAGGGAATTGATACCAGCATACCGCTATAATAGTCGGCTACAATAGGGGAAAACAGTGGCTCCCTTAAAAGACCTGTAATTAGTTTCATCTCCTTCAGATGCTTGTGCTGCTGGCCTAGACCATATTCTCTGGGTGCTTCATATTCCGTCAGCCTCTCCTCTTCTTCGTATTCCGCTATCATCTTCTTGCCTCCCCCGCTGTAACCGGTAAGAGAAAAACTGCTAATAGGATAATCCTCCGGTAAGATACTTTCTTTCATAAGAGGATATACTAATGAGATGAAGCCAGTCGCATGGCAACCGGGAACTGCAATGCGATTACCAGTCTTGATCTTAACCTTATGCTCCTTTGATAATTCCGGCAGGCCATATGCCCAGTCCTTATTGGTTCTATGTGCTGTTGAGGTATCTAATATCTTAACCTTGTCGTTTTCAACCATTGCTACTGCTTCTCTGGCTGCAGCATCAGGTAAGCAGAGAAAGGTAACATCTGAAGAATTAATGAGCTTCTTCCTCTCTGCTTCATCCTTTCTTAACTCCGGTGCAATCGTTAATAGTTCTATATCCTCACGGCCTTTGAATCGCTCATGAATTCTTAGTCCGGTCGTTCCTTCACTTCCATCAACAAAAACTTTGGTTTTCATAATTAGTACCTCCATATTTTTAATGCTTTGCATATTTATTCAAATCATGTTTTGTAGTTATAATAATCCATTCTCTCGTTTTAGTAATTACTTGTTAATAATTATTTTTTATTATAACAATATATGTATAAATATGCAACCATGTTTTACTTGCTTTTTATATCATCGCGGTTTCTTTAACCAATTATTATACTATCAACCCGCTGTAGGATAGTATGGATATTTACAGTTTTCTGGCTTTAATTACAAAGGAAAGTGGCAGCTGTCTCGCCTTTATGGATCTCTCACTCAGGTCATCTGCTGCTTCCATTGTCCCCCTGTCAGTCTGTTCTGCCATTTCTTCTATAAGAAATCCTGCTTTTGCAAGAGCATTTATGTATGTAGAAATTTTTCGGTTACATAACTTAACCTCAAATCCATCCAGGCTTAAATCAAACCAGGCTTCATCAAAATAACTCTTCTGAAAAACAAGCTTGTTCTCCTCCCTTGTCACGCAATGATGAAGCGGATGTTTCCAACTAAAAATAAATATTCCGTCTTTTTTCAAATAAGATGCAATTCGGTCAAAGGTTCCCTGTAAATCTATAGTCCAGCCAATTGCATAAATAGAATATACAAAGTCAAAATAATTCTTAGGAATTTGACACTCCTTTTCCATAGACTCATTAATTAGCCTTGCAGCATATCCACATTCACTGAGAAGTTTACCAGCATTCTGTATCTGACTGGTGGACATATCCAAACCCCATAATTCAGCCGCCCCGTTTTCCGCGTGATATTTAAGAGAATGACCACTGCCGCAGCCTATTTCCAGAAGTTTTTTCCCTTTCACATCACCAAATAAGTTCAAATCCTTTTCTGTAATAAACTGTACACCGTATACGGGCAGCGCGGTAGTTCCAAACCAACTATCAGCCATGTTATCCCAATAGTTCTTATTTGTAATCAAAATATCTGTATTATCCATATACCTTTTCTCCCTTACTCATAGACAATTAATAGAACTTCCATATTTTATATTGCTAATACATAAATTACCACACAGTACCTATATTTTCTATACGCTAACAATTATTTTAATGTTTGATATGTAATATTAATAAATGTTTATCTTTTCTTAATTTACTTCTTTGACGCATATTGTTATATTTTATACAAGAAAATTATGAAAGAACTCATTACATAAATCCGTGGGAGGATACGAATGATAAAAAAAGCAGGAAAAGCTAAAACTGTAAGTATGGGTAGGCAGATTGTTGTTAGAATAATGCTAGCTATCGTAGCCGCCTTTCTTATCTTAGGAACCGTAACAACCTCCATTGCCTTTGATAAACTGTCTCAGTTTGCAGAATCTTCCTTTCAGTCCGTTATTACCGGATTAAGCGGCAGCCTGGAGCAACTTGGAATTTCAAAATCATTTCATAACGGCACTCTGGATCAGACCAGCCTTGATAATCTAAAGAGTGAGGTCAATAAATATAAGAAGAACATCAATATGCTGTCCGACAGTATTTCTCTGATTACCAGAAAGGACGGGGAATATGTATATGTTTATGGAATAGAGGGCAGCAAAGAACATAACAGCAATGAAAAGCTTGCTAGTACTGATAATTTGTTGATAAAAGCTTATGAAACCGGAGAGGCACAGATTTCAGATTTTAATATCTCTTTTATTTGGGAACGTGAGCCTTTGGATTTTTATCTGCCGGTACAATTATCCGATAATCAGAGCATGGTGATTCACACCACTGTGAAAACAGATTTAATTACTCTTGTCCTGACCCTGGTATTGACTGGATTTATCGGTTTATTGCTAATTGTATTAATCATAGTGAACATAATCGTAAATATCGTTGTAAGATCTCAAATGCGCTCCGTTGAAGTACTGGTAGAAAAAGTAGAGGAAATATCCAACCTGGAAGGAGATTTGACTAAACGTATAGATATTAAGAGTAATAATGAAATAGGACTTCTGGCGAATCATGTTAACAATCTTTTGTGCACCGTTCATGACATGATGTTAACCATCAGTGAATCCTCTGAATATTTAAATAAAAGTACCGATTCTTTTCAAGAATTGATGGCAGCTACAAAGGAAACCACCATTACACTCCAGTCTTCCGTATCAAAAAGTAAAGGCGCAATTGAACTTAGGTCCAACGCAGAAGGAGAAGTAAACAGAAAAGTATCTCAGATTAATGAAGCAGTATCTCAAGTTACCCTTCGCTCAGAGAAGGTCGCTGCTGCCGCAGCCAAGACCACCGAAGAAGCCGTTGCAGGAAAAGATATTATGAGAGATATGAAGCTATATGTTCATGAATCGGTCCAGAAAGTATCCGAAACCGGTCAACAGGTTGCTCAGTTGAAAGAAGAATCTGCTCAGATTAATCAGATTATCGATAGTATCAGAAACATTGCCAAGCAAACGAATCTTCTGGCTCTTAATGCCTCCATCGAAGCTGCCCGCGCAGGCGAACACGGAAAAGGTTTCTCCGTAGTGGCAGACGAAGTAAGAAAATTAGCGGCGGAGTCCTCCGAACAAGCTGCTTCTATAGAAATATTGATCCAGAGTATTCAGCAAAGTATTGGTAAGACACAGTCTTCCATGGAATCAGTGCTAACTACCATAAAGAACGAAAGTAATATGGTGGACAAGGTCGATGACCGCTTTACTGCAATTACCGATTCCGTATCCTCAGTTTCTGAAATGGTTCAGGAAGTGTATGGAACAACGGAGGAGATTTCCTCTTTCAGCGAGAGTGTAATGAATGAGATACAGCAGATGGGAGTACATTTTAAACAAAGCGATGAAATAATAGAAGAAATGATGGTCAGCATCTCTGAACAGAATAACAGCGTTCAAGGAATTACCGGACAGGTAGAAACTCTCAGTAACATTGCCGGACGTTTAGACCGAATAATACAGAAATTAAAGTTATAAACTGCTAGACTCGTTTAATCGGGAGTGTTTGAGCAATGCTCGTACCGAGCTGGTTGTCCATATAGTAAAATATTATTTTGAATAACCGCAAACCTATCAAGTACAGAAGGGGATTAATAGCTCAACTGCTTTTAAAGTACAAACAGTAATAAGTACTCTTGGTTATTAATCCCCCCACTTAACACGTTTATTCAATATTTCCTTGAAGGAGAATATATCCCATACTATTATAGGTAGGAATAATAATACCGATATTATTGCCATTAATATAGAAATCATTGGTATGAGATTGTAGTTCATAATCATTTACAAAGGTCTCAATAAATGGTGTATTGTCACTTTTTTCATCAAAGTTATTTTCTACAACATCAAAATCAGAATATAGGTATTCCTCTACAAATGATTGGTCTAATTCAAAAAAATCTTTTAAATCCAATTGCTGTTCACTGTTCATATCAATAGTAACTGCATGAGCAAAGCTGTTCGCCGTTTTTAGATCACTTACTTCACCAAGAAACAGTATGCTTATTACATCCTGATTTACCTCCATAAGTTGATAATCAACACGGTAATCATGATAATTTCTGTTTGATAATACATCATGATAATTAACCGCTTCTTTATAAAGGGTATCGTTAATACGATTTTCTTTCTCCGAATCTTCAATATTATAAACTTGCGGATACCTTATTTCCAGTGTCTTTGTCCATTGGTTATTGTCATCCGGTCTGGTCAGATCTTTATTGGTCAATTCACCAGGTGCAATTCCAAACCTGTCGGTACTGGCATACCACTTATCGGAAAATGTATCTTCACGTACTGCTTTCATTGAATCACTATTGTTTTCAGCATTGTCTTTATAACTACAGGCAGCTAATAAAAAACTGCTTAAAATCAGCATAGTCAGCCTTACTATTTTCATTCTGCTCAAAATTCCACCCCTACTCTCATTATTGCTTTTTTGTTATGCCTTTTCTTCTCCTATTATCCCCATATATAAAGTATTTCTACACCATAGAGTTTTTATCTGTATAATTACTATAATTCTATAACAAAAGAGTTTATTTTACTATATTAAAAGATTACTATTTGGTAAATATAGAATCAATTGTTTCTTTATATATTGAAAGGGGACTACTATAACATATATGACATAATGCAAGCATTGTGAACAAAATTATACGTCCTTCTGTCTTTTGTTTCATCAAGAATATTGAAATATTCTTTTATTCAAATCAAAAATTCACATAAAACCTGGTAATATATTAATAAATTAATTGTTAGGTTATATCTCAGCAAATGCTACTAACAACTGCTTAGAATACCTCTTTTCATATCAGCAGCGGTTGTTTAACATCAGATATAAATCAGCAGATAATTGTGGACAGATAAACGTGTCTTGGTCTAAAAGACAACAAAACAAGGGATCATTTTAGAATCCCTTGTTTCTTCTAATTATTATATTGCAAGTATTTTATGTAATATAATAACCTATAATTAAATATAGCAGTACATTAATTGTTTAATTTACAACTAACTTCGACTCGTTACTTTACTTATTTGTTCTCCAGTTGTTTTTCTATTTTATTTAAAAATTCATCTTTTTTATTATTGCTAATAGGGATACTATAGCCATTTTGTAAAATAACATTTTTGTGCTTTAGTATCTTTATGTAATTTATATTTACAACAAAAGAGCAATGAGGTCTAAAGAATATCTTATCATATACTCCAACTTCAGATAAGTAAATACATAGGTTTTTAATACTTGTATTAATTTCAATTTCATCCTGACTTCTCTTTAACTTTATCTTTACCCTTCTTTCTTTTTTTTCAAAATACAAAATATCATTTACATCCAGTATTAATAAATTTGAATTCTCAATATGAAAAATTAATTTATTTTTCATATCCACCTCCTGATACATTTAAACAATGTTTTTGAATCGTCTTTCAGAGGGAAGAGGTTTAAAATTATATAAACAAAAATTACACTACTGCTATAGTTGTATATTTTATCCTTTTTTTACTAAAAATCAATCAAAAACTCCTGAATTTATTTTATTTTTACACAGCAGAACACTATTAACGCAATGGCATGGAAATATATGTATTTATTGAGGTAAAATATCTTTAAAAATAAAGGAGGAATAATTTATGAAGTTTAAAAAATTCTTGTCATGCTTTTTAGTAGCTGTTCTTATGGTCGTAGGTTCATTTTCACTACCTTTTGGTGTAAATCCTATGGTAAAACAAGTTAGTGCAGCTTCAAAAACAACTTATCCGACAGCATGGGTACCTCTAACATATCCATCTCATACAACGAGTGCTAAACTTAAAAAGGCAGGGAAAGCTATTTTAGCATCCACTATTGCTGGGCTTATCCCTGGAGTTAATATTACAGAGTGGGCCGGAGTTGTAGCAGGTATACTATTGGATCAGTTTTATGTAAATAGTGATGAGCAAGATGTATGGTTTAACATCCAATATTCTTACAGAGAACTTAGTGCCGGCCATACTGATAATAACGGTACATATTACGGAGACTATCAGGTAAGAATTCAAACAACCGCTTACTCAGATTCAGCAATGAAAAAACAAATCTCATCAAACACACAATACATAAGTACCACTACATTAGTTCCTTACATGGGGTATTAAAATTCAAAAAGGTACTGCTAACTTCAATGTTAGTAGTACCTTTTTTCTATTCGTTAATATTTTTTTTAGATCTATATATTTTTATTACATTAGATATTAAAAGGACTAATGCCATTACAAAAACAAGTTCGATAGATTTTAAAAAATTCTTATCCTCTACAAAGATATATACTAGTATAAAAAATAAAAATAATCTCAAGATTTCAACCACTATTCTTTTCATACTCATAACTTAACTTTCTCCTTTGATATGTTGTATATGCTTAACAATAAAACAACCAAATTATCATGTCAACTAAAAATTACTATTCAAATATTCGTATGTTGATTTACAAGACAAAATTATATTCTTTCTTTTTCTCTGGCTCTTCTTTCTGCTCGAACTGAAGAACATTTCTTTGCTCTATCAGGAATAGTTGCTGTTGCTTAACCTCCATTGCATCCCATAAATTCTCCAACCGTTTCATGTTGTATTAATGCAATCTGTTCTTCTATTTTCAAAAAAGCCCTAACCCAGCAGCTCTCTCGTCTGCCAAACTAGGACTCTATAGTGCGCCTCCAGGGGCTCGAACCCTGGACACCCTGATTAAGAGTCAGGTGCTCTACCAACTGAGCTAGAAGCGCTTATTCCGTATATTTGCTTGTTCGTATTTCCCGAACGCAAAAATGATTATATAATATAAATTATCAAATTGCAAGCATTTTTTCATATTTTTTTAATTTTTATTTTAATTCTTTACAAATGTTTTTCAATTTGACATTTTTTGTTTATTTTTTGCTGTATTCAGTCATTAATAAAAATACTGCTGCAACTAAATTTTAGTTTGCAGCAGCATATATAACTATTTAATTTTCTCTAACTTATCGGTAAGCTGAGCTTTGGGCACAGCACCAACAATCGTATCCACTACTTCACCGTCTTTGATTAATAAAAGTGTAGGGATGGACATAACCCTATATTTGCTGCTGATTCCAGGAGCCTCGTCTACGTTTAATTTACCCACTTTCACACTACCTTCATAATCAGCTGCCAGTTCTTCAATAACAGGTGCCATCATTTTGCAGGGACCACACCAATCAGCATAGAAATCAACTAACACAGGAACCTGTGATTTTAATACTTCCTGTTCAAAATTATCATCTGTAAACTTATGAGCCATTCTTTTTCCTCCTTTGAACATTTATGCAAAGATAATTATAAATTTCGGTAATATCCAGTTAAATAGGATATTTGTAAATCATAGATAAAAACATATTTGTCTTTAACTTAATATCTAGTGTAACTTAACTCTGCTTCTTTTATTTGCTGTTGCCCTTCTTCTTAAGTCCTTTTCCTAAAAGGCCGCTGACTTCATCCCAGGAATTCTTCATCTGAAGAGCCTTTTTGTTCAACTCCATATTCCCGCCAAAGGTTTTGGCAAGTTGATTCTTAACGGAATTTTTCATAACAGTCACCTAATTGAAGTTCTTATATTATTATATGCATAAATAAATAAATTGTACAGGGTTATAAAGTAATCTTTCTATAATAAGATAAATAATATCATTTTTGTTCTCTATATATAACCATTCGGTGAATTGGATTTCCAAGCCCTGAGAACTTCTCTTCATATTCTGTCATTACATTACCTTCTGCAAACTCACTATGGTGCAAGTCATAAGTATAGTTTTTAAGGATCCAACCGGCATTTTCCACTTCTTCCAATGAAAAATCAAAGAGCGGTCTGTTGTCGGTCTTAAATATAATCTCACCATCTGACTTTAAGAATTTATCATATCTGTCCAGGAATTCTTTAGAGGTCAGTCTTCTTCTTGCATGTCGGTCTTTCGGCCAGGGATCTGAGAAGTTCAGATATATTCTATCTACTTCCCCTTCGTCAAATACATCATTAATAAATTCGGCATCTAATCTTAGGAAGAAGAGATTATTTAAATCAAGCTCTTTTCTCTTCTCAAGTCCACGAATAAGTACACTTGAATACTTCTCTATACCCAGATAATTAACATTTGAATTTAATTGCGCCAGTTGACATAAAAACTGCCCTTTTCCCATACCAATCTCTATATGAACCGGATTATTATTTCCAAAATAATTCTTCCAATTACCTTTTCTTTTCTCTGGATCTTGTACTACAAATTTATTTTTAGCTATTTCTTCCAATGAACCGGGTACATTTCTTAATCTCATATATTATTCTCCCATAAAACTACAATTTTATTTATATTCCGACTTTATTCTTATTGAAAAATTTGCTAATTAATTATATCATACAGATAAAGAATAACAAGTATTTTCTATGGATTTGAAGATAACATGTCTTACTTCTTTCTTTTGTATTTCTTCCTATTAATAAAAAGTATTAAATTAAAATTATATAATTTATCGAAATTTGTACATTTTCACGATGGTAATTTTAATTTTTCGTAGTATGATATAGCTGTGTTCCGGCTAAAAAAAGAGAGGGTTTTTTAGGGATCTCTTTTTATCAGGAATATACTTTTTTCATTTTTTCAAGGTTAATTCTTTTCGCTTACATTTAATAATTATACTGCGTATATTATTGGTAAGCAAAACGAAAAATAAACGCAAGGAGGTTAACATGGAAAATGTAATTGGTCTGTTACACGACATTGAAGAAAAAGCAAATCTCATCATTGCACGTGCCAACGATGAAAAAGTGAAACTACACGAAGCCTTAAAAAATGATCTCGATAAGTTGGATAAGGACGTGGCTGATAGTACGAATGCAAAACTTCTTGTATTGAAAAATCAGGTAAACAAGGAATTAGCCGCCGAAAAAGAAGCTATTACGAAGGACTGGGCAAAACAACTTGCCGACTTGGAAGCTAATTATACCCAAAACCATAATGTATTCGTTGACAAAGTTATTCAGGAAATCATTAGTGAGTAAATAATTAGTTACAGGGAGGTTTGTTATGAGCAATTTATTAGTTTATAGCGGGATTGTTACCAAGACCAAGGCCCTGGAGGCAAAATCGGTAAAAAGTGCGGAATATCAGTCAATAGCAAACTTCGAATCCACAGCAGATTTTATCGCATATTTAAAATCCCATCCCGGTTATGGGGGTGTTTTTGCAGGAATTGATGAGAACCAGATCCACCGTGGTCAGGTAGAGGGAATGATCATTAACTGCCTGTATCAGGATTTTTCAAAGCTTTACCGCTTTTCCAACCCGGATCAAAGAAAGGTCCTTGATATTGTCTTTCTCCGTTACGAAGTGAACATACTAAAAGCCTGTATGCATATGGTTTTCAACCAGCACAGAAATTACGATTTGGGTAATATTACAGAGTTCTTTAACAAACATTCCAACATCGATATCACTGCACTTGCTGCTTCTAAGTCAATGACTGAGTATGTAGAGCATTTGAAAGGCAGTGATTATTATTCTGTTCTGACCAGCATTCAGAAAACGGATATAACCTCCTTTGATTATGAAATGAAGTTAGATATCCAGTATTTTATGAAAGCCTGGAAATTGAAAGACAGGGTATTATCAGGAGATAATTTAAAGTATGTTACAGATACCTTAGGTCTTGAAATTGACCTGTTAAATATCATGTGGCTGTACCGCTCCAAGAAATTTTATAATTTACAGGTGAAAGATGCGTACGCCTATATTATTCCAATAACTTATAAACTGAAAAAGGATAAGTTAATTAAACTGATGGAAACCTCCACCATTGAAGAGTTCAGCGGGGTATTAAATACCACTCCCTATGATTTTATGGTTCCTTCCCTTGCTAATGGAACAATAGAAAAGGTATACCAAAGTACTGTATTAAAAAATTATAAGCTTCATAGAGATAAGTACCCGAATTCCATGGCACCCATCAGTTATTATTTGTATCTTAAGAGAACAGAAATAGACAGACTTACCTCCGCTTTGGAGTGTATACGTTATAAACTGGACCCTCAGGATACATTAAAATATATTACTTTTAATTGAATCGGAGGTGCAATAATTGATTGAAAAAATGAGATTTATCAGCATTACCGGTCCAAAGGCTGAGTTCGACAGAGTTGTCAGTGCGTATCTGAATAAATATGAGATACACCTGGAAAATGCCTTGTCAGAACTTAGTACCGTTCAAGATTTAAAGCCCTTTGTAGAGCCTAATCCTTACAAGGATATCTATTCAAAGGCTATTGAATTAGCAGAACGGTTTGATAAGAAGGAACCTTCACAAGCTCAGAATATGACACTTCCCGAAGCTTCTACTGTTATACTTTCAGCTTCCAGAGAATTGGAAGACTTGACAAGTCAGAAGAAGAAACATGGACTCGAGAGAGAACATCTGAATGAGCTTCAGAAAAAGATTGAACCTTTTCGTCATCTGGACTATGAAATTGATAAAATATTAGCTTTCAGGTTCATTAAATACCGATTTGGTCGAATTTCCCATGAGTATTATACGAAATTCTCAAAGTTCGTATACGAGAGCTTGACAACGTTATTTATTGAATGCGGTAATGATCCGGATTATGTCTGGGGTGTATATTTTGTTCCCTTAGCTGAAGCAGATAAAACCGATGCTATTTTTTCTTCTCTTCACTTTGAAGCAATATCGCTTACCACAGAATATGAGGGGACCCCGGATCAGGCCTATAATGTCATTGTTAAGAAACTGGAAGAAAACCAGGAAAAGATCAATGCCATTAATGAAGAAATGAAAAATCGCTTAAGCAGCCGGTCTGACAAGATACTTAGTGCTTATGAGATTATCTGTGTGTACTCCAATAACTTTGACGTAAGAAAGATGGCTGCCTGCACCACCGTATCCAAGCGAAATGCATATTACTTCATATTATGCGGTTGGATACCGGAAGAAAGTGTAAAAGAACTCCTTCAGGATATTGATAAGGATAAAGATGTCTTCTGCATGATGGAAAAGGATATTACAAGTATATCTTCCAAGCCGCCGACAAAGTTAAAGAATTTAAAAATATTTCAGCCTTTTGAGATGTTTATTAAGATGTACGGACTTCCAGCTTATAACGAAATAGATCCAACCTTCTTCGTTGCCATAACCTACTCTATCATCTTTGGTATCATGTTCGGGGATGTTGGGCAAGGTTTGTGCCTTGCAATAGGCGGAGGATTACTCTACCGCTTTAAGAAAATGGCTTTGGCAGCTATTATTGCCACCGCCGGAGTCTTTTCCACCATTATGGGATTTATGTACGGCAGTATATTTGGCTTTGAAGACGTCTTACCCCATATATGGCTGAATCCAATGGAAAATGTAATGACCGTACTGTTAACAGCCGTTGGCTTCGGTGCCGTGCTTATTATTATCGCTATGATTATAAATATCATTAACGGTATAAAAGCAAAAGATGTAGAAAAGATTTTCTTTGATACCAATGGTATTGCCGGACTTGTATTTTATCTTGTAGTACTGGTATGTGTTGTGTTGGTAGCAACCGGCAATGCTTTACCTGCGGGTATTGTTCTTGCAGTCTTTTTAGGCGTACCTCTTATACTGATCTTTTTAAGAGAGCCTCTTACTCACTTGGTGGAGAAGAAGTCCGAGATCTTACCGGAACAAAAGGCTATGTTTTTCGTAGAATCATTTTTTGAATTATTTGAAATCGTTTTAAGTTATTTAACAAATTCTATTTCCTTCCTGCGTGTTGGTGCTTTTGCAATCAGTCATGCAGCAATGATGGGCGTCGTTATGCTATTTGCAGGAGCTCACTCAGGGGATCCTAATATATTGGTTGTAATACTCGGTAATATTTTTGTAGCAGGTATGGAAGGCCTGATTGTAGGTATCCAGGTGCTGCGTCTTGAATATTACGAAATGTTCAGCCGTTTCTATAAGGGTACAGGAAAAGGATTTAAACCATACAAAAGTAAATAACAGTTAAATTTAAGGAGGAACATATTATGACAATGACAGCAAAATTGATTTTAGTAGTAGCATTAGTATTAAGTATCGCAATTCCCTTTGGAGCATATTTACTCAGTGAAAAGAAAAAAGGTAACTTTAAGGCAAGTGTTATAGCTAACTCATTTTTCTTCTTTGGAACATTATTAATCGCACACGTTTTATTATTTACCGGCACAGCATCCGCTGCTGATAATGCTGCTGTTGCTTCTGTTGATGGCTGGAGATATTTGGCAGCTGCTCTTTCAACCGGTTTATCATGTATCGGTGGTGGTATCGCCGTTGCTTCTGCTGCTTCTGCTGCTTTAGGTGCTATGAGCGAAGACTCCAGCATCATGGGTAAAGCACTTATCTTCGTTGCTCTTGCAGAAGGTATTGCTCTTTACGGACTTATCGTTTCTTTCTCTATTTTAGGTTAATAATTTTAGAGGAACCATTCGTTCCTTTTATCCTATAAAGCGGTTTAAATACCGCCACCGAAAGAAATCTTTCGGCGCATAAAACAAATATTAAAAGAGGTGTGAAAGTACTTTCTTTCACACTTCTTGGCATAAGGCTTTTCTCTTATGAAATAAGGAGGTAACTGTATGCGTATGTTTCTTATCAGTGATAATGTTGATACTTACACGGGAATGCGCCTTACAGGCGTAGACGGGGTTGTCATACATTCCAGGAAGCATTTAAAAGAACAGCTGGATAAAGCGCTTGCAGATAAAACCATCGGTGTCCTGCTGATTACAGAAAAATTCAGCCGCGAATTTCCAGATGTGATAAATGATGTTAAATTGAACCGAAAGCTTCCATTGATTGTTGAAATTCCCGACCGCCACGGAACGGGAAGAAAACCCGATTTTATTACTTCCTATGTTAATGAAGCAATTGGAATAAAATTGTAGAGGGAGATGTCTATGACTTTAGATGAGAAATTAGAACAATTTTATAATTCTGCAATGGAAAGCGCTACCAGCCAGAATATTGAAATAATTGAAGAATATCAGAAATCACTGCAGCAGATCTTTGACGAGCACAAGGAAGAACTTATCAGGAAATCCGAAGCTACTTACCGTGCAGAATCAGAAAAACTCATGCGTGAGAAGAATAAAGAAGTTGCAAGTGAACTTATTAATTTAAAGCGTAAATTAAGCGACCGGGCATTTGAATTAAGAAATCAGTTGTTTCAGGATGTATCCGCTAAATTACAGGAATACATGAAAACCTCTGATTATTTTGATTTACTGGTTAAACAGATAAAAGCTATAAAGGATTTTGCCGGAAAAGATGAAGTTACTATCTATATCAATTCTACCGATTCAAGCTTAAAGCCTACTTTAGAAGCTTCTACCGGTGCTGCATTATCTGTCAGCGACCGTGATTTTATCGGCGGTATCAGAGCAGTTATACAGGGAAAAAGTATATTAATCGATAATTCATTTCTGACCAGAATGGAAGAATCCAAAAATAAATTCGCTGTAAGTTAGATCTTTTTCTAACTTATAAGTTAAGTCTATTTTTAACTTAAAGGCTTTTAACTAAAATGCCATGTAAAAAGAAGAAAGGGGAGCTATCTCCATTATGAATATAACAGGAAAAATATACGGAATTAACGGACCAATTGTATATGTGGCAGGTAATCAGGGCTTTAAAATGGGCGAAATGGTTCTTGTAGGCAATGAAAAATTGGTCGGAGAAGTAATCGGTCTGACAAAAGATCAGACCACCGTCCAGGTATATGAAGAGACTACCGGTATCAAACCCGGTGAGTTGGTATATTCAACCGGTGCGGCTATTTCCGTTACTTTAGCACCAGGAATTATCAGTAATATCTTTGACGGAATTGAGCGTCCTTTAAAAGAAATCGCAAAAGAATCTGGTGCTTATATTGCCAGAGGTGTTAGCGTAGATGCACTTGATACAAAGAAACTCTGGGATGTGCATGTAACAGTAAAAGAAGGGGATAAGATCTACGGCGGAACCATTATTGCCGAAGTTCCTGAAACTCTTGCCGTTGTACACAAATCCATGGTGCCTCCCGATGTGGAAGGAGTAGTCATCAAAGCTGCAAAAGACGGACAATACACTATCAATGATACCATCGTAACTATACAGACTCCTGACGGAGTAACAAAAGAGCTTAGCTTAACACAGAAATGGCCAATTCGTATTCCCAGACCAACTTCCAAGAGATATCCTTCTGACCGTCCTCTAATCACCGGACAGCGTATCCTTGATACTTTGTTCCCTATTGCAAAAGGTGGTACAGCAGCTATCCCCGGTGGTTTCGGAACCGGTAAGACTATGACCCAGCATCAGCTTGCTAAATGGTGCGATGCGGATATTATCGTATATATCGGCTGCGGTGAGCGCGGAAACGAAATGACAGAGGTTTTGGAAGACTTCTCCAAGTTAGTGGATCCCAAGTCCGGTAATCCCTTACTTGATAGAACAACTCTGATTGCTAATACCTCCAATATGCCCGTTGCTGCCCGTGAAGCAAGTATCTATACAGGTATTACACTGGCTGAATACTACCGCGATATGGGTTATCACGTAGCTATCATGGCTGATTCTACTTCCCGTTGGGCAGAGGCCCTTCGTGAGTTATCCGGTCGTCTGGAAGAAATGCCTGCCGAGGAAGGATTCCCTGCATACCTTGCCTCCAGATTATCAAGCTTCTATGAAAGAGCCGGCTTTATGCAGAACTTAAACGGAACAGAAGGCAGCGTATCCATTATCGGAGCCGTATCCCCTCAGGGTGGTGACTTCTCAGAGCCCGTTACCCAGAATACCAAACGTTTCGTGCGCTGCTTCTGGGCACTTGATAAATCACTGGCTTATGCAAGACATTTCCCTGCTATTCACTGGTTAACCAGCTACAGCGAGTATTTAAACGACTTAGCACCCTGGTACACAGAGAATGTCGGAAGAGATTTCATAGACAGCAGAAATCAGATCTTAAGCTTACTAACACAGGAAAATCAGTTAAACGAAATCGTTAAGCTCATCGGTAGTGATGTACTTCCCGATGATCAGAAGCTGGTACTTGAAATTGCCAGAGTAATCCGTTTAGGATTCGTACAGCAGAATGCTTACCATCCTTCCGATACTTACGTTCCTCTTGATAAACAGCTTAAGATGATGAATACCATACTCTATCTGTTTTCCAAGTCAAAACAGCTTATTGCAATGAACATGCCTATGTCTTTATTGAAGCAGGAGGATATCTTTGATAAGGTAATCTCCATTAAGTATGATGTTGCAAATGATGAACTTTTCAAATTTGATCACTATACCGCTATGATTGATGACTTCTATAATCGCATCATGGCCAAGAACGGTTAAGGAGGATATATAACATGGCAATTGAATATTTAGGATTAAGTGAAATAAACGGCCCCTTAATTGCTATAGAGGGTATTCGTGACGCCTCCTATGATGAAATCGTAGAACTGACCGTTGAAGGTAAGAAAAAACTCGGTAGAATCGTAGAAATCTATGAAGATAAAGCAGTAATTCAGGTGTTCCAGGGAACAGAAGAAATGTCCCTTAACAATACTCATACAAAGCTTACAGGACATCCAATGGAAGTTGCTCTTTCATCAGATATCTTAGGCCGCGTATTTAACGGTGTAGGCCAGCCTATTGACGGCCTTGGACCCATTGTTCCTGAAGTAAACAAAGACGTTAATGGTCTTCCCTTAAATCCCTGTACCAGAGAGTATCCAAGAAACTATATCCGTACCGGTATTTCAGCTATTGATTGTCTTACAACCCTGATTCGCGGACAGAAGCTTCCTATCTTCTCTGGAAACGGTCTGCCTCACGATCAGCTGGCAGCTCAGATTGTAAAACAGGCCTCCCTTGGTGAAAACAGTGATGAAGAATTCGCTATCGTATTTGCCGCAATGGGTGTTAAGCACGACGTTGCTGACTTCTTCCGCCGTACTTTTGAGGAAAGCGGTGCTACTTCTCACGTAGTTATGTTCTTAAACCTGGCAAATGACCCGGTAGTAGAAAGATTAATTACCCCTAAGGTAGCTTTAACAGCAGCTGAGTATCTTGCTTTTGAAAAAGGCATGCACATTCTTGTAGTATTAACTGATATGACTTCCTTTGCAGAAGCAATGCGTGAGGTTTCCTCCTCCAAGGGTGAAATCCCCAGCAGAAAGGGTTATCCCGGTTACCTCTACAGTGAACTTGCAACCATTTACGAAAGAGCCGGTATCGTTAGCGGCACCAACGGATCAGTAACACAGATTCCTATTCTTACGATGCCAAACGATGATATCACACATCCTATTCCAGACTTAACAGGATATATTACAGAAGGCCAGATCGTTCTTGATCGTACCATTTATCAGAAGAACGTTTATCCTCCCATCAATATCCTTCCTTCCCTTTCCCGTCTTATGAAGGACGGTATCGGTAAGGGTTATACAAGAGAAGATCATCAGGATCTTTCCAGTCAGTTATTCTCATCTTATGCCCGTGTGGGTGATGCAAGAGCTCTTGCAAGCGTTATAGGTGAAGATGAGCTTTCACCTATCGATAAGAAGTATCTGAAATTCGGTGCTGCAATGGAGCAGGAATTCATCACTCAGGGAATAGATGAGAACCGTACCATCGTACAGACTCTGGATTTAGGCTGGAAACTGCTTCGTATGCTTCCCAGAGAAGAGCTGGATAGAATTGATACTAAGATACTGGATAAATACTATATTTCATCAGAGGCTTCCAATTAAGTGCCTCAAACAAGCTAACCGTAAATATACGGCTGTAGCAGAAAGGCATGGGTGTTATATATGAATCCGAATACCTTTCCCACCAAGGGAAACCTAATATTGGCGAAGAATTCCCTTACCTTAGCGAAACAAGGCTATGAGCTGATGGATAAGAAAAGAAATATTCTTATTCGTGAACTTATGGAACTGATTGATAAGGCAAAGGATATCCAGACAGAGATCGATGGAACCTTTACCAGTGCATATGCGGCTTTGCAAAAGGCCAATATAGAAATGGGTATCCGGAATGTAGAAGACTTAAGCTTTACCATTCCGGAGGAGAATTCCATTGAAATTAAACAAAGAAGTATTATGGGTACAGAGATTCCCCTGGTAGATTTTAAACTGGAGGATGAAAAACCCACTTACTCTTTCTTTAATACCAGGTTGTCACTGGATGAAGCCACCAGCAGTTTTCGTAAGGTGAAAGAGCTTACACTGCGTCTTGCAACCATAGAAAACTCTGCCTATCGTCTGGCAACCAGTATTAATAAGACACAGAAACGTGCCAATGCCTTAAAGAATATAACAATTCCTCATTATGTAGAGTTAGTTCATAACATACAAAATGCACTCGAAGAAAAAGAGAGAGAAGAATTCACAAGGCTTAAGGTAATTAAAAGTAGACGTACCTAGATCTATTGACTATATACTAAGTAAAACTGCATTCACTTTAAGTTAAGCGCTTAAAGAGGATGCAGTTTTTTTAGATTGAGAATATTTATAACCATAGGTACCTAAGATAAGGTAGTTAAGCCGTTAAAAATCACACTTTGTCAATTTAAATAACTAATTTATACAAGTTGTAAAGTTGTATTTACAACTTGTATTTTTTATAGTACAATAATAAATAAAGTGACAACTATCGATAAAAAAGAGCTACGTACAAGTACCGACTTATAATACATGTAGCATCTTCAGCAACTATATAAAATTGAATTAATTTTTAACCTCTTTCAGATATAAAAAACCATAATTTCAATGATATATCCTTTCATATCCGAAAGGAAAAGAACAAAATTTCAATTAATATATTAAGTACAGGAAGACTTTGCAGAAATGAGGCATATATGAAAACGAAGGAACAGTCCAAACATACCATTCTAAGCAGCTGGCTAAGAGAAAACATTTCCAATAATACCTTCAGTGTAGGTGATAAGATACCCTCTGAAAATGAACTGGCTAATACCTTTCATTTCAGCAGACAGACCGTAAGACAAGCCATTGGTGACCTGGTAGCGGAGGGTATCCTTGCCAGAGAACAAGGAAGCGGAACCTATGTCTCCATTCCACCGGTAAAGCCGGTTCAGGAAAAGACCATGCGCATCGGTGTAATAACCACCTATCTGGATGATTATATATTTCCAAGCATCATACACGGAATTGAAGAAGTATTAACCGCTGAAAGCTACACCATGGCTCTTGGAATTACACATAATAAACAATCCGATGAAGAAAACTGTCTTCAGAAGCTTATTGCCAGCGGTGTAGACGGTCTTATAGTAGAAGGTACGAAATCTGCACTCTACAATGCCAACGAAGCTTTCTATACAAGGTTAAAGGAAAAGAATATACCTACGGTATTTATCAATG
Organism: Anaerocolumna sp.; assembly: GCA_029256725.1. Taxonomy (GTDB): domain Bacteria; phylum Bacillota; class Clostridia; order Lachnospirales; family Lachnospiraceae; genus Anaerocolumna. The sequence continues at coordinate 15,374 of JAQSXJ010000036.1, read as the reverse complement.
GCTATTATCATAATTATAATGGCTCTTATATTGTACTGGATGACCGAAAGGCCGGTGAAATGATAACTGATGTCCTGATTGATAATGGCCATAAAGGCATCGGAGGAATATTTAAGTCCGATGATATTCAGGGACTAAGACGTTTTGAAGGAATGCAGCTTTCCATCAAGAAGCATAAGCAGCCTGTAATAGATGAAGCTTATTTATGGTATACTACAGAAGATTTTAAATATTTAATTAACGGCGGTATGGATAAAATGATATTAGAGCGCCTTGAAAAAACCTCCGGAGTTGTATGCTACAATGATCAGGTCGCAGTTGCTCTGATAAATCTATTTAAGAGAAATGGTATCAGAATACCGGAGGATAAATCCATCGTAAGTTTCGATAATTCCTTCCTTGCAAAAGAAATGGTATACAACCTTACATCTGTGGTATATCCTTCAAAGAAAGTAGGTAAAAAAGCTGCCCAGCTCCTGCTGCAATGCCTGAATAATCCCTTATACACAGAGCAGGTCAAATTAGATCCTTCCGTTAAGATAAGAGGTTCTGTAACTAAGGTAAATAGCTGATGTAAGCCTCACTTAGTTCTTGCTTTTTCATACAAATTCAGATAGAATAAAGGTATCATTACTTGTACGTACATTTAATAACTTTAACTTGTACTTACAGATATAATAAACAACTGATTTAAAGGAGGTAACACATAATGCCAAAATATTCAATTGGGGTAGATTTTGGTACTCTCTCCGGCAGAGCTTTACTTGTAAATGTTGAAACAGGTGAGGAACTAGCCGATGCCGTTAAGGATTATACTCATGCGGTAATGGATGAATGTCTGCCAAGCGGAAAGAAGCTCGCTCCAGACTGGGCTTTAGAGCATCCCGCTGATTATCTGGAGGTACTTAGCACTACAATTCCCGCTGTAATCAAAAAAGCTGGAATAGCTGCAGAGGATATTATCGGTGTAGGTATTGACTTTACTGCCTGCACAATGCTGCCAGTGAAAGCAGACGGAACACCTCTATGCTTCCTTGAGAAGTACAAAGATGATCCGCATGCCTATATTAAGCTCTGGAAGCATCATGCAGCACAGGATAAGGCAAATAAGTTAAACCAGATCGCAGAAGAAACCAACCAGAGCTGGCTGGCTCGCTATGGCGGAAAGATATCTTCTGAGTGGATGTTCCCTAAGATCTGGCAGACACTTGAGGAAGCACCTGAAATCTATGAGGAAGCTGACTTCTTTATAGAAGCTGCAGACTGGGTAATCTGGCAGTTAACAGGTGTGCAGACAAGAAACTCCTGTACAGCCGGTTACAAAGCAATGTGGCATAAGAAAGAAGGATATCCTGATAAATCTTTCTTCAAGCAGTTAGACCCCCGTCTTGAAAATGTTGTAGAGGACAAATTAAACTGTGAGATAGTTCCTTTAGGAGCCAAAGCAGGTGAGATTACAGAACACTCTGCTGCCTTTACAGGTTTAGTGCCCGGTACAGCAGTAGCAGTGGCAAATGTAGATGCTCACGTTACAGTACCTGCTGTTAAAATCGACGGCCCCGGAAAAATGCTTGCAATTATGGGAACCTCAACCTGCCACATCCTCTTAGGAGAGAAAGAATCTACTGTTCCAGGAATGTGCGGCGTTGTTGAAGACGGTGTTTGCCCTGGTTATTTCGGATATGAAGCCGGACAGTCCTGCGTAGGCGATCATTTCGCTTGGTTCGTAGAGAACTGTGTAAGCGCAGAATACTACGAAGCTGCTAAAGCAGAAGGTTTAAACATACATGAGTATCTAACGAAAAAGGCAAGTGCCCTAAAACCCGGAGAAAGCGGTTTATTAGCTCTTGACTGGTGGAATGGTAACCGCTCTGTATTAGTTGATGTGGATTTAACCGGCCTTATTCTTGGTATGACCCTGCAGACTAAGCCTGAGGAAATGTACCGTGCCTTAATTGAAGCAACCGCATATGGCACTCGTAAAATTATTGAGACCTTCCAGAATAACGGTGTGCCAGTAGAAGAGTTCTATGCCTCCGGCGGTATCTCCTTAAAGAATACAATGGCTATGCAGATATATTCAGATGTAATTAAGCTGCCGGTTAAGATTGGCGGCACCACACAGGGTCCTGCTCTTGGAAGTGCTATTTTTGGCACGGTAGCAGCAGGTTCTGCAAAAGGTGGATATGATGATGTATTTAAGGCAGGAAGTATCATGGGTAAATTAAAAGATACTATTTATACTCCTATTTCCGAGAATGCTGCTATCTATGATAAGCTTTATGCAGAATATACCCTTCTTCATGATTATTTCGGCCGCGGCGCCAACGATGTTATGAAAAGACTTAAACAATTGAAAAAGGAACAGGCTTAACTATACAGCATTAACATATATCAAATTTTATAACTTAAACCGTAATCAATCACAAATCAATTACAATATAATACTTAGTTATACTTAATTTTTTTTAAAACCCTTTGATTAATTTATAGCTGCAGTTGTAATAAGTCAATTTTTTATAACTGCAGTTACCCAAGGCTATTTCAATATTAGTCAGAAGAATGCTGTATAAAGTACAATGTAACTCCTGCTGATCAGAAGTTCATCAAAGAATACTACTACATCCAATTACACCAGTTAGATCAGTTAAGCTGTTTCATACTATTACTTTAAATAATGTATAACTTTTATAGTATCGGCTCATAGTTATTGCATTCACCAGAAATATATTACATGTAATAGTTCATCCAATCACACAAATTTATTTTTTGCATGTAATAATTTCAAACAGGTACACAAACTATTTTACATTCAATAGTAATATCCAATCACAGAACTAATTATGGAGGACTTAATATGTCATTAAAACAATATGAATTCTGGTTTATAACAGGTTCCCAGCATTTATACGGACCTGAAACACTGAAACAGGTAGCAGAGCACTCAAAAGTTATAGCAGATACTTTAAACCAGTCATCTGTTATTCCCTGCTCCGTTGTATTCAAACCCATTGTAAAAACACCTGATGAAATTACAACCCTTGTTAAAGAAGCTAACTACGCAGATAACTGTCTTGGTATCATTACCTGGATGCATACCTTTTCCCCATCCAAGATGTGGATCAATGGATTGACTCGTTTGGAAAAACCTTATCTGCACCTTCATACACAGTTCAACCGTACAATACCTAACGAAGGAATTGATATGGATTTCATGAACTTAAATCAGTCAGCTCACGGCGACAGAGAGCATGGCTTCATTGGCACCAGATTACGTATGGCAAGAAAAGTTGTTGCCGGCTATTGGGAAGATGAAGATGTACAGGAACGCATCGGAAGCTGGATGAGATCAGCTGTTGGTGTAGCTGTAAGCAAAAGCTTAAAAGTTATCCGTTTCGGTGATAACATGCGTCAGGTAGCTGTTACAGAAGGCGATAAAGTAGAAGCTCAGATTAAGCTTGGCTGGCAGGTTAATACAACAGCTGTAGGTGATTTAGTAGCTGAAATCAACAATGTAACAGAAGCTCAGATTGATGCCGTTATAAAAGAGTATGAAGAGAAATATGAATTCAACACAGACAATATTGCATCCGTTCGTTACCAGGCAAAGGTAGAAGTTGCTTTAATGAAGATGATTACAGAAGGCGGCTACGGTGCATTTACCAACACCTTTGAAGATCTTCACGGAATGGAACAGCTTCCCGGTCTTGCAAGCCAGAGAGTAATGGAAGCCGGTTATGGCTATGGCGGTGAAGGCGATTGGAAAGTATCTGCCCTTACTCATATTTTAAAACGTATGGCAGAAGGTCTTCCCGGCGGAACTGCTTTCATGGAGGATTATACTTATGATCTTACGAAAGGTAATGAGTTATCCTTAGGTGCTCATATGCTTGAAGTGTGCCCTACTCTTGCAGCCGGAAAACCTAAGATTGAGGTTCATCCCCTTGGAATCGGCGGTAAAGCTGATCCTGCAAGACTTGTATTTGAAGGCCATGAAGGAAAAGCAATCGTCGTTTCTTTAGTTGATATGGGCGGACGTCTTCGCCTCATCGTTCAGGATGTCCTTGCTGTAAAACCTATTTATGATATGCCTAATCTGCCTGTTGCTCGTGTTATGTGGAAAGCAATGCCAGATCTTAAGACCGGTGCTGAGTGCTGGATACTTGCCGGCGGTGCACACCATACTGTATTCTCCTACAGCATAACAGCTGAGCAGATGCAGGACTGGGCAGAAATGATGGATATCGAATATGTTCATATCTCTGAAAGTACAACAGTAGAAAACTTAAAACAACAGTTATTCTTACAGGATATTGCCTGGAAATTAAAATAATAAGGAAGAGGAATGAGCCTATGTTAGAAGTATTAAAGAAAGAGGTATATGAAGCAAATATGCTTCTGCCGAAACATAATCTTGTAACCTTTACCTGGGGTAATGTATCAGCCTTTGATAAAGAAAGCGGTCTTATGGTTATCAAACCCTCTGGTGTAGAATATGACGTAATGACACCTGAGGATATGGTAGTAGTTGACCTGGACGGTAAAACGGTAGAAGGAAAATTAAACCCTTCCTCCGATACTGCTACACATATAGAACTTTATAAGGCCTTTCCCGGTCTTGGCGGTATCGTACACACTCATTCCCGCTGGGCTACTATCTTCGCACAATCCGGAAGAGGTGTTCCAGCTTTTGGTACCACCCACGCCGACTATTACTATGGAGAGATTCCCTGCACCAGAAAAATGACGCCGGAAGAAATAGCTGCTGCCTATGAAAAGGAAACCGGAACCGTTATTATTGAGTGTTTTAAAGAAAGAGGCCTTGATCCATTAGCAGTGCCGGGAGTTGTAGTATACAGCCATGGACCCTTTACCTGGGGAACCTCAGCAAAGAATGCCGTTCATAATGCAGTAGTACTGGAAGAAGTTGCTTTTATGGCTTGGCATAATCTATCTCTGTCAGAAGGTAAGCTTCCCTCCCTTCAACAGGAACTCTTAGATAAACATTATCTCAGAAAACATGGTGCAAATGCATACTATGGACAAAAATCATAAATAATAATATTATCTGAATTACAGTTCTGCCTCCTCTTGGTATAAAAGGCTTAACTATATACCACCTTTGTCTTAGAGGCATAAGAAAACTTAATTCAACTTCTACAGTTCCCCTTTTACTTCCCTGTATTTATATCAGGGTAAGTAAGAGGGTTTTTCATTAAAAGTATTCTTATTGGTAATCTTTTATTAATTTTCGCTGGAAAGTTAATCCTTATTTCATTAATTTTTTCTTAACATCCCTTTAATACTTGCTACAACCTGTGAAATCATCTATAATATATAAATATAATAAAAAATTTTATATAAATACATAATTTCGATACAATTCGATCAAAAGCATAAAACGAACGATAAAATAGATAAAAACCATATAATAAACCTAAGCTATTTAAAAGTATTGTCACTTATTTATAGCTTAATGAAGTAATGCCTAAATAAATACTGAAAAAAATACCATACTATAAATATTGCCCTATAAGGAGTTGTCATGAGAAAATCACTCTTTCTTATATGTGCTTTGTGCGCATTAATATTTAATACAACCGTTTATAATGTACATGCTCTGGCTGCATCCGATATAACCCCCAGCACAGCAGCAACTGACGAATCACTGGATAATAATAGCGAAAACAATACTACTGCTGATAATAAATCAACCAATATAAAAAAAACAACTGAGAATGAATCCTTAAACGTAGGTGATATGCCAAATGTTGCTTCTGAGGCAGCAATTGTAATGGAAGCTTCCACCGGAACAGTTTTATATGCCAAAAACATACATGAAAAACATTACCCTGCCAGTATCACCAAGGTACTGACCACCTTAGTAGCCTTGGAAAACTCTACTCCCGGTGAAATTGTAACCTTTTCTAAGAATGCTGTATACGATGTTGATCTGGACAGCAGCCGAATAGGTATCGATGTAGGTGAAAAATTGACCATGGAGCAGAGCCTTTATGCTGTAATGCTTGAGTCAGCGAATGAAGTATCCTATGCAGTAGCAGAACATGTAGCTGGCAGCGTATCTGCTTTTTCAGAGATGATGAATAAAAAAGCAGCCAGTTTAGGCTGTGTTGACTCAAACTTCATCAATCCTCATGGACTGCCCGATGAAAACCATTATACAAGTGCATACGATATGGCTCTTATATCAAGAGCTGCTATTAACAATGAGACCTTTCGTAAGATTACCGGTACTAAGACTTATACAATCCCTCCAACAAATATCCAAAAGGAATCCAGGTATTTGGCGAACCATCACGGTATGATAAAAGGAACCTATTCTTTTGAAGGTACTCTTGGCGGTAAGACCGGCTATACCTCAAAGGCCAAATATACTCTTGTAACCTTTGCAGAACGTGATGGAATGACTTTAATCAGTGTTATTATGTATTGTGATTCAATTCCCAATGAATACGGTGATACGGAAGCATTGCTTAATTACGGCTTTGAAAATTACTCAAAACACAATGTAGTAAACGAAGTATCTCCGGATAAGACTGGTAATACAGAACTGTTTACCCAATATGCGCCTTTATTCAGCCGAACAACCTCACCACTGAAGTTAAGTAGTACCGGTAGCGTTATTTTACCTAAAGGCGTTAAATTTGATGAAGCTGAAAGTACAATTTCTTATTCACCATTGGGCAAACTCACAGAAGGTGACAACAATATTGGAACCATGCGTTTTACCTATGATAATACTTACGTAGGATCAGCAGATATCGTATATTCCACGGATGCTTCCTCCTATGTATTAAATAACAAATTCATTCCGGAAACACCCAAGACAATAGTAACCAAAGGTGTTACAATGCCTCAGGAAACCCAGGATGATAACGGTAGACTGCGTATTATCATTATCGCTATTATAATTATTGTAATCCTTGTATCCGTAACCTTGTACCTCATCTTTATAGAATTGCCTTATAGAAAACGAAAGAGTGCATATAACGCAAAAAGAAAAAAGAGTAAACGTTATTACTCTAAAAATGATTATCTGGACCTATAATATGATTGAAAGAATATTTAATTGTAAAAGAAAAGGCTGTTGTAGTAATCTACAACAGCCTTTTAAGCGTTCCCGACACGATTTGAACGTGCGACCTATCGCTTAGGAGGCGATCGCTCTATCCTGCTGAGCTACGAGAACGTGCTTTATTTTAAAGCCCTGTTATTTGTTAAAATAACAGCAAAAATATTCTACTCTTTTAAGGACAAATAGTCAACCCCAAATGATAATATTTTTGATAGTATAACTGTTGCTATACATTAATGCCCAGAAAATCAACATATCCCTGAAGCCAAATATTTCCCTTAAATCTTCTGCCCACCAATGGCTCTCCGTATAAATCACTTTTGTTTATAGTAACCTGAAAGATAACATCATTACATGAGATACTAAGATTATACATCTCTTCCTCTGTAATATCGTTTTTAAGGACTTCTACGTCAATTATGGTACCCAAGATAGTATAATTGTCAGATTCTGAGCCATAAGGCGTAAAAGAGGTCTCAACGATTGTATAGATATCTTCGACTTTAGCACGTCTTGAAATCATAGCGTACATATCAATATCATCAATAGTCAGACTATCGATAGCCTCCTGATTACCTTTCTTTGCTTCTGAAATCAGCTGCCTTCTGTATTGAACTTCTGCCGTGTTGCTCTTAGCTAGCTTTTCATCTCTTTCTAAGGGGAGAAGTATCTTTCCTGATACAGATAATGCGGATAAATATATGGAGAAAGGTCTGTCAAACTGCTTCTTATCCTTGGACTCATTCAGATAATCAACTACATTCTGCAAATAAAAAATCAAAGAAACACCTAACCTGACATCATCGCTCATACCTGTATAAGCATCTGTGTCTACTCGTTTTATAATAGATACCTCTTCTTTGGTGCTAATATAGCTTCCTTTTATATAAGGAAAATAATGTTCCATGTAAAACTTACCCTGGCTGTCATATTCTCCTCTTACTGTAACACCAATCTGCTTACTGAATAATTTCGTTATCTCAGCAAATATCCTGCCATCCTGCTGCGTATATATCCTCTTGTCCGTAGGCTGTTCTGTAATCAGATTTACCAGGCGCTCCAGATCTAATCTATCTTTCATGTTTGTAAAACCGATCGCTCTTAAAAAACTATGCATAATAACCTCTTTCCTGCATATACTGGTTAGCTTATTGTATATTGCATAAATCAGAAGTTGAAAAACATTTTCAACCTAATCCCTATGCATATCGCAAGCAGACTCGCGATACTGCTTAAAAAGATAGATAAAATAACCATCTTTCAATCTAACCTTTTACATATTATAAGCAGGCTTGCTATACTGCTCAAATAAGAAGTAACCTTATCTTCGCATAATCAAACTCACCAAGTATTTCCTTATTCCCAGCAATTTAATGTCCTAACCGTGCTTACACAAGGATTTAGGTCAGCAGGTGAAAATAATAATTTCCCTTTTTCACACTAACTACCGTTCGCGCCTTGGCGCGCTCCAATCAGAAGTGGAATAATTTTTATGTTTCCACATTAACACACGCATACCGCAAACCCGCTTGCGGTACTGCTCAAATAAGAAGTGTGAAATATCATTTATTTCACACCACCTCCTGCTTTATACAATCATTAGATTATCCTATTATATGGAGGTTAGCTTATATAACATACCCACAAAAAACGAAAATCAATGAATATCTATTACTTATATCATATTTTGTATCTGATGACAAGTTAAATTACTGTGTATTACTTATATTACTGCTATTAGAACCTTCGTTGCAGAAACCAGCTTATAAGCTTACAAGCTTGCAATCCATAATCCTATAATATCAATATTAACAAAATATACTATATTAGACCATAGCAAACGAAATATAGTTGCATTTTGTCCCTATATTAGTAATTACCCTATATATTCATCTGTATCCATCGTATCTACAATCATAGTAGACAGGTCTGTTTTAAGATCCTTTTCGATCCAATTAGAATAATTGCGTCCATTGCTATCTGTCAGCATACGCAGTACCGGTCTTGTAGGGCATTTCGTATTCTGTCTTAAAACGATTCCAGTCTCACCTTCATCGGTTACCACAACTGTACCATTAGGATATGCAGCAATTAGCTCTATAAAACAATGAACAACTTCAAAATCAAACTTTATACCAGCTTGGCTTACGATATAGTCCAAAGCATGGTGTACCTTAAGTTTTGGTATCAGAAAACCATATACAAGGCTGTCAAAAGCATCGCATACAGCTACAATCTTACTTCCTATTTTAATCTTGTCTCCCTTTTTATGAAAAGGAAATCCTGAACCATCAATTCTTTCATGGTGGCACAATATAATATCTTTTGATGCTACAGGAAGCCAGTTTTCTTTAATAACGGAAGAATAACCATATACAACATGTTTCATTAGTTCCTTTTGCTCTTCTTTACTGCTCTTTAAATAGTTATAATTCTGATAATCAATCTTGACCAGATTATACCCCATATCGTGAAGCAAGCTGCCCAGAGCAATCTGTCGTACTTTATCTTTGCTTAATTTCATTCTCAATGCAATCAAAACAGACATGGCACATACATTTAAAGAATGGGCATATGTACCCTCATTCTTTTTTCTTATACCCGATATACTATATAATACGTGTGGTGAGCTAACAATGTCGCAGATTATATTTTCTGCAACATTTTTAATCTCCTCTAATTCACCATATCCCTGATAAGTATATCGTTCTATAACCTCCCGTACTATGTCCTGGCATTCATATTTAATTTTTTCTTCAATATTCTCTTCTTCGTTAACGCCTTGGGATAATTCATCTTCTACACATATATAACTATAACCTAATTCTTTAAGTTTCTTGGCATATTCTATCTTAACAGGGGCTCCTGCTGACATAATCACAATACCGCTGTCTGTTATGATATCCCTGGCTAACAATTCATGTCCCTTGATTGTATCAAGTAACACCTTTCTCATATAGATACCTCATGTATATACAAAGGGTAATGATCCTTATCATTTGTATACTATCAACGAAAATAATATTAGTTCCTACTTAATACAATATCGGATAAAAACGGCAATGTCAATATAGGTACAGAAAAATTGTTCTAACCCTTTGTTAATAACTTAACAATAATTTTATATTTTGACATAATTTTTATACAATATGTTAAACTAGCATTTTTACAGATTTACGGCTTGTGCATTATGTATGTTTTATGCACTTATTGCACAAAAATTTAGGTGTTATTTTATACACGATATACAAAATATTAGTTTGACAAATTAATAACAATTTGATATATTAGGAGTGTAATAAACAGCGCAGTTAATTGTTAAGAATTTAACATAAATAAGGAGGACTCCCATGAGTGAGAAAAAACAACCTACCCCCCAGGAACATGTAGACCAACTAGTAAAGAATGCACAGGTAGCTCTGAAAGAGTTTATGAATTACAATCAGGATCAAATTGATACTATCGTTCATGAAATGGCACTTGCCGGACTTGCTAAACAGCAGTACCTTGCTAAAATGGCAGTAGAAGAAACACAACGCGGTATTTATGAAGATAAGATAACAAAGAATATCTTCGCTACAGAATATATCTGGCACTCCATTAAGTATCAGAAAACAGTTGGTATTATAGAAGATAATGAAGAAGAAGATTATATGACCGTTGCTGAACCAATCGGTATCGTAGCTGGTGTAACACCAGTAACCAATCCTACTTCAACAACAATGTTCAAGATAATCTCCTGTATTAAAACAAGAAATCCCATAATTTTCGGTTTCCATCCAAGTGCACAGCAGTGCTCCAAAGCAGCTGCACAGACTTTATATGAAGCAGCAATTAATGCCGGTGCACCTAAAGACTGTATCCAGTGGATTGAATATCCTTCCGTAGAAGCAACTTCAGTATTAATGAATCATCCTGGTGTAGCCTGCATTCTTGCAACCGGTGGCCCTGGAATGGTAAAAGCAGCATATTCCTCCGGAAAACCTGCATTAGGTGTTGGTCCTGGTAACGTTCCTTGCTTTATTGAGAAAACTGCTGTATTAAAACGTGCTGTAAATGACCTTGTACTTTCTAAATCTTTTGATAATGGTATGATTTGTGCTTCTGAACAGGCAGCTATTATTGAAGCTCCTGTATATAAGGAAGTAATCGAACTTATGAAAAAAGCTGGCTGCTATTTTGCAACCAAAGAAGAAATAAAGAAATTAGAGCCAGTTGTAATAAATATTGAGAAATTATCAGTAAATCCTGCCATAGTTGGACAGTCACCTGCAGCAATCGCAGCTCTTGCTGGATTTACAATTCCCAAAGAAACAAAGATTTTATGCACAGAGATTGATGGAGTAGGAGCAGAATATCCACTGTCTATTGAAAAATTATCCCCTGTTTTAGCAGTAGTAAAAGCGAAAGATGTGGAAGATGGTATGAATCTTTGTGAGAAAATGTTAGCAAATGGTGGTATGGGTCATTCCTCAGTACTTCACTCAACCAACCAGACAGTTATCGAAGAGTTCTCCAATCGTATGAAGACCGGACGTATCATTGTTAACTCTCCTTCTACTCATGGTGCAATTGGTGATTTATACAATACAAATATGCCTTCCTTAACACTCGGCTGTGGATCTTACGGCGGAAACTCAACAACACACAATGTTTCTGCAGTTGACCTGGTAAATATCAAACGTGTGGCTAAGAGGAGAAACAATATGCAATGGTTTAAGATTCCTAACAAGATTTACTTTGAATCAGGTTCAACAGCTTATCTTTCCAAGATGCCTGATATAACAAAAGCATTTATTGTAACTGACCCTGCCATGACACAGCTTGGATATGTAAATAAGGTTCTTTATCAGTTAAGAAAAAGAGAAGAATATGTTCACTGCGAAATCTTTGATCAGGTAGAGCCCGATCCTTCTCTTGAGACAATCATGATGGGCGTAGACTCCATGAATAAATTTAAACCTGATGTAATTATCGCATTAGGTGGTGGATCTGCTATTGATGCAGCAAAAGGTATGTGGTTATTCTATGAGAATCCTGATGCAGATTTCAAGAACATGTCTCTTAAGTTCTTAGATATTAGAAAACGTACTTACAAATTCCCTCAGTTAGGAAAGAAAGCTAAATTAGTTGCTATTCCTACAACCTCCGGAACCGGATCAGAAGTTACTTCTTTCGCCGTAATCTCTGATAAAACTGAGAACAAGAAATATCCCCTTGCAGATTATGAGTTAACTCCTGATGTTGCTATTATCGATCCTGATTTCGTTATGTCAGTACCTAAGAAATCAACTGCATGGACCGGTATGGATGTTTTAACACATGCTATTGAAGCATATATCTCCATCCTTGCTTCTGACTATACAGATGCATTAGCAGTGCATGCTATCGAAATGGTATTCACTTACCTGAAGAGATCCTTTGAATTTGGAGAAAAAGATCCCGTAGCTAGAGAAAAAATGCACAATGCATCAACAATTGCTGGTATGGCATTTACCAATGCATTCCTTGGTATCAATCACTCCTTGGCTCATAAACTTGGCGGTGAATATCATGTACCTCATGGATGCGCAAATGCAATCTTACTTCCTCACGTAGTTCGTTACAATGGTACCTCCTGCCCGACCAAATTTACATCATGGCCTAAATATGAGAACTACATTGTGGGAGATAAGATATTCAGCTTAATGAAGAAGTTAGGCTTTGCTCCTAAGAACAATGATGATGCTGTTGAAATTCTTGCAACAGAAATTGAAAAATTAAATGCTTTCCTTGAAATTCCTGCAACCTTAAAAGAGTATGGACTTGATGAAAAAGATTTCTTAACCAAAGTGAATCCTCTTGCAGACTTAGCATTTGGTGACCAGTGTACTACTGCTAATCCCAGACTTCCATTAGTGTCTGAGTTAGAAGATTTATATTTAACAGCCTTCTACGGAAAAGGTAATATACCCGCTAAAAAGTAATATATAAATGACATGAATCCCCATTACAAAACAACCTGCCTGAAAAGGCCGCCTGTGAAAACAGGCGGCCTTTTTGTATTCTGAATTTTCAGTTTCTCTTGTACTATATATATAATATTTTATAGCATGTATTACCTTACTACATATAAAATACTACTCCATATAATTTCTGGTTTTCTTCGCTTCTTCCAACGCTAGTTTTTCTTCGGATGATAGTACTACAAAAGATTCACCTTTAATAATTTCTTTTACATAAGTATAACAACCTTCTCTGGTAGAATGCATTGAGTTAAGGACAAAACCATCATTTTCATCATTCAAGATAGCCAGTGTAAAACTTAATTTTCCTCCCATCTCCTGAAATGCATCATACTTCACTATACCAACTTTTTGATAAGTTATTGCTAAATTCTCAAATATCTTTTTGATTTGTTCAGCATGAACTTTACTTTGGTCTTTCAATTCTTCCAGCTGATTGAATTTATTCTCAAACTGTACTTCCAGACTTTTACCATCTGCTCCATCCATGAATTTCTTATAACGTTTCTTTAATTTACTGGATTTCACAAATAGTATAATAAGACAAACAAACATGATCAACAGAATTGCAGCAAAACCTATTACAATAAAATCAATATATTCACTTATGTAATCATTTAACAACATGAGAAGGTCTCCTTTAATTTATTGTTTCAAATAAATCCAAAATTCTTTCTAATTCCTCTACAGAATAATACTCTATTTCTATTTTTCCATTATTATTATTTTTCTTTTTTATAGATACTTTTGTACCCATTATTTTTTTTATCTTTTCTTCTATATCACGATATAAAAAGCTATCCTCTTTTACCGGAGCAACTTCTTCTTTTACTTCATTTATCTGTGTTGTAATTTTTTTCACTAATTTTTCAGTATCTCGAACACTCAATTTATCATCAAACACTATCATAGCTGTCTGATATTGTATCTCTTCATCATCAATAGCTAATAAAGCCCTGGCATGTCCGCCTGAAATCATATCATCTATCAACATCTGTTGAACTCTCTCACTGAGTTTTAAAAGTCTCATAGCATTGGTTACTGCTGTTCTGCTTTTGGATACTCTTTCGGCAACTTCATCCTGTTTCAGATTAAACTCTTTTATGAGATTTTGATATGCAATTGCCTCTTCTATTGGATTTAAATCTTCCCTTTGTATATTCTCAATAATGGCAATTTCCATTACTTCCTGAGGAGTATAGTTTTTTACTATTACTGGTATTTCTTTTAAGCCTGCCTGCTTGGCTGCTCTCCATCTTCTTTCACCAGCTATAATTTCATAATACTTATCTTTCTTTTGAACTATCAGTGGCTGGATCACACCAAATTGTTTAATTGAATCGGATAACTCATGAAGAGAGTCTTCATCAAAATGCTTTCTTGGTTGTTTTCTATTAGGTTCAACCTCATTTATTAAAACTAATGTTTCACGTGAAACATCAGTTTTTTCTTTACCTTCGTTAACTGTATTCTTCTTTGTATCACTTTTATCAGGAATAACTGTATTCTTCTTTGTATCACTTTTATCAGGAATCATAGAGTCAAGGCCTTTACCTAATCCCTTTTTAGAAACAGCCATATTTATCTCCTTTTCTTTTATCGCACATAATTAATACTTCTTTTCTATTACTTCATCTGCCAAATCTCTATATCCTTCAGCACCAGCAGACTTTGGATCATATATATTAATAGGTAATCCATGACTTGGTGCTTCTGCTAAACGTACATTTCTTGGAATAATAGTCTTATAAATATTTTGCTCAAGATTTTGTTTAACATTTTCAACTACCTGTAAGGATAAGTTAGTTCTGGCATCATACATGGTAAATACTACTCCTTCTATTTCTAACTGAGGATTTAATCTTTGTCTTACTAGATTTATAGTATGTATTAACTGTGATAACCCCTCTAATGCGTAATACTCACATTGAATTGGCACTAAGACCGTATCTGCAGTAGTCATTGCGTTTACTGTGAGAGTATTTAAAGAAGGGGGACAATCTATTATTATAAAATCATATTTATCTCTTATCTTTTCAATTTCTTTTTTTAGAATAAACTCTCTCTCTTCTACACCAATTAATTCTATTTCTGCACCTGCTAAATTAACATTTGAGGGAAGTAATGATAAGTTCTCATATACATTTTCAATTAAACATTCTTCTATACTACAGTTACCAATAATTAAGTCATAGACTGTGAAACTTAACTCATTTTTCTTCACTCCAAGTCCGCTTGATGTATTTCCCTGAGGATCTATATCAATGGTAAGA
>JAQSXJ010000035.1 GCA_029256725.1 Anaerocolumna sp. | reverse complement strand
AAAATATGGAATGAGGTATTGTAATGCTGACAGAAAAACGGTTTGAAGAAATATTAAGGCTGGTGGATGAGAAGGGAATGGTAACCTTACAGGAGCTAAAAAATATATTTGCTGCATCTGAGTCCACTCTTCGCAGAGATTTAACGACTCTTCATAACAGCGGTAAACTGGTTAAGGTTTTTGGAGGGGCAATGTCTTTGGATGCTCATTACCGGACCAAGGATATTGAGGTACCAACCCGCAGGGAGGTGAACAGAGAGGAAAAATTGCGTATTGCAGAATACGGAGCTTCCCTAATCGGACCGGATGATTTTGTATATCTGGATGCAGGTACCACTACCGGTTATATGATAGATTTTATCCAAACCAAACAGGCTACTTTTGTTACCAACGGTGTTAACCATGCACAGCGTTTGGCAGCAGCCGGGCTTCATGTCATTCTTATCGGTGGAGAGCTAAAGGCTTCTACGGAAGCAGTGGTAGGGAGTGAAGCAACGATTCAGCTTCAAAAATATCATTTTACGTTGGGCTTTCTTGGGACAAACGGTATACATCAACACAGCGGTTTTTCCACTCCGGATAACAATGAAGCAATGATAAAGCAGATTGCCTTGAAACAGATTCGCCGTCCTTATATTTTGTGCGACCATTCCAAATTCGGTCAGATTAGTCCGGTAACTTTTGGGGATTTAGACCATGCTGTTATTATTACAGACCGAGTGGATAAGCCGGAATATAAAAAACTTGAGAATATTATTATATTGAATGAAGCATAATAGAAAAAATAACTGGCCTGATATGCTTTTATATGACTGAAAATGAATGGAATTGAATGAGATTTGGCAGTTGTGCACAATTTTAGTACTTAAACACTAGGAATAAAGTCGATTGAAAATGAGTGAATATGATTGTAAAATAAATTAGAACCATATAAATCATTCAAAAATATTCATTATCAGTAATTTATGCTGCAGGAGGCTAGACAATGATCTATACTATTACCTTTAATCCGGCTTTGGATTATATCGTGTCGGTGGAAGATTTTCAACTGGGTAAAACAAACCGAACCACGGAAGAAGCCATACTGGCGGGAGGAAAAGGAATTAATGTTTCTATTGTTTTGAAAAATCTTGGTTATGAAAGCACTGCGCTGGGATTTATCGCAGGATTTACCGGAGAAGAGATCAGAAAAAGGATAGAAAAGACGGGATGTCTTGCAGAATTTATAACCATTAACCAAGGGATGAGCCGCATTAATTTTAAACTGAAATCTGCAGACGGAACGGAAGTTAACGGCAGGGGACCGGATATTGATGCAGAGAGCCTTCAGAAACTTTTGATTCGGTTGGATTCTTTAAAGCCAGGAGATATTCTGGTAATGGCAGGTAGTATTCCAGCCAGCATTCCCGATTCTATTTACAAAGATATAATGGTTAGACTTTCAGGAAAAAACATATCCGTGGTGGTGGATGCCACGAAAGATTTGCTGGTTAATGTACTGGAGAATAGACCATTTCTGATTAAACCCAATAATCATGAACTGGGAGAGATTTTTGGTGTGACCTTAAAAACACGCAGGGAAGTTATACCTTATGCTCAGAAATTACAGAAGCAGGGAGCTTGTAACGTACTTGTATCCATGGCGGGGGAAGGTGCCGTATTAGTAGCTGAGAACGGCGGGATTTATGAAAGTCCGGCACCAAAAGGCCGGCTTGTCAACGCAGTTGGTGCAGGAGACTCTATGGTAGCAGGTTTTTTAGCAGGCTGGTTAAGCACAGACGATTATAGTCAGGCTTTCCGTATGGGACTTGCAACGGGAAGTGCCAGTGCCTTTTCAGAGCTGCTAGCTTCAAAGGAGCAGGTGGAGGCGCTGTTAAAGCAGATGTGACGGAAAGGTAACCAGGGAAAGGGTCAAACAGGAAGAAGAGAGGTGTAGGTATGAGGATTACTGAATTGTTAAGCAGGGAGAGTATTGTACTAAAGGCAGCTCCGGCCGGTAAGAAGGAAGCACTGGAACAGGCTATAGAAATAATGGTAAAGAGTGGGAAGATCAGTGACCGGGCGGAATATACCCGGAAGGTGTTTGCAAGAGAAAAGGAAGGTACAACCGGAATCGGTGAAGGGATTGCTATTCCTCATGGCAAATGTAAGGGAGTGAAGGCTCCGGGGCTGGCTGCCATGGTAATTCCGGAGGGGGTGGAATTTGAGGCCCTGGATGGGGAACCTGTATATTTACTATTTCTGATAGCGGCACCCGACACAAAAGATAATGTACATCTTGATGTGTTAAGCAAGCTGTCTGTGCTGCTGATGAATGAGGAATTTGCAGAAAAGTTAAAAAATGCAGCTGACGTAGAGGAATTTCTTCATATAATAGATGAGGCAGATGAGAGTATTCCGGAAATGAAAGCCCAAAATGCAGAGGTAGGAGAGGTAGAGGAAACCTTCTACAGGAATATAGCAGCAGTTACTTCCTGTCCTACAGGTATTGCTCATACTTATATGGCGGCAGAGGGTCTGGCAAAGGCAGCAAAAGCAAATAATTGCGCTATAAGGATAGAGACCAGAGGGTCAGGTGGGGCTAAGAATGTGCTGACAGAAGCAGAGATTGCAGCGGCAGACTGTATCATAGTAGCTGCAGATACCAAAGTTCCTATGGAACGCTTTGCTGGTAAAAAAGTAATTGAGTGCCAGGTATCCGACGGCATCAGTAAGGCAGACCAACTGATAAAGCGTGCTGTAAAGGGAGAGGTACCCGTATATAGGGCTGTACAGGGAGAGGAAGCAGGGACAGCTGCTGCCGGGAATAATTCTCTGACCCACAAAATATATATGCATCTTATGAGCGGTGTATCTCATATGCTTCCTTTTGTAGTGGGGGGTGGTATACTGATTGCTATTGCATTCCTGATAGATTCTTTGTCTATTGATATGACAGCGGTATCTGAAGAGGTTCGGGCTAATTTTGGGTCCATCACACCGACAGCGGCATTATTTAAGTCAATTGGCGGAGCCGCCTTCGGTTTTATGCTTCCTATACTGGCCGGTTATATCGCAATGAGTATTGCTGACCGACCGGGACTGGCAGTAGGTATTATTGGCGGGTACATTGCAGCAAACGGAAAATCCGGCTTTCTTGGTGCATTGGCGGCAGGGTTTCTGGCAGGCTATATTATAGTGCTTTTACGTAAGCTTTTCAACAAACTGCCTGTAACTATTGAGAAGCTGGCACCGGTATTGCTCTATCCCCTTTTGGGTATCCTATGTATTGGACTGCTTATGACCTTTGTAATAGAACCTCCTATAGGTTTTTTAAACACAGCCTTAAACAATGCATTAACAGGTATGGGTACAACCAGCAAGATATTATTGGGAATCATTGTAGCTGGTATGATGGCTATAGATATGGGCGGACCTTTTAACAAGGCTGCTTATGTATTTGGAACCGCATCTATAGTAGCGGGTAATTATGATATCATGGCGGCGGTTATGATTGGAGGCATGGTGCCTCCCTGTGCCATTGCTTTGGCAACGCTGATATTTCGTAATAAATTTACTAAAGCCGAGAGAGAAACTGCCCCTGCCAACTTTATCATGGGTCTGGCTTTTATAACAGAGGGTGCCATTCCCTTTGCGGCAGCCGATCCTTTAAGAGTACTGCCAGCGTGTATTCTCGGCTCGGCGGTAGCGGGAGCTATGTCAATGGCTTTTGGCTCCAGCTTGATGGCTCCTCACGGCGGGATATTTGTTTTTCCGGTGGTAGAGCATCCAATCATGTATCTGCTGGCATTGGTGGCAGGTACTTTGGTGGCGGCAGGAATGCTGGGAATATTGAAAAAGAACATAACAGAAAGGAACTAATACGAAATGAAAGAAATTAAATATATTATAACAGACCCGGAAGGAATTCATGCCAGACCGGCAGGAGAGCTGGTAAAGCTGTTAAAGGAATTTAAATCTGCCATAACAATAAGCAAGGACGGAAAAAGTACGGATGCCAAAAGGATTTTTGGTGTCATGGGGCTTGGTGCAAAGCAAGGACAGGAAATACAGCTGATTGCTGAAGGCGAGGATGAGGCTAAAGCAATTGCTGCATTGGATGAGTTTCTAAAAAAGCAACTGTAGGAAGCTGTTCTTATTATAAGCCTCCTCTCAGAGAAGTAAGAATCTGAGGAGAAGAAGAGATGCTCATAAGGGAAGGTAGACATCGGAAAAAGGAGGATGACTATGCAGACATTTCAGGGGAAAAGTGTTTTTGGGGGTATTGCCATGGGCAGGATAATGGTTTACCAAAAGCATGAGCAGCAGGTAAAAAGGAGCAGAGTTTCCGATACCGATGCGGAGGTATTGCGCTTTCGGGAAGCCAGGGACACAAGCATCGTACAGTTAAAGCACCTTTATGAAACCTCTGTAAATAAAATAGGTGAATCTGAGGCGGCTATATTTGAGGTACACCAGATGATGCTGGAGGATATGGATTATAATGAATCTGTTGAAAGTATAATCTGCAGCCAGAAGGTCAATGCGGAGTATGCAGTTGCAACTACAGCAGATAATTTTGCAAGGATGTTTTCCGCTATGGAGGATGAATATATGAAAGGCAGGGCAGCTGATGTAAGGGATGTGTCCGAACGGCTGCTGGGAAGCCTTATGGGAAAGGGCGGAGAAGGTATTCTAATAGAGGAGCCGGTCATTCTTGTAGCGGAGGATCTGGCTCCCAGTGAAACAGTGCAGCTGGATAAGGATAAGGTGCTTGCCTTTGTAACGGTCAAGGGTTCAGTCAACTCCCATACTGCTATCCTTGCCAGAAACATGAACATTCCTGCGCTGGTTGGGACCAGCCTCACAAAAAAGGTCATGGAGCAGATAAACGGAAAAGAAGGGGTTGTTGATGGCTTTGAGGGCAGCTTTCTGATAGAGCCGGAGGAGTCTGTCAAAAGCCGGATGCAGGAAAGGCAGAAGGCCGAAGCAGAGAAAAAGCTGCTTCTACAGACCTTAAAAGGAAAGGCAAATGTAACCCTGGATGGAAAGGAAATCAAACTTTATGCCAATATAGGCAATAGCAGCGATCTGGCTACGGTATTACAGAATGATGCGGGGGGAATCGGACTCTTCCGCAGTGAATTTATCTATTTGGAGAAAGAGAATTATCCTACAGAGGAAGAGCAGTTCAACATATATAAAACCGTGGCGGAGACCATGGCCGGCAGAAAGGTAATAATCCGTACGCTGGATATAGGTGCGGATAAGCAGGCAGAATATTTTAAGCTGCCTTATGAAGAAAATCCTGCTATGGGCTATCGTGCAATACGCATCTGCCTTACCAGGCCTGAAATCTTCAAAACACAACTGCGTGCCCTGTTCCGTGCCAGTGCTTATGGTAATATTGCAATTATGTATCCAATGATCATATCCATTAAAGAGGTACAAAGAATACGCAAAATAGCAGAAGAGGTTAAGACAGAGCTTAAGGATAAGGGAATCGCTTTCGGACAAGTAGAGCAGGGAATAATGATTGAAACGCCAGCCGCAGTTATGATAAGTGAAGAGCTGGCAAAGGAAGTGGATTTCTTCAGCATAGGAACCAATGACCTTACCCAGTATACTCTTGCAATTGACAGACAGAATTCCCAACTGGACGAATTTTATGATGCTCATCATCCTGCTATATTACGTATGATTCAGATGGTAATTGAAAATGCTCACAAGGCAGGTATCTGGGCAGGCATCTGCGGTGAGCTGGGAGCCGATATGGAACTGACACGTATATTTTTGAAAATGGGAGTGGATGAACTGTCTGTTTCCCCCGGAGCCATTCTCCCCATACGTAAAATCATCCGGGAAAGCAATATCAGCAAATTGTAAATAAACAGGACTGTTTCCTTACAAAATAGTAGGGAAGCAGTCCTTTTATTGGTGTAAAGATCATTATTTTGCAAATTTCAACTGAAATACAGAACCGGCATCACCAGTGAATACAATATAACCTTTCTTTGGAAGGGTTATTGTTTTGGTTTTATTAAGATAGTAATTGGTTACACAAACATTTTTATCGTTATAAACTGTGAAAGAAGCATTGGCTGGTACGGTAATTGTAATTTTCTTAGAAGCAGTATTACTGGATAATTTATACCAAGAGGCATATCCCTTATCTCCAATGGTATAGTTTGATGTTTTTGCCGGAAGTGTCTTAAGGCTGTCAGAAGAGAGGTAAATGCTTCCCCCTGCATTCAAATATTCCGTACCATTTTCACGGAAGAACCTGTAGTCCGTCAAATTGCGTCCATAAACTCCAGGAATCTGGAAGGGACTTCTGGCATTATCTTTATCAATTATAGCGGTATTCATCCAGTAACCCTTAATGCTCTCTGCCATTAAGAAAGGAGCATAAGGTGCTGAAAGAACATATATCTGGGAGGAATACTTCTCTGACAACAGGAAATAGGTTTTACCAGAACGTGCTTTCCAGGCTTTTTCAACCTCAGTGGTAAGGGAATTATCTGTTAGTTTCTGTGCCAGATAACTGGAGGAGAGGCTCTGACCCAGACCTGAAAGCTTAGTGAAGCCAGAAAAATACATATATGTATTTCCATTTGAGTTCTTTTCAAAGGAAATATAGTAGGTACCATCAGTGTAATAATATTTATCTTCAAACAGCAGAAGCTGCGCAAACAGCGATAAGTCAGAAAAAATTAACGCTAGAGGTTGGTAAATCTAAAGTACTTAAAATTATAGGAACCAAATCAAAGGTTACCTGGAAATCCAGTAAGACTACAGTAGCGACAGTAAGTAAGACTGGAAAGGTTACTGCTAAAAAAGCCGGCAAAGCAACTATAACCGCTACAGTAGATAAAAAGAAATATGCTTGTACTGTAACTGTGAAAGCAGCTGTAGTTGCCAATCCGCTGGTTGAGGGAGCACCCTTTAAGGCTCAGGCAGCAACTTCTGGTAATGTAACTTATATCTATCCAAGTAACTGGACAAAAACGGAAGCAGAAGATACCGGTTACAGACAGGTAGTTCTTGTGCCAGCAGTTGATGACGCAAGTGCTAATGTTTCGGGCATTTCATTATTGATCCTTGATTCAGAGGGTATTCCGGAAACTTCTGTTTTTGAAGCAGCCTATAGTGAAATAACAGCTGATTCACTGGTATCTCAATACGCACAGCAGGGTATGGAAGTGACCGTAGATGGCGTTACAATAAATAAATTTGATACAGATCTTGGTGTAGGTTATATAACGAACTTTAACTTAACTTACAATGGAGTTACAATGAAGCAGACAATCTATGATATTTATACTGAGAAAAATTTGACGAAAATAACAGTAACAGATATTTCAGATAACCTTTCACCCGATGTTAAACAAGTAGCTAATTACCTTATTAAAACCTTACAAGTAACGAAATAATATATAAACATAAACTCCTGTATGATAGCCGGGTAGTCAAGCCTTGGTAAAATACAGGAGTTTTTTTGTTAAGCTAATTTAAATATTCTAAAATCTTTCGAATTTCTTTCGTTTTATCTGTAGGTATCTTTAATAATCATTTTTTATACTATCAAAGACAAACAAAACGGAGGTATGAAATGCTGCTGGAGAACAAAGAAGTAAATGCAAATAAAATCCCAATTAAATGTTATAGAAAATCTATTCTGACACGAAGGTCTTTCCGTATGTCCCTCAAATGTTGTATAATGAATCTGATTGAAAAGAAAAAGAAGAACAGACTCAGGAACAAAGTTCATTCTATCGGATATATATCCTGAGCTGTCCGTTAAAGAATGAAAAGCATTTAAGCTCTTTATAAGGAGAAAGTGCAGTATAAAGAGAGAAATGCATAAATTTGGGAGGAAATATGGAAGCTTATCGTATATTAGTGGTAGAAGATGACAGGGAGATATTAGAGGGGATTGGTATCTATCTTAAGAATCAGGGGTATGAAGTATTAAAGGCAGAGAACGGAAGAGAGGGTCTTGCCCTTGCAGAAAAAGAGAAAATCCATCTTGCAGTTGTAGATGTCATGATGCCGGGGATGGATGGTATTACCATGACTATGAAGATCAGAGAAAAGTTCGATTTCCCAATAATAATGCTGACTGCCAAATCTGAAGAACTAGATAAGCTGACCGGGTTTCAGTGCGGTGCCGATGATTATGTAACCAAACCCTTTGCTCCGTTGGAATTATTAGCCAGGGTTAATTCTCATTTACGCAGGTACAAAAAATATCTGGATATCATAAGTGATAAAGAAAAGGAAGAGGAAGAAGAAAATGTCTACACTGTAGGAGGACTGGAACTCAATGAAAACACAGTCACCCTTAGTGTGGATGGAAACCTTGTAAAAGTGACGCCATTAGAATTTAAGATACTGACCCTATTAATGAAGAATCCCGGCAGAGTATTTTCTGCTGAGGAAATTTATGAAAGAGTATGGAATGAAAGAGCGGTAAATACAGATACCATTATGGTACATATCCGCAATCTTCGGGAGAAAATTGAATATAACCCGAAGGAACCAAAATATTTGAAGGTGGTGTGGGGTGTTGGATACAAAATTGAAAAACAGCAGCGATAGAAAGGGAGCTGGCCTATATGTAAGCGTCGTACTTCTTTCGATTCTGGCTGCAATAATTGTATTATTATATAAACCAATAGCAGAAAATGCAAAGGTATTTGTAGAGAAAGAAAAAGTAGAAAAACAGGAACAGCTTAATGAATTTTCAGATGCTGAAAAAAAGGCATTCTTAAAAAAGCTTTTTCAAGGGACTTATGTTTTAAAGTGGGATCTTGATAGACAAAAAAACAATAAAAAACTTGATGCAAGCGGTGTTTTTCTTGATGGTAAAGATACCGTAAACAGTGATACGGAAGTATATGATACCGCAGAAGGCGATTCAAATACCAATGCCAGTGAAGACGTGAACAGCTACTCTACTGATGATTATGAAGATTCCATGAATATGGAATCCTTTAAAGCAGATTTTGCTAATCTTATGAATGACTGGAGTTATGATTTTTATTATAATTCACTCTCGACCTATGCATTAGAATATTATGGAGTTGATAATCAAAGCGGGCAAATAATAACCAATACAGGTACAAAGCTTAATGCATTTTTAGATTCTGAGAATATGGAAGAGGATATTAAGCAAATCCAAGAAGATTATTATTTTTATACGGTAATTAAGTTTGATAAAGATGGTAATGCCACAGTGCCGTATTTTAATGGAATTATGGATAATAATGCCAATGCATACCTGGCACAGAACCTGACCCAACAGATGGTTGAGAGAAACTGGGGCAATCCGGCATGGTATGCAAGCCGGGTAAAGAAACCTTCTGATATGACAGTAATCTATGCGGTAAGATCAGAAGAAGCCCTTACAAATGTAAACACCTGGCAATATAGCTATTTAATGGATCAGCTTAATAACAATGCCTATGGGAAAGCAGGCGGTGCTTATTTATTTGCAGTAGCTATGATGATAGTAGTACTGTTGGGTTTGTTACTTCCTGTGGTAAAGCCTCTGAGAGTAGGAAAAGGAATTGAAGCTCGTGTTCCGATTGAAATATGTCTTGCGGGGTTTGCGGTAACAGTTGCATTTTATAGTGAGATATTTCTGCCATTAATAAACGAAACAGTATGGGGGGATTTGTTTGAGTTAAATGCCAATAATATTTTGGATACAAATGCCGCCAGAGGTGTTTCCTATGTCTTTAATATTCTGCTGTGGGCAGTAATACTGTTAGTATGGTTTGTTGGTGTTCTGTCCATTAGAGAATTGTTCATAAAGGGGCCGATTAGATACGTGAAAGAGAATTCCTTAACCGGAAGATTTTTTAACTGGATTATTAGAAATATCAGAAAATTCCTCCGTTATACCACCTCCTTTGATATGAGTAAAAAGGATAATAAGAAACTGCTATTGCTTCTAGGCTGTAATATGCTTCTATTAATTGTTTTTTGTTTGTTCTGGTTTGTTGGAATATTTGCGGTTATCATCTATACTGGTGTACTTCTCTATCAAATAAAGAAACACAAAGATAAATTAGCTTCAGATTATCAGGTGATTTTAGCAGCAGCCAGTAATATTTCAGAGGGCGAACTGGATATATCCATTGATAAGGATTTAGGAGTATTTAATCCCTTAAGAGATGAGCTGATGGAGGTTCAGACAGGATTTCGAAGGGCAGTTTTAGAAGAAACCAAGAGTCAGAAAATGAAAACAGAACTGATAACAAATGTTTCTCATGATTTGAAGACGCCATTAACTGCAATTATCACTTACATTGATCTGTTAAAGGATAAGAATATTTCAGAAGAACAAAAAGAATCTTATGTGGAAACCCTGGACAGAAAGGCACTTCGTTTAAAGCTTCTCATTGAAGACCTCTTTGAAATGAGCAAAGCAGCCAGCAATACCATAACCATACATCCGGTAGAGGTGGATCTGACGGCTTTAATAAAACAGGTACAGTTTGAAATGAGCGACAGAATCACTGCAGCAGAGATTGATTTCAGAGTAAGGATGCCAGAGGATAAAGTTGTTGTTAAGTTAGATAGTGACAAATCCTATAGGATATTTGAAAATCTGTTGAATAACATGTGTAAGTATGCCCAACGTGGTTCCAGAGCATACTTGGATATGGAAATTCAAGATAGACAGACTGTTATCACTTTGCGTAATATATCGAGTGAGGAACTGGATTTCAGTGGCGAGGAGATTGTTGAACGTTTCGTAAGAGGTGATAAAGCCAGGAATTCAGAAGGTTCAGGACTGGGGCTTGCCATTGCCAAAAGTTTTACCGGATTACAGAATGGTACCTTTACGGTTACGACAGATGGTGATCTATTCAAGGTTGTTATAGTATTTCCGCTTGTTAAAAATTTCAGTGGAACGATTACTGAAGAAGAATAAAAAAAGATGGGGTAGTTATTAATATAAGTGAAGTTTACACACCATAAAAGATAGAAAAATACACCTCCAATGCTAGTAAGACTAACATTTGGGGGTGTATTTTTCTATCTAAGGTTCCTGATGATCTTACTGGTTCAGTAAGAATATTCCGATATTTAAGTAATAGGCCACAATCAGCCATAGGTAATAGGGTAACAGCAATAATGCAGCCAATCTGTTGAGGTCGAAAAAATAAATCATGGTAAAGGTTACTAATACCAGTAAAAATGCCAATACCAGTACAGCCATCCCATAGGACTGGAAGCGGAAGAAGACAATGCTCCAGGTAAAATTTACAAAGAGCTGGGCTCCATAATAGAATAAACTTACCTGTTTATCTGCTGGTGATGCTGGTGTAATGTAGATGAGATAAGCAGCTATTCCCATCAATATGTACAAAATAGGCCATACGACTCCAAATAACCAGGGAGGCGGTGCAAATGGAGGTAATACCAACTGCCCATACACTTCCTGCTGACCACCGGATAACAGGCTGGAGAGCATACCTGTCAGTAAAGCAATACCTGCGCTTATTACAGCACCCTGAATAGAGAAATTTTTCATGGTTAATACCTGTTTTTAATATAATCTATGCAGGATTTGCAGTTTTATCACCTGGTTGTTTTTGAGATTACCTTGCAAAACCAATATTATCCAGTTTAATATTTCCGGTCTCCAGTTTATTGAAGATAAATCGAATATCCGTAATATCGGAGGTATCAATATTATTGTTATTGTTCTGAAAGGCTTCAAGGGGCAGTCGTACCGTCTGAAAATAATGCTTAAAAACCGGTGTATTATTAAAGAATTGGAGTTTTGTTGTCATTACAGGCAGAGAAGGATAGATGGCAGCATAGTCCGATAAGGTGACAACTGCTGTTTCTCCTTTTGAGTCGGTAAGTCTAACTGTAAAATCCAACGGGGCTATTTCATTATCCTTAATAGTGTATTCCCTATCGTCCATTACATTAAATTGCAGATACTGCCTCGTGTCAGAATAGGGTGTATCAAAAGCAATATCGTAATAAGATGAAACAGATTCCTTCCAGGCATAAATCAATGCATAATTATCACGGTCGGGACCGTTTAATTCATAATATACTTGGGTTTCATACCAATAAGCAGAGCCGGAGGAGGATAATCTGACCTTCTCTTTGGTTGCAGTTGTAATATCCGTATCTTCTTCATAATTGCAGACAGTATCAAAGCTGCTGTCTTCATAACCGTTCAGATAGAGATTAACCGGCAGTTCGGAACGTAATTCTTTACTGTCACGGAAGAAATTCCTGGCAGTAACATCCTCTTTTATGGTGGCATCCAGAAACTGTTTAACGGTTAGCTTCAGGATATCCTGCTGTATCGAAGGTTTTAAAAGGTTCTTGGTATTTAACATCATATTAAAAGGTGCGCCGATATCAAATCTTCCCCATTTGGTATTAAATTGTCCATGGTTTGCATCAGCTATGTACAGGTAGGCTTTGAAATAATCACTCTCGCCGGTGAAAGTGGTATTATTATACTGCTTTTCACCCATCATATAGGAAACATCCTGGTCATTGGCTCCGTGAATTAATAGATAATTGACATCGGTCAGCGATATATCCCTGTTAGAGGGACGATACTGATCGGTACAGGGAGCGATGGCTATTATGGACTTGATATCAAAATCATAGGATAGACTTATGTTACCGTTATCCGGAAGGCGCTTTAATGAGTTATAGAGAGCAGCTACGGTTACAGCTTCTCCGCCTCTGGAATGACCTGCAAGAGTCAGGTTGTTAAAATCCATTTTTTCGTATAGCGGGTTTCCCTTTTCTTTATTCTTTCGTTCCATTTCTTCCATGTTTTTTAACAGGAGAATAGCTCTTGCGTCGTTTTCCCCGGACAAACCATTGTTAATATATCCGTTTAGAAAACTTTCATCTACAGATACCACTACATAACCGTAACTGGCAAGATATTCACCCAGGTAGCCATAACCTTTGTAGGAAGCAGCTGTCATGGTATGGTTGCCGTGGACTATAAATACTACCGGATAGTTATTGCCGTCAGCAGGGTACCATACCCTGCCTTTTAAAGGTACTTTATCAATGCTGTAGCCCCAGTAGAAATCTCTTAGTTTCTTTGTGAAGCCTTCATAAACAACATAACTTGACAGGTTGGCAGTTCTTGATTTTATAGGTTCTTTATTCATACCATAATCTATAACCGAAGTCTCATGAGGACCCTTAGCCGGTCTTACCGAGTAAGAGGAATTAACATCTTCTTTGTGCATAGCCAGATAGTTATTAACGTAAGGATAAGAAAAACCTGTACCAATACATAAGTATCCCCCAGCACCTGTTAGGATCAGAGTAAAAATTAAAATAATAATTAAAGAAGGGCTCTTCCTGTGAAGTCTGAAAAGTGCATAACAACAGCGCATCATGATAAGAAAGGCACCTGCAAGGGCTATAGCTGCTATTCTGGAAATCAAGTATGTATCCTCACCACCACTGTTTAAGGAAAAATCCCAAAGATAAGCAAATACAATAAACAATTGAAGAAAGAGATAGATGCCTCTGGGGGATATTTTTAAGAACATTTTCAGCAAAGGCAATACTATCAGCCGCAGTAGATTCAAAAGAAGAAAGAATACTACAAATGCCAGGAGAAAGCTTACAGCTTCCGGCAGTCCGGAGTCCAGCAGCATCAAGGCCAGAAGAGTACTTGTTAAAATATCAGTAAGAAGCGACTGAGGTTTACCAGTGTCTTTGAAATTACGATTAGCCCAATTTTTACATTTTGATATCATTAACTGAAAGAAATTTTTAACTTTTATAGGTACTGCCTTAAAGGCGGTCATTATTTTTCTAAATGTCTTCATTTGCCAGTTCCTTTCCAATATTATTCAATTATATATTATCTGGGAATAGAACTCAATAACTACTTCAATAATTACTTTAATTATTGACAAACGATAATTATACAGTTATAATTATCGTAAAACAATAATGGTATTTTATGGGAGGGTGTTATGGATTTTGTGAAAGATATTAGGCTGACATTAATATTTACGGCCTTCTTATCCGTTGTGGCAGCAGTGTTTGCCCATCTGTATCTAGGCATAATGAATGGATTTCAACTTATGTATATACCTTTTGATCTTTTGGGGAAGGGTTTGCGCTTACTGTCTCTTTCTTCAGCTTTAGGCAACGGAGCGGCTATTGCAGTTTATCTGAGTCTTGCATTTATTCCGTTAGTATATTGGTTCATAAAAAGAAAGAGGGGAAACAGACATGCAGCAGGGTTACTGCTGCCGATTATATCTATCTACAGCCTTTTTCTAATCTACTTCTTTATTAATCCTGGTATTATGATACAAAGGCTTTTTCCGGATTATGGCTCTGAGGTAATGGTCATAAGTATCAAAGCAATTCTGGCATTCCTTTTCTGGGGGATGTGGCTTAGCTATTTTCTGCTTAAGAGTGCAGATACTGTTCTGGCGCCTGTCAGTTATCATAAGAGTATTCCGATGATCAGACAACTGCAGTTACTACTAAAATTAGGAGCTTATCTTTACACGATTATTTATAGCTTTTTTATGATATTTCCTGTATTAACGGAAGTATCAGGGATTATACAGACAGAAGGAGCAGCAGAAACCGCCAGTAATAATATTAAGATAAGCTTACACGTTCTCATATATGTTATTAACAGTATACCTGTTGCTATAACAGTATGGATTTATGTAAAAGGGATTCTCCTTTTTGAGGCTATGGCTGATAAACATTTTAAGGAAGAAGAACAGACAGCTGCCATTGCACTTGGAAAAGTAAGTAAAATTGGTATCTATGGAGTTGTTATCTGCGGACTTGCTTCTAATATACTTAAGGTGATAATGTGCGGATATTTAAAGGACATAACTATTAATATCTATCTGCCGCTGTTTCCGCTGATAACAGCTTTTGTATCTATGATTCTATCCGGTTATTTTAAGGAAGCAGGTAAGCTTAAAGAAAATGATGAGTTATTTATATAAGAATTAGAGTTAATAAGTTACTTATATGAAGAGAGGAAATTATGGCAATCAGCATTCATCTGGATGAAATTCTTAAAGAACGGCACATGACTTCCAAGGAATTATGTGGCTTAATCGGTATTACGGAAGCAAATCTTTCGGTACTTAGAAGCGGCAAGGCAAAAGGTGTTCGTTTTGTAACTTTAAATAAAATATGTCATTATCTTAATTGTAATGTAGGGGACATACTGGATTGTGACGGTGTATTGGAGGAGGATGAGAATGAAGAGGAAGAATAGATGGTATTTATTCGTAATAGAGAAACTATCAGTAAGGAAAAACAGTGCAATAATTTTTCTCTTCCTGATACTGGTTCAATTAACAGGATGCAGTCTTGCCCTGCCTGAGCAGATACTGGGAGGAGATGAATTCTGCGGGGCTTATCTGGTATTTGCAGGTGAAGGGAGTTCATTTAATGAGCTGAGTCCCTTGAATTTTACCGTAAATAATAAAGGTGAAATAATACAGAAAAAGAACAATACTTTAGAAGGAAGCTATAGGAATGATACAGTGAGTTTTGAAGGAATTGATGGTTACTTTGTCGGTTTTTTAAAGGAAGAGAACAAAGATGACAAGGGCATTGGGTTAATTGCCGATGATGGATTTACAGATTTGTCCTCCCAGGTCAAAATATTAGATAGCGGGAACGAAGACATAGGAGAGGCAACTTTCCTGATTCCCACAGACAGTATGAATTCGTTTAGAGCATATCCGGTTTATCGAAGAGCGGATGGAAGCTTTTATCTGACGGATAATACGCAAGGTGTTCATATTGGTGATGGCTCAGCAGATTCGGAGTATTCTATGACCATTGGTACTTCACTTTTGGAAACCATGGATAAACAAACTATGAACGCCAAAAAAACCAGCATTAAAATAACTGTAAGACTTGTAGATCCGGTTAAGAAACTAGTACTAAAGGAAATGAACGAACAGGATGAAGTTATAGTAACAACAGAAATCAAGAACAACAAGGAAGAGAAAATTCCTTACAAAGTACTGGCTCAGACTAGTTATGTTTTGGTAGAGGAGACACTCTCAAATAAGGAAAAAGGTGATTATATTAAGAGAAACGTATTCAGTTTCAGTAAAGACAATTATTTCACCTATCAGTGCAACCTTCCGGGAGAGAAAGAGGATATAGGAGTATTGTCCCTGGAATTTTCAAAATAACAATAGTTGTTAACAAACATAGGCAGCCCCTTGGTGTCCAAACCACAGGGAAGGCTTTTCAAAATAACAATAGTTGTTAACAAACCGGCACACAGCTGTGACATAACTGTAACATGAACTTCCGATGTATATGAGGTATTACAGAATACTGAAAGGAGTAATGTTATGATTCATTCAATCAGTTCCAATTCTGTAAACTGGTATCAGCAGACTAAGAACTACCCAAATGGCACGAAGGCAGTTACAGAGGTTAGCACAGATACCCTTACAGAAGAAGAAGAAAAGGCTGTAAGAAGCAATCTATCCCTGAGGGATGTTATGGGATTAATGCAGAAAACAGGCAGTGTAAAAGAAGCGGAGACTAAGGAAGATGTCAAGGATGACAATAGCAGCACGTTGGATTTGGATGGGGATGGAACATTATCTTCAGACGAGTATGAAAACCTTGTAAAGCAGCTGGGATTAGAAAATACCCTTAGCTCAGAAGATTTCTTTACAAAGTATGATACCGATGAAGACGGTGAAATCACAGCAGAAGAACTCAGAGCTGTCAATGGTGAGAAGAGAATGCCTCCTCCACCCCCTCCTGCACTGGAGGAGGATTCATCCCGGTGGGCCTTGTGATGAAAGTTCCCTGAGACTTGGTTACTGGTTCGGAAATGGTGTAATGCCTGCTGTAAAACAGGAGGGAGCTGCAATTGCACAAGGATATATTCATTCCCATCCCCATCTTCAGACAACCTATATTGTAAAAGGAAGCTTTGAATTTACCATAGATGGTGTGAAAACAGTGGTAAAGGCCGGCGACAGCTTGTTAATGCCTTCAAACAGCGTACATGGGACTGCTGCCTTGGAAGACAGTGTACTGGTGGATGTTTTTAATCCAAAAAAAGATGATTTTCTCAAGTAGGATAACTTTGCTATTATAATAATATTGTATTCTAAAAAAAGGAAAGCTGCTGTTTGTATGTAAGAACAGCAGCTTTCCTTTTTTAGAAAATTCTCTTTGGTTGTTTGAAGTATTTTTTTATACCAATACTTAGAAGTAAATGTAATTATCCTGACGCTGGATGGGATTGTAATTTTTGGTAAGAAGACATATAATGTAGCTGTCAGTATCAAAGAACTGAAATGATATGACTAATATTGAAAAGAGGGATCTATACGTCGAGTGAAACATTAGACTCACAGGAAAAGAAAGATAATTTATCGAAACTGACCGTTGAGGAAGTTTATAAACGGCTTGGATCAAGTGCAACAGGTCTTACAGGCGGGCAGGCGATTGATTATCAGAAGAAACAGGGTAAGAATCTCATTGAAGAGAAGAAGAAAAAATCGGTTATATTAATCTTCTTAGAGAACTTCACCCATTTAATGGCGATTCTGCTGTGGATAGGCGGTGCGGTAGCTTTATTTGCCGGAATGCCTCAGCTTGCCATTGCTATCTGGTTGGTTAATGTAATTAATGGTGTATTCAGTTTTATGCAGGAACACCGTGCGGGAAAAGCCACAGAAGCGCTTAAGAACATGCTCCCTTCCTATGCAAGGGTAATCAGAGAAGGACAGGAAATTAAAATACTGGCTGAAGATCTGGTTATCGGAGACATTATCCTCCTGGAAGAAGGAGATAAGATTTCTGCGGATGCAAGGCTGATTGCCTGCAGTGATCTTCAGGTGAACCAATCCACTTTAACGGGAGAATCCAATCCCGTCAGAAAAACTGCTGATCCGAAGACAGAGTTTGGTAAGATAGCACATCTTACTCAAAGTATGGAGGCGGATGAGAGCCCTTTGCAGAAAGAGCTTAACAGGCTTACCAGACAAATCTCTATAATTGCTATCAGTTTCGGTGTTTTCTTTTTTGTAGCAGCTATATTTTTTGTAAAAGAAAAAGTTGCAGCCTCTTTTATTTTTGCCCTTGGTATGATAGTTGCATTTATTCCCGAAGGACTTCTGCCTACCGTAACCCTGGCTCTTGCCATGGCGGTTCAACGAATGTCCAAGCGGAATGCCCTGGTAAAGAAGCTGTCTTCTGTGGAAACCTTGGGAAGTACCTCTGTTATCTGTACGGATAAGACAGGAACCCTGACACAGAATGAAATGACAGTAAGCCATTTATGGCTGGCAGAAAAAGAATATCAGGTAACAGGTGTCGGCTATGAAGCCAACGGAGAAATTCTAGAGGATAACAAAAAGATAACAGCAGATAAGAATGAAGACATCAGGCTTCTTTTGACAGCAGCAGCACTTTGCAGCAATGCAAGACTTCTTCCGCCAAATGAAGAAAATCCAAGGTATACGGTACTAGGTGATCCTACCGAAGCCTGCCTTGGTGTTGTAGCAAAAAAAGCAGGAATCAATATAGAAACAGTTCGTACAAAAACGCCAAGGCTAAGGGAACTTCCTTTTGAATCCAGGCGTAAGAGAATGACCACCATTCATCAGCTGGATAAACCCATTGACGGTACTGTAAGGATATCCTATACAAAAGGTGCCCCCAAGGAAGTCATGAAGTTAAGTCAGTGGATTCGCATAGGTGGTGAGGCAAAGCCCATGACAGAAGAAATGCGCTCTCGTATCATGGAGGCCAATGATAAATATGCCAGAGATGGGCTAAGAGTTCTTGCCGTGGCCTACCGTCTTCTTCATAAAGACGATAATATTCCCAAAGCAATGAGTGGGTATACGCCTGAGATTATTGAACAGGAACTAGTCTTTATAGGTCTTGTGGTAATGGCAGATCCGCCAAGGCCCGAAGTAGCCTCCGCGGTAGAAGAATGCAGAAAAGCAGGTATCCGTATTATCATGATTACCGGTGACTATGGTCTCACTGCCGAAAGTATTGCTAAACGAATCGGTATTGTAACCGGTGCAAGTCCCAGAGTCATATCAGGTCTTGAACTTGAAGCCATATCTGATGAAACCTTGAAAGAATACTTAAAAGACGAGATTATCTTTGCCAGGGTTGCTCCGGAACAGAAGTTAAGGGTAGTAACCAATCTGCAGGAAATGGGTGAAATCGTAGCGGTTACCGGTGATGGTGTAAATGATTCGCCGGCACTGAAAAAAGCAGATATCGGAGTAGCTATGGGTATCGCAGGTACCGATGTTGCCAAAGAAGCTGCGGATATGATACTTACAGACGACAACTTTGCTTCTATTGTTCATGCCATAGAAGAAGGAAGAGCAGTGTACAGTAACATCAGAAAATTTCTGCTCTATATCTTAAACTCAAATATGCCGGAGGCTGTCCCTTCTGCATTGTTCTTATTTTCAAGAGGAGCAATTCCTCTGCCCCTGACGGTTATGCAGATCCTTACCATTGATTTGGGAACAGATATGCTGCCAGCTCTGGGACTGGGAACAGAAAGTCCGGAACAGGGAGTTATGGAGAAACCGCCAAGAAACTTAAAAGAACCATTGTTAAACCGTAAATTGCTGGTGAAGGGCTTTTTATGGTACGGCTTACTGGCTTCCTTAGCCTCCTTAGCCTCTTATCTGTTTGTTAATATACAGAATGGCTGGCCAGGTGTTCCATTAGCCGGTGGAGACAGTGAAGTCTATATTAAAGCGACTACCATGACCCTGGCGGCGATAGTATTCTGCCAGATCGGTGCAGTATTTAATTGCCGAACCGAGAAACAGTCGGTATTTAAAATCGGTATTCTTGGCAATAAGCGGATCAATTTCGGTATTGTGGTAGAAGTCCTATTGATAATCCTGCTGGTATATCTGCCGCCCTTGCAGAAGGTATTCCATACGGCACCTTTAAATGCCGCAGACTGGTTATTCCTATGTATGTGGCCGCCTGTAATACTATTAATTGAGGAACTCAGGAAGGTATTTCTTAGAAAGAAATAATTACGTGGAGTAAATATTTTGGAGAGGTGAAGAACATGAAAGTTATTGTAGTGGGACTTGGACGGATGGGCACGGGGCTGACTCTAAACTTGGTGAAAAAGGGCCATACAGTTACCGTAATTGATTCAAATCCGGAAGCATTCGAAGGTTTGGGGGCGCATTTTAAAGGAACGAAAGTAGTAGGTATCGGATTTGATAAGGAGGTCCTTGATAAGGCGAAGATCGATAAAGTCGATGCAGTCGTATCCTGTACCGCCAGTGATGAAGCAAATGCGGTAATTGCAAGAATTGCAAGAAACATCTATCAGGTGCCCAGAGTAGTGGCAAGGCTCTATGATGCTAGAAAAGCCGAAATATATCATAGAATCGGTATCCAGACAATCTCAACCACCACCTGGGGAATTGAACGTGCTACGGAATTCATCACACACAGTCATCTGGACAGTGTATTTGAGATGGGTAACGGAAGTGTTAATATGCTGCGTATTGAAGTACCGGCACTGTTAGTAGGACATCAGGTAAAAGAAATTTCAGCTCTTGGAGAAATACAGGTTACTTCTATCACCCGCGGCACCAGGACATTTATTCCGACCCTGGGAACAGTGATGGAATCTGAAGATATTCTGTATCTAACTGTAATGGGCTCCGCTACCGGTAAATTGAAGTCAATGCTTGGACTGAACTGAAAGGAGAGGGATGTATGAAGATTGTAGTAATCGGAGGAGGGCAGGTAGGCTCTTATCTTGCCAATCTTTTGCTGTCCAATGGCCATGACGTGAAAGTCATTGAACATAGGGAAAAGGTCTTTGCCAAGTTGGAGGTGGAACTTCCGAAGGAAATTCTTCTCTTTGGGAACGGCTCAGACCCGGTGATTCTGGAAAAAGCAGGTATTGATGAGGCTCAGGTTGTAGCAGCCGTAACAGGTACTGATGAAGTAAACCTGGTGGTTTCCACTCTTGCTAAAATGGAATTTGCTGTACCAAGAGTTGTCGCAAGAGTTAATAACCCTAAGAATAAATGGTTATTTAACGCAACAATGGGTGTTGATGTAGGAGTCAATCAGGCTGATCTGATGGGACATTTTGTGGTGGAAGAAATGGATCTAAAGAGCATGTTTACCCTCTTTAAATTAAACCGTGGAGACTATTCCATTGTTCAGATAAAGGTAGCAGATAAGGCTCCGGCAGCAGAAAAACTGGTCAAAGATCTATCAATTCCTAAGAAAGCAGTATTAATTGCCATAAACAGGGCAGAGAAAACCATTATACCAAAAGGCGATACAAAAATTGTGGCAGAGGATGAAATACTATTTCTAACAGACGAACACAGCCGGAAGATATTAAATGAGATATTCGGTTAACAAGGCTTGCTATTGCAAGGAGCGCTTACCAAAATAGAAGCAAAGCGGCACAGTGGCTCATACTACTGTGCCACTTTCTGCATTGACAAACCAATTATCTGGTAGTAAAATAATTCTAACAATTCTATAGTAAACATATATGAATACATGAATAAATTAATCTATAGAATCATGACACATTATATGCCGTTATTACATCACTTTGATGAGAGCACATGATGTAAAGGGCTCCGTTTAGAGTTTTGCAAAAATTGTTTTGTGATACCAGGAAAGCGGCAGCAGGTTAGGAAGCGTGAAAGAAAATACAGTATAAGGAAAGGGTGCCACGACGATATTCTTTCACTCTTTATTATTTATTAGTGGCAGTATCACAGGCAAGCCTGGGATATGCAAGGGTGTAAATTATGAGAAAAAAATTACATGTAAGATTAACAGCGATTGTACTGAGTTTATTACTGGCCGTTTCTTTAACTGCCTGCAGCGGCAGCAAAGATAACAGTCAGGGAGGAAAGGATAACTCATCAGGGAATAGCACCACTGACGGAGCAAAGGAGAAAATAGTTAATATCGGTATGACAGATACCTTAACCAGTGTCAATCCGCTTTTAATGGATGCCACTGAGATTTTAAAGTATAGTGTGTCCATGGAGTTCCTTCCTTTAGTGGAATTAAACAGTAAGCTGGAATTTCAGGGAATGCTCGCTTCTTCTATTACTACAGAAGACAACAGGAATTTTATTGTCAATGTAGAGAAAGATGCGGTATGGTCTGATGGAACACCGGTTACTGCTGAGGATGTGGTATTTACCGTATTAAAGCTTGCAAGTCCTAAACTTGCCAATGCCAGCATGGCACTGTATGCTTTTGAAGGTGTTGGTGATGACGGTTTTGTTGAAGAAGGTGCTACAGAAATCTCTGGTGTGAAAGCTCTGGATGATAAGACGGTACAGTTTACCACCAAATACGATATGGCACTTACAACCTTTGAGAATACTTATGGAAGATACATTCTGACAGTTCCTAAACACATATTAAAGGATGTACCGGAGGATCAACTGGCGGCTTATACCTGGTTTAATGCTCCAACGGTAGTTAACGGACCTTATAAAATAACCGATGTAGATTTACAGCATTATGTTTCTTATGAAGCAAATGATAAATATTTTAAAGGTGCTCCTAAAATCAATAAGCTCAATATAAAGATTGTAACCGCAGCTCAGCTTCTAACCGGTCTTCAATCCGGAGAAATTGATTTTGTTCAGCAGACGACGGGCGGAATTCTACAGGAGGACTATAAGAGTGTAGAAGGACTTACCAATGTAAATGTTAATTATGGTGCACCGGTAACCAACCAGTCTATATTCTTTAATACCACAACTGTTACAGATGCACGCATTCGCCAGGCTATTTTATATGGCATTGACAGAGAAAAGCTTATTAGTGGACTCTTAAATGGAAAAGGTGAAGTAATAGACGGATTTTTATCCAGTGCAGGACCTTTTTATGATTCTTCTCTGACACCTACTCCCTATAATGTGGATAAAGCCAAGGAACTGGTAAAAGCAGCTGAAGCAGAAGGCTGGGATTCTTCAAAAGTATTACAGTTCTATGTAAACAGCGGAGATACCACTTTTACACAGGCAGCAGATTTCATAACTGCAAGTCTTGCAGAAATTGGTATTAAACTACAGGTTAACACAGTGGATCTTGCAACACTTATGTCAAAGGCAGGCAATAAAGAATTTGATTTAATGGCAGTGCAGTACACCTACGCGCCGGTGGATCCTTACCCGGATGTGAACTGGCTCCTGTCAGTTGACGGTTGGACCGGTTATGCCAATACTACGATTACAGATGCACTGAATGCTACCCAGACAACCAGTGATGTAAATGATATAAAGAAGGAATACTTGACCATAGATACTCTTGTACAGCAGGATGTTCCCATGCTCTCAGCTTATGTTATCAGCGCGATTGGTGTTGCTAATAAGAGACTGGTCAATGCAACTCCTGATGTATATGGAGCCTTTATCAATATCAATGAGTGGGATGTGACAGAATGACAGGCTTACTGGAAGTAAAAGATCTAAAGGTCAGCTTTCAGAATGGAAAAAATACTTTTACCGGTATTTCAGGCGTTGATTTCCATGTAAATAACGGTGAAATTTTAAGCATCGTAGGGGAATCAGGGTCTGGTAAAAGTATTACCACCCTATCCCTTATGGGACTACTTGGAAAGACTGGTAAGGTGGAAGCAGAAAGCATTCGTTTTGACGAAGAAGAGCTTAAGGGAAAATCGGAGAAAGAGTTAGATAAAATAAGAGGCAGTAAGATGACTATGATATTTCAAGATGCCCTTACTAGCCTAAATCCCGTATTTACTATCGGAAACCAGATGACAGAAGCAATACTAAGTCATACTAAGTTGACTAAAAAAGAAACTTCTGAAAGAGCTGTTAATCTGCTTACAAAAGTGGGACTTTCTGACTCTGAGGCTTTGCTTAAGAAGTATCCCCACACCCTTTCAGGTGGTATGCGGCAGAGAGTTATGATTGCGATGGCACTTGCCTGTAATCCAAAACTCTTAATCGCCGATGAGCCTACAACAGCCCTTGATGTAACCATACAGGCACAGATTATGGATTTATTGAAAAGTCTTAATAAAGAATTTAATATGTCCATAATATTAATAACCCATGATATGGGAGTAGTAGCGGAGACTGCCGACAGAGTACTGGTAATGTATGCAGGGGAGATAGTTGAAGAGGCTTTTGTCAAAGAACTTTTTTCTCATCCCGGACACCCATATACCCGCGCTCTTTTGCGTTCCATTCCAGGTGCCGGTGGGCAGGAGGGTCTTTTGATTCCTATCGAAGGCAGTGTTCCGGAAAATTATGATAAACTAACCGGCTGCCGGTTTTTAAATCGATGTCCCCATGCCGGTGAGGAATGTAAGAATAAGCAGGAACTAAAAGAAATTGCTAAGGGACATTCGGTAAGATGTATTAAATACAATGAATTGAACCAGGTAATTGATACGGTAAACACATAAAGGATAACTTGGAAACGTCCGATGAGGTTGGCTTACATTTATACATTTTTCTGTTCAGGGTTATAAATTCCACTAAAATGGCGGCAGTTGTACCTGGCAGTTGAAAGGATACCAAACTCGCTGTAAAGCGCTCAGACAATGGTAATCCTTACAACTAGGCACAATAGCCGCCACTTAAGTGTCCTTAAGGAACCCTTCAATGGAAATACCTAAATGTAAGCCAATCTCATCTGTTTATTTACTAGTAATTCTTTTCATGAGTTTGCTGTGAGGAAATAGAATGAGGCTGTTGCAAAAGGTATGATGAGCTGGAGGAAAGTCATTGGCTTCTTCCGGTAACAATATCTATCATGCAGCAGCCCCATTCCATAATAACAAGAATTTGATTTAAATTGAAATTAATACTGGATTTTTTCTTCTTATTGAGTTATTTTATTTTATAAACGAGCAGAAAAAGTCTATCTATGTTTGATTATGTATTTAACCTCTTACCGTTATATAATACTATATATTTAAACATCTATACCATTAAGAGGAAAACTAAAATTTAATTAATATATACATAAATACCACCACCTGGAATGCTGGGATTGATATTTAATAAATCATAAATTTCATCAAATCGTTAGGAGCAGTATAATGGAAAAGAAAGAACAGCCCCTTTTAAAAGTGTCAGATTTAAAAAAATATTATCCTGTAAGGGGTGGTATCATACCGCATACCATCAGCTTTATAAAAGCAGTGGATGGGGTTGATTTCGAAATAAATGAAGGTGAGACCTTAGGACTGGTAGGTGAATCCGGCTGCGGCAAGTCTACGGTAGGAAGGCAGTTAGCGGCTCTGGAAAAGCCTACCGCCGGGGAGATAATTTATGGGGATATCAATCTGGGAGCGAACATAGGGAAATTAGAAAAGAACATAAGGAGAGAGGTTCAGATGGTCTTTCAGGACCCCTATTCCTCTTTAAACCCTAGAAAAACAATAAAAGATATTCTCTCTGCACCAATGCTTTACCACAGTATATGTGAGAAACAGCAATTGGAGCAGAAACTGAAGGAACTTCTTAATTTTGTAGGTCTTCCTGCAAATACATTGATGAAATATCCCTTTGAATTCTCCGGCGGACAGAGACAGAGAATAGCCATAGCAAGAGCACTTTCTTTAAATCCCAGGCTTATTATCTGCGATGAACCGGTAAGTGCGCTGGATGTATCCATTCAGGCTCAGGTACTCAATCTTTTAAAAGAACTGCAGAAGGAGTTAAAGCTTACTTATCTCTTTATCGGTCATGGACTTGAGGCAGTAAAGTATGTCAGCAATCGCATTGCTGTAATGTATCTTGGTAAGATTGTTGAAGTGGCGGACTCAAAAGAACTCTTTACTAATCCGGTGCATCCATATACAAAAGCCCTTGTCAGTGCAGCACCGGTGCCGGATCCTGAAGCCAGGGACAGAGAGAAATTTCTCTTAAAAGGAGAGATTCCTTCTTCCAATCGTATTCCCTCCGGCTGCCGATTCCATCCAAGGTGCCCTTATGCCATGGATGAATGCAGTACTATTGTACCTGAACTGCAAACTACTGGTTCTGACATAGGTCATATGGCAGCTTGCCCGGTTATCATAAAGGAACAAAGAAAGGAGGAAAAGGATGTTTAAGTATATTATTAAACGAATTCTGATTGCCTTGCCGGTGTTGCTTGGCATTACAATCATTGACTTTTTTCTTATGAGCCTGGCAGGTAACCCGCTGGAAATGCTTCAGGGAGCCAGAATATCTCAGGAAGCAATAGAAGTGAAAAGAGTTGCTCTAGGACTTGATAAACCTGTATATATACAGTATTTTATATGGCTTAGACAATTGTTTGAAGGTAACCTCGGAGTATCGGTGAAAACGTACCAACCGGTTGCTGGCATGATTAAGACTTATATCGGTCCTACCTTGCTGCTTATGGGAACCTCTCTGATTGTCAGTATGCTCATAGCGATTCCAGCAGGTATCTATAGTGCAGTCAGGCAATATTCACTGGGGGATTATTCAGTTGTTACACTGTCTTTTCTGGGAACAAGTATACCTGGATTTTTCTTAAGTCTTATACTGATTTATGTCTTTACCATAAAACTTGGTGTTCTGCCCTCCAGCGGCATGACAACCCTTGGGACGGAAAGCGGAGCCTTGGATGTAATAAAACATATGATAATGCCGGTTATTGTCCTGTCAGTGTCTATGGCCGGTAACAATATCCGTTATATAAGAAGCTCAATGCTTGAGATACTGAATAAAGATTATCTGAGAACAGCAAAAGCAAAAGGTATCGGAAGATTTAAAGTTATCAATAAGCATGGACTTAGAAATGCATTGCTGCCGGTTATTACGGTATTTGGTATGCAAATCCCAATTCTTTTTGGAGGGGCTATCATAGTTGAACAGGTCTTTAGCTGGCCGGGTCTTGGACTAATGACAATGAGTGCTATTATTAACAGGGATTATCCAGTCATTATGGGTGTGTGTCTTATTACTGCGCTGGTAGTAATGGCAGTCAACCTGCTGACAGATATTCTATATGCAGTTGCAGATCCGACAATTCAATATTAAGCATGATACCGGATTTGAAAGTTGGTATTAAGCTTGAACTGAATAGCTAAGTACTTGAAGTATCAAATAAAAAGAAAGCAGTTAGGGTGTGTTTGAAAATTGCTTGTAACGGGTTGAAGTTTCACTTGTTGGCTTGATGTTCTCCTTTATGAGAGTATAAGTGTTGTTAAAGGGAGCGGTAATTGTTCCCAGAGTTTCAATATAATCCATCAATATGTGGGCAAACAGAACGATACAATGAGTTTCAAGTATACCTTAGGTTAAGAAAAGGGGATCAGGATGAAGAAGAGGAATCAGGATAATAGTATGAAGCAGTCCCTTCAAGGTAATATAATCAGGCGTTTCCTAAAACACAAGCTGGCAGCAGCTGGTTTTATATTTATTGTAATTGCTGTATTTTGTGCTTTGTTCGCACCCCTTATAGCTCCTTATGATCCCAATAAAGTGGTGGGGGATTTCAGTGGACCTCCGTCAAAAATGTTTCTTTTAGGCACGGATCAGGTGGGCAGGGATGTACTTAGCAGGCTGTTGTATGGCATGAGGATTTCATTATATGTAGGGTTAGCTGCAACAGCGGTATCCACTATAATTGGTGTAGTTTTGGGACTTCTGGCCGGATATTTTGGTGGAGTTCTTGATATGTTTATTATGAGATTTACGGATATGGTCATGTCCTTTCCATATATTTTGCTGGTATTGGTTGCAGCGGCAATTTTTAAGCCGGGTCTTAATACAATAATATTAATACTGGGTTTCGTTGACTGGCCCGGTATTGCAAGGCTTGTAAGAGGAAATGTGCTCTCGCTTAGGGAAAAACCCTTTATTCAGGCGGATATCGTAGCAGGAATGCCAAAAAGGTATATCCTTTTCTCTGAGATCCTGCCAAATACTATTGCACCTATTTTGGTATATGCTACTTCCGTTGTTGCTATTTCAATGCTTGATGAAGCAGCACTTAGCTTTCTTGGGATGGGAATTCAGCCGCCTCAGGCAAGTCTGGGTAATATGCTTAACGGAGCACAGTCTTTATCTATTCTGACCTCGAAACCTTGGTTATGGCTGCCACCTGGGATAGTGATAATCCTTTTGGTAATCAGTATAAATTTCGTTGGTGATGCACTGAGAGATGCTTTTGATCCAACGGAGAGATAGATTGAACATGCGTTGCATTCTCAATTTTAAACAATAGTGCAAGCCAACTTATAATATGCACAGGAAATAGTGTTTATATAAAGAAGTACCGTAAGCAAGCTTTCGGTATGCAGTTCATAATTTAAGACAATAAGTGTTTTCGACTACGGATTAACTTATATCCAATGGAAGACTGAATATTGTGGAAAGAGGTTGACATGAAGAATTTATTAAGCTATCAGGCATCAGAGTATGACTGCGGTCCCACAACACTTCTTAATGCAATGAGATATTTGTTTGAAAGAGAAGAAATTGTTCCGGATATATTAAAGGCGATTTCACTTTATACTTTAGATGAATTTGATAATTCGGGTGAATCTGGTAAAAGCGGCACT
Organism: Anaerocolumna sp.; assembly: GCA_029256725.1. Lineage (GTDB taxonomy): Bacteria > Bacillota > Clostridia > Lachnospirales > Lachnospiraceae > Anaerocolumna. The sequence continues at coordinate 65,543 of JAQSXJ010000035.1, read as the reverse complement.
TCGACAATGGCAATGATGTATCTGTCCAAGTGGTTCAATCAATTCGGAGAGAAGAAACATTTTCCTATTGTAACGGATATGCTGATAGGAGAACAGGTATGGATCCGACAGAACAGCAGGATCATAGGATGCCTTCAGCAGGGGGGAGCTGTTATCGTTAGATTATGGCTTGATACCTATGAGCATTATGTTCTGCTTACCGATATCGATGGAGATTATATCTGCCTCTTTGACCCCTATGACTATGAAGGACCGGTGGATGGCGTAGATATTATAAAGGTTGAAGACCAGCCAAAGAAGATGAATCGCAAAGTACGAAAAGGAATCTTTAATGAAGACACTGTTAGAAGTTATGCTTTCGGACCCTCTGACGGCAGGGAGGCAATGCTCATATATAATTGCAACAATCGAAAAACACCGGAAAGATCTATTGAATACTTTATCTAATGAAAAGCTGCAGCAGCACTTTGGCAACAATGTGAGGCTGCGGCTATTTTATTTTATAATCTTAATGATTAATAACTTGCAAGTATCGGCAGATTGGATTACAATAGTTTAGTTAGTAAATAATATCATTGATTTTTAGCTTACATAGTGTGAAATAATCAAAAGCATATTCACACCCTGATTTGTGGCAGTGCCACATTTGCAATGGGAGCTAGTATGAAAAGGAGCAGCAAAATGAAGAACATTCCCGAATTAAGATTAGGTATCGTAGCAGTGAGCAGAGACTGCTTTCCGATGGATTTATCCGTATCCAGGAGAAAGGCAGTTGTAGCAGAGTTTGTTAAGAAATACGGAGAGATATATGAATGTCCTACCTGTGTGGAAAATGAACTCCACATGAGAAAAGCCCTGGAGGAAGTAAAAGCAGCAGGCTGCAATGCACTGGTAGTATACCTTGGCAACTTTGGACCGGAAACAGCAGAGACCTTACTTGCCAAAGAATTTAGTGGGCCGGTTATGTTTGTGGCAGCAGCAGAGGAGACTGGCAGCAATCTGATTGGTGGCAGAGGCGATGCATATTGTGGTATGTTAAATGCCAGCTATAACTTAAAACTTCGTAATATCAAAGCTTACATACCCGAGTATCCTGTAGGGACAGCAGCCGAATGTGCAGACATGATAGGAGAATTCTTACCTATTGCAAGAGCAGTAAACGGACTTAATAATCTAAAGATTATATCCTTTGGACCTCGTCCCCAGGATTTCCTTGCCTGTAATGCACCTATCAAGCAGTTATATAATCTGGGAGTAGAAATTGAGGAGAATTCTGAGCTTGATTTGTTTGAGGCTTTTCACAAACATGCAGGTGATTCAAGAATTCCTGAAGTAGTTAAGAGTATGGAAGAAGAGCTTGGTGCCGGAAATATGAAACCTGAAATTCTGCCAAAGCTTGCACAATATGAACTTACTTTGCTTGACTGGGTAGAAGCTCATAAAGGTTCCAGAGAATATGTTGCAATTGCAGGTAAGTGCTGGCCAGCTTTCCAGACACAGTTTGGTTTTGTACCTTGTTATGTTAATAGCAGACTTACAGGAATGGGGATACCGGTATCCTGTGAAGTGGATATCTTTGGAACCCTAAGTGAGTTCATCGGAACAGTAATCAGTGAGGATGCTGTAACTTTACTGGATATTAACAACAGTGTACCGGCAGATCTTTATGAAGAGGATATTAAGAGTAAATACTCCTATAGCCTGAAAGATACATTCATGGGCTTTCACTGCGGAAATACGACTTCCGGTAAATTAGCGTTCTGTTCCATGAAGTATCAGATGATTATGGCAAGAAACCTTCCAGAGGAAGTAACACAGGGTACATTAGAGGGAGATATTGCACCGGGAGATATTACTTTCTTCCGTCTACAGGGTACTGCTGAAGGCGGCTTACGAGGATACATAGCTCAGGGTGAGGTATTGCCTGTAGCAACCCGTTCTTTTGGTGGTATTGGTATATTCGCAATTCCTGAAATGGGAAGATTCTACCGCCATGTTCTGATTGAGAAGAATTATCCTCATCATGGAGCAGTTGCATTTGGTCATTTTGGTAAGGCTATTTATGAAGTGTTTAAATATATAGGGGTAGATGTAAAAGAAATCGGCTACAATCAGCCGAAAGGAGTTCTTTATCCCACCGAAAATCCTTTTGTGGGTTAAAGTAAATGAAGTTTTTTAAAGAATTGATTTGAGTGTCTAAAGGTAGCTTTTTCACAAGTGGACGGCGAATTGCACAAAACAGAAAGAACTCATGCTTCAATTTCAAGGCATAAGAAGTCCTTATTCTAGGAATATTTTGTGCTTGTCATAATGCAAAATATTCCTAGAAAAGTACTTCTAATACCTTTCCATAGGCACATTCGTTCTTTCTGTTTTGTGCAATTCGCCTGAAATCATATAGGAGCAAGGCTTTATGGCACTTTAATCAATATGAATAGCTCAAAAATAATAAGAGACTGTTATTGGTCATAATCCTGCAAAATCGAGTTGCCTTTTACAGGAATAGAACCGATAACAGTCTCTTTTTTATTATTATCTTTTATCATCTCTATAGATTGTTTTTATACGGATTGCTTGATTATGATCACCAAAGTCTTCTCCGAATAAGGTAAGACCTCCGCAGTTTGCAGCTTCTTTGGGGACTTCAAAACGGAAAGTAATAGGCGATGTATAATCAATGGACAGTTCTTCAATTGTAGTAGATGAGATCTGGCTGCTGCCGTCTATAAAGGTACCTTCTGAGTTAACTATCAATGTTTTAAGAAGTCCATATTGATTTAGTGAATCCGGCCACCAGGGAGGAGAAAGATAGCCTTTACGGTCACCAAAATCGCCGGGACTTACCCAATAACCAAGTGAAACATCATTAATATTAAAATAAATATCGGAAGGGTAATCAGCTTTAAACTTAGGATATTCAGAACTGATTTCAAAGGAAATCTGTAATTCTTCAATGGTTTGTCCGGGTTTTAGATGATTTGGTATATTATATTCAATAAAACCACTGCCAAACCAGAGAACTCCTGCATCAAACCTTTCCGGAAAGTTAAAATAGCGGGGATCATCATATTCCCCGATTATGTTCTTAACAGATGCCAGACCACAGGTAGGTGACACCTTTGAGGCAGTAAAATAACCTATTCGTATGTCATCCTGATAGAATTTCCTGGATTCTGTCAAAGCTGCAAAATCTATCATCAAACGGTCATGCTGAGGGCGAACAATTTTCATGGTACCTCTTTTGCCGGATTTTGTGCGGATTTTTACAAGACCAGCTTTTTCTAGCTTACTGACATGCATAGAGATTGCACTGTTGGTAAGTTCCAGTGCTTCCGCAAGATCATTCATACTTAACTGGTCATCTGCATAAATCATTGCCATAATCTTAATACGTACTGGTGTACTTAAAGCTTTTAAAACCTCCTCTGCCTCTTGAATGGATTTAAAATATAGCATAATAGGATTCCTTTCGGTAGAGTTTAAAGGAAGGAGTTATACCTTCAAACACTAATTATATTCTGAGCATATCATTAATTATAGAGTTGCCGTCTATTAAAGTCAACGGTTTCATGTAAGGCCAGATTACACTGTGAGGAGTTAAAAGTGTTAATAAATAAAAAAATAATATTTCTCTTGCTTTTTGTAAATTAGTATGGTATTATCTGGTTATAACTTAGTTATTTAAATTTGCATCCCCAGAGCCGATCCTTAAACGTTTACGTTTATGATTATCGGCTCTTTTTTTCTTATAATACGAATGTTTTCAACGAAAGAAATGAACACTAATTATAAGTATTATGGCGGAGCTTTTTAGAGAAAGAGGACAAAATGAATATTACAGTTATTGGTTGTGGTAGATGGGGTTCCTTTATTGCTTGGTATTTAGATAAGATAGGTCATGATGTAACCCTATATGGCAGAAGTACATCAAAACATATGAAGGAGTTCTTAGAGACTAGGAGCAACGGACTTTTAAAACTTAAGGAAAGCGTTAATTTATCTATGGATTTATCTGATTTGGATTCTGCAGAGATTATAGTAATTTCTGTTAATTCCCAAGGGTTAGAAAGTCTTATGAAAGAAATCAGACAGCGGGGAGTGACAAATAAAATCTTTGTATTGTGTATGAAAGGTATTGAGATTGGAACTGGCAGAAGATTAACAGAAATTGCTGCACAAGGCATAGATGAAAGTAACCATATTGCCGTTTGGCTGGGACCGGGTCATGTACAGGAATATTTAAGAGATATACCGAATTGTATGGTAATTGACAGTGAGGACAATCAGGTCAAGGAGAGACTTATCAGTGAATTTTCCGGTGAGTTGATACGTTTTTATTATGGACAGGATTTAATAGGCAATGAAATAGGTGCAGCAGCCAAGAATGTTATTGGTATAGCAGCTGGTATGTTAGATGGTCTTAATCTTACTACATTAAAAGGTGCACTAATGTCCCGAGGAACTAGGGAGATTGCAAGATTAATCAAAGCAATGGGCGGTAATGAACTTTCAGCTTATGGCTTATGCCATCTGGGAGATTATCAGGCCACAGTATTTTCGGAGTTTAGTCATAACAGAGGGTTTGGTGAAAGTTTTGTAAAAGGAGAAGTATATACAAATCTGGCAGAAGGCTACTATACAGTAAAAGCATTAATAGAATTAGGCGAAAGGTATCAGGTAGACCTGCCAATCTGCAAAGCAGTATTTACAGTATTGTATGAGAAGAAGGATACGAAGACTATACTGGAACAATTATTTGCAAGAGATTTAAAAAACGAGTTCTAGAGGAAATCGTTTTTACTATAGATGTAACTATAGAAATATATAAACATTAAGAGGCTGATGCAAAAGGAAAGAAAGTGTAGAAGAAGTCTTGTGACGATCCTTTACTGCAACAGCCCTAGTGTTAAAACTTAAAAAAACGGGACATTAAACTTATATGAATTTCCATTTGCAACATTAAAAAGCTTCGGTGTAGCACCTGCACCGAAGCTTTTTAATGTAAACTATGAAAATCATCCTACGTTTTATGTCCAGCTATTTGGAAAATTCCATACTAATTTATCTACACATTAAACTGGCTAATTTCATTCTTTAGTACGAGACAGCTATCATCCGCAGATGCTATCAGACTTACTACCTGCTCAGATTTAACGTTGACATCACCTACTTTGACAGCAATATCACTGGTACCGGAGGCACCTTCTGAAGCAGCTAAGGAAACCTGATTTACTGCCAACAAGATACTCTGGATCGAGGCCAGCAGCTGCTGTGCTGTAGCACTGAAATCTGTAACAAGATTATCTACATAGAGGGAATCTTCTTTGTAATCCTTAGCAATTCCAATAAAGCTTTCAATACTTTCGTTAACATCAGTGGTTACAAAATCTAACAAGCTGTTTGCACTTTGAGATAGATCCTCAACTGCTTCTGTAACTTTGATTGTAACACCCTGAATCTGTTGAACCATGGACTTAGACTGTTCCGCAAGATTTCTGATTTCATCAGCTACGACGGAAAAACCTTTACCGGCCTCCCCGGCTCTTGCTGCCTCAATGGCAGCATTTAATGCCAGCAAATTAGTCTGTGTGGTTATATTCATGATAGAATGAGATAATACATCAATCTGCTCAACGATTTTAGCCTGCTCAACGGCTTCTTTCAAATGAGTACTGATTTCACTGCTAATACGTTGTATCTTATTTTGAGATATTTCCGCAGTTTCTTTTGTACTGGCAGCACGTTTACTGATTTCAATAACCTTTAAGCTTCCATCCTGAGATTTCTCGGCGATGCTTCTTGAGGCTGATTCGATTTCTAAAGAGGTTGAATTCAACTCCTCGGAGGAAGCAGCGGTTTCTTCCATACCTGCAGCCAATTCCTCCGTTGTAGCAGATACTTCTAACAGGTTATTGTTTAAGGATAACATATTATCCTTTGCATTCGCTACGGCCTGAACGATCTTATCAGCTTCTGTCTTGGTATTCCCGATTAAATTGCCGACAGAAATTTTCATATGTTCCAAATCTTTCGCCAGAAGACCGAAGTCATCCTTTCGGTTCTTAAAGATATCAGGAAGAGTTATCCTGAAATCGCCTTTAGCCAGTTGCTCCAGATACTTGCTAATTGCCTTGAAGCTGTTATTAAGGCGTAATATTATAAAAACTGACAGAAAGATTGAAACAATAACAGTAAGCAGTATGATGATAATGTTGTTAGCTATAACAGCCTCTACCTTTTTCTCCTGGTCCTGAGAAGTCTGCTTTACGATATCGTCTATATAATCTGTATAATTTCCTGTTCCGACAACCCAGGAGAAGGGTTCAAAAGCTTGACTATAACTTCTTTTTGGGCTGGCTTCCGTCTCATTGGTCTTGGGAAACCAGTAGTCGGTAAAGCCGCCGCCGTTTTTTCCGGCTTCAATTATTGCTTGAATAAAAGCAAACTGATTTACATCTTTTTGATCAAAACGATTGGTTCCTTCTGTTTTGGTGCCTAACAATACAATGTTGGTACCGTCGTATGTATCTGCCCAGAAATAACCGTTGTCTCCATAGGTAAGATTACGCAATAAATCTGCACCGATTACCTTGGCTTCTTCCAGCGTGTATTCGCCGGTCTGGTATTTCTCATAAACTGTGTTAAGTAAAGAGATTGCTGTTTCTACTTGGGTCCTGACATTGTTGTCATAGTCTGACCGGATGCTGGTCTCAAGGACGTGCAGATTGCTTTTTAGGCTATTTTGCTGTGAAATAAGTGATATAACACCGATTAGAACAGTAGCAGTAACCAGAACAATAGCAAGCAGTATAATTTGTGTACGTACCTTTAAATTTTTGAGCTTCATAAATTACCCTCCCTAAATAATAGTAACAATAGAAGTTGATCGGATGTTTACTATCCAAGTATATAAATGCTTGGAATTATGGTATTTTTATGCTTGGATAGAAATAAAACATAAGTTCAACTTGTATATAAAACATTCTACAATATTTCTTATAAATAGACAATAATGGGATTATTTGCCGAAACAAACTGGCACTATCCAGAATAATAAAACTGGACGTTGCATATATACCAGTTTTGCTATATCATATCAGTAATCCTAAAGGAAAATATAGGTATTACCATGTGCAAGCTTTTATTGCTATGGTTACTTTATCGGACATAGAAAATAAAAAAATAAGATGAATTCGTAATTACCAGTTTTTTACTAACAGAAACTATATTAAGTTCAGCTTTGATACTTTCATAGTACTAAACAGGAGGAAATATTCACATGCAGAAAAGAGTTGCAGCAATACATGATATATCCTGCTTCGGCAGATGTTCCTTGACCGTAGCATTACCAATCCTCTCAGCAGGAGGTTATGAAACAAGTATTATCCCTACAGCGGTCTTGTCTACTCATACGGGCGGATTTGAGGGGTTCACCTTCAGAGACCTGACGGAAGATATTCTTCCTATCGCGGAGCACTGGAAAACTCTTGATATTTCCTTCGATGCACTTTATACAGGTTATTTGGGTTCATTTGCACAGCTGGATATGGTCTCGCAGATATTTGATATGTATAAGAAAAAGGAGACTCTGATTGTTGTTGACCCAGTTATGGGAGACAATGGCAGATTATATACTTCATTTAAAGAGGATTTTCCCAGAGGAATGGCTGGACTTTGTGAAAAAGCAGATATCATAGTTCCTAATATTACAGAAGCAGCACTGTTAGTACAGGAAGAGTACCGGGAAGGTCCTTATACTCCTGAATATATTGAAAGATTGCTTAAGAAAATGTCTGAATTTGGAGCAAAGAAAGTCATACTTACAGGAGTGTATTTTGAGGAAGGGCAGATAGGAGCGGCAGCCTATGACAGCGCTTTAAAGAAGACAGTTTATTCTCTAGGGGAGAAAATACCCGGAATGTATCACGGTACTGGTGATGTATTCTCCAGTGTACTGTTAACCGGTCTTTTAAGTGGATTTTCCATGGAGGCAGCATTAAAGCTGGCCGTTGATTTTACAGCAGGAGCAATTAACAGAACCTACAAAGCCGGAACAGATAACCGTTTTGGAGTTAATTTTGAAGAAGGACTTTATGATCTGGCAAAAGTATGTTCTGAGAATAGGAAAATCTAAAAAACGTGTATGGATACACAACCTCTTTCATAGATTGTAAAAAGCAAGCAGAGGAAAAGAGGGAGTGTTTTGAAGCAGGAAGGCTATGTACTTCTTATAAATCAAACCGATTACGATTGGATTCTGATAAGAAATCTTAAGGTAAACATGAAGAACTTCTGCTTTCCTGGGCGAATTAAAAGGCAGACTGAGGCAGTTGCCTATGTGGAGTGGGAAGAGACAGCTGCTGTAGGCTCACAAAATCTTGCAGCAGCTGTTTGTTATCAATTAGAACATACGGACAGTTCCTTTATTGTTCTGGCCTATGAGGACCAAGAAAGCAAGGATTTAAGGGTTTACTTTGAAAATATGGCATCAAAGAATATCACAGAGAGGGAGACAAAATCCTTAGGATGGGTAAATGGAGGCACCTTGCGTCTGATTCTTTCTGAGCCTGGCGATGGTGAGCTTCATCGCCTGGACATCTCTTCTGATTATGGGGAAGTTGCTGAAGCTCATAATTCCATCAAGGGATTTGAACAGTCCGAAAGGGTTAGTAACATTATAACTCCTGACGCGGTAGAACAGACTTCAGTCAACTGGTTTGGGACATTTAAAGGAATCGGGACACTTGATAATCTTTATCTTAGGGCAAATTGCTTCTGGGAAGAATGTGTTATTACCCTACAGGGAGCCAAAGACTGTAATCTGGTATTCACGCTCACCTTGATTGTCGGCGGAGAACTTGTTAAGGATAGTCTGTTAAACGACATCTATCTTTATAGTGATCAGATAAAAATTCTCCGGATTCCTATAGGTAAAATCACCACTGTCGTTCTTGCCGGAACTGTTAAGAGCAAAACCACAAATGAAGTGTCAGTTGATGTGACATTAACTGGTATCTGCAAAAAAAACATATAAATGGTGGTGACTATGTTTGACAGTAAGGATTCCATGGCTATGTTAGCGGCTTCTATGATGGCATATAATATTAAAGAAGGAAAGCTGCCGGTTCATTATCGAATACGGATCGATGAATGGTTGTATGGAAGACCGGTTAACTGGTATAAGATGGCTGGGTTCACAGATAAAATCTATTGTTTTACAGCAGGTCTTAATAATATACATGCCGGGCTGATGGGAATAGCCGGGAATAAGCTCATAATTGCTTTAAGAGGAACAGATGGAGATAATACCTTGGAGGGAAGCATCCTGGATTGGGTAAACAATTTTATAGCTCTTCCTGTGCCTTTTACTCCATATGGCAAGGGGTTCGTCCATGCGGGTTTTTTCAGTGCAGCAGAAAGTCTTAAGACTGATATGCTAACCCAGGCAGTAGTGCTTTATGATAAACTTAAAGTCAGTGGACTGGAGCCGGAAATAATCGTTACCGGTCATAGCAAAGGCGGAGCTGTTGCCTGCTTAATGGCAGAAATGCTGGCAGAAATCAACAAAGAAGAGTATAAGAACAGGATATCTGTATATACCTTTGGGGCTCCAAGAGTTGGAGACAGGATTTTTGCTGAATATTACAGACTGAAACACTACCGATACGAGGCTTTTTTAGATATTGTCTGCCATCTGCCGTTAACCGCACAGGAAATGATTTTATTAAAACGACTTGGACCTATTCAGGAATTATTTGCCGAGTGCTTTAAGCTGCCGGCTTATAAATCTGTAGGAGAGGAAATCTGTGTGTATCATAAAACGGACAATTTTGGAGGATATCCGCCAGATACAATTAATATCTCAGGGGAGACCCTTAATTCCTTCTGTGCCATAGAACAGGTAATACGTTACGGAGCATTGGAAATACTGTCAAACAGTCATGGAAAAGACTACTATCTGCTTGACAAATACACTGTATTACATTAAAGTATTCTTAAGAATACTCTCAGTTTTGTTTTGTTTATTAGCGTGATTTTATTTTCGGTATTCTTTATTCACTTTTTTAGAAAAATTACTATTAAAGCAGAAGGCGGATATAAGAAACCGAAATTTATCGTATGATAAAGGCAGCATTCATTGCTGCCAAATTCTGTTATTAGGGTGCGTATGAAAGCTGCTTGCGCTGGATTTGTGTTCTGTTTATCCAGAACAGCAAAGGGTTTTTGTATACACCTTAGGCACCTCTATGCCTGTAACAATAATTTATTGAAAGAAGGAAGAACATTTATGAAAATTTCTACCGTAAAAGGAACCAATGATTATTTACCGAAAGAAGCAGCCCTTAGGGACTATTTAATGGATCAAATATTAAAAACCTATCAATCTTGCGGTTTTCAGAGAATTATGACACCGGTCATCGAAGATATTGAGAATTTGGATAAAAGTGAAGGCGGCGAGAATTTAAACCTTATTTTTAAGATATTAAAAAGAGGGGATAAATTAGAGAAAGCACTGGAGGCAAAAGATGAAAAAGAACTTAGTGATATGGGACTTCGCTATGATCTTACCTTACCCCTCAGCAGATATTATGCCAGCAACAAGGACAAGCTTCTTTCACCCTTTAAATGCATCCAGATAGATAGAGTTTACCGTGCGGAACGACCACAGAAAGGTCGCCTAAGAGAGTTCTATCAATGTGATATTGACATCATCGGAACCACCTCCTTAACAGCAGAAGTTGAACTTATTATAACTACTGCTCAGGCGCTTAAGAATATTGGTATCGGGGAATTTAAAATAAAGGTTAACAATAGAAAGCTTCTAAAGGCCATTCTTACTACAGCCGGTTTTGGTGCAGAAGAGCTTGATAGTGTCTGCATATCTATTGATAAGCTGGATAAGATTGGGCTTGACGGAGTCAAGGACGAACTTGGCAGTAAAGGATATTCAGCTTCCAGTATAGAGAAGCTTGCAGAGATACTCTCAACAAAACCTTTTACTTTAAGCAAGGCAGCAGAAATTTGCCCGGAAGAAGAGAGCTTAAAGGAAATTCAATTTATTCTGGATTCTGTAAAAGCTGTAAACAGTGAATTTGAGATTGATTATGATATTACCCTTATCAGAGGACAGGGTTATTATACCGGTACAGTATTTGAAGTTGAAAGTACGAAATTCAGAGGTGCAATAGCAGGTGGCGGAAGATACGATAACCTTATCGGTAAATTCTTAAATGACAGTATACCTGCAGTTGGATTCTCTATTGGATTTGAAAGAATATTTGGGATTTTAACGGATATTGGATACCAGATACCAGACAGAAAGAAGCAGATTGCAGTTATTTATGATGAGAAGGATTTCCTTGGGGCTATGGAGACTGCTAAGAATTTCCGTGAGTCATATAACGTTGCGCTGTTTGTAAAACCTAAAAAGACCGGTAAATTTATCGACAGACTGGAAGAGCAGGGATATGATGGTTTCTTTATCTATGGGCAATCGGAAGAAGTGCAATTGATAGGAAATAAATAGATATAAATGTGTTACACATAAACTTCTGTTTATGTGAGTATGCGAATGAGCTTTTCATATGTAGGTAGCTCTTAGGTTGATTTTAGAGTGATTTCTTTCCAGGTATAATGCTTCTATACTATTTTTATAACTGGGAGGTTATAATAAAATTTTAACAATTATTTAAGAGTATTTTTTTTGATTTTGGTACCTCCGTTATGTATAATGACAGGAACGTGGCAAAATACTTAAGACATAAGGAGGAAAAAAGTTTGCTGGAATTAAAAAATGTAAAAAGATCTTACAATGTCGGGGGAATAGAAACCAAAGCCCTTGACGGAATTAGTGTTGCTTTCAGGCAAAAGGAATTCGTAGCAATACTTGGAACAAGTGGATCGGGGAAGACTACCTGTTTAAATATCATCGGAGGGCTTGATAGATATGATTCAGGAGATCTTGTAATCAAGGGAAAGAAAACAGCGGATTTTACCGATAGGGATTGGGATGCCTATCGAAACAATTCCATAGGTTTTGTATTCCAAAGCTACAATCTTATCATGCATCTTAGTATTGTAGCAAATGTTGAACTTGGTATGACATTAAGTGGTGTTTCGGCAGAGGAGAAACACAAAAGAGCTGTTGAAGTATTAGAAAAAGTGGGGCTGAAAGAGCATCTGCACAAGAAACCCAATCAGCTCTCCGGCGGTCAGATGCAGCGTGTTGCAATAGCCAGAGCCTTAGCAAATGACCCGGAGATTTTATTGTGTGATGAACCAACAGGTGCTCTGGACAGTAATACCAGTATTCAGATTATGGAATTAATTAAAGAAGTTGCCAAAGAAAGACTGGTAATCATGGTAACCCATAATCCGGAACTGGCAGAAAGTTATGCAGACCGTATCATAAGGTTTCAGGACGGTAAAATCATATCTGATACCCACCCTCATATCGAAAAACCAAAAGGTGATGAATTTAAGCTAAAGAAGACCAGTATGAGTTTCCTTACAGCTCTAAGGCTTTCCTTTAATAATATCCGTACCAAGAAGGGAAGGACCATATTAACTGCTTTTGCTTCCAGTATCGGTATCATAGGAATTGCTGTAATATTAAGTTTATCTACCGGTTTTCAGACGCAGATTGATGACTTCCAAAAAGATGCAATGGCGGAGTTCCCTATTATAATTTCTCAGTCAGCTACTACAGTTGATGCCGAGAGCATGGAGAAAATGAGGGAAGAGAGAGCGAATGAGGAAGCTGAATCTTTTGCAGAAACAGATAAAGTAACGCTTTATGACCCTGCGGATACGCAGATTTCCCACAGAAATATCTTCACGCAGGATTATTTGGATTACTTAAATAAGATCGATCCTGAAATCTGCAGCAGCATCGGGTATTCCAGATTGGTATCCATGAATATGGTCCGTAACGTAGAGGACAATGTAATACCTGTATCCTTAAGCTCTCAGAGTCAGAGCTCCGGAAGCGGTGGTTCTGGAGCTGCACTTACTGGCTCTATGGGGTTATCTTCTTACCCTAAGCAGTTAAAAGCGGATGAAGAGTCTTACCTTACAAAGAACTATGATCTGTTATCCGGTGAATATCCCACAAAGGAAACGGATCTGGTGCTGGTAATCGATACCAGAAATCGTGTGGATTATAATATCCTTAATAGTCTCGGCTTTGAAACAGATGGAAAGGACAGTATTAATTTTAATGACATTGTGGGAACAGAATTTAAAATCATACCCAATGATGTATATTATGTACCCACAGAAGCAGGAACTTATCTGCCGAACAATGATTATCAGGCTATGTACGATTCAGCAGATTCCATTACTGTTAAGATAGCTGGTGTAGTACGTCAGAAAGAAGAAGTTACCATGGGTCTCTTGCTTCCGGGAATTGCATACAGTGATGAATTATCTGAGCTTGTAATAGACAGTGCCAAAGATTCTGCAATTGTAAAAGCCCAGGAAAACAGCAATAAGAACGTGATTACCATGGAAGAATTAACGGAGGATACAAAAGATGTATTCTTATCCTACCTTGGCGGAAATGCAACACCTTATGTAATTATGGTATATCCTGATAATTTTGAAGATAAGGATGCAGTTACGGATTACCTGGATCAGTATAATACCGGAAAGGACGCTAAGGACCAGATAGTTTACACAGATCTGGCAGCGACCATGTCCAGTCTGACCAGCGGCATTATGGATGGTATTACCATAGTTCTCATAGCCTTTGCTGCAATATCACTGGTAGTGAGTCTTATTATGATATCCATCATAACTTATACTTCTGTATTGGAACGTACCAAGGAAATCGGTATTTTAAGGGCATTAGGAGCCAGAAAGAAAGATATCACCCGTGTATTTGATGCAGAAACCACCATCCTTGGAATCTTCTCCGGTTTACTTGGTGTTGTATTAGCTTGGGCTCTGACTTTTCCCATCAATGCAATCTTATTCACCATTACAGAATTGGAAGGTGTAGCTTCTCTTAAAATCGAGCATGCGGTATTCCTGGTTGCCATCAGTACAATCCTTACTGTATTAGGTGGTCATATTCCAGCTAAAATGGCCTCCAGAAAGAATGCTATTGAAGCTCTGAGGTCAGAATAGTAAGCAACCTTTAACAAAGACATTTGAATTGTGCTGCAGCACAATGCATTGTGTCGAAAATATATGAAAATATACTTGGAATAACTGTTTTATCGAAATAATTATTATAATATGTGCTAAAACACATAAATTTTTTGAAAAAACACTTGCTTCTTTTGGAAATACGTGTATAATGAATCACATGATTCGTAGGGCAATGGCGCAGGAAAAGGCGCTGTTGCCCTTTTGCTTTGGTATAGAGCGAAAGGAGCCTTTCATGGAAAACACTAATATCGAGATAAAATTAAATAATGTCAGTATGATTTATCAGGCAGACAGTAATGAGGTCACCGCCTTAACCGGTGTCAGCCTGGACATACAGAAAGGTGAATTTATATCCCTCCTTGGACCTTCCGGCTGCGGTAAGACAACACTGCTTCGAATAGTGGCTGACCTGTTAAAACCCACCGGCGGAGAAGTTCTGATAGAGGGAAGTTCAACGGAATCAGCAAGGCTTAGCCGCAAATATGGAATGGTATTTCAGAGCCCGGTACTTTATGAATGGAGGACAGTAAGAAAGAACATTGAATTACCGCTGGAATTGATGAAGGTTAAGAAAGAAGACAGAAAAGCCAGAGCTGATAAGATGCTTGACTTAGTAGGGCTCACAACTTTTGCGGAGCATTATCCCCATCAGTTAAGTGGTGGTATGCAGCAAAGAGTTGGTATAGCAAGAGCTTTGGCCTTAAAGCCGGAGATCTTATTAATGGATGAACCCTTCTCAGCTTTGGATGAATTCACAAGAGAGAAACTTCACGAGGATTTACTCCGCATCTGGAGTAAAACCAATAAGACGGTTATCTTTGTAACTCACAATATAGCAGAAGCTGTGTTCCTCTCTGACAGAGTCTGTGTCCTCTCACCTCATCCCGGAAGACTTTCGGCAGTAGTAGATATTGACCTGCCAAGACCCAGAAGGAAAGAATTAAAGGATACCTTTGAATTTACTACTTTGGTAGCAAAAGTAAGAAACAGCTTTGAAGGAGTATAGCAGAGGATTATAGCTGGGAAGGAGAGTAAACCTTGAAGATCTTAAAAAGAATTGGAGACACCAAAGGTGCAGTAACCCTTCTTTGGGCTCTTGGAATTATGATTGTCTGGGAAATCGGAGCCTTTTATGTACAGGGAACCAAGAGAACACCTGAAAATGTATTACCGCATATATATCAGATAATAGGTTCAATATTTAGCAACAAACCAGTAAGCAGCGGGCAGACAGCCCTTCAAATAGTTATCACCAACGCCGGTGCCACTCTTTTAAGAGCAGGAACCGGTTTTTTAATTGGTATGATCAGCGGTTTTATCCTGGCATTACTTATGAATCTGTCCGGAGTAATTGAAAAGATAGCCTTTCCATATCTCATGATAATCCAGATGATCCCAATACTTGGAATGGCACCCATCGTTCTTGCAATTACAAGAGATATCGGTATCAGCCGTATCGTAATTGCTGCAATTCTAACTTTCTATCCCGTTGCAGCCAATACGCTGGCCGGTTTTAAGTCCGTAGAGAGAGAAAAACATGATCTGATGTATATATGTGCAGCCAATAAGTGGCAGGTGTATACAAAGACTCTGATACCTTCGGCTATTCCTTACTTTTTCACCGGTCTTAAAATATCAGCGCCCATGGCGATAACCGCTTCTATACTGGTGGATACCCTGCAGGGAGACGGAGGACTTGGCTGTATGTTATCTCAATCTTTAAAACATGCCATGTCTATTATGGTATTCTGGCAGATTGTATTGCTAAGTGCCATAATCGGTATTTTGAGTTTCTACCTGATGGGAGTGATAGAGAAACTGTTCATGCCTCATAAGAGGAAGAGGGTTTCAGGAGGGAGAAGGACTTATGAAGACAAAAAGTAAAAAAGCTGCATTTACTTCCCTTTTATATCCCTTAAGTTTTGGAGGTCTTATATTTGCTTTGTGGCAGACCGGAATTCTACATAAAATACTTGGAACCGATGAATTTACATTGCCTCTGCCTTCACGCATCGGAAATATCATTTTGGATAATCTCCCAAAGATAGCGGGAAATATTCAGTCCACTTTAATCGTGGCGGTGCTTGGGCTTTTAGCGGGCTCACTGTTAGGATATGCAGTTGCGATCATTGCTACCATATTTCCCAGATGGGGAGGAGGGGGACTTAATGTAGTATCTGCCTTTAATGCAGTACCTATTGTTGCATTAGCTCCGGTTATTACTAACTGGACAAAGGATGTGAGCAAAGATGCCAGCGTAAGAAGTATGGTAGCAAAGATTCTGGTAGTAATGGTAATCTGCACAGCAGCTATGAGTATTAACGCATATCGGGGGCTGACAGAAGTAAAACCCTTCAGTGAAGATTTAATGAAGACATATGCAGCTGATAAGATAACTACTTTTGTTAAATTAAGGCTGCCAAACAGTATTCCGTACATATTTATAGCGCTAAGGGTAAGCGTACCGGCTTGTGTAATCAGTGCACTTGTTAGTGAATATTTCGCAGAATATATAACCGGAGTTGGAAGGCAGATAAGAGAGAATATCGTATTAGCTCAATATTCCACAGCTTGGGCTTATATAACAGCAGCCTGTCTGATTGGAATCTTAATGTATATGATTCTTATGGTTTTTGAAGGTATTTTGCTAAAGCATCGCAGAAAATGATACAAAGACGAGCGAACTTTGGCTGATATAAACAAGAAAGATTAATGATAGCAAATAAGGAGGAAACATCATGAAAAAAAGGTTATTAACAGCAGCTCTTTCTCTGGTAATGGTATTCAGTCTTACAGCCTGCGGTTCAAAAGGAGATTCAGAAAGTTCATCCGCAGGTGCCTACTTCAGCAAAGAAGCCAGCGCAAAGGACATCGTAGTAAAGGCAGCCACAGAAGGCAAGGTAGGAAATTGGGGTATTGGCAATGAATATGAAATTCAGGCATTACTTACAAAATACGAACAGCCTACGACTTATTTGAGCCAGGCGTTTGATATGGACGGTTTTGATGATGATTCCATCCTGCTTGCATCAGCCATGACATATAACGAATTGGGTCTCGTTAAGAACTCCTACGAAGGTGGTTATAAATACGGTGATTCCGTAGGTTATATTGATATGAACGATGAAGGCGTTGCTATGCTGGAGGATAATATATTTACTACCAGAGCTTTTGCAGAGGCTAATCCAAATACCGTAAAAGCCTTCTTATATGCTTCTTTAAAAGGTTGGGAATATGCCTGCGCAAATCCGGAAGAGGCAGCAGAAATCGTATTTAAGTATGGTTCCAGTGTATCCAGTGAGCATCAGTCCTATATGGCAGAAGAGGTTAAAAAATTGGTAGAAACAGATACCAAGGGAGCTGGTGTTAAGGATTACGGTAAGATGGATGATACAGCGATGCAGCAGACCCTGGATCTTGCAAAGAAATACATCAAGTTAGATGACTCCGCTGCAGCTGATAAGTTACAGACCATAACACTTGATAATATCAGGGATACTTCCTATTGGGAGGCAGCCAATGCTTCCGGGGATGGAAAGTTCGGAACACCTGAAAAATCAAGTGTATCCATACAGTTAAAGTGGCTTCCCCAGGCACAGTTCATGGGTTATTATGTAGCACTGGATAAGGGGTATTACAGTGAAGTTGGTCTTGAGGTAAATATTGTACCTGGCGGTGGTGATATCGGAGAAACCACAGCTGTTAATAACGGAACCGTTGATTTTGGTGTAACCTGGGTATCTAACCTGATTGCAGCAAATGCAGGTGGAATGGACCTTGTTGAAGTATCTCAGATCTACCAGAGATCAGGGCTTGTCTTAGTTTATAAGTACAATAAATAATTATAATACAGCAAATTATAACAACAAATAAGCTTAAAACAACACAACAAATAATTACAAAACAGCAAAGGCAATCACGGTAATTTCCTGGCTGTGATTGTCTTTTTGCTTCTTTCGTCAATTTTGTGCCACTATAAGCGGAGGAATGAGAGGTAAGGTAAGAATGAGTTATATAATAAAAAATGGTACTATCATTAATTCAAAGGAAACTTATCAGGGAGACCTTCTGATAAAGAACGGTAAAGTTGCAGCTATTGGAAAAAGTCTTCCTGTTGAGGAAGGAACAGAGATTATTGATGCAACAGGTAAACTTGTACTGCCGGGAGCTATTGATGTACATACACATCTTGCCATGCCTTTTGGTGGAACGTTATCGGCAGACGGCTATTTTGCCGGAACCAGAGCGGCAGCCTGCGGCGGAACAACGACGGTATTTGACTTCGCGCTTCAGGATTTTAAGGAAAATATGGTTGATACCGTTAAAAGAAGAGATGCTCTTTGCGCACCTGAGGCAGCTGTAGATTATGCTTTTCATGTTGGAGTAAAGGATGTAAGCGGCGACCTGCTTGATTCCATGGAAGAAGCAGTTAAATTCGGTGTTCCGAGTTTTAAAGTATTTATGGTTTATGATTTCGGTGTTAGTGACGGAGTATTCTATCAGGTTTTGGAAAAGGCAAAAGCCTGCGGTGGCATGATCAGCGTTCATGCAGAGAATAAAGAAATCTCTAATATGCTTATTCAGAGATTCTTATCAGAAGGAAAGACCAGTCCCTGGTATCATTATCTGTCAAGACCTGAGTTTGTAGAAGCAGAAGCTGATTCCCGTGCTATAGAATGGGCGAAATCCTTAAAGGCATCTTTATACATCGTACATCTTGCCAACAAAGACGGAGTAGCTGCCGTTACCAAGGCAAAGGAAGAAGGATATCAGATTTATGCAGAAACCTGTCCCCACTATCTGCATTTCACCAATGAAGTGTATAAAAGAGAAGACGGCAGAAACTTTGTATGCTCTCCGCCTATCAAGGGGCAGGAAAGTCAGGATGCTCTCTGGGAGGCCATCAAGAGAGGAGATATCGATACCATAGCTACAGACCACTGCCCCTTCCAAAGCTATGAAAAAGACTGGGGAAAAGATGACTTTACCAAGATACCCAATGGATGTGCGGCAATTGAAAATATGTATCCTTATATGCTATCGGCTGCGAATACAGGCAAGATAAGCTTTAATAAGGCAGTAGAACTCTGCTGTGAGAATCCGGCAAAGCTTTTTGGCTGTAAGGAGAAAGGGTTCCTGTCACCGGGGAAAGATGCGGATATTGTAATCTATGATGCAGAGAAGGATTTTACCATAACCTGTGAGAATATGCATTCTGATTACGATCATACCATTTGGGAAGGCGTTGAACTGAAAGGTTATCCGATCAAGACCTTCTCCAGAGGAAGACTTATATTTGACAATGGAGAATTTGTAGGCGAAGCCGGATGGGGTAAATTTATCAAGCGGAGCTTAATCTGAGATTAATATGAACTACTTAAAAGTATAATTCACAGCTTTATTTGTCGTAACTTCCCACTGCAAGCAGATGCAATATGCAATGGGAGCTAGCATTAAAAAATGCGTACATTTTGAAATTCTAAAAGGAAGCAGTATCGCAAGCAGCTTGCGATATGCATGAGTATTAGTATGAAAGGTGGTGCTATTATGCCTACTGACAATAAATATACAGAGCTTTTTCTGGCACAGGAAGCTGCTAAATGCCTTTTATGCCATGAGGCACCTTGTACCGATGCCTGCAAAGAAGGCTTACAGCCTTCCGATTTTGTAAGGTCGGTCAGATTCGAGAATCTCAGTGCAGGGTTAAAGGCAGTGAAAGCAGAAAACTGCCGTTCCTGTAACGCTGCCTGTGAAAAAGCCTGTATTCATTATGATGTACCAGTTAAGATTCAAAAGATGGTTCTCCTTACTGAAGCTGAATTGGTAGAGGAGGATGCAGGGATAAGTGATTTATCTATAGAATTCTGCGGAGTTCAGTGTGAGAATCCCTTTTTCCTGTCCTCTTCTGTAGTTGCCAGCAATTACGAAATGTGTGCCAATGCATTAAGAGCCGGATGGGGAGGAATTGTATTCAAGACCATAGGATTTCTTCAGCCGGAGGAGGTATCTCCACGGTTTGATGCAACAAGAAAAGAGGGTACACCTTTTATCGGATTTCGTAATCTGGAGCAGATAGCAGAGCACAGCCTGGAGGAGAATCTGGAGTATTTAAAAAGACTAAAGGAGGAGTTTCCTGAGAAAATAATCGTGGCTTCTATTATGGGGCAGACAGAAGAAGAATGGAGGTCGCTTGCAAGAGCAGTTACTGAGGTTGGAGTCGATATCATCGAATGTAACTTCTCCTGTCCCCATATGTCTGCACATGGACTGGGGTCCGACGTGGGACAGAATGCAGAATTGGTAAAGAGATATACAGAATATACCAGAAAAGGTACGCATTTGCCTATTCTTGCTAAGATGACACCTAATCTTGGAAATATGGAACTGCCTGCCATTGCTGCCATGGAGGGAGGAGCAGATGGAATTGCTGCAATTAATACTTTAAAGAGCATCAGCGGCATCCAGTTGGACAATATGGCACCTCCGCCTCACATAAACGGCAAATCAGCGATTTCCGGTTATTCCGGTAAAGCAGTAAAACCCATAGCCCTTCGTTTTATTCATGACATTGCAAGTCATGAACAGTTAAAGGGCGTACCCATCAGCGGTATGGGAGGAATCGAGACCTGGCAGGATGCCGCTGAGTTTATCGCTTTGGGCTGCGGAAATATTCAGATAACAACTGCAGTTATGCAATATGGCTATCGAATCATCGATGACCTGATCTCAGGTTTAACGGGATTCTTAAAGAAGAAAGGTTACAGTTCTCTGACAGAACTTTGCGGCAGCGCACGGGAGAGCTTTGTTAACCCAGACAGCCTGGACAGAAAGACAATGGAATACCCCGTATTTAAAAAAGATAAATGTGTTGGCTGCGGCAGATGTTACATATCCTGTCAGGATGCTGGGCATCAGGCAATAGGCTTTGATAAGGCCGGTAGAAAACCGTTGTTGCTTGCAAAGAATTGTGTTGGCTGTCATCTCTGTCTGCTGGTATGTCCCTGTAATGCCATCGAAAGGTCAAGGCGTGTAAGTAAACCTAGGAATATAAAAGAAATACCAAATGGTGAATTCAGTAGCAGTTAAATAAAGGAAAGTTGTGGTGATATCATGGCAGTTACACTTGCAAGGCTTTTTGCCAATACAGAAAAAAACTACAAAATTAAGCTGCTTGCAGGGCAAAAGGGAATGAAAAGCCTGGTGCGTTGGGTTCATATGGTAGAAGATAGTGAAGTTCCGGGTTTTCTTCATGGTAATGAATTAATAATGACCACGGGTATTGCACATGCGGGTAATGGCTGGCTGGTGGAATTCGTGAAGAGCCTGAGAAAACATGGTGCGATAGGTCTGATACTGAATGTAGGTCCTTATATTAAAGAAATACCTGCCTCAGTCACCCAATACTGTGATGATAATGGTTTTCCGCTATTTACAGTACCATGGGAAATTCATCTGATTGATGTTACCTTCGATTTTTGTCACCGTATCATAGAAAATGAAGAACATGAAACGGATACGGCCTCTGCTTTTCGTAATCTAATCTTTACTCCCGGTAATAAGAATGCTTATGTACAGCCTTTAGGCAAAGGTGGCTTCCATAACAGAGGCGAATACACACTGATGGTGATTCAGGCGGTTAAAAGCGAAAAGCTGGTGTTAGGAGATGAGTGGAATAACCTGAAATTCGGACTGCAAAGTGTATTGCGATATGTTGATAAACCAATCTGTATCTTCGATCAGGAAAATTATCTGATAATCATAGCTTCCGGAATTCACTGGTCACTAATGGAGGGTTATGGTAAGTTAATCGAAAAAGAATTGTTTCCGGAGGAAGAAGTACAGTTATTTATAGGAATTTCTGATACGGTAATAGGATATAATGATTTACATTTTTGTTACCGGCAGGCGGTAACGTCTGTTTCAACGGCTAAACTGCTTCATAAGGAAACGGTTAAATATCAGGACACAGGAGTCTATAAACTGTTATATGCAGTAGAAGAAACCGGTGTGTTAAAGCGTTATCTTTCAGATACCTTATCAGATATCAGGGAATATGATTCCCTTCATAATACGGATTTTGAACATACTTTAAAAGTATATCTTGAGAATAACGGAAGTATTCAAAAGGTATCGATTATAATGAATGTCCACCGAAATACTGTTAACTACAAAATGAAATCCATCAGAGAAATCTTTGGGCTAAAAATGGATTATAATGATATTGCCAGACTTTGGCTTGCTTTTAATATTAAGAAAATAACTGCAGAATAACATAAGGATTGGAGGGGTCAGCATGACTTCACAGGAAATCAAAGAACAGCAGACAGGATATGTATTACAATCCTGGGCAAAGCAAAAAGGGTTAAATCCTATACCCATTGAAAAGGGTGATGGAATCTATATGTGGGACTATGAAGGAAAACGTTATACCGATATGTCCTCCCAGCTGGTAAATCTCAATGTAGGCCATGGCAACCGTTATATTGTAGAAGCTATAAAGGAACAGGCAGAAAAGTATTGCTATATATCACCCAGCTATGCCAGTGAACCCAGAGCAGAACTGGCTAAGATGTTAATTCACCGGCTGCCGGATAATATGGGTAAGATCTTCTTTACCAACGGTGGAGCGGATGCCAATGAAAATGCCGTAAAAATAGCCAGACAATATACCGGAAAGCATAAGATATTTTCACGATACAGAAGTTATCACGGTTCAACCTTTGGTGCCGGTAATCTTACCGGTGAACCTAGGAGATACCCCTTGGAACCTGGAATCCCAGGCTTTGTGAAATTCTTTGATCCTTATCTGTACCGGGAAAAGATTAGCTTTACCACCGAAGAAGCGGCATCTGAGTATTATATTACCAAACTGAGGGAGCAGATTCAATATGAGGGAGAAAACAGTGTTGCTGCTATTGTACTGGAAACCATAACCGGCTCCAACGGAATCATCATACCTCCGAAAGGTTACTTACAAGGAATCAGGCAAATCTGTGATGAGTATGGGATTCTCTTAATCTGTGATGAAGTAATGGCCGGCTTTGGCAGAACCGGTAAGATGTTCGGTTTTGAGAATTGGGGCATTAAGCCGGATCTTGTAACCTTTGCAAAAGGTGTGACCTGCGGTTATATACAGCTTGGAGGTGTTGCTGTCAGTAAGAAGATAGCAGAACATTTTGAGGAAAACTTCCTCTCCTGCGGTCTGACTTACAGTGGTCATCCTCTTGCCTGCGCGGCAGGTATTGCCTGCCTTAAGTTCTATGACGATGCAGCTATCCTTGATAATGTAAGCAAAACGGGTAAGGTACTTGGTGAAGAATTAGAGAAGCTCAAGGAAAAACATCCCAGTGTTGGAGATGTCAGATATATTGGATTATTTTCTGCCCTGGAACTGGTTAAGGATAAAAAGACGAAAGAACCTCTGGTTCCATACGGTAAGGATACTGCCGGAGTTATGAAAGGGATCATAGGCAAGCTTTCAGCGAAGGGATTTATGACTTATTCGCATGAAAATATGATACTGATAGCTCCGCCTCTGATTATTACCGGAGAGCAGATTGTTGAAGAATTGGCCAAATTAGACGAGGTGCTATGGGAAGTAGATAACGAAATCTAGAAATGGGGTGATTGAGTGACAAATGAACGCTTTCATAAAAGGGAAATCGAATTATTAAAGATAATACCGCCAACCCATTTTCGTACTGTGGAATCTTTTCATATGAAAAAGACCTCTACAGAAATTGGTGTTGAAATCGACCTTAAAGATACCTTTTTACAAAAGCTTTCCTTTAAGGCACCCTGGGACGGCAAAATGTACGCATATGCAAGAATCACAAAAGAATTTGAACAGCTATGTAATGAAATCAATATCGCCGCAAAAGAAATCAAATTAATGTATCTGGAGGATTGGGACACTAAATTCTCACTCATTATCGAAGGGGAAGATAATAACAGGGAATTGTCATTCTATGTATCTTCCTTTGATGTGTTAGAACTTTTAATGAATTGCTGCCGTATTCCGGAGCAGAAAGTAAGTGCGCCATAAGGCACAGATGGGAGATTATATGGTAAGTTGCAGTTTAGATAGATTAGAGGATAAAATTAAGACTTTTTCCGGTTTTGGTGATACGGGGAAAGGGGGTATTACCAGATTTTCTCTCTCTCAGGAAGCTTTGGCTGCCAGAGAGGAATTTGTGAAAAGATGTAAGGCACTTGGTATGGAAGTGGTTACTGATGATATGGCTAATGTTTATGCTACTTTACCCGGAGAAGAAGGGTTACCAGCTATTATGTCAGGTTCTCATGCAGATTCAGTAAGACAGGGCGGAAACTATGATGGGATTCTTGGAGTACTTACTGCTCTGGAAGCAGTGGAAACCATTGTGGTAGAGAAAATTCCTCATCGCCATCCTATCACAGTTGTTATCTGGACAAATGAGGAGGGAGCACGCTTTGAACCTGCCATGATGTCCTCCGGTGTTATTACCGGTAAATTTGATAAAGAAAAGATGCTGGCATCAAAAGATACGGAAGGAATAACTTTCAAAGAAGCATTAGAAGCAAGCGGTTATAAAGGAGAGGAATGCAATCGGATTGATCCTGCGAAATGTATTGCACTACTGGAACTCCACATCGAGCAAGGACCTGTTCTGGAAGCAGAAGGTATTGATATTGGTGTGGTAGAAGGTGTATGCGGAATGATTAATTATGAGTTTATCTTCACTGGTCAGGCAGGGCATGCCGGAACCACTCCTATGCCTTATCGAAAGGATGCTCTTTACGCGGCAGTCAAAACCATTCAGTATCTTCATGATGAATTGGATAAGTTGGATTCCAAGCTGGTTTATACAACTGGAAAGATATCTGCTCATCCTAATATACATACGATTATACCGGATATCGTTAAGTTTACCCTGGATGCAAGACATCAAGATCCGAGGGTAATCAAACAGGTGCTGGCAATTATTGAAGCTATTCCAGCAGTAGTAGAAAAGTGTCAGACCGGATATGCTAAAGCATGGGCAAGAGATACAGTATCCTTCTATACCGAATATGTTGATCTGGTAGAAAAGAATGCAAAGGAACTGAATTACACCACGAAACGCATGTATAGTGGTCCAGGTCACGATGCGCAGTTTCTAATGGAAATCCTTCCAACGACTATGATATTCGTGCCCAGCATTGGCGGACACAGTCATTGTGAAGAAGAATACACTCCTGTTGAGGCTTGTTTAAAAGGGGCTAACGTCCTGATGAATACCATTCTTGAAATAGATCTTAAGAAATAGAAATAATTAAATGAATAAAATTCTTTAGGCAGAAGGATTTAAGACTTTAAGAGGAAAATAATAATCCTGTTATAGATAATATATTTATTGTCTATTAATTCTAAAGCGATATTCTACTGAACGGTAATTAAAAAAGCAGTTGCATTTATCATTGACGATGCAACTGCTTTTTATGAATTATTGCTTTTTATATTAATATGAATATTGTTAATTATATTAATAAGAATTATTGCAAATTATATTAATAAGAATTAGTGCTTATTTATACAGTAAAGGTTAATGAATATAGTCGTTAATAATTACTATGCGTTTGCCAGTTTCTTTGGATCTTTTTTCTCTTTACGTTTCTGCCACATAACCCAGAGAGGACCTGCAATACAAATTGTAGAATAGCAGCCGCTTACAGCACCGATAGCCATAGGAAGAGCAAAGCTCTGAATGGAGTCAATACTATTGGCTTTCGCCATAATAAATACAAGACTTACACTTAAGAATACTGCAATATTGGTATTCAGTGATCTGGTTATGGACTGTGATATAGACAGATCAGTAAGAGTTTCTACCGGTAATTTGGGATGTAAGTCATGGTTTTCACGGATACGGTCATAAATAACGATTGTATCATTTACAGAGTATCCGATAATACTTAATGTTACGGCAACAAAAGAATCGCCGATTGGTATCTTAAATATAACACAGGTAAAGAATACAACTAATACATCGTGAAGCAGAGCGACCAGTGCCATAACACCAGCTGATAATCCGCCGATTTTACTAAAACGAATCCATACATAAATCATAACAAGACTGAAGGAAAGTGCAATTGCAATGATGCCATTTGTCAGGAATTTACGCCCGAAAAAGGGTTCAACCATTTGTGATTCACTTAAATCAAGATTATTATCAGCAAATTTTTCTTTAAAGGCGTTATCGAAACTTACCTGTTCACTGGCATCTACACCATAATTACCAGCAATATTTAAGATAAGACGCTTTTCATTGGAGGAAAGGTCCTCAGTGATCTGAGCGGATACAGGTCTTCCAAGTATTTCGGATGCAATATCTCCAGCATCGTCTGCATTCAGTTCTCCGGTATAAGTGTATTTTAAGAGGGCACCACCCTTAAATTGAATATCCAATTGGACTCCGCTGATTGCCATATTAATTAATCCAACGATCATAATTAGTATGGAAATGCCAAAAAAGATAAATCTTTTGTTGAAAAAATGAAGTATTTCGCTACCGGTGGGAGTTAATGCTACCGGTGCATTTGATTGATTATCTCTACTCATAGTGTTCTCCTTTTTGAAAAGCATGTATAAAGCGAAGGTTTCCTAAGTGCATCGAAATCGCTTAAGGAGCGAATCATCAGTCTGGAAGCGGTAACACCTGCAACAAAGTTGAAGAAAATACCTGTAAGCAGTGAATATGCAAAGGAAAGCAATGATCCGGAACCGAAGATCATAAGTATTACACCAACAATTAATACGGTGACATTACCATCGAATACAGATGAGAAGGCACCTTTAAAGCCAGAAGCAATCGCTGAGCGAACTGTCTTACCAGATTTGATTTCTTCACTGATACGTTCTGAAATAATAACATTGGCGTCGACACCCATACCGATGGAAAGAATAACACCTGCAATTCCTGGGAGAGTTAATGTCATCTGTGGTATGGAAAGTGCGAGAATCTGTCCGGTAGTCTGGATCAATAGAGATATACAAGCTACCGTACCAGGAACTCTGTAATATACTATTAAAAGAACACAAATGATAGCAAAAGCTATAAGTCCTGCATCAAGCATAACATCTAAAGCACCAGAACCCAGAGTAGGACTGATAGTACTGTGGTTTTTAGTAATTAATGAAAAAGGTAGGGAACCGGAATTGATTTTATCAGCAAGTTCTTTTGCTGTATCATAAGTAAAGTTATTTCCTGAAATCTGTGCTTTACCACTGGGGATTTCTTCGTTAACAACTGCGGTTTGAATAAGTGTATCATCCATATAAATATTGATATTCTTACCTATTAAATCTTTTGTGGCTTTAGCAAAAAGCTGAGTACCTTTTTCGTCAAATGTCAGACTGACTGCATATTTATTTGTCTGAGTATTCAACTCAGGCGCACTGTTACTTACATGTGAACCTTCCAGCAATACATTACCTGCATCATCTTTAAAGGTCAGAAGAGCTGTTTCACCAAGTTCTGCAATGGCGTCTGCGGGATCAAAATTCTGCTCGCCTGATTTCCAGGGGAAACGTACTATAATATAGCCGTTGTCTTTATCAATAGTTACGTCACGGTCAAGAATATTTTTATTGTCAAGACGGGTCTCAATGATGGAACGTGCAGCCTCTAATTCCTTTGCTGTAGGTTTACGGTCCAAATTAGCCGCCTGGAATGCTGCGTCTACACCGCCTCTGATATCAATACCAAAACGGATATCCGGAGCACCTTTAATTTTAAAAGAGCCTATTTCTACACCAAAAGCAGCAGTGTAAGCCATAAGTAAGGCTACTAATAAAACAATAAAAAATACTGGTTTCTTACTTTTCATTTTTAAATCCTTTCTTCTTGCATAATTTTTCGATTTATATATTGTTTATTCACAAATTTGTGATAGACTAAATATACGGTTATAAAAAGGTGGACTGTGACCTCTTGGTGTCAACATAAAATAAGGTCGTGGCTTGTCCAGCTTTCGAAGTTTGATTGTATGCGAAGACATTAGCATCATAAGCACTGCCGCATCAAAAAGTGATGCATGAAATATGTTTAAATTATTGCCTTGACGGACAAACATAAACCGATAGGTAATCTTCTGAAGAAGACTTCCGAAATCCTCATCTTGCGGTAAGGAAGGAAGATAGTAATAAAAAACAAATGGATTTTTATTTGGTATTTTATTTGTATTAATATCTAGATTAGTTTGGTCTGTAGAATTATTAGCAGTGTTAAAACAATCAGAAAAGGAAGAATAGGTAATTATAAGGATGATAACTAGAGCAGCCTGATGAAAACTGTGTAGTTTGCTTTTCATGGTATATAATCCCCTTTTTCTCCATTAAAATTTGTGGCTAAAATTATTACAGCTTAAATTAAGTCACTATTATAAAATATCACAATTTGAAGCTTTTGTATATCAAATTTTGTAGGATTGCATGAAAATTAGAATAAAGTGAATACAAAACCAAACACATAAAATAAACATAATTTTATATGGAAAGAGGTAATTATGGGAGATTTGGCATTTGATACGGAAGATCTAATAAGAAGAAAATTAATGTGGCTGATCCGTGTCGGAGATTATCAAAAGTTGGATGATATTATACAACACAATAAAACCAGTTGTTTCTGGCACAGTATAGCTGTTGCATATTATAGCGTTCAGGTTGCGAAGGCGCTTAGAATAAAGTGTGATTTTGAATGCCTGGTAGTAGGAGCTCTGCTCCATGATTATGTATTTTATGATTGGCATGCAAAGGATAAAGGGCATAGACTCCATGGTTTTACCCATCCCAAAAAAGCATGGCATAATGCACTTAAAATAAAAAATCTCCATAAGATTGAAGATGATATTATCAGAAAACATATGTTTCCGCTAACCCCCTTTCCGCCTATTTATAGGGAAAGTGTCCTGGTGTGTCTGGTAGATAAATTTTGCTCTTTTTACGAAATATTTCATAAAGATGCTTATCAGAATTTAACAAGTAAGTATATCGTCAGTTTGAAAGCCTCCTGATAGATTAAAGAGTATTTGCATAATAGCTTTATATCAATGTTTCCAAATATATATGGTATTTTCTGTATATCACATCAAATAATAATTCTTGAATAAACATATAAAAGCTGCAGAGAGTGTGTAAGGAGTTTCTGCAGCTTTTTCTTTTTCTCAAAATCAAAAATAATATCTTTACTTGGATATTCATAATAAATATGTTTCTTTGGATATTCATAAATAAATATGTTTCTTTGGTACTGCATAGATTAGATAATGAACAAAAATTTATGACGGATACAAATTTAAGTTATTTCTATTTTATGCATTGTGCATAAAACTGAAAAATATATAAAATTACTTTTGATAAGTTGACAGCTCCAGCATTGTTAAAAGTGCATTAATATATTGTATACTGAATGAATAATGATAACGTTATAGCCGTATTTGTGATGAATAAAAACGTATTTTATATTAATAGTAAAAAATGGAATTGTGAAAATAACCATTAAAGGCTAATATAATGCAATATGCCAGTTCTAAGGTATTAAACAAAGAAAGAAAATAGTTAATAATGACTCTCTAATAAGCTTTGATAATAAAAAATATGTATAAAATATACTATAAAAATGTTTTTATGTATTGTAAATTATTCATAGCTATATTATAATCTGGTTGTAGTTATAAAGTCTGTTTGCAAATAGTATGCAAGGGAGTTTCGATGAAAAATAAAAAGCTAACAATGATGTCAGTTTTTGCAATTCTTCTAATCGGTACAGTAGGCTTTTGTATACAAAGCAGCCGACAAACACATCCCAAAGCGGTAGACGAAGAAGAAGCCAGAAAGGCGTATCAGCTGTTAAGTGATTCCTTAACCAATAAGTCAATAATGTATACAGATTTATTGGAGGAAGGCCGTGTTGACGGACAAGGTGAGGGCAGTGCTTTTCCTGATGGAAGTGTTGACATGGAGGATTATGAAGGGTCAGGTGTATCACTAAAGAATAAGGAAGCCGCATGTTATGAAGTTGAAGTTAACTGTGCAGGACTGTATTCTATTTACTTGGATTACAAGCCTTCTCTTGGATCGTTTTCTGATTATGTTATATCCATGGAAGTGAATGGAGAGCAGCAATTTTCTGAAATGAATCGCATTGCCCTCCCTTTGTATTGGAAGGATAGTACCAAGTTCTATCCGGAAGATCAGTATGGAAATCAGACTTCCCCGGAGCTTAATAGAATTAAAGACTGGAGGACCCTTCCCTTATATGACAGTACCTATGTATCAGCCATGCCTTTAGAAATTCAATTAAAGAAAGGCATGAATACCATAACATTGCAAAATTTATCTTCTGATGACTTAAGTTTAGGGAAGTTAGTAGCAACAGCGGAAAAGGATGCAATCTCTTATGAAGAATATAAGGGGAAGCATAAAGGGATTTTGGCAGAAGAAATCTATATGATTAATTCCAATGATTATTTATATAAGAACTCGCTTCAAGCCTGTTACTTTGCAATTAATAATACTGCTTTGACACCGCATATCACCAATAAGAAACTGATTAATGTTGTATCCTGGAATACGCCAGGTACAGAGATTACCTATAAAATTACCACGCCCAAAGATGGATTATACCAGATGGCTTTTCACTACCAGAATAACAAGGAAGAAATGTCAGTTTTTGAAACAATTAGAATAGATGGCAAAGTTCCTTTTGAGGAGTTATTAAACTATGCTTTTCCATCAACCTCTGATAAATGGGAAAATGAAGTCTTGTCCGATGATGATGGCAACCCATATCTGATTTACCTTACAAAAGGACAGCACACGATTACCCTGCGCTCAGAAATCGAGCCGGTTGCTAAAGTAGTTAGATACATGGGTCTTCTATCTGAACATATAGCGCAATTACAGGCAGATATAAGCAAAATCACAGATGGAAACACGGGTTCTGGTCGTACTATTAATATGATTGAGTACATACCTGAGACAACAGATTACTTAGAGGCGTATGAGACACTCATACATTATGTCCAGTATAAGCTGGTAGATTATACCGATAAGGGAAGCAGGTCTGAGGTTATATCAGATCTTAACAAGGCGCTTAACTTTATAAATAAATTGCAGAACCATCCGGATGAAATAGCTTTCTATAAAGTTTATCTTACAGGTAAGGATTACTCTCTGTTAAAAATTATGGGAAATCTTTCAACCATGCTAAAGGTACAGAATTTTTCTCTGGATATGATATATCTATATGGAAGAAACAATTTACCAAAAGCTAATCCCACGGTTGTTAGTTCTGTCAAGAACCGAATTCTGACACAGATTAAAAATATTACTTCAGATAAACAAACAAAGGTGCAGGATCAACCTGTGAATGGTACTGCATTAAAGGAGGAGGAAGATCCTATGAGGGCAAAAGGATACAATTACGAGGAAGAAAATTTGACATATAAGCTTGTATGGAGTGATGAATTCGAATATGAAGGTTTACCTGATTCAGATAAGTGGGGGTATGATGTAGGTGGTAATGGCTGGGGGAATAATGAATTACAGTATTATACAGCAGGCGAGAATGCATGGGTAGAAGACGGGAAACTAATACTGGAAGCCAGAAAAGCAGACAGGGAGGGGAGGGAGTATAGTTCTTGCAGATTGATCACAAAAGGGAAAGGTGACTGGCTCTATGGTAGAATTGATGTAAGGGCGAAACTGCCTAAAGGACTTGGTACCTGGCCGGCTATCTGGATGCTGTCAACAGGGCAGGAATACGGTAACTGGCCGGCTTCCGGAGAAATTGACATTATGGAACATGTAGGTTATAATCAGGATACAATTCATGCATCTATACATACGCAGGCATACTATCATTCCATTGATACGCAGAAGACTGCGACTAAATATGTGAAGGGTGTAAGTGAGGATTTTCATCTTTATACCCTTATCTGGCTGCCGGATAAGATAAAGATTTTAGTGGATGGTGAAGTATATTTTACTTTTAAACCTACTGACTATGAGCTAAACCCCACTTATAAGGAATGGCCGTTTAATAAGAAGATGTATCTGCTCTTAAACCTGGCAGTCGGCGGAGACTGGGGAGGGGCAAAAGGTGTTGATGCTTCAGTTTATCCTCAAAAGATGGAAGTAGATTATGTAAGAGTATATCAAAGTGAGGAAATAAGTAATCTGCACCCTATAACTGATTAGGAGACTTACAGGTTGTACGTAAATATAAAGTGTGATAGTCGGATACAAAAAAGACTTGTTAAAAATATAACAAAGAGACGAATGGAGAAACATTATGGTAACAATTAAAGATGTGGCCAAAGAAGCAGGCGTAGCAATTTCTACGGTATCTAATGTTTTAAATAATGTAGATGTTGTAAGTGAAGAAACCCGCAGAAAAGTACTAGAGGCAGCAGAAAAGCTTCATTATGTCCCAAACATGAATGCAAAATTCTTAAAATCCAACAAAAAGAATACAATAGGTTTATTCCTGTCCAGTATACAAGGGGATTTCTATAAAGACCTTATGCAGGCAGTGCATCTGCAATGTAAGATAAAAGGGTATCAGCTGAATATATACATCAGTAATGAAAATACCAGCGAAGAAATCTATAGCATGATCATATCATCTGGTGTAGAAGGTGCTATTGTACTTAATGAACATTTATCCTATGAATATATAGACAGACTATCTTTGACACATATGCCAATTGTATTTATAGACAGGGAATACAGCGGTGAACAGATGTCCAGTGTAATCATTGACAGTACAGAAGGTGCCGCCCTTGCTATGGAATACCTGATTAAACAAGGTCATAGACGTATCGGTTATTTTCATGGTATATACAACTATGATGATGAATGCAGATATAAAGCTTATGAAAATGTTTTGCGCAAATATAATCTACCTCTAGACGAATCTATTGTTTTACGAGCCTATTTTGAAGAAACCTTAGCATATAGCGAGATGAGAGTACTGTTGCTTAAAGGAACAAAACTGCCGGAAGCATTTTTCTGTGCAAATGATGAAATGGCCTGGGGATGTATTAGAGCACTAACTGAGGCTGGCTTAAAAGTTCCGGATGATGTCAGTATAGTCGGATTTGATGATAATGCAGTTGCAAAATATAATTCTCCGTCAATAACTACAGTGCATAGTCCGGTGGCTGAGCTTGGAACTTATTCCACAACAGAACTTCTTCGTCTGTTACAGAGTGAGGAAGTTATACAAGGAGGAGTCTTCAGACTTTCCCCAACACTTGTAATCAGAGATTCCTGTAAACTTAGAATAGGTTGAGCATCCTAAGAAGAGGCTGTTGCAGCACCGTTTAAATGCAACAAGCCTCATATTTACACCTAGTGCACTTACTATTCACATAAGGTTACATAGTGTTAGCTGTTCTCAATAAAGTTCTTTAATTGTACTTCAGTACTTGTCAGATTGCTCTCAGTATTTTTTCTTAATACACTAAGATTAATCATAACCCTGTCTACCTTAGAATGTAGTGAAGATATATCATCAATGGAAGATTTGATTCTTGACTGTACTGCCCAATCTGAAAATATTCCATCAAAGAAGAAATCAGCAAATTTAGTAAAACCATCAATTTGAACGGTTAAGTTCTCCTCCATCTTAATATCGGCAAGTTCAGTGTGAAAACGGTGAAGAAGAGTCTGAATGCTATTTACTGCTTCCTGTGCGTCATCAAGATAAGAGTGTTTCATGACATCACTGATCAAACCTCCGCCAAGGATATCCCAGGTACCCCAACCATGTGCATGATCAAGATTTTCTTCCACAATCTCAACCTTAGCGAGGACTGCTCTGCCGGCAGCTTCCGCTTCCATAATTTCAGCTAAATTGTTTTTAAGCGATTGAAGCTGTTCTTCAAAGGCTTGAATTTTCTCAGCATTTTCGGCATTACTCTCAGATAACTGACGGTACTTTAAATTTGATAGTTCTTCATATTCTCTTTCACATCCATAAAGTGAAGCTCGTTCTTCCTCCAGCTGATGAATCGAATTCTTAAGATTGATAAGTTGATTTTCTATTTCCTCCAGTTTAAGCTTTGCGGCAATGACTTCCTGATATTCTTTCTGTTCCCTGGCTTCCATTTTTCCAAGCATCTCAAGAAAAAGATTGCTTAGACTTTTTTTAAGAAGATTATCATAATCTTTTTCTTCTTTCTTAAGTTCTGCCTGAAGATTTGATTTCTTTTCTTCCAGCTCATTTAATTGTTTGCGGTAATCGGTTAGTTTGATTCCAAGTCTCTGATATTTACCGATGTTCTGTCTGCTTTGTTCCAGTTTACTGTTTAATTCCTCAAACATTATGCTACACTCCCTTTTATTAATTTATATTAACATATATATAACGTTCTTTATTAGCTTAACATGCTTCCATTAATAAAGCATTAAAAAAGCTCCGCAAAAGATTAAAAATAACCAAACAATTTATTAATATAAAAAACACTTGACAAAGAAGGAAAATATATCTATACTAACTGTAAACATATTAATCATATAAGAATACTATGATATAGATAGTCTTTTTATAGATATAACAGAATACCCATTCAACCCTTGCAAGTTGACTAGACAACTAGAGACTTCGGAAAACATCAGCATGTTTTCTGAGGTCTTTTTCTGTATAGGTAAGTTATTTCTGGGAGAATCTTTCCGGCTAATATTATAAATTATATTTCCTATACGGGTTAATTAGGAAAGGTTTGAAACTCTATGTTTTACCATTGTCTAAGAATCGCAAAATTATAGTAAGGAGCAGAACATTATGGCAAAGAAAGCAAAACAGATAGCAATTTACGGAAAAGGTGGTATCGGTAAGTCTACAACAACCTCAAATATTTCAGCAGCTCTGTCAGAGATGGGATATAAGGTCATGCAGTTTGGCTGTGACCCCAAGAGTGATTCCACCAATACTTTAAGAAACGGAAAGTACATACCGACTGTGTTAGATACCTTAAGAGAGAGAAGTACAGTAAGAGCACAGGATGTAATATATGAAGGCTTTAACGGAATTTATTGTGTAGAGGCAGGCGGACCTGCACCGGGAGTTGGTTGTGCAGGCAGAGGTATTATCACAGCTGTTGAACTGTTTAAGCAGCAGAAAACCTTTGAAGAACTGGATCTTGATTATGTTATTTACGACGTACTAGGTGATGTTGTCTGTGGTGGTTTTGCCGTTCCTATCAGAGAAGGTATTGCAGAACATGTATTTACAGTCTCCTCTGCCGATTTTATGTCAGTATATGCCTCCAACAACCTGTTTAAAGGTATTCACAAGTATTCTAACTCTGCCGGAGCTTTGCTTGGAGGGGTTATTGCCAACTCCATCAATGCACCTTATGCCAAAGAAATAATTGATGATTTCGTAAAGCAGACTCATACGCAAGTAATAGAATACGTTCCACGTTCCGTTACAGTAACGCAGAGTGAACTTCAGGGTAAAACTACCATTGAAGCAGCACCTGCATCTGCACAAGCTGATGTTTACCGCTCTCTTGCAACGAAAATTGCTTCTCATACCGAATCCAAAGTTCCTTCTCCTCTGTCTACCAATGAACTGAGAGAATGGGCAGCCAAATGGGGAGACTATCTGCTTGCATTGGAAACAGGAACCATAAGAACGGAAAATGCTGTGAACATTTAAATATCTACAGGTGGTTAATATCGTAAGCGGCTGCAGCGCATAGTATTAGAAGGGGGAAATGGTATGAGCAATTATGAAAATCTAAAGAATTCCCACCCTTGTTTTGGCGGGCATAAAACAAATAAAGGGCGTATTCATTTGCCCGTAAGTCCCGGCTGTAACATAGAATGTAAGTTCTGTGACAGAAAGATCAATCAGACAGAACAAAGACCCGGTGTCTCTTCCGGTGTACTAAAGGAATCGGAAGCTCTGGAGGTTATCAGACGTTCCCTTGAACTCTGTCCGGAAATCACGGTAGCCGGTATAGCAGGACCCGGTGATACGTTAGCTTCTCCTTATGCATTAAATACATTTAAGCTGATAAAAGAGGAATTTCCAATAAAAGTTAATACAGTACTGATTCCGGGAATAAATGAAGATCACATAGAAGAGGTTGCCAGAATAGTCAGTGAAGCAGGCGCTACAATTTATAATATTATACCTTTAATACCTCAGCATGAGCTAAAAGAGGTTAAAGCACCCGGATGTCTGGAGATAGACAGGGCAAGGTTAAAAGCAGGCAATTATATAGATGTATTCAGACATTGTCAGAGATGTCGTGCAGATGCAGTTGGAATACCGGGTGAGAAGGAATTTGCTGACCAGATATATTTTGGACGATTGTCCATGAAGGAAACGTTCTCTCACGGTTGATGGCTTTCAGAATCCAGTCATAAGCAGACGGTGGAAGGAGAGAAGAGGATGGCTTACAAGATAGCAATTGCTAGTACGGACGGAAAAGTAATAAACCAGCATTTTGGAAGAGCTGAATATTTTTACATAGGTGAAGTGGATGACGTTGAGGAATTTCGGTATCTGGAAGAAAGAAAGTTCACACCTGTCTGTCAGGGAAAAGAACATGAAGCTGAGGCACTGTATGACATTGCCGAAAAATTATCGGATTGTCGTTATGTCCTTGTAAGCCAGATTGGTCCTTCTGCTGAGTATGTACTCAATGAAAGAGGAATTTCCGTACTGACCATAAGGCATTATATTGACAGTGCGGTAAAAAAACTTATGGAATATGACAGGAAGATTAATAGTATTTATCAATCCAAATAAAAGATTAATCTAAATGAGAGGGGCTATTCCATATATAAAAAGCTGTTACAAACCATTAGTCATTATGGCAGGTAACAGCTTTTTGCTATTAAGAAAGTATTTGGTATATACCCGTAACGCTTTTGATAAATACCTATGCGGAGGTATTTAATTTTTACCTGCCTAAGCATATAAATACCTTTTGTTTGTTAGAAAGTCTAAAATCTAATTTCTTTAGTGAAAATGGTTTGGCTTAGAGATATCCCTTAAGCTGTCTTCTGCCCTGTCGGATAGTGCAGGTTCAAGGGCAATATCACCTAAAGCAACAATTCCTACCAGACTGTTATTTTCTATTATGGGCAAACGTCTAATCTGTTGTCGGCTCATTATTTCTGCAGCATCTTTCACATTCATATCAGGACTTCCAAGGGAAGGATTCTTTGTCATGACATCGGAAACTTTCTGAGTCTTCCAGTCCTGTCCTTCTGCAATACTGCGTAATGCTAAATCACGGTCGGTAACAATACCAACAACTTTTTCATTGTCACAAACAGGTAGAGAACCAATATCATGCTGTTTCATTAACTGAGCACATTTTTCAATAGAATCTTCACAGCATACACTTTCTATTTCTGTTGACATAATGTCTTTTACTTTCATAAAATCACCTCCGAAATTAGAGTACCCATATTATATTTTATTTATAAATGAAACTTTATGAGTTTAATGGTTAAATTTACATAATTTTATTCGTTAATTTATGTACTTGATTGCAAGATTACGAAAGCATCTCTGTAATGGTATTTTTATACAGTTAAGATAATAAGGGTATTATCTGCCATAGCAGTTTTTTTGATTGGATAATGCAAGAAAGATGTGCTATAATACCTGCTATAGATTAAACAGTCAAATAATTAATCCTGCAAGGAGGTGTCATAAACTGCTGAAAGAGGTTAATTTTGAAGTTGAAAAAGAAAAGTTTACAGTTAAGGTTGTTTATTCAGCCAGAAAAACCATAAGTCTTGAGCTGAAAGCCGATGGCACTATTACAGCAAGGGTTCCTAACCGTATTCCAGACTATGAAGTGAAGCAGCTGATTAATGAGAATAAATTCAAATTATATAATAAATATAAAGAATTCTGCGATTACAAAGAGAAGGAAGGCGGAGTTACCGCTAAGGCAGGGTATGATGAGATATATCAGGACGGAGCAACACTTCCGTTTGTACTTGGTGAGCTGACACTACAAATTATTAACAGAGGCGGAAGAGATTTTATTAATCTTCACTATCATAAACTTCCTGATGGCAAGCGTATACTGGCACTTGAAACCCAGACAGAAGATAAAGCTGTCATTAGAGAATATATTGCAGACTGGTACAGGCGCTATGCAAAAGACACCCTGGAAATGAAAGCTTCTTATTATGCCAAACGAATGCATACCGATTATGGAAGAATCACTGTAAGAGAGCAAAAGACCAGATGGGGCAGCTGCAGCAGCAAAGGAAATCTGAATTTTAACTGGAAGCTAATGATGATGCCGGAACCAATTATTGATTATGTTGTAATTCACGAACTGGCTCATAGAAAACATATGGATCATTCTAAAAATTTCTGGTTTGAGGTGGAGAAAGTACTACCGGATTACAAGATAAAACGTGACTGGCTTAAAAAGAACGGAAGGCTTTATACCTGCTACTAACAGGAGTAATACAGGTAATGATAAAGGAGGAAGAGAAATGCTATTTTTATGGTATCCCAAATGTTCAACCTGTCAGAAAGCCAAAAAGTGGCTGGATGATAATCATATAAGTTATGAAGCCAGAGATATCAAGGCTGATAACCCTACCAGCGAGGAGATAAAGGAGTGGCATGGATTAAGCGGTTTTCCCTTGAAGAAATTTTTTAATACCAGTGGTTTGGTTTATAAAGAGTTGGAATTAAAAGAGAAACTGCCGGCAATTTCTGAAGAAGAGCAATACCGTTTACTGGGAAGTGATGGTATGTTGGTGAAACGTCCTGTTATTGTTGATAATGGAAAGATACTAATAGGTTTTAAAGAAAAGGATTGGTCAGAGTTTTATGGAAAATAAATTGAGTCACTTTGATGAAGAAGGAAATGCCCATATGGTGGATGTCTCTGGTAAGCAAATAACACTAAGGACAGCTACCGCCAGAGGTAAAATAATTGTTAATAGCAAGATTCTTGATGCAATCAGAAATAAAGAAATTGAAAAAGGGGATGTTTTATCTGTTGCCAGATTAGCCGGTATTATGGCTGTAAAGAGAACCTGGGAATTTATACCACTATGTCATCCTCTTATGATTCAGAAGTGCTCAATGGATTTTGAAATTGAGAAAGAGCAGTCGGCTATTACAGCCATCTGCCAGGTGAAAACAGAAGGCAAGACGGGAGTTGAGATGGAAGCTCTTACCGGTGTCCAGATAGCCCTGTTGACTATATATGATATGTGTAAAGCCTTGGATAAATCCATGGTAATGACGGATATCAGACTGGAAGAAAAGACCGGCGGGAAAAGTGGTGTGTTCATTAACCGTGATGCTTCAGGCGGTTTAATGGATACATAAAGTAATTCAGCTTATGAAATGAGGCAGTATTATGATAGATAAATACAACAGGGAAATAGACTATGTGCGCATATCCATAACTGACCGCTGTAATTTAAGATGTGTATATTGCATGCCGAAGGAGGGAGTTACCTTCCTTCCCCACAGTGCCATAATGACCTATGAGGAAATTGTTACCATAGCAGAATGCTTTGGCGAACTAGGAATACGAAAGATTAAACTGACAGGTGGTGAACCCCTGATAAGAAAAGATGTTTCCAGTCTGGTCGGGAAGCTGAAGCAGGTTAATGGAATTGAAAAAGTAACCCTTACCACGAATGGCATCTATCTGGAGGAGCACCTGGAAGCACTGGCTAAGGCAGGAATTGATGGTATTAACATCAGCCTGGATACTTTGGATCAGAATAAGTTTATAGAGTTAACAGGTTTTGATGGACTATTAAAGGTAAGAAATAGTATAGATAAAGCGCTCGCGTATCAAAGTATACCGATTAAAATAAACTGTGTACCTTTAAGGCAGTTTAATGATAGGAATAGTTTATTGTCTTTAGCTGCCCTGGCAAAGAATGCAAAGCTCCATGTTCGTTTTATAGAAATTATGCCCTTAGGGTATGGTAAAAATATGGAGAGTTATTCTGAACAGGAGATTCTAGATATCCTTGGAAGTTCTTATAGTGAATTAGAGCCTTATATCAAAAGTTTGGGAAATGGTCCCGGCAGGTATTATAATATTCCTGGTTTTCAAGGTAAAATCGGTTTCATCAGTGCAGTAAGTCATGAGTTCTGTTCCTCCTGTAACAGGGTGAGGCTGACATCCACAGGAATACTTAAGACTTGCCTTCAATATAGCGGCGGTATGGATTTAAAGGTAGCGCTAAGAGAGGGAAGTTCTAAGGAAGAATTAAAGAACATTATTAAAAAAGCTATTGACAGAAAACCAGAAAGCCATGTTTTTACAAAAGACAGACAGACTATCGCTGAAACTCTGGAAGAAAAGGGAATGTCACAGATAGGCGGTTAAGAAAGGGGCAGTTTCATATGGGAAAAATATTGGCTCTATGTATCAGTGAAAAAAGAGGTACTCAGAAAATAAGCATTGATAAAGCTAAATTTATTGAGAATTTTGGAATAGAGGGGGATGCCCATGCCGGAAACTGGCACAGACAGGTAAGCCTGATATCTCAGGAAAAAATAGAGGAATTTAATAGGAAAGGTGCCGGAGTTGATAAAGGAGCCTTTGGCGAGAATGTAATTGTTGAAGGATATGACTTAAGAAATCTGCCTATAGGTACCAGGTTGGAGTCAGGGGAGGTTTTGTTTGAAATAACCCAGATCGGCAAAGAGTGCCATAGCCATTGTGAAATCTTTTATAAGGTTGGAGATTGCATAATGCCCAGAGAAGGAGTATTTGCCGTGGTGTTAAGAGGCGGAATTATTTCAGTGGGTGATGAAATCAATATATTAAACTAATTTAATGTTTATTCAACATGTCTATGAACTATATCTACCTATATTTTTATTAACTAAGCGTATTTATTTTCTACCTGGCCTTTTATTTGAGATACAGGTTGCGAAGGAGAAATGTTATGATAAGAGTAGGCATCATTACTGCCAGTGATAAAGGAAGCAGAGGAGAAAGAACGGATACCAGCGGTAGGGTTATTAAGGAAATAACCAAAGAGCAGGGGTTTCAGGTAGTAGAATATATCCTGTTGCCTGATGAGCAAAAGCAGCTTGAGGAAGTTATGATAAATTGGTGTGATTCCGGAAAAGTAGATCTTATTCTTACCACTGGTGGAACAGGATTCTCCGTAAGGGATGTGACTCCGGAGGCTACCAAAAATATCGGAGAGAGAGAAGTACCAGGTATTGCAGAAGCAATGCGTTATAACAGCCTTCAGATAACTAAAAGGGCGATGCTTAGCAGGGGAACAGCAGTTATCAGAAAACACACACTGGTTATTAATCTTCCGGGGAGTCCTAAAGCAGTAAGGGAAAACTTAAGTTATATTATAGATACTTTAGAACATGGTCTTGCTATTTTAAAAGGGGAAGACGGTGAATGCGGAAGTATATCATAAGAGTTGTAAAAACCATGAGGCGAATAGTAAGCGGTTATCCTGCTTGAGATTACCTCCTGGTTTTTTATTTATATTGAGAAAGAATTTCAATAAATTCTATTGACAAAAAGTCATACAATGCATATACTATGATTAAACAATTAAATGATTGTTTAATTGATAAAAGGTTCACCTGATATAACATTAAATAATAATAATTATAAAAGTCTGAAAGGGGATATTATATGAAAAAATCAATTAAATTACAGGATCTTGACTGCGCGAACTGCGCTGCTAAAATTGAAAATGCCATTAAGAAAGTGGAGGGAGTTACAGGGGTAAAAGTTAACTTTCTCAGCCAGAAGATGGAACTGGAAGCTCCTGATGACAAGTATGATGAAGTGTTAAATGAAGCAAAAAGATTAATTAAAAAAATTGAGCCGGATGTAATAGTAAAGGCATAAGTATAATGAGCTGTTGCAGAATTCTCTGTATATTATAATTACTACCGGAGAAGATATTTATAGTTTGCAGCAGCTTTTTTTAAAGAAACTTAACTAATCTCTTCAATGAGTTGGATTGGAGGTAAATATGTCTAAAAGAGAGAAGAAGCAATTGTTGCGTATACTGCTGACAGCAGTGCTTTATGCCATAGCTATACTGCTTCCTTTTGAGGGAATCCCAAAATTAGCAGTCTTTTTAATTGTATACCTGGTAATTGGAGGCGATATTCTTTTAAAAGCGGGCAGAAATATCCTGCACGGACAGGTTTTTGATGAAAACTTTCTTATGGCTGTAGCAACAGTAGGAGCCTTCTTTTTAGGGGAGTATCCGGAAGGTGTTGCAGTAATGTTGTTTTACCAGGTAGGAGAATGGTTTCAATCCTACGCTGTTTCAAAATCCAGACGTTCCATTTCTGAGCTTATGGATATAAGACCGGACTATGCTAATGTATTACGAGAAGGAAAGCTGGTGCAGGTAGATCCGGAAGAAGTACTGGTAGGAGATACGGTTGTTGTTAAACCCGGTGAGAGAATACCTCTTGACGGTATAGTTCTTGAAGGGATATCTACGGTAGATACTTCTGCTTTAACCGGTGAGTCGGTACCCAGAGATGTGCAGCCAGGGCAGGATATTATCAGCGGTTGTATTAACCAGACCGGAGTGTTGAATATAAAAGTAACAAAAGAATTCGAGCAGTCTACCGTTGCCAAGATTCTGGAACTGGTGGAGAATGCCAGTGATAAGAAAAGTAAAAGTGAGAATTTCATCACCAAGTTTGCAAGGTATTATACTCCTATAGTTGTTATTGCAGCTGTATTACTTGCAGTATTACCACCACTGCTTTTGGGTCAGGAATTTAGTATCTGGATTGCCAGAGCCTTAACCTTTTTAGTTATTTCTTGTCCTTGTGCGCTGGTTATTTCTATTCCGTTAAGTTTCTTTGGTGGAATCGGCGGCGCTTCAAAGTCCGGTGTTCTTGTAAAGGGCAGCAATTACCTGGAAGCTCTGGCAGATACAGAAATAGTGGTATTTGACAAGACAGGAACACTTACCAAAGGTTCCTTCGCAGTCAGCAAGATATTACCGGAAGAAATAACAGTAGAAGAACTGTTAGAAATTGCAGCTTATGCAGAGGACTATTCAAATCATCCCATTGCTCTTTCTATAAAAAAGGCTTTCGGGAAAGAGATAGATACTTCTCGTATCGGTGAGATTGAGGAAATTCCTGGTCATGGTGTTAAAGCTGTCATAGATGGTAAAGAAGTTTTAGCAGGTAACGCTAAACTAATGAAAAGGGAGAATATACTCAATAAGGAGGAGCAACAGGCGGGCACAGTTGTTCACCTCTCAATTGATGGAAAATATGCAGGTTATATTTGTATAGAAGATGAGATTAAAGAGGATTCTCCTCGTGCAATACAGGATTTAAAGGCCGCAGGTATCCGTAAAACAGTGATGTTAACAGGTGATGCAGATGTTGTAGGCCAGAAGGTGGCAAGTGAATTAAAGCTTACGAAAGCTTATACAGAATTGCTTCCGGCAGATAAAGTTGACCGTATGGAAGAATTAATGCAGGAGAAGAGTCCAAAAGGAAAGCTGGCCTTTGTAGGTGATGGGATTAACGATGCACCGGTGCTTGCAAGAGCGGATATTGGTATAGCAATGGGTGGTTTAGGTTCAGATGCAGCCATTGAAGCGGCAGATGTAGTTATTATGACCGATGAACCATCTAAGATTGCAGAGGTCATGAAGATCTCCAAGAAGACACTTCGTATCGTCAGACAGAATATTGTACTTGCTTTAGGAGTAAAAGGTGTTGTATTGATACTGGGAGCTCTTGGTTTTGCTTCTATGTGGGCAGCAGTATTCTCAGATGTTGGCGTGTCAGTAATTGCTATTTTGAATGCTATGCGAGCATTGAATATCAGAAAGTTGTAATATTATAATAAATAAAAAAACTATTTTGTACCTTAATTTCTAAGAAATTACTTGGTTCAAAATAGTTTTTTTATTACCCTAGTGGTTATGATTGGTGGGACAATTTAATTGAAAGTAATCATCGATCATTTGATGCACCAAATGTGCTTTTTTGTTATCAGCCAGTGTATAATAAACTTCTTTTCCATCGCGTCTGCTAATTATAAGATTATTTAATTTTAGTGTTTTCAGATGATGGGATACGGCTGCACCGCTCATATTAACAGCTGCGGCAATATTGGAGACACATTCCTCCGAGTGGCATAACAGCCACAATATACGCAAACGAGATCCGTCACATAGTTGCTGAAAGGTAATGGCTGCCTCTAAGAACATAGAAGCCTCCGGCATTTTTTCCAGTACTTTATCAATATTCTGTCCATGATCATGCGGCATGGTAATGTTATTCATATAGTAACTCCTTTGAATTGGTTTCCTTTAATTGTGAAAACCCTTATGCTTACTATAGTATCCTTTCTTAGAGTACATGTCAAATGTTAAGTATGAAACAGATGATAATAAAAAAGAAAGATTCTAAGAAATGATTAATGCTATTTCTTAGAATCATGTATTACTCTATAAAGTCTCGTTCATACTGCCTGTACGGTAACCTTTTAAATCTAATGCAGT
The DNA here is from genome assembly GCA_029256725.1 of Anaerocolumna sp. Lineage (GTDB taxonomy): Bacteria > Bacillota > Clostridia > Lachnospirales > Lachnospiraceae > Anaerocolumna. The sequence goes on along the minus strand of JAQSXJ010000035.1, from coordinate 20,860 downwards.
ATAAGAAAATCCAAACTTTTTAAAATTCTCCTGTACTTCCTTCATCAGGTCAACATGAAAGAATTTCTCCATCTCAGGCTGTCCTACTTCAATTCTTGCTATTTCACCGTGATGTCTTACACGAACCTGTCTGAAACCGTGGTCTAATAAGAATTGCTCTGCTTTATCAACCATTTCAAGTTTCTCTCTTGTGATTTTCTGTCCATATGGAAATCTTGAGGAGAGACAGGCAAAGGCTGGTTTGTTCCAGGTAGGAAGATCCATTTCCTTTGAGAGAGCTCTGATTTCATCTTTGGTAAGCTCAGCAGCTCGTAAAGGACTTAGTACCTTGTGTTCGGATACTGCCTGAAGTCCAGGACGGTAGTCTCCTAAATCATCCATATTAGAACCTTCTGCAATACTTGTGATGCCTCTGCCAACTGCTATGTCAATGATTTTATCAAATAGTTCATTTTTGCACAAATAACAGCGGTTAACGGGGTTATCTGAGAAGCCGTCAACATCCAGTTCCTCTGAATAAATTACTTCATGAGGTATGCCATATTTCTGAGTAAAGGCTACCGCCTCCTTAAACTCTCTTTCAGGATAAGTAGATGAGCGGGCAGTAATTGCTAACACTTTATCACCTAATACATCAAATGCAGCTTTTAATAAAAAGGTAGAGTCTACACCACCTGAGAAAGCAATACAAAGGTTGTCAAGGGAGGAGAGATTCTTTTTTAATACCTCAAATTTTTCATGTAGTTCCATATGTTCCTCTTTTCCTGCAAATACTACAATACGATTATTTAACTATGAATTGTTAACAATCTAATAGTATAACAAGCAGGCGGTCCTGTCAACAGGGTGCCGTCATGTGTACAGGATACTACATTGCCACATCTTAAATTGCCACATCTTAACCTCTGCTGTATTTGAATTGCTTATTTCTGAATCCGTAGTAGAAAAAACAGCCTTTTAGTTTTATCATACTTCATTAAAATATTTGCTAAGACAAGGAAAATTGTCCATTTTGTATTTGCAGATTTTTTCAGGACCTCTTACAACCGTTCGGACAATATTTAAGGTACCATTGTCATCTGCTTTAATTCTCCATTCTACCATAAGAATTGTATCATTGATGATTTCTATTCCGGTCAGTCCTTTGGAATGTACGCAACAACCGGTATTATAGTAAGGAAGTTCACTGGTTTTGGGGAAATGGGGCCTGTGGGTATGCCCACAGATCAGCATTCGCTTATTTTTAATAATCCATACCTTATAATTTTTTTCAATCTTATGGCGCTTATAGAGGTTCTTAGCGGGACTGGCAGGACTGTGCAAACCAACTACATGTAAGAAACGCCAGATATAACGCAGCATAAGCATGGAAATGAACCAGAGTTGATCATTCATCAGGTCACCTTGATGACCGTGAACTACAAGTATTTCCTGACCCGTTTCCCGGTGTTTGAGTACAATAGCTTCATGTGGCGTTAGATTGGTAAAAAGGCTCTGTTTTTTCTGATTATATTCATCGTAATAACTATAGTAGTTCTTTTTTACAAAACGATTTTTCTTTAGATAAATATTGTGATTGCCGAAGAGGAAAATCAGACGGTTATCATTACTGAATTTCTTCATCCCAAGGAATACATCGGTATGAGCAAGTCTAATATGATTAAAGTCTGTATATTCCCAAAGTTCATCTCCGTCACCGACCTCTACATATTTATAACCTTTATTATAATAGTAATCCAGTGCATGCAGGAAAACGTGCTGATTCTTGGCAAATTCATCCGATGCACTATCATCTCCTCTGTGGCAGTCACTAAAGAATATATACCTGGAATCTTTATCAAAATATTCGACTTTAGCATTCTTATATGCCTGTGATAGACGTTTCTGTGTAAACATCCGCAACCTCCTGAAATATTCAGCTTGTAAAAACTGATAATATTTGATACTCTTAATTTTGTGCAATCCTCAGAGGTTTATACAAATATTGGTTATCGAAAGGTGCTGGAATAGAGGAAAAAATGAAACGGTTTAAAAAAATATATATAGAGATAACGAACCTATGTAATCTGTCCTGTAGTTTCTGCCCTAAAACGCAACGGAAGAGTACTTTTATGTCTCAGGAGTATTTTGAAAGAATAATAGAGGAGATAAGCCCCTTTACAGATTATGTCTATCTTCATGTAAAAGGGGAACCACTGCTGCATCCGAGGTTAGGCAGTTTTCTTACCATATGTAATGAACATGGATTAAAGGTTAACATTACAACGAATGGAACACTTATCAAAAAGGCACTCCCTGAATTAGCAGGTAAAGAAGCATTAAGACAGATAAATTTCTCTCTGCATAGTTTTGGAGGAGGAAATGTTGAGGAGGAGTCTGATAGTCCTATAGAAATTGACAGCAGAGCCAGTTACCTTAAGGATATCCTTGAAGGTGCAGACGAGATACTTCATTCAACAACAGCCAATATATCCTATCGTTTCTGGAATATGGATAAAACAGAAAATACGAATAAGACGCCTTATAAGATCAATGCTACCGACAAATATTTAAACCAATTGGAAGAGGTATACGGTTATAATGGGAGTCTGAATGAAGATGTGAAACCGGGAAGAGGAATAAAGATTTCTGACAGAGTTTATATCAGCAGAGATTATGAATTTACCTGGCCTGCATTAGCAGAAGAAGAGGATGATGGTTGTGGTTTCTGTTATGGACTAAGAACTCATGTTGGAATACTGTCTGACGGTACTGTTATTCCCTGCTGTCTTGATGGAGAGGGAGTTATAAGTCTTGGAAATATAATGACTGTACCCTTTGCCGAGATAATTGACAGCCAAAGAGCAAAGGTTATATATGACGGTTTTTCCGGAAGAAGAGCAGTGGAAGAATTGTGCAGAAAATGTGGCTATCGTAAGAAATTCGGGTGGAAGAATTGTGCAGAAAATGTGGCTATCGTAAGAAATTCGGAAGTCTAAAATAGAAATTTAAATGTTTACTAGAGAGTAAAAGTTCTATTTTGATGTCATACGGACGGAAAAATATCCAAAACAGAAAGACTCATGCTTCATTCCAAGGGATAAGAATTCCTTTCCATAGGTGCATTTGCTCTTTCTGTTTTGGGTATTTTTCCTGAAATAAATGTTTAGAATAGGAATTTTAAAGTTTAAAACAGGAATTCAAAAGTTAAAATAGTAGGAATTAAAAAGTTAAAATAATTAGTAAAAGCAGCTGTCTCTTTAACGAAACAGCTGCTTCTTATTATAGAATTATTTAATTGGATTAAGAGCTTTATAAAAGTCTCCATCATAGTTGAGAATATCTCGGATACTGTCAAAGGGAATCTTAAATTCCGGGAAGCCTGCTGCATATGGTGCAATATCATATGGATAGAAGTACAGGTATAAATTCGTTTCATCCAAATAGAAATATTGGTCGGCTGCAATGGCAGGCGCTGAATCATCAAAATAAATAGATTCATCTTTTGCAGAATCTTCTTTTACTTTTGTTGCTACAATGGCACTGAGAACCTCTACATAGTTACTATCTGCTTTAAATAAATCTGAAAGCTCATATATTTTACCGGTGGTCAGGTCTATAGGATAGTAATTTCTTATAGGCATTCCGTGAGCAGCGCCCATAGGATAGTCATAGCCGGTCTGATTTATCAGTAACACATTGTTGATAACACTGCCTTTGAAATTATCATCTACAGAAAGATTATCCTCTTTGGTTAGATCTTTTCTGCCATCTACAAAAATCTTATAGAGTTCTTCGTTAATTTGCTTCTCAACCTGGCTGTTTGATAAACCTGTCAGGATGGGATAACGGACAACAACGTATTTATTTGACTTGAATTTTTCAGATTTTAGGGTGAGTGTATCATTTAATTTAATATCATCTACTGTCTCATAAATTACCTTACCTGAGGTAGTTTCATAACTAAAATCATTATCTATTTCAGCTTTTATAATTTCGTCCTTAAGGGTCAGAGTTCCTCTGCCTTCAAATTTAGGAAGGGTAGAAACTGTTTTGCCGCTGGTATCAATGAAATAAGTATAGTTGTCATCTGTTGCAGAAGCTACACCTTCACTATAATTGCTTAGATCATAATAGATATAATCAGTAAGCTGTTTTCCTTTGGCATCAAAAAGTGCATAGGGAGTAGTGTAAACGGAAGAATAATCTTCAATATCTGTTTTCTGCATTACAGCAAAAATATCTTCGCCTAAATAGAACAGATTGGAGTATCCTGTGTAATTTTCCGATACATTAACCGGAAGAGGAATCTTTTCACCTCTGTAATTCATAGCTTCCATAATATTACTTCCCATGGTGTTATAAACAATGTAACCATTGCGGAAATCAGAAATATAGATATCATTTTCTTTAAGGGTATAACTATTTAGTACATTACCTTCTGTATCAATCTGCTGAATCTGATTTTCTGTATAAACATAAGCTTTCCCATCTTTAAAGGAGGAAGCAGCGTTATAAACAGCAGGTAGAATTATTGTACCGGTGGTATCAATATAACCATCCAGCGATTTGTTGTCCTTGTAAACTTCAAAAACAGCATATCCTTCCTTAAATTCGCCAATGATATTGGTAGTTTTATAAATGACATTGCCCTGTCTATCTATCATAATGTATTCATTGGTTTGTGAATCATGGACAACTGCAACACCATCACTAAAATCAGAGGCTTGGTCATATACTGGTTCAATTACGAAATTTCCGGTAGAATTGATATAACCAAAGAGCTTATCATCATCTTTTAGAATAAATGCAGGATAGAGGGTATCTATATTTTCATCAGCGGCGGCTTCCGCCTCTATATCTTTGGTTACAATTTCTGTCTCTATAGTACTGTTACTTGTGTTAACAGTAACCTGCTCATTTGTCTGTTGTCTGCTGCAACCTCCGGCTGCCAGAACGATTAGCAGCAGAATTAAATAATTGGATTTTTTCATACAGCTTCTCCTTGTTGTCTCAATAAAACCGTTGTTACAGAGTAAAGCCTCCGTTTATACACAGAGGATTCTCTTGGCTTAGTAATCTTAGTTTATTATAACAGCACAGTACCTAGGATTCAAATTAAGTTTGTGTGACGAAATCATTACATATTTGTCTTATATTATTACATTCCTGATTTCCGGTATTCACCCGGTGTACAGCTAAAAGTTTTAGAAAATGCCCTGTAAAAGGTTCTGGTACTGTCGAAGCCGCAACTAAGACCTATTTCTGTTACAGTAATATCGCTTTCCTGAAGAAGCTTAAGTGCATGCCTGCTTCTTAGTCCGTTAATATAATCCACGAGAGTACAGTCAAAATACTCATTGAAAATATGGGAAAACCGGCTTTTACTGTAACCGAAATGTAGAGCAGTGTCTTTTAAAGTAACAGGTTTCAGATAATTATCCTGAAGATAAATAAGAATTTCCTGAGCCAGAGATATGGTTCTGTTGTTGGAGAGCTCTGTCAATCCGCTTTCTTGAATTAATAATCCCATCAAAGCATAGGAATATCCTTTTCGAATAGAAGCAGTTACAGGGTCACCGTTGTCCGTATTATATTGACAGAGGCATTCAAATAAGTGCAGGAGTTCGGCTTTGCTTATAGAATTGCTGATTAACGGGTTAATGAAAGTCTTACGCGACAATAGGGCTTTATAGGAGGGAATAGAATCCAGGGGTATAATTGCAATATATGCTTTGGAATACTCATCCGTGTCGTAACTATGGATATAATAACTGGGGACGATAAGAACGTTATCCTTATACACGCTGTAAAGCTGGCCATTTAAGGTAACCTTTAATTCTCCATCCGTAACATAAATAAGTTCAATACTGCTGTGAAAATGGGGCCAGAATTTGTTATTTACAGCTTCCCAGCAGTTAAAAGCCTGCTTACTGTCGCGCATGTATTCATAAGAGATACCGTTACGGTACCTGTTGTTTTCTGATTTGGTTTTTGTGCCCATAGGTGCTCCTTTGCAGCGTTTTTTGTCACAATGATACCATCATGTGACACGACATCTATTTAATTCCTTATTATAATGTATATGTATTCGAAAAACAAATAATATTCAATCAGCATTATCTGACATAGCTGAAATTTATTATAGGTAACTAGGAGGAGTGGTTTTATGAAAAAGGGTTTACAGCTGTATACCATACGTGATTCCTACACAAATGGAGAGGAATTAAAAGAAATATTGAAAAAGGTAAAAGAGCTTGGCTTTGAAGAACTGGAATTTGCAGGCTTTGCAGATCTTGAAGCAGAAGACTTAAGAGACTATCTGAAGGAACTTGGCTTGACACCTATATCCAGTCATCAAAGCCTTGAAAACTTAAGTGCTAATTTAGAGGAAACCGTTCGTTATCATAAGATTCTTGGCGTACCTTTTATAGCATGTGCAATTGCTCCAACCTCCACAGCTGAGGAGATGGAAACTCTTCTGCAGATTCTTACAACAGCCAGAGAGGTAGTAAAAGAGAACGGTATGGAACTGCTTTATCATAACCATGCTCATGAATTTATGAAACTGCCAGATGGCAGGCTGCCCATAGAGCTAATAAGAGAAACTATTAGATTGGAGCTAGATACCTTCTGGGTATTCCATGCAGGAACAGAACCCTGTGCCTATATAAAAGAGCATGCCAGTGACATTGCTCTTGTACATCTTAAAGATGGAGATTTTGAAGGACATCCACTTGCTTTAGGGGAAGGGTATAATAATATCAAAGGAATAGCTGCCATGGCTTCTGCTATTGGCTTAAATCAGTTAATAATAGAAAACGATAATCCAAACCCCGACGGACTCTCTGACATCGGACGAAGCATTAACTATCTTAATAAGCTCTTAAATAAAGTAAACAACAATTAAATATTAAAGTAACCGTAAGAATATGGCTGCATCTAATCGCTTAATGTTAGAAGTGATAAAATGTAAGCTAATTGACATTGGATAGTAAATACAATACAATGATATCAGTATATCCTTTTATGATTTAGCTAGCTGGCAAAGGAGGTGACACAGATGGGAGATAAGAATCCAAAGAAAGCACCTAAGAAAAAGCAGTCTGCAGAGAAATCAGCTCCGCAGGCTACATCATCAGCCGCTTCATCAAAAAAATCAAAGTAAGAACAGCAAGGAATGGTTATAAAAAAGCACCGTCCTCTATTACAATGTGAACTGCCCCCCATACGTTGGATTTTAGGTCTAACTCTAGGAATCAGTTCAAAGTTGTAAGGAGAGCGGTGTTTTTTTAAAGGATTTAAATTTGCTTATGTTAGTATCCAAATCAGAGTAAAGGAAATAAGTATTTGTATAATAGCAAATTTAAATACGACTTGCGTGTTTGACCAGCCTAGATTCTTTCTAACATGATCATGTATAGGTGTAAGGGTATTCTTTAAAATACGAACTTTTAGGAAGCGAATCAGGGATACCTTAATAAGACCAAGGCCACCATCCAGTATCAACATAAAGGCAGCAGGAATATAAAGGAGAGGACTTCCGGTCTTTAAAGCAGCAACTGCAATAAAGAAGCCTAGTGCTCTGGAACCTGCATCGCCCATCATCATAAGACTTGGGGTAGCATTAAACCACAGATAGCTCATAATACAGGAAACCATAATTAACAGCATATAGGTATCACCGGGATCCATTCCCATAATTCTGCCCAAGCCATAAATCGTTAATAGGGTGATGACTGACAAAGTACCGGAAAGACCGTCAACACCATCAGAGCAATTTGTAACATTAATAGAAACAAAAATAAGGATAGTTGCCAGGACTACAAACAGAACCGGATGTATGGTTACTGGATTGCTTACAAAAGGGATATCAAAAGTTGAGGAATTAAAGTTAACATAGGTAATAGCAGTTGTAACGGCAATAGCCATATCCAACAGCCCTTTCTTTAATTCACCCCAGGGATTTTTGGAGCAATCATCCAGGAAACCGGTTAACATAGCTGCCAGTATCATGATAATATAGATAAGCTCTTCATTGGAGATAGGCAGAAACAGGAGAGTCGCAATGGCAAATACCAGTATAAAAAGGAAACCGGCACCTCTTGGCTTACCCTGTGAGAGCTTACCGTCATGTGCAAAATCCCTGCCCCCGTCTCTTGGCAGAATGCCGGTTCCGAATTTTAAAAGTATAAAGGTTGCAGCATAGGTAAAGAGAATGCCGATCAATGCTATCATTCTATGGTCTAAGTCGGTATTTAACAAAGTAATCATTATGTTCTCCTATCATTTATTTTTTTGAAGGCGGTGAACTTAGACTTAATGTGATTTCTGTCATCACCAGTCCTTCTCTGTCTGTTATCATTAATTTCACAGCGTTTGCTACCTCATCTGGTAAGAGGTAGATATCCAGTGTATCCCCTTCCTTAAAGTTTGCATTACATATTGGTAATATCACAGTTTACAGTAATATAAGTTACAATGGCTGTTTTCATGTGTTACTCCTTCCAGACATAAATATTATCCTCCTTAATCCGTTTCGTCAATAAAAATAAGCAAAAGGGTAATATTTCCTCTGGGTCCTCCGTCTTGTAGTCTAAGAGCCTTTCTTAATGGAATAAGGATTATTAAGAATTAGAGATTCCTTATTCTGTGTTCTCATCTTTTTATAAAACTCCAAAATCAAGAAAACAACCAAGGCAGTGGGATTCACACCATAATCAGTAAAGGTAATTTATTGGATAATGGGCAGGTATAATTTCAGTAATTGGATAATTTAAAGCTTCTTTTACTATATATATGTGAGAAAAAAACGAATTATAAAAGGTTTTTCTTAAAGTAGTCAAGGTATTTTTTCCTTCTGCTTTACTTTCTACAGAACGAGGAATATTCTTTCTTAAAATTTCTGTACCAGGATGAACACGGAAGGTATTGTTACAGTTCGTAGGTCATGGGTAACGTCACAAATGTGCAGCAGCAATTATAAGCATAACAGTAAGGGCTATTATGCAACAGCCCCATTCTTCCAAAATGTAATTCAATTTATATCTATTATGGGAAACTTTTACCTGCCTGTCAATGCATATTATAATTTTTAAGAAAAAATATTGTAAGAATGAAGATTTGTAGATATAATAAGGAAATAAAAAAATACGAAGGAATGAAGAATATGACCTATGTTATGCCCGGTGAATGGAAAGAGCATGAACGGACATTTATTGAATGGCCTGTTAAGTCCTCTCTGGTGTACCCTGAAAATTATGAAGAGGTTATCGGAGGATACAAAGACGTTATAAAAGCAATCAGTGAGTTTGAACCGGTAACGGTTATTATAAATCCAGGAGAGAATCACCCTTATCTTAACGAAATATCAGAATACGCGCAGTTACTGGAAATTCCTCATAATGATGCGTGGTGCAGAGATAATGGACCGACGTTTGTATACAATGAAAGCAATGTCTTAACTGCAATGAACTGGAAGTTTAATGCCTGGGGAGAGAAGTATGGCTCCTTTGACTTGGATGATAAAGTCGCAAGCCTGGCTGCTAAAGCTTATGAGGTGCCGGTAGAAGATGTAGTTCTTGTATTGGAAGGTGGCTCAATCCATACAGATGGAGAAGGAACGCTGCTAACAACAGAGGAATGCCTCTTAAACAAAAACAGGAACCCACATTTAACCAGAGAAGACATTGAGACTATTATTAAGCCAAGACTGGGAATCGAAAAAATTATCTGGCTGAAAAACGGGCTATTCGGTGATGAAACCGACGGACATGTAGATAATGCTGCCTGCTTTGCTAATCCCGGTACTGTAGTAATACAGATATGTGAAGATATAGAAGACCCTAATTATCAAATAACACAGGATAATAAAAAGACTTTGGAGGCGGCAGTGGATGCCAGAGGCAGAAAACTTAAGCTGGTCACACTTCCCCAACCACCTGCCAGGTATTATAAAGAAGAACGGCTTACCCTAAGTTATATCAATTACTACATGGTTAATGGCGGTATTATATTACCGGTATTCGGAGAGAATGCGGCGGACACAGATAAAGAAGCGGAGAGAATATTAAAGGAGACCTTCCCTGACAGAGTCATCAGGACGGTGGATGGTATGCCGTTAATTAAAGAAGGCGGTAATGTTCATTGTATTACTCAGCAGATGCCTGCAAGACTCTAGGGCATGTTAGAAACTCATTCAACCGTTCTGATGCTTCACTTTTCGGTATTCTACCCAGCACTTTTGTGAAGGAAGCACTCTAAAATTATATATATTGTTACATGCAAAATGGAATGCTCAGACCGGTATAAACAGTTTCAGATACCCTATTAATTGCAATTATAAGAATGAAAAGAGGTTTTTATGCGTAAAGTAACAGTTGCAGCTACCCAGATGAGTTGTACGGAAAATATTGATATAAATATTGAAAAAGCTGACAGACTTGTCAGAGAAGCAAAGGCAAGAGGAGCAAATATTATACTGCTTCAGGAACTTTTTGAAACTCCTTACTTCTGTCAGAAGGAGAAACCGGAATATTATGAGTATGCTATGGATCTAGCTGCAAACAAAGCAGTAGAGCATTTTAGCCGTCTGGCAGCGGAATTAAAGGTAGTATTACCAATTAGTTTTTATGAGAAGAGCAACTATGCCAGATATAATTCTCTTGCTATGATTGATGCAGATGGTACAGTTCTTGGCGTATACCGAAAAAGCCATATTCCGGACGGACCAGGATATGAAGAAAAATATTATTTTAATCCGGGGGATACAGGTTTTCAGGTATTTAATACCAAATACGGCAAAATAGGTACTGGTATCTGCTGGGATCAGTGGTTTCCGGAAGCCGCCAGATGTATGGTGTTAATGGGTGCGGAGATACTTTTCTATCCTACAGCAATTGGTTCCGAACCGGAAAATGGAGAGATTGATTCTAAGGGACACTGGCAGCGATGTATGATTGGTCATTCTGCCTGCAATTTGGTTCCGGTAATTGCTTCTAACCGTATTGGAGTAGAGAAAGCAGATGATTCGGAAATCAATTTCTATGGTTCCTCCTTTATTACTAATGGTATCGGCGAGGTAATTGCAGAGGCTTCCAGAGATAAAGAAGAGATTCTGACAGCAGAGTTAGACTTGGAGGAATTAGAAAAAGCAAGAGTAGAATGGGGAATCTTTCGAGACCGAAGACCCGAATTATATAAAGCTATCCTTACCTATGATGGTAAAGTGAAATAGGAACAAAACATGGTATAAATAAAAAGAGAAAAGAGGTGCGGTTATGATTGTATCTGTTAAAAAGCAGGAACTGCTTACAATAACAAGTGCCTTGGAGAATACATCTTATTTTGGTGGAGATCAGGATTGGTATGAAAAGAACTGGAACAGGGAAGCGGGCTGCGGACCTACCAGCGCAGCTAACATAACTGCTTATCTGGCAGCAGCTAATGAAAGTGTAAAAAACCTTTATCCTTATGACACCATGGAAAAGACGAATTTTGCAATGCACATGGAAGAGATGTTTCAGTATGTGACACCCGGAGTTATGGGAGTCAATCATGTGAATAAGTTTACTGATGGCTTTGACCGTTATCTGAAAGAAAGGAAGATTGACTTATCGCCTAAGGTTTTCGAAGCTGATAAGAAGCCAAGAAAATTGAGAGAGGTTAAGGACATCATCGATTTTGTAAAGGAAGGTTTAGAGGCAGACTGCCCATTGGCATTCCTAAATCTTTCAAGAGGTCAGGAGAAGAGTATTCAGGGCTGGCATTGGATTACTATAATTTCCGCCGATATTACAGAGAATGGAATCAGGGCAACAGCTTCAGATGAGGGGAAAAAGATAGATTTCGATTTAGGATTGTGGTATCTTACCACAAAGATGCATGGTGGATTAATTTATTATAGTTAATGTATAAGAAATATAGAAGAGACCTAAGCTTATGACATAAGTTGTGGTCTCTTTTTATGTAAATAAGACAAACTATAACTGGATGAGGAAAAGCATATAAGTGTAATAAAGGATTATTTGATAATCTCTTTACAAGGGTATTGACAAATGAACAAGAAAGAGATATATTAATTGTATTAAATACAATTTAATTAAGCAAAATAAAAAAGATTTTCAGGAGGTTTATGATGGGATTTTATGATTATACTGCCGTTAAAATGGACGGCAAGGAGCATTCCATGGACGAATACAAAGGAAAGGTAGCTATCGTTGTAAATACTGCCAGTAAATGTGGATTTACTCCACAGTTTAAGGATTTGGAAGATCTATACGAGAAGTATAAAGAGGAAGGTCTCGTTGTTCTTGGATTTCCCTGTAACCAGTTTGCCGGACAGGATCCGGGAAATAATGATGAAATCAATTCATTTTGTCAATTAAATTATGGTGTTTCTTTTGATATGTATGAGAAAGTGGATGTTAACGGAAATAATACACATCCTATCTATAAATATTTGAAAAATGAAGCCAAAGGTACATTAGGCAATAATATTAAATGGAATTTTACAAAATTCCTTATTGACCAGGAGGGACATGTGGTTGAAAGATATGCACCCACTGTAAATCCAGCCAAGATGGAAGAGAAGATAAAGGAACTGTTAAAGAAATAATACAATAACAGTACACCCTAGTAAGATGCAGACAAAAACAATGAAATAGAAACAGGAGGTCATATTATGGTACATGTATTAAATAATGAGAATTTTGATAAGGAAGTTTTAAAAGATGATAAAGTTGTCTTGGTAGATCTGTACGCTGATTGGTGCGGACCATGTAAAATGCTAAGCCCTACAGTAGAAGCTATTGCGGAAGAGGAGAAAGAGGTTAAGGTAGGAAAGCTCAATGTTGATGAGAATTCTGATATTGCAGCTGAATACGGAGTTCGCTCCATTCCCACATTGCTGATTTTTAAAAACGGTGAATTGAAGGAAAAATCCGTTGGAGTTCAGACTAAGGCACAAATCAAGGAGCTTTTAAAGAAAGCGGATGAGTAATTCGAGAGTGATGAACAAATGCTGTTGCGGTATCATACCGCAGCAGCATTTTTATAGCCGCAGCGTTCAGCTATATCCCGGATACTTAGATGGTCTGCTGATAGAAACTGCATGGCACGTTTCATAGTTTCAAGGCGGATATAATGATATATTAGTATAATCTTATGCGCATTAGGGCGCGTCTGTAAAAAAGGTTGAAGTAAATCATCAAATATGATAACACTTAATTCTATTGCACAGTAAGAGATAAGTAGAATAGTAATTAAAAAAGCGGTTGACATTTTTAGAATGTACAGCCGCTTTTATAATGTGTGCAGAATTAAGAATAATAAAGATCTTCTATTGCAGATATCTACGCACAGATTCTATCAATATCATTACCGTTTAAGGATTCCTTATCCAGTAGTTCATTCGTTATGCTTTCCAAAATAGAAAGGTTGGCAGTTAATAATTCAAGAGCTTCATGATACAATTGCTTCATCTGCAGACGACATTTTTCCAAAAGCCCTTTATCAAGGGTATCAGCAAGTGCTGCCTGGCTGAACATACCCATATCCTCATCCATTCCGTAACGACTCATATAATCATAAAGTAAGGAAGAGGCCTTTTCGATATCGTTACTGGCACCTGTAGTGATTTCTTCTTTACCGAATATAATTTCTTCTGCTGCCCGTCCGCCTAATAACACTTTAATTTCTGATAATATACTCTGCTTGGATTTAAATAGAGTATCTTTTGGTATGGACAGATTAAAGCCTCCGGCGCCTTTGACACTTGGTATAATGGTTACTTTAGAAATATATTGATCCGGCTTTATTAATTTCGTTACCAGGGCATGTCCCGCTTCATGATAGGCAGTTATTTTCTTATCTTTTTCAGAAATATAGCTTCTATCCATAATCGGTGCACCTGCAATAACAGTATAGAAAGCTCTGTCAATATGCTCTGTATTAATAACCTTCTTTTTTTCATTGGCTGCGTTAATGGCTGCCTCATTTAATAGATTTTCTAACATGGCACCGCTAAAGTACACTGTTGATTTTGCTAAACCTTCCAGGTTTACGTCATCAGATAAGGGTTTTTGACCAGCGTACAGGCTTAGTATTTTCTTTCGGGCATTCACATCCGGCAGTCCGATTTCTATCTGTCTGTCAAAACGTCCTGGCCGAAGAAGAGCATCATCGAGGGTATCGAGTCTGTTGGTAGCACCAATGACTACAATGCCGCTGTTATCATGGAAACCTGACATTTCTGTCAAGAGAGCATTTAAGGTCTGATCCCTTTCGTCATTGCTTGCTGAGAGGCTTCGGGCTCTTTTCTTTCCGATTGCATCAATTTCATCAATAAAGATTACAGCTCGTTCACTTTTTTTGGCTTTGTTAAATAAGGAACGTACACGGCTGGCACCTACACCTACATACATCTGTACGAAGTCAGAGCCACTCATGGCATAAAAAGGTACGCCAGCCTCACCTGCAATAGCTTTAGCCATAAGGGTCTTACCGGTTCCGGGAGGTCCATATAAGAGGATACCTCTGGGCATGCGGGCACCAACGTCGTTATACTTGTCCGGTTCTTTAATAAATGAAATGATATCTTCAACCATTGATTTTGCCTCAGTATTACCGGCAATCTGGCTGAAGTTGACTTTAGGTGTTGTCGCAGATTTTTTGGTGGCATCGGAAATCAGTGGTTTATTATTGGTATTCTTTCGAAGGGAGAGGAATATTACACTTCCGACGGCAAGGAGAAATAAAATCTGAAGTGCTTTAACATATATGTTATCCTGTGTTAAATTTAACTTAACGTTATGCAATAGGAGATATTCCGTAAAGTTTTCTGTTTGGGGATTGGGAACGGTATATCTTTCGGATTTGTTGTCCTTTAAAAATGCATGAAAATTAGCACTATCCGTAGTTAAAGTTACAGAAGCTACCTGTTCTTTCTCCACAGCCTCCAAAAAAGAGGGGTAGGACATATCTGTATTGCGGTAGCGTAAATTTGAGATTCCCAATGCACCTATACAGACTAGGATCAGTGCACCAAGGATGTACCAGTATAATTTCTTCATGAAATATCCTCCCTGAGATTTACGTATTATTATAATAGATATAACAAATTTGCAGAATTCAATAGGATTATTGTAATACAATATATGACATAAATCTACAAATTAATACTGGAAATTATGAAGGAATCTGGTAAATACTATTATTATCATATGTGGTCATTGGATTAGTATAGTTAAAGTAGAGCTAAGGAATCAAAGGCATTATATTAGCATATTGATCAATAAGGCTGACTTCCACTAACATCAGTTTATCTGTCCTGTCATCAAAGTTTAGAGGTTCACCGCGTAGTATCTTATATGCTGTTTCGGTACCTAATGCTCCCATTTCATAAGGCCTTTGAGCTATCGTACCTTGCATAAGTCCATCTTTAATGGCTGCTATTGCAGCGGTATCTCCGTCAAACCCGATTAAAATGATATCACCAGTCTTACCGGCTTCTTTAATTGCATTAGCTGCACCGATGGCCATTCGATCATTTTCGCTGAATACAACAGCCAGTTCATCACCATATTTGGCAAGAAGCTCCTTCATGGCATAATACCCTAAATCTTCTCTGGAATCTCCCCTTAGTTCGTCTACAACTGTGTAGCCGCCGTCAGTTATTACTCTTTTAAAGGCTTCGCCTCTTAGGTTAGCATACTCTGCAGTGGCTTCAGTTTTAATGATTGCAGCATTTTTACTGGCGTTATCCTTATCCTGCAAGAGTTTAAGGGCATATTCGGCAGCCAGAACCCCTCCGCCATAAGAATCGGATACAATAAAGGCATCATAGGAGGCATCGTCAGTTCCTATATCAACAATTATTATGGGAATTCCTGCATTATGTGCCATTGCAGAAATTACAGGCATGGCATCCGGATTAAAGGGAGAGATCACTAAAGCATCAATACCCTGTGCTATTAAGTCGGAAACACCCGAAATCATTTCAGAAGTACTGCTTTGCTGATTGTGTGTTATAACTTTTATTCCAAGCTCCTTAGCTTTTGCCAATACGCCGTCTTCCATAGTCTGAAAAAATTCGTAGTCACTGTTATAAACAGACCAACCTATCGTGTAAGGAGATTCGGAGACAGCAGTATTATGAGTAGGAGCCAGTGCCAACTGTTTTTCCAGATTAAAATGTTCATATAGAATAAGAAACAATAGAGTAGCAGTAACAAGCAGGAGACCGTGAAGTATTTTTTTGACAGGATTCATGTTATCAAACCTTTGCTGGTATATAATTTAATATATGCATCTGTAGCATGGGGCATTCGGCTAACCCCCATCTAGACTGAAAAAATCGTTTTGAAGGATTGACAAGCTTAAACTTGTGTTGTAAGATTAAAAACATGAATTGAATAAAACCTCACTATGGCAGTGAGGTAGAGGCGCGGCCTTTAACAGTCTTAATCAGAGCAGAGGAGCTATGAGGATTAGGAGAAGGAAAGACCGCCGAAGCAGTTATGCATCCTCAATGCATACTGTTGGGGCTGCAGTTAATAGCTGCAGGACTGTCTTATCGGCTACCCAGCTGATAAGTTGTGCTATCTCATTTGGGATTGTGGGGCTGTATTTAGAAGTCCTATTATATTTGTTTAGGACTTTTTTTAATGCATAAATTCTATGAATTAAAATTGTAATATATAAGTTAAACTAAAGATTTTGCTAGGATCGTAATAATGCATTTAACACCCTTAGACATTAAAAATCGGTTTGAACTTATAAATACCCATGAAAAGGGATAATAAAAAGGAGAGATGGTTATGAAAAAGAGATGGATGGCTATGCTTGCTGTAACTTTGTCCGTAGTGACACTTTTCACAGCATGTGGAACCAAGAACAATGGGGGAAGTGATGCTGCATCTGGGGAAGAGGTATTTCGTGTTGGAATGGAGTGCGCATATGCTCCTTTTAACTGGACACAGTTAGATTCTTCAAATGCTGCTGTTGCAATTGACGGAGCTTCTGAATATGCAGGTGGCTATGATGTTGAGATAGCAAAGAAAATAGCAGATGGCCTTGGTAAGAAACTTGTTATTGTAAAAACAGAATGGGAGGGACTTTTACCCGCTCTGACTTCTGGTAAGATCGATGCTATCATTGCTGGCATGTCTCCTATTGCTGAGAGAAAAGAAGCAATTGATTTTACAGAAAATTATTATAAATCCAATCTGGTTATGGTAGTTAAAAAAGGAAGCGCTTATGAAAATGCTACTTCTATCAAGGATTTTAAAGGAGCAAAAGTAACTGCACAGTTAAGTACTTTCCATTATAATGTAATCGATCAGATTGAAGGTGTTAAAAAGGAAACAGCCATGGATAGCTTCCCTTCCATGAGAGTTGCATTGGAATCCGGTATCATTGATGGTTATGTATCTGAGCGTCCGGAAGGTGTCAGTGCTTCCTCTGCTAATGAAAATTTTGTAATGGTTGAATTCACAGATGGCTTTGTTACCTCAGATGATGATACTGCAATTGCGGTTGGTGTAAAGAAGGGCAGTGAACTAACTGCTAAAATAAATGAGATTCTTTCAGGAATTTCAGAAGAAGACCGAACAAGCATTATGGATAACGCTATAAAGAATCAGCCTGCTGCTAATTAATCAGGGTCAGACTGTATATTTATCAGAGGAAAAACCGGGTGTGATGTCTGCAGCCGGTTTTTCTTAAGTCTGGAGAAGGAAAGGGTTGAAAGAAAATATAATTATAGAAAGGATGCCACATTAGGCCTCTTTCAACCTGTATTATTTGTGGCAATACCGTAGTCGGTTTGCGGTATGCAATGGTATAAAGATGAATTTTGAACGTATATTAGATATTCTTATGAGTTATTGGCCAATGTTCTTACGTGGAGCATGGGCTACCTTGTATATATCCATTATAGGAACCGTAGTCGGAACTGTTATCGGTCTTTTAATTGGAGTTATACGTACCATCCCGGTTCCTGAAAGAGGGATCAAGAAGATTGTTCTAAAAATTGTGAATATTATTTTATCAGTATATATTGCCATTTTCAGAGGAACTCCTATGATCGTGCAGGCAGTGTTGATATTTTATGGTTCTGCAGAAGCTTTGAACATTAGTATGAACAAGACTATAGCAGCAATTTTTATCGTTTCCATCAACACAGGAGCATATATGTCTGAAATTGTCCGTGGTGGTATTATTTCCATTGATAAAGGACAGTTTGAAGCTGCACAGGCGATTGGTATGAACCACATTAAGACCATGCGCTACATAGTTCTGCCTCAGGTTATCCGTAATATTCTGCCCGCTACCGGAAATGAGTTCGTTATTAACATTAAAGATACCTCTGTATTAAATGTTATCTCTGTAACCGAGCTCTTCTTCATGTCGAAATCTGTTGTCAGCAATACCTTCCGTTATTATGATACCTTCTTTATTACTTGTATTATTTATTTTGTTATGACATATTCCATTACAAAGCTTCTACGCTTTGCTGAGAAAAAGCTGGATGGTCCGGACAATTATATTCTGCTTGGTAATCAGATGCAGGTGGAAAAGCCTGAAGACAAAGTTAAAAAGGCTGGAAGATAATAGAATAGCAGTTAGTTACAACATTAGTAAAGACAGCTGCATTTAAAGAGAACCATTTTATTAGCAAAAATTTGAAATTATAAGTGAAGTAGAAAGGAAGTATAGGTAATTCAATGGAGAATTTAATTGAAATTCAGCATTTAAGTAAATCCTTTGGTGAACATAAAGTCTTAAAAGACATTGATTTTACAGTAAATAAAGGAGAGGTTATCTGCATTATCGGGTCATCGGGATCCGGTAAATCAACGCTTCTTCGATGTGTCAATCTTTTAGAGAAACCTTCCGGAGGACAGATTATATATAATGGTGAAAATATTTTAGACGACAAGCATGATCTCTTTAAATATCGTACAAAACTTGGTATGGTATTTCAGCAGTTTAATTTGTTTGATAATTATAATATATTGGACAACTGTATGGTCGGTCAGTTGAAGGTCTTAAAGAGAACAAAAGATGAGGCACGGGAAGTTGCCTTAAAATATCTAAAGACAGTAGGAATGGCTCAATTTATTAATGCCAAACCAAGACAGTTATCAGGCGGTCAGAAGCAAAGAGTTGCAATCGCCAGAGCGCTGTCTATGGAACCTGATGTTATGCTCTTTGACGAACCTACCTCTGCTCTTGATCCTGAGATGGTAGGAGAAGTTCTTAAAGTCATGAAAGAACTGGCAGGTATGGGACTCACCATGTTAATCGTGACCCATGAAATGGGTTTTGCTAAAGATGTAGCAGACAGAGTAGTATTTATGGATCAGGGAGTAATTGCTGAAGAAGGAAAACCTGAAGATATCTTTAATAATCCCAAGCATGAAAGAACTAGAGAGTTCTTAAGCAGGGTTCTGGAGAACTAAACATTACTAAACTTTTAAATATATAATATTAGAAGTTATACCACCCGGGAATATGCCGTTATTGGACTGTTGAAATATTGCGGTCGCATTTAGCAGCCAATTTCCCGGGTGGTTTGCTGTCAGCTCGATTTCTGAGCGATATCCCGAACTAAATTCTATTGTATCATTCATCTGGTGATATCTTGAAAATCCATTAATTGTAATTACTTCAAAGGGATGCCCCTCTAAATGAATCCAACCAACTTCGCCAACTTTAGAAATAAAACGCATTCTTATTTTATCGCCTTTGTTAAAGTAGATAGGAGCAGTACTGGGATAACATTTTCCATTTAAGGTAAAAAAGTTGGGATTTCTACGATACTTATTGGGTTTGTATTTGCCGGGGAGGATATTTCCCAAAGGTAGCTCAGATATTTCCCATTGCTGCATTAATATTATAAAATCTTTATCCGGAATATTATCCGGATCAATATTTTCCTCAGCAGGAAGAACAATCAAAGCGCCGGTAAGGCCTAGTGATGACTGAAAATCATGGGAGGAACGGTAGAGGAAAGTTCCGGGTTTGTCGCAGAGAAGTTTGTAGGTGTAGGAAGCTCCCGGTTCAATACTAGGACCGTATTGCTCAAAATCTGAGATGTTTTTCAACGCTCCGGCTTTAGCGTATCCTTGTATCATTATTCCTGTTACTTCATCTAAATGATTTTCAAGAGTCAGAAAGAGCCATTCCCCTTGCACAATCACAATAGCAGGACCCGGAGTTTTGCCGTTATAACCTAATGCATCAAGGGTGACCTCAGAAAGGATTGGGTGTTCAATGGGTTCTGCTCTAAGGCAGAAAGACCTTACTTTATAAGAGCTCTTATAATGGGCTATGGACATATCGGGAGTCATAATGTGTGATTCCCATATATATGCAGGGCCTTTGGATTCTATTGATTGATGAGCATTACTATTCATTGTATAACTCCTGAAAATCTGACTTTTATAGAACTTTAGCTACTTCAAATAAATTATTAACCACTAGCCAGGCTCCTGGGAAGTAGTTCATAATCTGCCAAACACCTGAACCACTCAATCCAAATTCCGGAATGAGTCGATACTTAGCATTCATACTTCTGGCATCATCAAACCACACAGCATGTTCTACGCCATCTTCGCCGGTATAATAATAAAAAGGTGCCTGTGATGCTTCATCAAATTGAATAGTTACATTATGCAGAACTCCCCGTTCAATGGCTTCTACATTGCTGATGGTTTCTGCTTTGGTTTCGCCTTTGATATAGGGAAGCGGCCAATCGTAGGCGTAGTTTGGCATTCCCATTAAGATCTTATCAGGATCTATAACGGAAGAACCATATGCAAGTACACGCCTGACGCTGTTTAATGGTGCAGTAGCCATTGGAATACTGTAAGTATAA
>JAQSXJ010000143.1 GCA_029256725.1 Anaerocolumna sp. | reverse complement strand
CCATAGATGATTATCAAACAATATTTATAGGTACCCCTAACTGGTTTAAAACATTAGCCCCGCCAGTTATGAGTTTTCTTAAACAACATGATTTTACGGAAAAAACAATAATTCCCTTCTGTACGCATGGAGGCGGTGGATTTTGTCAAATTGAAATTGATATAGCTAAAGAGTGCTCAAAATCCATAATTTTACCTGGTATTGCTGTAAACGGTGCTGCTGCATCGGCAGAGGTCATAAATTGGCTTAAGACAATTGAAATTAAAATTGGTTGATACAAAAAGATTTTCTTCAGGGGTTGTTCAACTCATATATCATGCTTCTAAGAAGGAAAAACAATAGCATTGGTGGTAAGGAAGTAGGTCAATGCTATGGAAATAAGCGCTTAAGCGCTGTGCCAGGCACCGAAATTCTGGGAATAACAAGAACTCAAAACCTCTGTTGTATTTAAGCAACAGAGGTTTGTTAATTCATAATCTAAAGTACTGTACTTGGCACTACACTATGTTATAGATTATGAATAAAAAGCTGAAACGCCATTATAAAGAATCTTTGAAGCAAACTCAGACATTTTTTCTGTTGATTCAATCATGTCGTCATGCAACCATTTCTGTACCATACTTAAAGCACCTGTAACAACGAAGCACTGTAAATACGCTGAAGTTCTTTCATCAATATCTGGGTTGTTTAGAATATCCGAGATTATTTTTTCCTGTGCAAGAATCATGATTTCCTTTTGAAAAGTGGAATTCCCATTTTCACTAAGTAAGATTTTGAATATATCAGCATTTTTCGATATATAATCCAGTATTTGATTCATCGAGAGGATAGTTTGAGCTGTCTTCTGAGAAAAAGCATCTTTAGTAATGTGTTTTTCCAATTCTACAATCACTTCCAACTCCAACTGCTTTAGCAAATCGTATTGGTCTGTATAATGTGCATAAAAGGTACTTCTGTTGATATCTGCAGCTTCACATAGCATTTTCACGGATATCTTTGAGATCGGGTGCTCACGCATTAATTCCACAAGGCTTTCTTTTAAAAACAATTTTGTATACTTGACTCTGCGATCAACTTTTTCAATTTTCATAGCTGCTCCTTAACAAATTTTAAAAATTTTTTTTATAACCGACATATTTGCCAATTATGTAGCCGATTACACAACATCAAAGAATTTGCTGGTTGTAATACGTTATCATGCACATTATAATTCAAATATGATTATTGTTCAACACTATGTTGTTTAAAGTTGGGTTCGTATAAAGAATAAAAGTGATAAGAAATTCTTAAAGGAGGAATTATAAATGCTGCCAGAGGTTTTAACTGGATTTGGGATGTTTGTTGGATATTATGCCATAGCAGCTTCGAGTTTATTAATGATTCGGACATTCTTAAAGCCTCCAAAGGAGCTGTTTCGAAAACTGCTTCATGTGGCGTGCGTCATGTCGGTGCTGGTGCTTCTCTATGCATTCGACAAATGGTATTTGGCAATGCTTACGGCCATTGTATTTGCGCTGGCATTGTATCCGGTAATAACCTATATTGAAAGATTTCCGAAGGTAATGGAGCTGTTGATTCAGCGTAAAAGCGGTGAAATAAAATCAAGCTTGGTCATCGTTTTTTTTATGATGGCAATGCTGATTGCTATATTTTGGGGATGGCAGGGAGCACAATGGAAATACATTATTACCGTTTCCGTTATGGCCTGGGGCTTTGGTGATGCCGCCGCAGCGTTGGTAGGTAAAGCAATTGGCCGAAATCCCATAAAGCACCCATGGGTAGATGGAGCTAAAACAATGGAAGGTTCAATTGCAATGTGTTCTGTATCTGCAGTGGTTATACTTCTCACACTTATGCTCTCTACCGCATTGCCATGGTATTTGTGCATGGTAGGGGCTTTGCTTGTTGCACCAATTAGTGCGGTAGTCGAGTTAATATCTCACCATGGCATGGATACCATTACGGTGCCCTTTGCAACAGCAATTCCCATATTCTCACTTATGATATTATTTTCTTTTATGGGGGTATAGTATGACCGATTTAGATAAGAACCAATCCTCAAAACGTGAAAAAACGATGTTGATTTCGCTTCTACTCAGCGCACCGGGACCGATTGTAACAGGAATTCCTGCCATAACAAGCCTTTCTGCAACACAAATAGCGGATTTCTTGCGACGGACTGCGGAACTGGTTGCTCTGTTTGTTTCTTGGTGGATTTACCGTAAGCTTCAGCGAGGTATAACATCTGATAATGCATATCGCACTCGTATGGAACAAAGGGCTAATTTGGTCGTGACAGGAGCCATGATTTGTTCGGGGATTGCTATGCTTATTGTAGGGGTGACTCGTCTGTTTGTCTATAAGGCAAATGGGAATGTAATTATGGGTCTCATCATAGCAGTCTTAGGATTGCTGACGAATACATGGTTTTGGCTGCGTTATACTCGCATGACACGAGAATTGTTTGATCCCGTAATAGATGGGCAGCAGAAGCTGTACCGTGCTAAAGCCTGTGTTGATTTGGGCGTTGTAGCAGCATTGACTTCAGTAGCTGTTGCACCCAATTATCCTGCCACCCAATATATAGATTCATCAGGCTGTATTATAGTTGCTTGCTATCTGCTGTACAACGGGGTGGAGATAATACGGAAGAATAGGACAAAGGAAGGTTCTGTGTGTGAAGACTTATCGGAGCTGAATTAAAATTGATAGGACAAGGATTTATGCTGGTAGGGGGGGAAACTATGAAAAAGAAGATCTATTTACTAACCGGTGCAACAGGAAACCTAGGCAGCAATATTTGTCGTGCTCTGATAACTAGGGGCGAAACCCTTCGTGCATTGGTTCGCAACCCTGGGACAGAAAGTGTGCACAAAGAAGTTGAAATTAACGCTGGAGATGTTCTTGATGTACCGTCCTTAGAAAGGTTTTTCCATGTAGATGAAGACGCTGATATTTATGTAATTCACTGTGCCAGCGTTGTTACGCTAGATCCAAATTATAACCAGACTGTTCATGATGTTAATATTACCGGCACTCAGAATATCATTGACCTATGTTCGAAACACAAGGTCAAAAAGCTGGTCTACATCAGCTCCACAGGTGTAATTCCAGAGCTGCCCGGCAATCAGGCTATGGTGGAAGTAGACCATTTCAATCCTGATGCTGTAATTGGATATTATAGCAAATCCAAGGCTGCAGCTACTCAATTGGTTTTAGATGCAGTGGATAAATATGATCTGGATGCTTCAATTGTGTTCCCTACAGGTATTTTTGGACCTTATGATTATGGCTTTGGTTTGATTACAAGCAATATTATCAATATCCTTCAGGGTAAAATTCCATGTGGAGTTGCAGGTACTTTTAATTGCGCCGATGTGCGTGATCTAGCTGAGGGTGTGGTCTCCTGTTGCAGCAAAGGGCGAAAGGGAGAAGGTTACATCATGGGTAACCAGACTGTCACAATGCAGGATTTGTTCGACGCTGTGGCAGAAGCCAGCGGCTGCAAGCGAGTTAAGCTAATCTTGCCTGCAGGTTTAGCTAAGTTTCTGGCGGTTATGGCTGAAACAGTCAGCAAGCTGACGGGAAAATCCAGCATACTGACAAGATTCACTATATATAATCTCGTTCGCAACAATAATTTCAGCAGTGAGAAGGCCGTCAAAGAACTAAATTATCAGTTTCGTCCCTTCTCAGAAACGATTCGCGATGAGGTTTGCTGGCTTCATGAGGAAGGTTTGATCTGAATGGAGGTATAGCATTGTACGGGAATTATAATACACCATCCATTGCGAGACTGTAGTCTAGATAGAGAAGAAGTAGGCTAGTATTAAAGGGTTAGAGAAATCTAGCCTTTTTTTGTGTTTTTAATGCTTTCTCAGACTACAGCTTAGAGAATTTTTGCTATGACATTTGCTCAATTACTTGATACTATTTAAATAACTATATATACTTAACTTAGGTAATTATGGAAAATAATGAGGAGAGTAATGACAATGCAATATGATTATATTATTATTGGAGCGGGGATGGGTGGACTAAGTGCTGCAAACTTTCTTGCCAAATATAATAAAAGGGTTCTGGTGTTAGAAAAGCATAATATTCCGGGAGGCTTGGTGACTTCCTTTTCAAGAAAAGGTGTCCACTTTGATCTTGGCATTCATGGTTTATATGAATTAAAAGAGGGACAGGCAATACCGCAATTTATGGAATTCTGGAATGCACCTCAAGTCGAAGTAGAGCCACTAAGTGGAGATTTGAAATGCTTTATTGATGGAAAAGAATATGATTTTGAGCATGGAAAGGTTCGTGAAAGCTTTCTAATGCAGTTTCCGAAAAATAAAGATGATGTAAATAACGTTTTTGATATGATGGAGACAATTAATTCAGAGATGTTTTCGGGAACGGAAGCCCCTGAACCACCTTATGATATGAATCTTTTGCAGTTAATTAAGTTTGGCATAAGAACAAAGAAGCAGCGTCCGACATTTATGAAATATGGTAATAAAGATGCATACAAGGTACTGGATTCATTTACAAGCTCTGAGGATTTAAAAACGGCGATTTATTCGAAAAGTCCATATCCCATGGTATTCATGTCATTTGCATATCAGTGGGGTGTATATGGTAAAAATTATTATCCCTTAAATGGAATGCAGGCAATTCCAGATGCAGCAGTTGAAGGCTTGAGACGTCTGGGTGGAGAACTAAAGCTGAATACTGAAGTGACTGATATAATGGTTAAAGATGGTCAGGCTTATGGAGTAAAGACACAAGATGGATCAGAGTACCATGGTGCAGTTATCAGTAATGCATCACCACAGTTTACATATGAATGGATGACCGATGCAGCAGAAAAAGAAAAAATGATAAAAGCAATCTCCAAAAGAAAAATATTTGAACCCGTAGCTGCTCTATTTATGTCGTTGGATGAGAATAAATATGATCTTAATAATTTAGAAGGAATCAGCATACTTTCTAAGAAAGATTATAGGGTCAGTACAGAAGAATATACACCGGAAACGGCGCCAATTGTTATTAATATTTATCCTAAGAGAGAGGGAGATAAATTCCGATCTTTGGTTGCTTTAGTTCCAATCAGTTACGAATATCATAACGAGTGGGAAACTGAAGCTGGCGGAAACCGTGGCGAAAAGTACAAAAAATTAAAGAAGCAGGTTGAAGAAATCTTGCTAGAACGTATTGGTAAACATATGGGCAGAGATTTTATAGATGCGGTTTCATATTATGAGCTTTCTACACCTGTGACATACGAGCGGTATACTTACAGTAAAAATGGTTCCTTTATGGGTTGGTCTGCAACACAATCCGAGTATGGCAAATATCTGAAACAGAGAACGGATATAAAGGAGCTTTATTTAGTGGGACAATGGGTATTTCCAGGCTTTGGGGTTGCAGGAGTCATGGCAAGTGGCTATTATCTTGCAAAGGAAATTCTGAAAGGCGAAGGAATTGATTTAAAAAAGGATTTTACTGAGTACTTCACTTCTGATAGGTTATGAGAATCAAATAGGATTTTGAAATCAAAAGGGACAGTCCCTTTTGATTTATTGTATACTCAAGACACGTGAAGTCCATAGTCCCGATGCAAAAGAAAAATTGTTAATGCTATTAGTTCACAAAAGACATAACGTACGTCTTGAATGAAATTTTTATATTTATATATCACTTAAATCGAGACAAATTAAAAAGGAGATATCATTATGAAATACACAGGATCATGTCTTTGTGGCGAAATCACTTTCGAGATTGAAGGAGAGTTTGAGAGTTTCTTTCTTTGTCATTGTGAGCGCTGCCGTAAAGATACAGGCTCAGCTCATGCCGCTAATCTGTTTTCTTCTACA
>JAQSXJ010000034.1 GCA_029256725.1 Anaerocolumna sp. | reverse complement strand
TGTGGAGTTAAAGGTTGCACCTGAGGACATGGGGAAGGTCATCGGCAAACAAGGCCGAATAGCAAAATCCATTCGTACCGTTGTAAAAGCAGCAGCTGCAAAGGATGACAAAAAGGTAGTTGTTGAAATTCTTCAATAATATTATTTATGCCTTAAAGGACCCTGTCTGGATTAGGTGGTAGAAAGAAAAACTCTGGAAAATCAATTTTTCCGGAGAATTCTTTCCTTATCCCTTACTTGCAAGGGTTCTTATTTTATAGAGAATATTTTTAGTAAAGTTTTAGAATTATGATAACAAAGAAGCAATTATTAATATTCATTTGACATCAGGTTAAAATAAGAAAGCAAATGAAAAAAGATATTATATACTTTAATACATTTTAAATAAATAAACCTTAAGCTGGATTATTGGGATAACCGTAAAAATTTCAGTATAAAATATACATAAATTAAGGTTGTAACATTATTGATAAGGAGTATCAATGGAAGATTATTTAAGAGTTGGGGTAATATCATCTACCCATGGAATAAAAGGAGAAGTTAAAGTATTTCCTACTACTGATAATATGGAGCGTTTTAAGCAATTAAAACAGGTGATTTTGGATACTAAGAAGGAATATAAGGAACTTGAAATTACAGGCGTCAAATTTTTTAAGCAGTGGACTATCCTGAAATTTAAGGGATTTGATAATATAAACGATATAGAAAAATACAAAGGCTGCGATTTATTGGTTACAAGAGAAAACGCAGTGAAGCTTGAGAAGGACGAAGTTTTTATCTGTGATATCCTGGATTCTGTAGTAATTACTGAAGAAGGAGAAGAACTGGGGATTTTAACAGATGTTCTGTTAACCGGCGCGAATGATGTCTATGTAGTTACTACCAAAGAGGGGAAGGAAATCCTTCTGCCATCTATTAAAGAATGTATTAAAGAGGTTGATGTTGATAATAAAAAGATATTAGTTCATCTGATGCCAGGATTATTATAATAGTATTGTGATGGAGAAGAAAATAAAAAGCCAAGATAGAAAATAGAAACAGAAAGGTTTAACACATGAATTTTTATGTATTAACCCTTTTTCCGGAGATGATCAGGCAGGGACTGTCTGCCAGTATAATAGGACGGGCTATGGAAAAAGGTATTCTTCAATTAAATACGGTTGATATCAGAGAGTTCTCGGAAAATAAACATAACAGGGTAGATGATTATCCTTATGGAGGCGGTGCGGGAATGGTCATGGCTGCCGGACCAGTTGTAAGGGCTTTTCGTTCTGTGAAAGATCAGATAGCTGTATCGTCCGGAAGCAATGAATCAACTGTAAGCAATGAAACACCTGTAAGTGAAAAAACACCCAGAGTAGTATATCTGACACCCCAGGGAAAGGTCTTTAATCAGTCCATGGCTGAGGATTTTGCCAAAGAAGAAAATCTGATCTTTCTTTGTGGTCATTATGAAGGAATTGATGAACGTGCGCTTGAAATGATTGTTACTGATAACGTTTCTATCGGTGATTATGTATTAACGGGAGGGGAGCTTCCTTCTATGGTTATGATAGATGCTATCAGCAGACTGGTGCCGGGAGTTTTAAATAACGATACTTCTGCTGAATTTGAGACTTTTCAGGATAATTTGCTAGAATACCCACAATATACAAGACCGGATGAATTTGAAGGTAGAAAAGTACCTGAAGTGCTGTTATCCGGTCATCATGGTAAAGTTGAGGAGTGGAGAAGACAGCAATCTCTGCTTCGGACAGTTAAGAATCGTCCTGATTTAATGGAAAAGGCTATTTTGTCGGAGAAGGATAAATCATATCTAAGCAAAATAAAACAATAGGACTGTTAATTTATAAAATAAAAGCAAAAATAGACATAAGTGTCTATTGACTACCAAGGTAGTCGAGTGTATTATCATAATAGATGCACAGGCAGTAGAGGGGAGTACATTAAAACATATAAGTTGTACTTTGCCTGTGTATCTATTTTTTGTTCTAGGACAAGCATTATTAAATGATATTACAGGGGTCTGGATTATATAGACTTATTACTATATTGTTATATTACTTTTTAGAGGTTAGAATAATATAACTGCATTTAGTGAATGAGATAAGTTAAGCTTAAATATATAGAAGTTCAGCTTAAATAAAGAGAATTTACTTGCATTTTCTGGTCGAGCATGTTATAGTAAGTTGTTGTGAGATGGGATGGTCCTCTGATACAACGCCCACTAACAGGATTGTACATGCTGTTTAACCGAGGCAAGGTATTAAGAACATCGAATTATAAGGAGGTCACATAAATGAATAACATTATTAAAGAAATCGAAGCTGCTCAGCTTAAAAGCGAAATCGCAGACTTCAACGTAGGCGATACTGTTAAAGTATATGCAAAAGTTAAAGAAGGTAATCGTGAAAGAACACAGGTTTTCGAAGGTACTGTTTTAAAGAGACAGAACGGTGGAGCTAGAGAAACATTTACCGTAAGAAAAGCTTCTAACGGTATTGGTGTTGAGAAAACTTGGCCCCTGCATTCCCCTAGTGTTGAGAAAATCGAAGTTATCAGACACGGTAAGGTTAGAAGAGCTAAGTTAAATTATTTACGTGGCAGAGTAGGTAAGAAAGCTAAAGTTAAAGAAATCGTAAAATAATTACACGTGACCAAAAAAACGGGAAGGGACAACTACTTATAGTATTGTCCCTTTTATTATCCTGTTTCATTAAACTTCCAATTGTTAAACATCGGATATTAAAAGAGAGGTTCCTATGAAATATGATTTCGAAAAAGAGGACAAGGGCCCGATTGTAAAAAAAGTAATAATATCTTTGCTCATATGGTTCATTGAGATAGCCGCAGTTATAACACTGGCTTATTATATTACCCATTATGCGTTGGAAAAGACCTTGATGTCTGGTCAGTCCATGGAAAGTACCCTGAAAGATCAGGATAATATTTTAATCAATAAATTTGCTTATGTATTTAGTGAACCTAAAAGATTTGACG
The DNA here is from genome assembly GCA_029256725.1 of Anaerocolumna sp. Classification (GTDB taxonomy): domain Bacteria; phylum Bacillota; class Clostridia; order Lachnospirales; family Lachnospiraceae; genus Anaerocolumna. The sequence continues at coordinate 77,648 of JAQSXJ010000034.1, read as the reverse complement.
TAATTGTTTTTAAACAGTCGGATAAAGAACATAGCTATTTGAATGTCAAAAGAGTCATTGGTCTTCCCGGTGAAACTGTCCGGATAATAGACGGAAAAGTATATATAGATGGTTCAATACTAAAGGAAGCTGTTGTAACCGAGGATATTACAAATGCAGGACTGGCTGAGGAAGAAATCAAGTTGGATGAGAATGAATTCTTTGTGCTTGGAGATAATCGTAACAACAGTGAGGACAGCCGTTTTGCCAATATAGGAAATATAGTAACAGGAGACATTATAGGAAAAGCCTGGATTAGAGAAAATGGCTTTGCCTTTATAAATAAATTAAATACCGTAAAGGAGGAGGAATAATGCATTTTCAATGGTATCCCGGTCACATGTCGAAAGCCAAACGTGTGATGCAGGAAGATATGAAGCTAATCGACGTAGTCATCGAACTGGTTGATGCACGTATTCCGCTGAGCAGTAAAAATCCAGATATTAATCAGATTGCCGGTAATAAATCCAGGGTCATTCTGTTAAATAAATATGATTTGTCAGATGATGTTCAGAACCAGAAATGGAAGGAATATTTTGAAAGCCAAGGGTATATAGCAGCACTTGTTAATTCAAAAAAAGGAGACGGAATCAGAAAAGTTAATGATGCCGTTATAACTGCCTGCAAAGCGAAAATAGAGAGAGACAGAAAAAGAGGAATTCTAAATAGGCCGCTGCGTGCAATGGTTGTGGGTATTCCAAATGTAGGTAAATCGACCTTCATTAACAGTATTTCCGGTAAAGCTTCTGCGAAAACCGGAAATAAACCCGGTGTAACAAAGGGTAAACAGTGGATTAAATTAAATAAATCTATTGAACTTTTAGATACGCCCGGTATTCTCTGGCCAAAATTTGAGGATCAGAAAGTTGGGCTTCACCTTGCCTTAATTGGGTCAATAAGAGATGATATCTTAAATAGCTCTTCCATGAGTCTTGAACTTATAACCTTTCTGAATAAGTATTATAAGGGAGCTTTAACAGAACGTTATAGCATAATAGAAAGTGAAGATGCAGTAGAGAATCTTGCAGGTATCGCAAAGAAAAGAGCCTGTCTGTTAAAAGGTGGAGAACTGGATCTTGAAAAAGCTTCAGGTTTTCTGATTGATGATTTCCGTAATGCTAAGCTAGGAAAAATAACGCTTGAATTTCCGCCAGAAACTGAAAGTGAGACCCTGGAGGAAGAGGTTGAAAATTCGATAAATGAATAATATAATGAAATAATCTTTTGGATTAATCGGAAATCTGATATAATAACGATATCACTTTAATTGCCGATTACAAGAGATTGAAACCTAAGAGAAAGATGTTCAATCTTTCTCTTTTGTGTTTTTTATAATCCTTAAGATGTGGCGCAAATATAGTTATTTACATAAGAAAGTAAATGAAGGAATGAGGATATTAATGGGAATGAGTATACAGGCTGTCAAAGATGAATTTCTACTGGCCAAAGAAGATGAAATAGCCGATATGATTATTAAATATCAGGAAGATACAAGAACAGGTGTAAAAAGTCTTCTGGAAAAGCACAGGAAGAGGCTTACCGCGTTGGAAGCAGAGAAAAACAGAATATACGAAATGAACTCTTATGAGAGAAAATATGGAGAATGTGCTTATATCTGTGGTATTGATGAAGTGGGAAGAGGGCCTTTAGCAGGGCCGGTTATGGCGGCAGCTGTCATTCTTCCAAAAAATTGTGATATTTTATATATAAACGATTCGAAGCAATTGACAGAGAAAATGAGAGAGAAGCTCTATGATGAAATAATGGAGCAGGCCATTGCAGTTGGAGTGGGTTCTGTTCCGCCAGCTAAAATTGATGAAATAAATATTCTGCAGGCAACCTATGAAGCAATGCGCCAGGCTATTAGTAATCTGAAAGTAACCCCGGATATTCTTTTAAATGATGCTGTTACAATACCGCAGGTACCATTGAAGCAGGTTCCTATTATAAAAGGAGATGCAAAAAGTGTATCAATAGCAGCAGCCAGCATTATTGCAAAGGTAGCAAGAGATCGTATCATGACAGCTTATGATCAGATATTTCCCGCCTATGGTTTCGCTTCCAATAAAGGATATGGTTCAGGAGAACATATTGAGACATTGAAAAAACTTGGTCCAACTCCATTACATAGAAGGAGCTTTATAAAGAATTTTATCTGACACTCTTAGGTATGCGTAATGGGAGGTATGATTTTTATGGATAATAAGAAAAATCCTGACAAACTAAATAAATCTGACGGCATAGAGCTCAAGGAATCACAAGAGGGCAGAGATTCTGATTTTATGAATAAAACGGCAATAGCGCTGGGATATAATGAAGAAGATGCTGCTCCCAGAATTATTGCTACCGGTAAGGGATTTCTGGCAGATAAGATCTTAAAAGGGGCGAAACAAAATCAGATACCTGTTCATGAGGACAGCAGGTTGGCAGCAAGTTTATCGAAGTTAGATCTTGGCGATTATATCCCGCCTGAGTTATATGAAGTGGTCTCAGAGATAATGATTTTTGTAGATGATATGGATCGAATAAAATCTAAAGTAATGAAATAACATTAGATCGTATTTCAACTGCTTGTGCCGGACTGAGGCAGTCAGAACGACACAATGAGTTTTCAAACACGTAAGAGGAAGAAGGGTTACCATATATAATAAAAGAACTGTCGGTAATGAGAAAGAGCAAATAGCTGCCGAATATCTGAAAGCTGCCGGATATGTTATACTGGCCTCCAATTTCTTTAGCAGACATGGAGAGATAGATCTGATTGCTTTGGATAAGGATGTACTTGTTTTTATCGAAGTAAAGTTTCGCAGAGATCTATTAAGCGGATCACCTTTTGAGGCTGTTGATTTAAGAAAAACAAGGAATATAACGAAGACAGCAAGATATTATATGTATAAGAATCAGATTTCTGAGGACACACCTTGCCGGTTTGATGTAGTAGGGATAGTGGGGGAGGAGATTACGCTGATTCAGAATGCATTTGATGCTGTCATGTAATGATATAATATTATAAACGTATACCAAGGTATACAGTTGGGAGGAAGTATTGCCAGAGAATAATAAAAATGTTAAATTGCATGCAGATAAACGAACACCTTTCCTGACCTTTAAAGTATTGTCTGAGATTCCCTTTATCAGGCATGGTTTTACTACCAGACTTGGTGGAGTCAGTGAAGGCTGCTTTGAATCCTTAAACCTTTCCTATTCAGTGGGAGATGATAAGGATAAAGTAGATGAAAATTACCAAAGAATATGTGAAAGTCTTAAAATAAGCATCAAAGATGTGGTAGCCACCCATCAAGTGCATAAAACGAATGTCAAGCTGGTTGAGGAAGCTGACAGAGGAAAAGGGTTGTTTTATCCAAGGGATTACGAAGATATTGATGGACTAATAACGAATGTACCTGGAATTCCCCTTGCTACTTTTTATGCTGATTGTGTTCCCTTATATCTTATTGATCGTAAAAACAAGGCGATCGGGCTCAGTCATTCCGGTTGGAGGGGTACAGTGGGACGAATGGGACAGAAAACCCTGGAAGCTATGAAGGAGGCATTTGATACTAATCCTGCTGATGTAACGGCCCTTATTGGTCCCTCGGAAATTTTGAGAAGATTCTTAAGAAAAATCCAGCCGGTAAATACCAGCTGGATTTATGGGAAGTAAATCGTATTGTTTTATCATCTGCAGGAGTTGATGACAGTGATATTCATATCAGTAATCTGTGTACCTGCTGTAACTCAGAACTTTTATTTTCACACAGGGCGTCAAAGGGAAAGCGGGGAACCTTAGCTGCCTTTTTGATGTTAGAAGATAATTAATGATTTTTTTCGATAGTTTTCCCTATATGTAGTTAGGCGCTGTCTGATCAGCGCACTGGAATTCATGATACCGTCAACAGAGCAGTCATGGTTGAGGGTATCAATGATTAGGGAGAGATACTTACTAATATCCACATTGGTATAATAAGGCTTATCAAGTACTTCCTTGGAAGTATGAATGAGATTGGAGGTATAAACTCTGTTAATGATACCTTTCTCATAAGCTTTATCAAATCTGTCAAGGCCACTAGTGAAGAGACCGAAGGTTGCGGCTATATATATTCTTTCTGCTTTTCGTTCCTTTAGTTCTGCAGCAACTTCTAATACGCTTTCACCGGAAGCAATCATATCATCTACAATAAAAACTGATTTACCTGCGACATCACCGCCTAAGAATTCATGGGCAATTATAGGATTCTTGCCATCACTGACTATGGAATAATCCCTTCTTTTATAGAACATACCCATATCTACACCTAAGATATTGGAGTAGAATACGGCTCTTGACATACCGCCTACATCAGGGCTTATTACCATGAGGTCTTCTTTTTCAATGGATATTCCATTTTCTGTTCTAAGAAAAGCTTGGAGGAACTGATAGGAGGTATAGAAATTATCAAAACCTTCTAATGGAATTGCATTTTGTACTCTGGCCTCGTGGGCATCAAAAGTAATGATATTCTGCACACCCATCTCTACCAGTTCCTGAAGGGCTGTCGCACAGTCTAAAGACTCCAGATTGCTCCTTCTATCCTGGCGCCCTTCATATAAGAAGGGAAGTATCACGTTAATTCTTCTGGCTTTTCCGTTGCAGGCATCTATAAGGCGTTTTAAGTCCTGAAAATGATCATCTGGGGACATTCCGTTTTCTTCTCCATAGAGATTATAAGTAAGACTATGGTTGCTGATATCAGCAAGTATAAAAAGATCCATTCCGTGGATAGTCTCTTTTATGACACCTTTAGCTTCGCCGGAGCTAAAGCGGGGTACTTGGGCATTAACCAGATAACTGTCCTTATAATAACCGGGAAAAGAGAGATTGTAATTGCTTTTTTCCTCTTTATTTTTACGAAAAGTGGAGATATGTTTATCGATTTTTTCGGCCAGAGGTTTAAAACCTTCCAGGGATATTATCTTTAAAGGGGCGATGGGGCTCTTCATGGTATTCTCAGGCATTGCTTGTCAATCACGCCTTTTAGGCATGAAAAACTTCAACCTATATAGTTATAGCATGGCAAAAATGGTAAGTCAACCGTTTTTAGGATGCTTATCTAAGGAAAGTTCACATTTTAACTATTCATAAATAATGTCATTCCCGCACCATAAATATCATTGGGTCTATTGATAAAGCCGAATTTCTCATAAAATTCTTCTTTGCCTTTGGCTGCAACCAGAACAATCATGACCATATCCCCCTGGGATAAGGTGTTTTTTATATAATCCAGCATATCATCAAGAATTATTCTTCCTATTCCATGTCCCTGGTAATTCTCATTTACAATAACATCTGCCAGATATGCAACATATCCTCCATCACTGATTAACCTTGCCATACCGACTGTCTGTCCGTCATAAACTGCTGCAGTCAAATAATAGGTATTGTTAAGGCCTCTTTGTGCCTGCGCTTCAGGAAGAGGTTTCCAATTTACACTCTCTCTTAAATTATTATATTCTTTCACAGTAAGGCTGTGTTTTAACTGGATGTCCATTTTTTAATCACGCTGCACTTATAAGAAATTGATAGTACAGGCAATTATGCCACATTTCATAAGTTTTGCAGACTGACTCCTTTCTATATGAATCTATCTTATTATGTACCTGCGCTTTTGTGAATGTCAATATACTTTAATAATGAAAAATTATTTGATAAATATTCCTCTTACTGATATACTATTTAATGAGTAAATTTAAGAGAATAATTGTGACTTGCCTACATGACAAGGGATTCTCTTTGCTGGTATATTGAAAGAACCTGATGAAAATACTTTACAAACAGAGATTTGTATTGTAAAATCAGACGGAAAATCTTTATATTTAAGTTTTATATTAGTTTAGCCTACTCCAGATATAAAAAGACATGAATAGATGTTTTATATCTGTAAGAGTTCATAAATTTAACCAGAACTTATAAAGATACCAGATAAATGAATTAAGCTTATATAGGAATTGAACTGATAATTACCTTCTTAAGATTCAGTACCCTATACCCAAGTATCTGTAATAAGATAGAAGAGTAGTATGGTTCAAGGATTATGACAAATAAAAGAGAGGAATTTTTATAAAATGAGTAAACCAATTGTTGCAATTGTCGGAAGGCCTAATGTTGGTAAATCGACGTTGTTTAATGCACTTGCTGGTGAAAGAATAGCTATTGTACAGGATTTCCCCGGAGTTACAAGGGATAGAATCTATGCAGATGTTACCTGGCTTGATAAACAGTTCACTATGATTGATACAGGCGGAATTGAGCCGGAGAGTAATGATGTATTACTTTCATATATGAGGCAGCAGGCTGAAATAGCAATACAGACAGCCGATGTCATAATATTCTTAGTTGATGTAAGACAAGGTCTTGTAGATGATGATTTCAAAGTAGCAGATATGTTAAGACGCTCTACTAAACCTGTTATATTAGTAGTAAATAAAGTAGACAATTTTGATAAATTTATGCCTGATGTATATGAATTTTATAATCTTGGTATTGGCGATCCCCATCCGGTATCCGCTTCATCAAAGCTTGGTATTGGAGATATGTTGGATGAGGTAATTAGCCATTTTAATCCTGCTGATTTAAGGGAAGTGGATGATGAGCGTCCCCGTATTGCCATTGTAGGTAAACCTAATGTAGGTAAATCTTCTATTATTAATAAATTAATTGGCGAGAACCGCGTTATCGTATCTGATATAGCCGGTACTACTAGAGATGCAATTGATACACCGGTAAAATATCATGGAAAAGAATTTGTTTTTATTGATACGGCAGGGCTTAGAAGAAAGAGTAAGATAAAAGAAGAATTAGAACGTTTTAGTATTGTAAGAACAGTATCTGCTGTTGAACGTGCAGATGTAGTTGTTCTGGTAATCGATGCCAAGGAAGGTGTAACAGAGCAGGATGCCAAAATTGCAGGTATAGCACACGAGCGTGGTAAAGGTGTAATAATTGCCGTAAATAAATGGGATGCCATTGAAAAAGATGATAAGACCATCTATAAGCATACCAATGAGATAAAAGGTGTATTGTCCTATATGCCCTATGCTGAAATGATATTCACCTCAGCACTTACAGGACAGCGTCTGAATAAACTTTTTGATTTGATTGAACAGGTTATTCAGAATCAGAACTTAAGAATTGCTACGGGTGTCTTAAATGAGATTATGTCAGAAGCAGTAGCGCTTCATCAGCCGCCTTCTGATAAGGGTAAACGTCTTAAATTATATTATATAACACAGGTATCCGTAAAACCGCCTACTTTTGTAATTTTTGTTAATGACAAAGAATTAATGCATTATTCTTACACCAGATATATTGAGAATAAGATCAGGGAAGCTTTTGGTTTTTCCGGAACATCACTTAAATTCTTCATCAGGGAGCGAAAGGAAAAAGAATAATATGCTGCAAAGAATTATAATATGCTTGATTGTAGGATATTTGTGCGGCTGCTTTTCTACCAGTTATTTTATCGGAAAAGCAAACCATATTGACATCAGAAAATATGGAAGCGGAAATGCAGGAACAACAAATGCTTTAAGGACTTTAGGAATGAAAGCAGGCCTTCTAACCTTTTTAGGAGATGCGCTAAAGGCAGTCATACCGATTCTTATTGTTAGTTTTCTGGTGTTTCAGAATAGAGCAGATGTAAGCTTAATGGCGCTGTACACTGGCCTTGGTGTTGTATTGGGCCACAATTTTCCTTTCTGGCTAAGTTTTAAAGGCGGTAAGGGAATTGCAGCGACTGGCGGAGTTATGCTGGCTTTTGACTGGCGTTTAGGTTTGGTGGCATTTATCGTATTTTCATTATCTGTAGCTGTTACAAGATATGTCTCCGTTGGTTCCTTATTGATGTCTCTTCTATTTCCCGTTGGAATTCTGATATTTTATCCGGGAAATATACATATGCTTTTGGTCAGCTTTTTGTTTACGATATTAGCATTTGTAAAACACAGAGCAAACATCCAGAGGCTTATGAAAGGAACTGAAAATAAATTAGGACACAAGATAAAAATAGAAGATAAGTAAGGGAGAAGTATCAATGGCAAAGATAGGCATATTAGGTGCGGGTGCTTGGGGTACAGCAATCGCAATATTGCTGGGCAATAACGGACATGAAGTGGTATTATGGTCAGCGCTTAAAAATGAGGTTGAACAGCTCACAAATGACAGGGAACTAAAAGATAAGCTTCCCGGCATTAAATTACCGGATAATGTACAGATAAGCGGTGATTTAAAAGCTTCCTGTGAAGGGAAAGAGTTAATTGTATTTGCAGTTGCTTCCCCCTTTGTTAGAGCAACAGCAAATAATGCAAAGAATTATATTGCACAGGATCAGATTATCGTTAATGTTGGTAAAGGTATTGAAGAAAATACTCTTGAGACTTTGACAGATATTATTAAGGAAGAGATCCCCCAGGCAGATGTGGCTGTGCTTTCTGGCCCCAGTCATGCGGAAGAGGTAAGCAGAACTATCCCTACTACCTGCGTAGTGGGAGCTGATTCCAAGGATACAGCACATTTCATTCAGGACGTATTTATGAGTGAACGTTTCCGTGTATACACAAGCCCTGATGTTATAGGAATTGAGCTGGGTGGCTCGATAAAGAATGTTATTGCACTTGCTGCAGGTATTGCTGACGGACTTGGTTTCGGAGATAATACAAAAGCTGCTTTAATGACAAGAGGTATAGCGGAAATCAGCCGTTTAGGTATTGCTATGGGCGGTAAGATGGAAACCTTTGCCGGACTTTCCGGAGTAGGTGATTTAATCGTTACCTGCACCAGCAAGCACAGCAGAAACCGTAATGCAGGCTTCCTTATCGGACAGGGTTATACTATGGAAGAAGCAATGAAGGAAGTAAAACAGATAGTTGAAGGTGTGTATTCAGCGAAAGCTGCATTGGCACTGGCTAAGAAGTATAATGTAGAAATGCCTATTGTAGAGCAGGTTAACTTGGTGCTATTTGAGAATAAGCCTGCTATTGAAGCAGTTTCCGATCTTTTATTGCGTGATAAGAGAAGAGAGTACTCTGAACTTGAATGGAAGAAATAACTTAGTGATAATAAAATGGTATGACAGGAAATCAGCAGATATTTATATCTTGAATTCCGGTCATACCATTTCTTATAGTATCTCAGTATCAATCTTTATAGTTTCTGATTTAATAGTAAGACTATTATTTCGCATCATATTTCTTAATCAACCCCAAACCAATAGGGTGGGGGCCGGTGTGGGTTCCGATGGTAACTCCGATTCTGGCAACTGGTAATGTAATTTCTCTTCCCAGGGATTTTTCCAGATCGTCTTTGAATTCTTCGGCTTCGTCCATATCAATTCCTGTTCCTACTACAATTTCATAATCATTTGGATTTTCTTTGATTTTCACAAAATGTTCTTTTGCCAGTTCCAATAATTTAAGTTTGGCTTTTTTTCTGCTTCTTGTTATACCGGCAGGATAAATTTCGCCTTCTTTTAAGATAATAAGTGGTTTAATACCCAGAGTGTCACCTGCTAAGGTCAGTAATTTGCCAATTCTTCCGCCTTTCTTAAGATAATCCATGCTGCCGATGGTAAAAATAATTCTTCCCGTACTTTTAATCCGTTCCAGATGGTCTATTGCAGTTTCGTAACTAATACCATCTTGTAACATTCGTACAGCTTCTCTTACATAGATACCTTGCAGGACAGTATTTATATTTGAATCAATTACAGTGATTCTGGCATCTGGGTAAGTTTCTGATAAGATCTCTTTCGCAGTTATTGCAGATTGATAAGAACCACTGAACTTGGTGGTTATGCAGATACAGATAACTGGAATGTTATCTGCTGCGTATTTTTTAAACACCTGTAAATAATCATCTATAGAAGGAAGAGAGCTTTTCGGATAGACATGATCTTTAATCATACGGTTATAAAATTCTTCGTGGTCTACTTCAATACCCTCTTTATAATAGTTTTCTCCGTCAAAAGACACGTAGAAAGGTATAACTTCAAGGTTATTAGCTTTTGCATAATCCATAGGCAAGTCGCAGGAACTGTCACTGATAATTTGATATAGCATTTTATTCTACTTCCAATCATATGTATTTTTTTATTATGTAGTTTTTAAAACCACCAAAATATTTTACCATAATATATCAGAAATAAAAGGGAAATATTCTTAAAAAAATCTAAAATATTTGCATGATGTTAAAATTAGTAATCTCAAAATCTCCTCCAATGTTTATAAATGTTCTGATTTCATAGAGTTACTTCTTTTACATTGAAAACGGATGTTGAAAAATACATAAATTTTCTTAGAAAATTTAATAGTAGAAATATGCAACACAAATCATGAAATGTAATACTCCTGCATATGTTTAATTATAACCGAAAGGAGGATGTGTATGTTGGAGCAATATTCGTCACCGGAATTTACATCAAGCCAGATATATGATGTTTATAATGATATTAAGGCTAGGACAGGCGGTGACATATACATAGGTGTGGTGGGGCCGGTAAGAACGGGGAAATCGACTTTTATTAAAAGATTTATGGATCTTCTGGTAATACCAAGTATAATTGATGTGCATAACAGAGAGAGAGCAATTGATGAATTGCCGCAAAGTGCTGCCGGTAAGACCATAATGACCACCGAGCCTAAATTTATTCCTAAGGAAGCAGCCCAGATTCAACTGGGAGATGATACGAAAGTTAACATACGGTTAATTGACTGTGTAGGTTTTATGGTAGAAGGTGCATCCGGACATATTGAAAATGAGCAGGAACGTCTGGTCAAGACCCCTTGGTATGATTATGAGATACCTTTTACCCAGGCAGCAGAAATCGGAACTCAAAAGGTTATTAACGATCATTCGACGATTGGAGTCGTAATAACTACAGACGGCAGCTTTGGTGACCTTCCAAGGGATAATTACATCTCGGCAGAAGAGAAGACTATCGGAGAATTAAAGAAATTAAAGAAACCTTTTATAGTCCTGCTTAATACCAACAGACCTTATTCAGAAACCAGTCAGAACCTAGCGGATGATATTGCCCAGAAGTATAATGTTACCTGTATGGCTGTTAACTGTGAGCAGCTAAGAAAAGAAGACATTAATCATATCATGACAAATATCCTCTCGGTATTCCCGGTATCAGAAATTAATTTCCATACACCAAAGTGGGCAGAAATGCTGCCGGATGATCACTGGCTGAAACAGGATTTAATTGAAGCTGTAAAACAATTATTAAAACGCCTGACCTTGATAAGAGATGTAAGAAGCGAAAATATGCTTACTGACAGCAAGTTTGTAAACCGCTTTAAGATTGACAAGGTTGAGATGGAGAATGGTGCTGTCAAGGTATTTGTAGAGTTTGATGATGTCTACTATTACAATATCTTAAGTGACCTTATCGGTGTTCCTATTGGCGATGAATATCAGCTTATCAATACCATTAGAGAATTGGCAAGTGTTAAGAAAGAGTATACTAAAGTATCAGGAGCTTGTGAAGAAGTACGTCATAAAGGATATGGTGTTGTTAATCCGGTTAAAGAAGAAATCCTTATTGAAGAACCAGAAATTATGAAACACGGTAATAAGTATGGGGTGAAGATAAGAGCAACAGCACCGTCTATTCACATGATAAAGGCTAATATAGAGACGGAAATTGCTCCAATCGTAGGAAGCGAAGAACAGGCAAACGATCTTATTAATTATATCAGGAAGAATTCTTCAGAGAATCCGGACGGAATTTGGGAAACGAATATATACGGAAAATCCATTCAGCAGCTGGTGGAGGAAGGTATTAATTCAAAAATCAGTAAGATGACTGACGACAGCCAGGTTAAACTCCAGGAGACCATGCAGAAAATTATTAACGAAAGTAATGGTGGTATCATCTGTATCATTATTTGATGTTGAATTAATGTAACCCTAGGTGTGATGTTTGCAGTTAAAATAATAAGAAATTTCTATTTATATAGTAGAAACATAAAGTGCATCTCAAATGTTAGTAATAGTGGAGCTAACATTTGCAGGTGCATTTTTGGTATGTAAGACCTATAAGTAAGAGTTAATAAATACATAAATTTTACAATTTCAAGGTTCGTCAAAATTCTACAAATAGAGAACGAACTTTCTGTTAAAACTGGTTATTGTACGAATATTAAACCTTAAAACTGGAAATACTTACAATTAAATTATAGATTTATAACAAAAGTAAGGCAAAGTGTTGACAAAAGTTTGAACTATTGCTATAATAACTCAGTAATAAATTTAATATATTTGTAACAACTAGAGTTGAACGGCAAATACATATTAAATGATGAGGGATAGCAAACAGGAGGAACCAAATGAACCATCGCACTACCAAATTCATAAAGATTTCATGCGTTTGTATCGCCGGTACTTTTTTATTTGCCTTAAATTCCAAGTATACAAGTGCTGAAACTGTTTATGGCGAACAGCCATTAGCAGGTATCTCGGTAACCTTGGATAATTATTATAATTCCGGCAATATGGCAGCATCCTCTGAAATTACCATTGCTACATGGGAATCAAGTGTTGCTGCATACGACTATACCAATTTGGGAATAGCGAATGTAGACAATCATCTTAATATCCGTAAAGCTGCTGGCGAAGATCAGAAAATCATTGCTAAATTACCTAAAAATGCAGGCTGTACAATAATAAATGAAGATAAAGACGGATGGGTTAAGATCAAATCCGGTAAAGTTACAGGATATGTTAAGAAAGAATTCTTAGTAACAGGAGATAAAGCTGTTTCTATTGCTAAAAAAGTAGGAAGTCTGGTAGCAACAGTAAATACACCAACATTAAATGTAAGATCTGAAGCCAGTTTGTTAGCAAGCGTTGTAACTAGTGTTCCCATTGATGAGGAATTAGAAGTTACTTCTGTAACCACTGATTGGGTTAAAGTAAAGATTGATGCAGATGAAGGGTATGTTGCAAGACAGTATATAGATTTATCCTATCAGCTAGAGAAGGCAGTATCAGTTGATGAAGTAGCGGCAGGTGTTTCAGGTATAAGAGCACAGATGGTAGCTTATGCGAAGCAGTTCTTGGGAAATCCTTATGTATGGGGCGGAACAAGCCTTACAAACGGTACCGACTGTTCAGGATTTACCATGGGTATTTATGCAAAATATGGTTATTATTTGCCCAGAGTTTCAAGAAGTCAGGCATATTCCGGAACCAGTGTAAATGCGTCTAATTTAAAACCTGGTGATTTGGTATTCTACGGAAGCGGAAGTTATATTAACCATGTTGCCATGTATATTGGAAATGGGCAGGTTATTCATGCAAGTAATCCGAGAACCGGTATTAAGATTTCAAACATGTATTATCGCTCACCAATTAGAATGGTAAGAATTATAAATGATTAAATCATGCAAGAAAGCATAATATAAGGGCTGCATACTGCAGCCCTTTTTTTAAGAATATCTATTGGAAAAAATAGCAAGATTAATTAATTGACATGAATAAAATACAGGATACATGGAGGCAAGGATGGAGATTATTATTACGATTCTCCTTATAACATTGGTATTTGTTATAAAGGGTGTTCATGATAAGAGAAAATGGTATAAGAATATCAAACAAGAGCTTATAAACGATTGGGGGAAGGTACCCAAAGAAGAATATACCTCGGAAAAGTTCAAGTCTCTGGCTGCTTATTATAATGCAATAAAGAAACCGGAGGATGTAGATAACATTACCTGGAATGATATCAGTATGGATGAAATATTTATGCTCCTCAATCATACGGAAAGTGCTATCGGAGAAGAATATTTATTTGCAATGCTTCACCAGCTGCAATTCGATAACAGTAAACTTATTGAACGAGAGAAGTTAATGAACTTCTTTGAAGAAAATCAGCAGACCCGTCTATCGATGCAATTTTCTCTCTGGAAAATGGGGAAAATCAGCAGTATTTCCGTATATGAGTATATCAATCGGCTTGAAGCGGTTGAGTCTTCCAGCAAATGGCCTCATATATTAATGGTTACCGGATTCTTAATTTCATTAGGGCTTATAGCTGTTAATCCACTTATTGGTGGTTCCTTATCTGTAATCTTGTTTTTGAACAATGTCTACCAGTATTATCGGACGAAAGGTAAAATTGAAGTATATTTTACAATTTGTGCTTATATAATCCGTCTTCTGGATGGTATAAATGATATAGCAGAGTTTGATAATCCGGAGCTGAAAGAATATACAGCCAAGCTTAACAGTTCAAAAGCAGCTTTTAAGCGTTTTCGCAACGGTTCATTTTTGGTAGGACTTAAGAGTGCCAGCGGCAATCTAACTGATATTTTTCTTGACTACCTTAAGATTATTTTTCACATAGATCTTATTAAATTCTATTCAATGATTGACTGTTTTAAAGCAAATAGAAAGGCATTGAACGAAATATATGAAACAGTGGGACTCTTAGACAGCTGTATAGCAGCAGCTTCCTTTCGTAAGATGATGCCTTTTTATTCAATACCTAAACTGGAACAGAAAAAGAAACCTTTTATCGAAGCAGAGGATGTATACCATCCTATGATTGAGAATCCGGTTCTTAATTCCATTCATACAAATGGCTCTGTTTTAATAACCGGCTCCAATGCTTCTGGTAAATCAACCTTTATCAAAACGTTAGCAATTAATGCTATCTTAGCACAAACAATTAATACTTCATTAAGCAGCTCCTACAAAGCAAGCTTTTTCCTGACCATGTCTTCTATGGCCTTACAGGATAATCTGTTAGGAAATGAGAGTTATTATATCGTTGAAATCAAGTCTTTAAAACGGATTATGGATAAGACCAATGACAAGCTACCGGTTCTATGTTTTGTTGATGAAGTGTTAAGAGGTACCAATACCCTTGAACGTATTGCTGCATCTTCTCAGATACTGTATCATTTAAGCAAAACCAATACCATCTGTTTTGCTGCCACCCATGATATTGAACTTACTCATATATTAGAGAGCAGTTTTGCTAATTATCATTTTAAAGAACAAATTGCAGATAGAAATGTATTGTTTGATTATAAATTAATCAGAGGAAGAGCAGTTTCTAAAAATGCTATCAAACTTTTGGAAGTAATGGGGTATCCTGATGAGGTTACTGAAAAAGCATCAAGAAGTGCTGCTTATTTTCTGAAAGAAGGTAAATGGACAAGTGTTTCATAATTAACAGAGAAAGAATATTTATTACGAGTAAGACAGGATTAAACATAAGGACAATTAATTTATTCTCTAAAAAATCAGCTTCAGTAGTTTTGGCAGTTAACAGGAAGAAAATCAGCTTCTCTGATATCTTTAAATGTCGAAAAATACTGGGGCTGATTTCTGTTATTAATGCCCTTAAAAGAACACTAAAATAAATTCTAAAAAAACTATTGACAAAGTTAGCCAGAAAAGTTATACTTACAAAAACATTACATATAATTCATATATGATAAGTAGGAATACTCAATCTGAGGGGTGAAACAGTGGATAGTGGAAAGAAACCTGCTAAGAAAAATGCCGTAGGAGAAAACGACATTCAACGAATTGTAGAATTTATAGAATCCATTCAATACGGGTCTATAACGGTTGTAATTCAGGATGGAAAAATTGTACAGATTGAGAAAAATGAGAAAGTAAGAATGAAATAAGGGTTAAGTTGACCGGACAGCCGGAGGCTTAAGGAAGCAATTAATTGTTTTCTTAGGCCCATTTTAAGTTTTATGGCTGTATAACCTGTTCTGAAATTTTTCCAGACAATTATATATGAAAGGAGGTCAAGGTCAATTAATATTGATTACCGTACAAAAAGGAAGGAGAAAAGAATGTCCGCATCAGAGGAAAAAATTAAAGAGTATTTAAAAGCAAACCAAAGAATTGTACTGGCAACCGTTGATAAGGAAGGGAGTCCCGATGTTCGTATATTAGGCGGTTATGGAGTTTCAGGTTATACCATATATTTCTCAACCTCCAAGTCCAGTAATAAGAATACACAGATTGATAGTAATAATAATATAGCTGTTCTGTTTCAACATGATAATCAGTTCATTTCAAAATATTTTAATGTAACAATTTACGGAGATGCGCAGCTATTAGGCAGCAACAAAGAATTTGAAAAGGGAAGAGAAGTGATTCTGAACAAAAATCCTAATATTAAAATATTAGAGGAGACCCATAATATCTATAAAATAGTTCCTAAAAAGTTAAAAGTATTGGATTTTGGTGAATCTGATACGCAGGATAGAATTACCGTTATACAATTATGATTTAAAGATTTGTTAAGAATAAAAATTCTTACCCAGGTTGACCGGAAAACCGGAGACCATGTATCAGTATATTACTGTTCATGTGTCTCTTTTTTTGATACAAAAATTAAACTGGAAGTTGAAACAGAAAGGATGGATGTATTTTGGCAGATTTTATTGAACGCGCAAAATTTTCATGTGCTCTGGGAGGCGCATTAACAACCATTGCAGGTCTTAACAGAGTAATTCCTATAGTCCATGCAGCAGGAGGATGTGCAGCAGCACTGTCAGGAACTTATAATTTGGCATCAGGTTATAGAGGAACTGGATATTGCGGAGGTACTATGATACCTACAACGAATATCTCCGAGAATAACATAGTTTTTGGAGGAGAAGATCGTTTGGAGGAGCAGATTGAGAACTCATTGGAAATTCTCGATGCGGATCTTTTTATTGTAGTAACCGGATGTCAGGTGGAGATCATTGGAGATGATGCAGTTAGTGTGGCTAGACGTTTTAAAGAGAGGAACGTAATAGGAGCAAGTACACCTGGATTTTTAGGAAATACCTTCAAAGGTTATGATGCTGTGGTTAAGACTTTAATTAAAAATATTATCGTACCCTCTGAGAATAAAGAAGCGGCAACAGTTAATCTGTTTGGAACGGTTCCCGGGCACGATGTATTTTACCGCGGAAACCTGGATGAAATTAAAAGGCTCTTAGGTTTGCTTGGAATTAAGGCAAATACTTTTTTTGGAACAGGGGATACCATTGAAGATATTAGAGGTTATGGCAAGGCAAGCCTCAATATATTATTCTCTGGTCAGGCAGGTGAAGAGTCTGCCCGATTGTTCGAAGAAATCCATCAAACCCCTTATATAAAAGCAGATTTACCCATTGGACCCTCTGGTACGGAAGCATTCCTTTACCAGATAGGCGAGGTGCTGGGTGTTGAGAAGGAACATATAGAAGCTGTAATTGAAAAAGAGAAGAAGCATTATTATTCCTTTTTAGAGCGAATAGTTGATATCTATTCGGATATAGACTTCCAACGTTATGTAGTCATAGCAGCAGATAGTTATTATGCTTACCCTTTAAGCAGATTTCTGGCGAATGATCTTGGCTGGATTCCATTTATAACTTCTATTAATGATATAAATGAAGAGGATGTCCAGAAAGAATATGAGAAAAAGTTTGATAATCTAACTTCTGAAACCAGGCCTAAGGTGGTGTTTGAACGAAATGCCGGTGAACTGATAAAGGAAGTTCGTAACAGCTGGCCATATAACCACAACCAGAAATATTATGATGCTTTTGGTCCTGCCTTTGTAGTAGGAAGTGGAATTGAAAGAGGCTTGGCAGAAAAACTTGGTGCAGGTTTCTTATCCGTGGCGTTCCCGGTCAGTAACAGGGTCGTACTAAGCAAAGGATACGCAGGCTTTAGGGGGGGATTAACCCTGGTTGAAGATTTGATCAGTGAACTGGTAGCTGCCAGATAGCCAATGCATTTATTAGCATTAACAAAGTTAATGTTTTATCAATATCTATAGCTTTAAATAACTATATCAATGAATAATAAGAAAGGAAAAGAATATCGATGGGAAATTATGCGGACAGTTTAACCTATAATTATCTAGGAGCAGATGCTCCACCGACCAGAGAAGAACGAATTGGTGCCTGTCATGCTTTCTGTGGTTCCTGTGGACAATTATCCGGAGGCATAAAATCAGGTTGTGCGCAGCTTCAGAATAGAAAATTTTCACAGAGCGGAGGATGTCAATTAGTTCTTGCTGTAGGTATCGTCAGCAGCTTTACCAATGTAGTTATGATAGTTCATTCTCCTTTGGGATGTTGCTCCGGTTTCGTTGGCAGCGGCGGACTTAGGAAGACTATGAGAGCTTCTAAAGGTAAAGCCAGCGAAGATTTTATATGGCTTCATACGAATATGGATGAATTGGATGTTGTCCAGGGCGGTATTGATAAACTAAGAAAAGCAGTGCTTTATGCGGAAAGCGAATATCATCCCGATGCGATTGTTATAGCCAATGGATGTGTACCAGGAATTATTGGAGACAATATAGACTCTTTGGTAACAGAATTAAAGGACCGTGTAGCAGCGAAAATAGTTCCTGTTCATTGCGAGGGCTTTAAAAGTAAATACGTAGCTTCCGGTTATGACTCGGCTTATCATGGTGTGTTAAAACATCTGATTGACCCTCCTGCAAAAGAAAACAGTGTCATACCAGGGGCAGATGAAATAAGAGATATTAAGGAGAAAAACCGTATCAGCCGAACTGTCAATATCTTTAATGTTGGCTCCAATTCCAATGGTGATGAAGTAGAATTGTCCAGATTGTTAACTGCAATCGGGCTGATACCAAAGGTTTTGCCACTTCATGCAACCATTGATGATCTTGCGCATATTGGAGAGGCTGCCTTGAATGTTAGTATCTGTGCAACCCATGACGATTACCTTTTAGGTCATTTAAAGGAACGTTTTGGAACAGAATATTTAATTGATACCCTGCCAATTGGCATCCGTAATACCAACCAGTGGCTGAGAAAGATTGCTGAATATTTTCATTTGGAAGAGGAAGCTGAGAAATTAATTGCTTTTGAGAACGCAGAATTAAAGAAAGCACTGGAACCGTTAAAGGCATCTCTTGCAGGTAAGAAGATCTTTGTTGGAGGCGGTGAGACCCGTATACTTACAACAGCTGAATTTTTCCGTTCTTTAGGTATGGAGCTGGTAGGTGTGAAAGCTCATAATGTTGACCGTTTCGTAGAAGATATCCTTGTAGATATGGAGGATCCGGAACTGTTAGTAGAGGTTGGTGCAGGTCAGCCGGCAGAAGAGCTTAATTTATTAAAGAAATTAAAACCGGATTTATATGTAGGACATCTAAATGCCAATGGCTGGGTGAGCAAGCTTGGTATCCCTAACTTCCCGCTCTTTGGCCAGACCCTTAATTACATGGGGTATTCCGGTGCTTTTGAATTAGCGAGAAAAGCAGCTAAGATTCTTAAAAACACCAATTTCGTTAAGAATGTCTCTGCCAATGTGTCCTTACCCCTTGCCGAAAGCTGGTATGCGAAGGATCCCAGGGAAAATATAAAGGAAGCGGTTAATTATTAATCAGGGGGAAGTAGAATGAGTAGAATTGTAGAAAATCTGACAGATCTGATCGGAGATACACCAATATTAAAACCACTGGCCTTCTCAAAACTGGCGAAAATAGCAGATGCAAATCTGTTATTGAAATTGGAATATTTCAATCCCTTAGGCAGCGTGAAGGACCGTATTGCTTATTCCATGATAACCGATGCAGAGGAAAAAGGTCTGCTTCATAAAGATTCCGTACTGATTGAGCCCTCCAGCGGCAATACGGGGGTAGGTCTGGCCTTTGTAGCAGCAGCCAAGGGATACAAACTTATAATTACCATGCCCGATACTATGAGTATTGAACGCAGAACGCTTTTGACAGCACTGGGTGCTAATCTGGTACTGACGCCGGGAAGCCTTGGTATGAAGGGGGCTATCAGAAAAGCAGAGGAACTTCATATACAAACACCGGGTAGTATCATATTACAACAGTTTGATAATCCCTCGAATCCAAAAATACATAAGCTTACAACGGGACCGGAGATCTGGGAGGCTACCGGCGGCAAAATAGATATTCTGGTAGCGGGAGTAGGTACCGGTGGTACCGTAACCGGAACGGGTGCTTACCTGAAAGAAAAGAATCCGGATATAAAGATCATAGCAGTGGAGCCGGATGCATCACCAGTTCTCTCGGGTGGTAATCCGAATCCTCATAAAATACAGGGCATTGGCGCAGGCTTCGTCCCCTCTGTTCTGGATACAAAAATTATCGATGAAATCTACCGGGTAAGAAACGAGGAGGCTATCGATACAGCAAGGGCACTTGCAAGAGAAGAAGGACTTTTAGTCGGAATATCCTCCGGTGCCGCAGCCTTTGCCGCAGCTTTCGTTGCAAAACGACCGGAAAATGCAGGGAAGACAGTTCTTGCCATATTGCCGGATACCGGCGAAAGATATCTCTCTACGGAACTGTTTCATACGGTTCCTGAGGAGAAAAGCCGCATTTGGTATAAACAAGAATAGAAAGTTGAAGTGGATTTTATGAAATATCGAATTGCAATCGGAACGAAGGATGGAAGCAATATAACAGAACATTTTGGTGGATGCAGCCGTTTTCAGATTCTGGAAATCGATCAGGAGGATGATAGTATAAACTTTATAGAAGACCGAATTACCGGTCATCAGGAGTCCTGTGGTGTTCATCAGGAGATAGTTATCAGGGAGAAGATAGATGCCTTAAAGGATTGTCAGCTGATACTGGTCAAACAAATCGGAGTTCAATCAGAAAAGCTTTTGATTCATTACGGAATCGTACCTCTACAAAATCAAGGAGCAATAAATCAGGCACTTAAGAGAATTATTGTATTTTATAAAAAACATCAGTTTTATAGGTGAAAGCAAGGGGAGGCTTCACATATAATCAGCTACATTTATTTTACTAAAAGATATGCAGAATCAAATTATTGGAGGAAATTATGTCAGACGAGTTACAGGAAACAAATGTGATAATTCCGGACTTAAAACTATCTGAGAAGATTAATGCCGCGAATAAAATACATTTTGATTATCGAACAGTTATACCAAGCATTGGTCTCGTAATTGCGCTGATTACAGAAATTATTATTCCAAATCACAGAGAAGCAAAATATAGTGAGTTAACCAATTTAAGAAGCGTACTGTTTGTAGCCCTGGCCATATCATTAGCTGTTTTATTGCTCTCGTTATTTTCTGCCAGACTTCGCGAAAAATATTCTTCTCAGGGGTGGTTTGTCGGTGGTGTCGGTGTTTTTATAACGATTCTAAACCTGGTAACGGTGAAGGCTCATTTGCTGCCACAATTATACTTTCCAAGCTTAAGCAGAGTTTTTAATGTGTATATTGAGGACAGAGAATTTTTGCTGACCTGTATTATAAGTTCCTTCTCCTTATTAGTAGAAGGCTTGCTGGTGGGAACTGTTTTAGGTGTGGTAACAGGAATATTGGTAGGTTGGAGCAAGGGGTGGAATTATTGGATTTATCCGATTATCCGTATCTTGGGTCCGATTCCCTCCTCTACCTGGATCCCACTGGCGCTTATAGTTTTTCCAGGTCCCAGGTGGGCAGCAGTATTTCTTATTGCTTTTGGTGTATGGTTTCAGATAACCATTTTAACAAGTTCCGGAATACAGGCTACAAAAAAATCCTATTTTGAAGTGTCATCGACCTTAGGTGCCAGTAACTTTCAGAATTTGATCCACATTGCTATTCCGGATGCCCTGCCCTCTATCTTTTTAGGTTTCTTTAACGCAACCTGCAGTTCTTTTGTTGCATTAATGGCGGCTGAAATGATGGGAGTCAAATCAGGTCTTGGCTGGTATATCAACTGGCAGAAGGAAATGATTGCTTATCCAAATGTTTATGCCGGTCTAATTCTAATAGCAGGTTTTTGTTATCTGTTTATCACTCTTCAGTTTAAGGTAAGGGATAAATTATTGAAATGGCAGAAGGGAGTAATTAAATGGTAACAGAACTCAGTACTGAAAAACAAACTGGTAATATTACAGCAATCAATGTTTCCAAAGAGTTTATAAACACCGACGGAGGCAAAACCGTTGCACTTAAAAATCTGGATACGGAGATAAAGCCAGGAGAATTCGTGTGTCTTATCGGACCTTCCGGCTGTGGGAAATCAACTTTTCTAAGACTGGTGGCAGGGCTTAACCCACCAACGGAAGGTGAAATTTTTCTGGATGGAAAGCCCATTAACGGACCCGGTTATGAAAGGGGACTGGTATTTCAGGATCCAACCCTTTTTCCCTGGCTTACAATTTATGATAATGTGGCATATGGTCTGAAAATCAGAGGTGTTTATAAGGAACAGAAAGAGGAGGTGTCAGAATTTATCAGGCTGGTGGGACTTAAAGGGTTTGAGAAGTCCTATCCCCATCAGTTATCAGGAGGTATGGCCCAGCGTGCCAGTCTTGCAAGGGCATTGGTGAATCATCCCAAGGTATTGCTGCTGGATGAACCTTTAGGAGCTCTGGATGCCTTTACCAGAATGAATATGCAGGATGAAATTCTTCGTATCTGGAAAGAGCGTGGAACTACCATGCTGATGGTAACCCATGATGTAGACGAAGCCATATATCTAAGTGACCGTGTCTTTGTAATGACACCAAGACCGGCAAAAGTAGAGGAGATAATCAATGTAGAGATAGGCAGGAATGAAACCTATGGAAGACAGAGAAACAGCGTGGATTTCCTGAATTTTCGCTCCCGAATTCTGCAGATACTTGATTTTACCGGCAAAGTACAAACACCGGAATTCTATTTATAAGTTTGAAAATTGAATATGAAAATATGAAGAAAATTATCATCTATGGAAAATTAATTGTATGACGGAGGGATTTTATGAAAAAGAAAGAAAAGGCAAGGAAACTTATAAGTCTTTTATTGGTTACTGCATTGTTTCTTACCGGATGCTCTGGTGGAACGAAGAATAAAGAGACAGAAGTTACCGCAGTAACAACTACAGACACACCTACTCCAACAGCAACCACTGAAAGTGCTACAGAAACTCCCACAACGGAAGCTGTTAATACAGCAGCAGGCGAAGAGTTAGAAGATGGCGTTATTAAGATCCTATATGGCGCAGGTCTTTGCGGTATTCCTATCCATATTGCCAAACAGCTTCAGTTCTTTGAAGCAGAAGGCTTAAAAGAAGGAGTCGACTACACCTATGTAACTTCCAGCACCAGTGGTGTAGAAATGCTTTCTACCAAACAGGCAGATGTTTCTTTTGGTTTGGTAGCAGCGATGTTAGCTCCTCTTGATAATGGCTTGGAAGCCAAAACAGTACTTGGCGTACATACAGGCTGTATCCAGCTTCTGGCAGGAAAGGATTCCGGCATTACAAGTCTGGAAGGACTAAAGGGAAAGAGAATCGGTGTTGAAAACCTTGCCACCTCACCTCACATTGTTGCCCAAAGAGCCCTGGCAAGTGTAGGAATTGGTTCTACCGGCAGTAATATGGAAGTAGAGTTCGTAGTATTTCCCAAAGCAGACCTTCCTGTAGCATTAAAAGAAGGTAAAGTAGATGCGATTGCAATCGGTGATCCTCAGGCTTCCATTTTAGTAAGTGATGGTGACGGTGTGTCCATTTTTAACTCTGCCACCTCTGAGCTTTTAAAGGATGAATATTGCTGTTCTTTGTGGGTAAGAAATGAGACAATAGAAAAACTTCCAAAGAAACTTGCTAAAGTAGTAACAGCTATACAGAAAGCCTCTATCTGGATTGACCAGAACAAAGACCTTGCTGCTGAAATTCAGCTGGATAACGAGTGGCTGGTAGGTGATCTGGAAGTTGATCAGAAAACCCTTGCTGATTACAAGTACCTGCCATCTGTTAGCGGCGTGGAAACAGCCCTTACCAGAAATATTCTGGATATGAAAGAACTTGGTTTAATTCGTAAGGATACTGATGCAGAAACCTTAGCAAAGAATAGTTTTATCAGACTGGAAGGTGTTGAAGATGAAATCACAGGTACGATTGAAGCTCCAGTTGATCCTGCCTCTCAGTTGAAGTAATGCATTAGATAGGATAGTTAAACAGTTTAGAGAAGCGTAAAAAAGAAAATCGAAACTATTGGTATCAGAAATGTCAATGCCTGGGGATGAACTATGAAAAATCGTATAGCTACAGCTATTATATTGGGGATATCAGGATTGCTATTTATAATAGGTCCCCATTCAATCTTTAAAGTCTGCTCTTCAGAAGAGATGGTTATGAATTGCCACTGGTCTGTTCAGGCAGAAGTGGGAATTGGTATTCTGTTAATTGTTTCGGGGGGACTCTATCTGTTTGCTGCCAGACTTCATACCAGACTATTCCTATTATTACAAACAGCGGCTATTTATGTAATAGGTATTTTAATACCAGCAGTACTGATCGGGGGATGTAAGAGTAAGGATATGGCCTGCCAAAACCTTACTTTCCCGGCGCTTTATTTAATAGCAGCATTAGGTCTCATTTATATTACTGGCTCACTTATATATCTGTTTGGCAGGATTAGACAGAGACAATAATAATCTAAACGGTAAAATGTTATTAAGGTGAAATAATATAAATATGTAAAAAATATTATGAAATGCAAAGGGTATATAGATATGAAGAGAAAATCAAAGGGTAATATCCGCGGCAACCTCCGCTACAGTCATATCCTCCTACAAAACTTAAAAAGGAAAATGAGCAGAACCATATTGTTGTCTTCCTTCTTATTTATCATGATATTTACCATCTTCTTGTCTGCCAATATACTCTATAGCATGAAAGAAGGACTTAACAGCACCGTGAAACGTACCGGTGCTGATATCCTTCTGGTACCTGAGGATTATGTAAGTTCAGTAAAAGATGCGCTGTTTCTAGGACAGCCAAGTACTATTTATTTTGATAAGTCCCTGGAACAAAAGGCAACTCGTGTGAAAGGGGTAGATAAGGTAAGTTCACAGCTGTTTCTCGCAACCATTTATAACAGTCCCTGCTGTGATGAGGCAATACAGATGATTGCTTACAACCCGGATACCGACTTTTTGGTGCAGCCCTGGATATCCAAACAGTTAAACAGTAATCTGCCTAATGGAGAAATCGTTGTTGGCAGTAAGCTTTCATACAAAAAAGGAGACAGGGCAACTTTTTTTGGTAAGGATTTTAAAGTAGCGGGAAAATTAAAAGAAACCGGTATGGGTTACGATAACAGCGTATTCTTAAATTTCAATACAGCTCAAGAATTGCTAAAGGAACCCATTGTTAAAAATTATCTTGCAGTTGGAAATAGAGAAGATGTAATTTCATTAATAACAATAAAAATAAGTGAAGATGCCGAAGCTGATAAGGTTGCTGCTGGGCTGCAAAAAATATATAAAGAAGATGGTATCAGTGTTCAGACCTCCGGTAAGCTGGTGGAAGGAATTGCAGTGACTTTAAACCGTTTTACCTCCTATTTTGTTGTATTTGGTGCCCTGCTAATAACCTTTACAGTTCTTGCACTGATTAGTATTTTTTCTTTGTCCATTAATGAGAGAAAGAGAGAATACGGAATAATAAAGAGTCTAGGTGGAAGCAAAAGTAAAATACTTTGCCTGATTATTGGAGAGGCTGCGGTGGTTGGAATAATCGGAAGTGTAACTGCCAGTATAATTGCTTCGCTGGTAATGACTTTATTTCATAATTTCATTGCTCTAAAGCTAGAGCTACCATACCTAAGTCCCGGTATCACTGGGCTTTTGGGATTAACCCTGTTATCTATACTGCTATCCGTACTGACCGGAGTAATAGCAGCCGGTATCAGTGCAATATCTCTATACAGAACGGAAACCTATACACTGATAAGGGAGAATGAATAATGCTTGAATTAAAGAATATCACAAAACATTATAAGCATTCTGCTACCGGTGAAGCAGCAGTTAATAATGTTTCGCTAAAGATTTACGAAGGAGAATTTCTTACTATTCTAGGTCCTTCTGGCAGCGGTAAGAGTACCTTGCTTTCAATTATTGCAGGACTATTAAATCCTTCAGACGGGGTAGTTTATTATAATTCAAACGAAATAAAAAATAAGAAATTAAAGACAGTCAATACAGCAGCAGGCATTAGTTTTATACCCCAGGGACAAAGTCTGTTATCTAATTTTACAGTTGAAGACAATCTTTATTATCCGATTTATCTGTCAGGTAATAAGGGAAACTATAGAGACAGGGCGGAAGAGGTTCTTAAGCTTGTAGGGCTATTGGAATTAATGAATGTCTATCCCGCCAGATTATCGGGAGGAGAAATTAAGAGAGTTGCTATAGCAAGAGCGCTAATGTTAAAACCTCGAATTCTGATAGTTGATGAGCCAACCAGTAATCTGGATCGAGAAAATGCCTGTAAAGTGATGGAGCTTTTTGGGGCTATAAATAATGATGGTACAACAGTGCTTATCAGTACACACGATGAGAGTTTTTTACCGCTAAGTGACAGTGTATACAGAATGAATAAAGGAATATTACAGCCTATTAGTAAGATTGCCTGATAGAAAGTTTAATAATAAGGACATAAAAAGATACAGGAGTATATAACTCCCAGTATCTTTTTTTTCATTAGGGTGACATTTTAGCAAAAAAAATGTTATAATATCATTTATTGGACAAGGAGGAAAGGTTGAAAAACTAAAATTTTTTCTACCACCTGATTTGTACGCAGGCTAAAACACACAGATAGGGGTTCATATGGAAATAAGAAATATATCATTAAAGGATACAGATGAATTCATTGACTTACAGTTGAGACTGGATGAAGAAACTGAGTATATGATGTTCGAGCCGGGAGAAAGAAAACCTCAAAGAGAAAGAACCGAAGCCTTTATCAGGGGTTCTGATACAGGTGATAATTTCCTTATGGTTATTGAGGATAAGGACAAATTATGGGGATATATTTCTGCGCAAAGAGGCAGCTGCAACAGAATACGGCACACCGCTTATGTTGTAACAGGAATCTGCACAGGTTATCAAAACCAGGGTATTGGAACTAAATTTTTTAATGAGCTCGATAAGTGGGCGATACAAAACAAGATAAGCCGTTTAGAATTGACAGTCATGAGCCATAATGAAGCTGCAGTGGGTCTATATGAAAAAAAAGGTTTCCAAAAAGAAGGAATAAAGAAAAATTCAATGCTTGTTCATGGAAACTATGTAGATGAGTATTATATGGCTAAATTATTATAAAGTACAAAGGGAAACTACAGAGCTGATTAGATGGTTGAGAAATATCAATTACATAATGCTAACACCTGTTAAAGAGGAAGGAAAATAAACATGCTAAAAATAGAGCATATTCATGTCATGAATCTGGAAAATGCTATAAGAGGAGCAAGAAATCCCATGAACAGCTGGGAGAAAAGTGACAGTTATTATAATGAAAATGGTGAGTACATACTGGGCAGCAATGATTTTTCCCTTGCTGTCAGATTATGCAGAGCAGGAACAGATCATAGAAAATATCTGCGTCAGGTGTTTGTATCCATGGATATCACAGCACCACTTTACTGGTGGAAGGAATTCGATACTTATAAAATTGGCACAACAGCCAATTCAACCAGTACAATGCACAAAATCCACAGCAAACCTTTTGAGATCTCTGATTTCAGTACGGATCATCTGGCAGAAGAAGCAAAGCTTATATTCTGTAATCTTATAGAAGAACTGGAGAAGCTCCGCCTTAAATTTCTGGATACAAATGATAAAAATTATTGGTACAGCATTATACAGTTGCTTCCTTCCGGGTATAATCAGATGAGGACCGTTACCTTAAATTACGAGAATCTTATTAATATATATAATGCCAGAAAGAATCACAAGCTAAAAGAATGGCATGTTTTCTGTGACTATGTCAGAGAACTTCCCTATAGCGAGGATTTGATAACCTGGGAAAAGAGGGCAGAATGAAAGTAACAATATATACCGATGGAGCGGCCAGAGGTAATCCGGACGGTCCGGGTGGCTATGGAACCATAGTTAGTTATATCGACCCGGCGGGAACAGAACACATCCGTGAATATTCCGGCGGTTTTAAGAAGACTACCAATAACCGCATGGAACTTATGGCTGCCATTATCGGTCTGGAGGCCTTGAATAAATCCTGCGAAGTAACATTATATTCAGATTCCCAATATCTTGTTAAGGCCTTTAACGAACATTGGCTGGAGGGCTGGATAAAAAAAGGCTGGAAACGAGGAAAAAATGAACCGGTCAAAAATGTAGACCTTTGGAAACGGATGTTAAAAGCCATGGAGCTTCATAAGGTTACCTTTGTTTGGGTAAAAGGTCATGATGGCCATCCTCAGAATGAAAGATGCGATGTACTTGCCACCAGTGCTGCTGATGGAAATGAGCTTGCAGATGATACGATAGAACTATAAATAACATTAATTGTTTTAGGAAGGAACAAAGGATATGGCTGAATTGACTCCAATGATGCAGCAATATGTTGAGATAAAGGGACAATATAAGGATTGTATCCTTTTTTACCGTTTGGGAGACTTCTATGAGATGTTCTTTGAAGATGCAGTCACCTGTGCCAAAGAACTTGAAATAACCCTGACCGGTAAAAATGTTGGACAGGAAGAAAAAGCACCTATGTGTGGTATCCCTTATCATGCAGTCGATAATTACTTGTCAAGACTTATTGCAAAAGGATATAAGGTTGCTATCTGTGAACAGGTAGAAGATCCGAAAGCCTCAAAAGGTCTTGTAAAAAGAGAGGTAATCAGGATTGTAACACCTGGAACCAATTTGAATGCCCAGTCATTAGAAGAAGGCAAGAATAACTTTCTTATGGGTATTGTACATACAGTAAATGCTTATGGTATTGCAACTGTAGATATTACGACCGGAGATTTCTTTGTTACAGAAGTGGATTCCGAACGTAAGCTCATTGATGAAATCAATAAATACACACCTTCTGAGATAATCTGTAACAGCACCTTTATGGTCAGTGGATTTGATATAGCAGACTTAAGAAACCGGCTGAATATTTCTATCTCTGACCTGGAACCCTGGTATTTCGAAGAAGAAGCCTGTGTAAATGCCATAAAAGATCAGTTTAAGGTTGCTACCTTAGGGGGGCTTGGCCTTGGTGATTATTCCATTGGTATAACAGCTGCCGGTGCAGTTATGTTATACCTGCATGAAACTCAGAAGAATTCTCTTTCCCATCTTACACACATAATTCCCTATGTAACAAGCCGTTATATGATTCTTGACAGTTCCACCAGAAGAAACTTAGAGCTGGTAGAAACCCTGCGTGAGAAACAGAAGAGAGGTTCTTTGTTATGGGTGCTTGATAAGACCAAGACAGCAATGGGTGCAAGACTTTTAAGAAGCTATATCGAACAGCCGCTTATAGAGAAAGATAGTATAACGGACAGACTGGATGCTTTGGAGGAATTGAATGACTCTGCTATAACCAGGGAAGAAATCAGAGAATATCTGAATGCAATCTATGATCTGGAAAGACTTATCAGCCGTATAAGCTATAAAAGTGCAGGACCAAGAGATTTAATTGCGTTTAAGAATTCCTTATCAATGATTCCGCCTATTAAGATGCTTCTTGAGACTTCTGCCTGCAGCTTGTTAAAAGAAATCTTTCTTGAATTAGACACTTTAGAGGATTTATATAAATTAATTGATGACGGTGTTGAAGAAGAACCGCCGATTGCTGTGAAGGAAGGCGGAATTATCAAAGACGGTTATCATGAGGATGTGGATAAGCTTCGTAAGGCAAAATCAGAAGGAAAGAACTGGCTTGCTGACCTTGAAACCAGGGAAAGAGATAAAACCGGTATTAAAAACCTTAAAATAAAATTTAACCGTGTATTCGGTTATTACCTGGAAGTAACCAATTCCTATCAGAATATGGTCCCGGAAAACTGGATCAGAAAACAGACCCTGGCCAATGCAGAACGTTATACAACGCCGGAATTAAAGGAATTGGAAGATGTAATTCTTGGAGCAGAAGATAAGCTATATTCATTGGAATATGAGCTATTCAGTGAAATCCGTGATACTATTTCCAAAGAGGTTCAGAGAATTCAGAGAACAGCAAAAGGCCTTGCAAAAATTGATGTATATACCTCTTTAGCCTATGTGTCGGAACGAAACCGTTTTATACGTCCGGTTATTAACGAAGAAGGAATTATAGATATCAAGGACGGCAGACATCCGGTGGTAGAGCAGATGATATCCGGTGATATGTTCGTAGCCAATGATACCTATCTTAACAACAAAGAGAAGCGTATCTCCATTATAACAGGTCCTAACATGGCAGGTAAATCCACCTATATGAGACAGACCGCTCTGATTGTACTTATGGCACAGATAGGCTGCTTCATACCGGCTTCTTATGGCAATATCGGTATTGCTGACAGAATCTTTACCAGGGTGGGAGCTTCTGATGACCTGGCTTCCGGTCAGAGTACATTTATGGTTGAGATGACGGAAGTAGCCAATATCCTTCGAAATGCCACGAAGAACAGTCTTTTGATCCTTGATGAAATCGGCAGGGGAACCAGTACCTTTGATGGACTTGGAATAGCCTGGGCGGTTGTCGAACATATTGCCAATCCAAAACTGTTAGGGGCAAAGACCTTATTTGCTACCCATTATCATGAACTTACAGAACTGGAAGGCAAGATAGACAGTGTCAACAATTACTGTATTGCCGTTAAAGAGCAGGGAGAAGATATCATCTTCTTACGAAAAATTATTTCCGGCGGAGCAGACAAGAGTTATGGTATTCAGGTTGCTAAATTGGCGGGAGTTCCCGACAATGTATTAAAAAGAGCAAGAGATATTGTAGATGAGCTTAGTCTCAATGACATTACCGATAAAGCAAAAGCCATGAAAGCAGTTAATATCATTGAAGAGTCTGAGAGAGAAGAACTGCAGGAAATTGCAGTCAGCGAAGAAAGTACTTATGGTAGTCATAAGAATAAGAGTATTAGAAAAAATAAAGACCTGGAAAACCAGATTTCTTTGTTCGATTACAAGATAGCACCAGATTTTACAGAAGAAATAAAAGAATTAAACATTAATGTAATGACGCCTATGGATGCTTTAAATTATCTTTATAAACTTCAGGAGAAGGTGAAATCCTCCTGATTAAGAGTGTGATACTTGTAGAGTTAATAGGAAAGAGAAAGGCAGGTGAGAAGATATGCCTAAAATAACAGTGCTAGATGAAGCTACCATTAATCAGATAGCTGCCGGTGAAGTGATAGAAAGACCTTCAGCGGTAGTAAAAGAGTTAGTGGAGAATGCCATAGATGCAGGTTCAACGGTTATAACCGTTGAAATCAAAGAAGGTGGAATCAGTTTTTTGCGTATAACAGACAACGGCTCCGGAATAGAAGAAGGAGATATGCCCTTTGTATTTCTACGCCATTCCACCAGTAAGATCAGAACAGCTGACGACCTTTTGCGTATAACAAGTCTTGGTTTTCGTGGTGAGGCTTTATCCAGTATAGCGGCTGTGTCACAGGTGGAACTGGTTACAAAAACACCAGAAAGTTTTACCGGCATAAGATATCTCATTGAAGGTGGAGTCGAAAAAGGCTTAGAACATATTGGTTGTCCGGAAGGTACAACCTTTATTATCAGAAATCTATTTTTCAATACTCCAGCCAGAAAGAAATTCTTAAAATCTGCAGTAACAGAAGCAGGTTATATCCAGGATTTTATGGAGAGAATTGCAGTATCCCATCCACAGATCTCTTTTAAATTCATTGTTAACGGACAGGTTAAACTCCATACCTCCGGAAATAATAATCAAAAGGATGTTATTTATCATATCTTTGGTAGGGATATTACTTCTCATCTGATTTCCGTAAAAGGGGAGGACGGTGATCTTACCCTTACAGGTTTTATCGCAAAACCAGCTATATCAAGAGGTAACAGAAATTACGAAAACTACTTTATTAATGGTAGATTTGTAAAAAATCCTATTATATACAAAGCCATTGAAGAAGCTTTTAAGCCCTACATAATGCTGCATCGCTATCCTTTTACAGCACTGATGCTGACCATCGATACGGAGCTGATTGATGTAAACGTTCATCCTGCAAAGTTAGAGGTGCGTTTCAAAAACGGAGAAGAACTTTATCGGTTTATTTATAATACCATAAGGAATACTCTAGAGGGCAGGGATTTAATTACAGAAGTACATCTTACAAAAGAGGATAATGCCAGAAAGATAGAGCAGAAACTGCCAGAACCCTTTGAAGTAAAAAGACGACAGGAAGAAGGACTTAGTTACAAAGCACCCCATCAACCCTCCTCCTTTACTTATGATAAAAATAACAACAGTAATAATCAGATTAGTTCAGTTTTAAAAGAAGCAATAAAGGCAACTGAAATCGGTCAGTTAAAATCCTATGTAGATACAGCACCTTCCATATTAATGGAGAGCAAAGCACGACTTCAAGAAGGTCTCACAGAAATACCAGAAAACACTGGTATATATAAGGGAGAATCTTCTACAGCTCCCCAAAAGGAGAAGACTGATTTAAACAATGTTCTTGCAGAGGGTAGTATTGGTACTAACCAGCCGATGCAACCAGCAGAAATTTACAGATACCTGAAGCTGATGGAGTATATGAGCAGATGGCTTTCTTATCGGAAAAGGCTGTAACGGAGCATAAGATTATTGGCCAGCTATTTAATACATATTGGATTATTGAATACGGAGACAAGATGTTCTTGATTGATCAGCATGCTGCCCATGAAAAAGTTCTATATGAGCGTATTGTAAAGAAATTAAAAGAGAAAGAGCACTTTTCCCAGCAGTTAATGCCACCGATTATTTTATCATTAAATATCAGAGAAAGAGATGCATTGCTTCATAATATGAATTACCTTGAAGAAGCAGGCTTTGAATTCGAGGAGTTTGGCGGAAAGGAATATGCTGTACGCGCAGTACCGGGCGATTTGTATAATCTGGTACATTATGATATATTGATCGAAATCATAGACGGACTTACGGAAGAAGGTTATAATAACACTCCGGAAATAATACTGGATAAGATAGCCTCCATGTCCTGTAAGGCTGCGGTTAAGGGAAGTCATAAACTTTCCGTAGAAGAAGCCAGAGCATTGATTGATCAGCTTCTTACCCTTGAAAATCCATATAATTGTCCTCATGGAAGACCTGTTATTATATCCATGAGTAAATATGAAGTAGAAAGGAAATTCAAGCGTATCGTATAAGAGAATAAATACAGGAGAAACCGAAATCATGAAAAAGCCTTTAATTATCCTAACAGGACCAACGGCAGTGGGAAAGACGGAGCTATCCATAGAGCTTGCAAAAGCTGTGGATGGTGAAATTATCAGTGCCGATTCCATGCAGGTATACAAACACATGGATATCGGTACTGCTAAGATAAAACAGTCAGATATGCAGGGTGTCACACATTATCTTATTGATGAGCTGGAACCGGAGGAAGAATTTAATGTAGTTAAATTCCAGGAGTATGCGCTTAAGTATATGGAGGACATCTATAAAAGAGGCAAACTGCCCATCCTTGTGGGGGGTACCGGTTTCTATATACAGGCGGTATTAAACGGAATTGATTTTAAAGAAGCAAAAGAGGATAATACCTATAGGGACAGTCTCCTTGTACAGGCGACAGAAAAGGGAGCAGATTACCTTCATGAGCAGCTTAAGAACGTTGACCCCGCTGCTGCTGAAGCTATTCATCCAAATAATGTAAAACGTGTTATCCGCGCACTGGAATACTATAACCAGACCGGTGATTTAATCTCTGCCCACAACGAAGAGCAAAAGCAGAAAGATTCTCCTTATAACTTCTGCTATTTTGTATTAAACCGTGACAGAGAAGTCCTTTATGACAGAATTAATAAA
This sequence comes from Anaerocolumna sp., assembly GCA_029256725.1. Taxonomy (GTDB): domain Bacteria; phylum Bacillota; class Clostridia; order Lachnospirales; family Lachnospiraceae; genus Anaerocolumna. The sequence continues at coordinate 43,797 of JAQSXJ010000034.1, read as the reverse complement.
AGAGTTGATCTTATGGTAGAAGAAGGTCTTGTCAATGAGGTGAAAAGCCTGCTGGATAATGGCTGCACCGGTAACCTGGTTTCCATGCAGGGGCTTGGTTATAAAGAAATAATCAGTCATTTAAACGGTGAATATAGTCTAAGTGAAGCTATAAATAACATCAAACAGGAAACAAGGCATTTTGCCAAACGGCAGATTACTTGGTTTAAACGGGAGAAAGAAGTAATCTGGATACAAAAAGAAGACTACCAGAATGATGAAGATATCTTAAAAGCCCTGCTTTCGCATATAAAGGATAAGGGTATTATAGAGAAGGAAAGGCAAAGGGCGGATTAGTCATGAAGCAAGAACTGGAACAAATTTATAAAGAGTTTTCTATAGAGCCCTCTATATTAAAACTTGGGAAAGAAACAGAAGAGAAATTAAAAAAACGATTTGATGAAATAGACCTTGTAGCAGAATACAATCAGTTAAAGGTAATAAAAGCTTTCCAGGAAAATCGTGTTAGTGATATTCATTTTGCTGCTACGACAGGTTACGGTTATAACGATCTTGGAAGAGATACCATAGAAAGTGTCTATGCCTCCGTATTTCATACGGAATCAGCTCTTGTCAGACCCCAGCTAATCAGCGGAACCCACGCTCTTAGTATTGCATTGTCAGGTAATTTAAGACCTGGAGATGAGATCTTATCACCTGTTGGCAAACCCTATGATACCCTGGAGGGTGTTATCGGTATTGGAGAAGAAGACAGAAGTGAAAAAGGTTCAAGAGGAGCAAGGTTAACCGGCTCTTTAAGAGAATATGGGATTACTTATGCACAGGTAGATTTATTAGAGAATGGTGAGTATGATTTTGAAGGTATAAAAAATGCCATTAATGATAGGACAAGGCTGATTACCATTCAGCGTTCCAAGGGTTATGCAACAAGACCCACCTTATCTGTTAAACGTATCGGTGAATTGATAGCATTTATAAAAGCTATTAAACCGGAGGTTATCTGTATGGTGGATAACTGCTATGGTGAGTTTGTTGAAACAATCGAGCCTACAGATGTAGGCGCTGATTTGGTAGTAGGCTCACTGATTAAGAATCCAGGAGGTGGGCTTGCACCTATTGGAGGTTATATAGCCGGCAAGGAAGAATATGTTGAGAATGCAGCTTTCCGACTGACAGCACCCGGACTTGGCAAAGAAGTAGGGGCTACCCTTGGTATTAACAGCCAGCTGTTTCAGGGTCTGTTCCTGGCACCCCAGGTAGTATCCGGTGCATTAAAGGGAGCTATCTTTGCGGCAAATATTTATGAGAAATTAGGGTTTGCAGTTGTTCCTAACGGCAGTGAATCCAGACATGACATTATTCAGGCTGTGACACTTGGAACCAGAGAAGGAGTAATAGCTTTCTGCCGTGGAATCCAGGCAGCAGCACCTGTTGACAGTTATGTGGTACCGGAGCCTTGGGCAATGCCTGGATATACCTGCGATGTTATCATGGCAGCAGGAGCTTTCATTCAGGGAGCAAGTATCGAACTGAGTGCAGATGCACCGGTGAAACCACCTTATAATGTATATTTTCAAGGGGGACTGACCTGGTATCATGCAAAGTTTGGAATACTGATGTCTGTACAGAAAATGTATGAAGAAGGTCTTATAAACCTATAAATTATATTATTCTATTGGTGTATACAAAATCAGGATTATATGTTAGAATATAGGGGAAATTTTTGTAGTGGAGGTACAAATCCGATGTCCAGATTCAATGCTAAGGATACAGGTGTATTATTGATCGTACTGTTAGCTGGTGTGGTCCTGGGTGGCTTTATAGGCTATCTTACAAGGGATATCCCCTATCTGTCATGGCTTAATTATGGACAGCAATTCGGCATCGGAAGTGCCGGACAAAATGGTGTAGTACAGTTGAATTTGGGTGTATTGGTCGTAAGCTTCGGCTTATCCATTAAAATAACCATTGGCGGTATTATTGGCATAATTCTGGCAATAATATTATACCGTAAGCTTTAAAGGTTCTAAGCATCCTGCTTTTCCCGGAGAGAGAAGGTAGGAGGATAAATGAGTAACAAATATTATACCCTTAAAGAGATGCCCGTGTCGGAACAACCCTATGAGAAATGTGAAAGATCAGGTCCGGAGGTGCTTTCAGATGCTGAACTTCTGGCAGTCATTATACGCTCAGGTTCAGCCGGAGAGCGTGTTGTAGATGTGGCGTCCAGGGTGCTTTCTTTTTCAGCTGCCTATCCTGGACTTATTGGTTTAAATCATATGAGTCTTAAGGAACTGACATCCATCAAGGGTATAGGCAGAGTAAAGGCAATACAGATTTTGTGTGTGACAGAATTAACAAAAAGAATGTCTAAGGCAACCAATGAAAAGAAGTTATCCCTGATAACTCCTGATGCGGTTGCCGGTTACTATATGCAGGAAATGAGGCATCTTGAGCGAGAGATTGTTTATCTTGTCATGATGGATGCCAAGAGCAGAATACTAAAGGATATGATAATCTCAACCGGTACGGTAAGCAGTTCCCTGCTGTCACCCCGGGAGATTTTTTTGAATGCACTTAAATATGAAGCGGTTAATATCATACTTCTTCACAACCATCCCAGTGGGGACCCAACACCCAGCAGGGAAGATATTCAAACAACACATCGAATGAAAGAAGCCGGTAATTTAATGGGAATTCGGCTTATGGATCATATAATAATTGGGGATAATAGGTATATAAGCCTTGCAGAACAGGGTTATATTTAGGAAAGGAAAACATTGCAGAAGACAGAATCCCTAATAGAATAATAAGAATACAATTGCAATGAGATATAAAAAATGCCAGGAAAAACATATGGAATAGACTTTGGTACCAGTACCATTAAAATATACCGTAAAAATGACGGAGTTGTGGTAGATGAGAAAAACATCATCGCAGTAGAAGGTAAGAAAAAGGTAATTGCTGTAGGCAATGAAGCTTTTGAGATGCATGGGAAGGCACCGGCTAATATCCAGGTCAGCTATCCTGTTAAATACGGGGTAATAGCAGATATTAATAATATGCTGGAGTTGATAAATTATACCTTTAGAAGGCTTAACAAAAGAGGAAGCCAGAGAGCTGCCTCCGTACTTATCGCTACGCCTACAGATATTACAGAAGTAGAAAAAAGAGCATTCTATGATCTGATTGCCAGCTCACAAGTTAAGCCAAAATCTATTAAAATTGTAGAAAAACCTATTGCAGATGCGGTAGGTATTGGTCTTGATGTTAATAATGCCAAAGGTGTTATGGTGGTAGATATTGGGGCAGATACTACAGAGGTATCCATTATGTCTTTAGGCGGTATTGTAATCAGTAAGCTTATTCCTATTGGCGGAAACCGATTGGACGAATCGATCCGGTCAACGGTTAAGAAAAGCTACAATCTGGTAATTGGTGATAAAACAGCAGAAACCATCAAAAAAGAATTGGCAACTGCCTCTCCTATGGAAGAAAAGACCATAAAAGCATATGGCAGGAATGTAGTAACCGGGCTTCCTACAGAAGTGGGCATCAGTTCTTCTTTCGTATATGACTCTATCATTGAATACATCTATTCTATAATAGATGCCATCCGTATTATTCTGGAAAGAACCCCGCCGGAAATCTCTTCTGATATCATTGATTCCGGTATTTATATAACCGGTGGTTCCTCTGCTATCAAGGGTTTGGACGTCCTTTTGGCAAAAGAAACCGGTCTTAAGATAAATATCTGTAATGATTCTGCGAACACAGTAGTAAACGGACTCGGAAAAATAATCGAAGATGCGAACCTGAAAGAATTGGCAAGTCCTTTAAAAGAGGCTGCAATAAAAGGGTAATGTATGTCTGAAAGTAAGCAAGGGAGCAAGTCAATATGAAAAGGAGAACAGGTTTTTCCATTAATCCGAAACATCTCTTTATCGGAGGTGTCGTATTATGTCTAATACTAATGTTTATATCATTCCGATACAGTGAAGTTTTATTACCCGTAAAAGGAGCAATCGGTTATGTGGTGACACCCATGCAGAAAGGTATTAACTCCGTTGGAAAGGCCATTGCTGACCAGGCGGATAAATTCGTCAGCCTGAATGACTTGCTGAATGAAAATGAAGATTTGAAACAGCAGTTGTCTGAGATTACTTATGAAAATAAAATATTACTGCAGGATAAATATGAGTTAGACAGGTACCGTGATCTCTATAAACTAGATAAAAAATATGCGGATTACCCCAAAATAGGTGCAAGAGTTATTGGAAGGGACCCGAATGATTACTGGTATAGCAGCTTTAAGATTGACAAAGGTTCGGATGATGGTATAGCCGTGGATATGAATGTTATTTCCGGCAATGGATTAGTAGGTATTGTAGTTGAAGCTCATAAAAATTATTCTATTGTTCGCTCTATAATCGATGATTCCAGCAATGTCTCAGGAATGTTTATCAAGACTTCAGATACCTGTATGGTCAGCGGTGGCATGGAATCATATAGCAACGGTGTAGTAGATGTATCTTTAATCGGCAAAGATGCGAAGGTAGATGATGGCTATGAAGTAGTTACATCTGCAATCAGCCCAAAATATCTTCAGGGAATACTAATTGGTTATATCACAGAAATACAGTTAGAACCCAATAACCTGACAAAAACGGCAAAATTAATTCCGGCGGTTGATTTCAGCAGACTGGATGAGGTACTTATTATAACTGAATTAAAAGAGGAATTAAAAGATTGATAGGAGTTTGTGTGAAATAAAAGACATTTCAACACTTCTTATTTGGGCAGTGCCGCAAGCGAGCTTGCGGTATGCATGGGTGTTTGTGTGAATTCTTGAAAAACATAATTCACACCCTGATTTGTGGCAGTGCCACATCTGCAAGCAGATGCGGCATGCAATGGGAGTTTGTGTGAAAAAACAAAACGACGTTTTTTCGACATCCTGATATATATGTGCCAAGGCACGCAGATGGGAGTTAATGTGAAACGATTCGTAATAGTATTAGCTGAAATATTAATATGCTTTTTATTACAGACGACGGTATTCCAATGGCTTTCTCTTGCCAGAGTGGTTCCTAATCTTCTTCTGATACTTACAGTTTCGTCGGGTTTAATGAAAGGAAGAAGAGAAGGGCTATTTACCGGATTCCTTTGTGGTCTGTTTATAGATTTGTGTTATGGTGGTATTGTCGGGCTATATGCACTGATCTTTATGACTATTGGATATTTAAATGGGTTCTGCTACAAGATATTTGTAAAAGAGAACCTAACGATACCTGTAATGCTTGTGGGACTTAGTGATCTGATTTACTTTTTTTTCTACTATGTATTCGAATACTTACTGAGAGGCAGATTAAACATAGGGTTTTATTTTTTCCATAAAGGTCTGCCGGAGCTGATTTATACAGTGATCATATCTGTCTTTTTGTATAAGCTGCTGAACATAATCCGAATTAAGACAGAGAAAAAGGAAGAAGAGGAGGTGTTTTAATTGCTGGATATAATTTGGGAAAAGATTAAACAGGTTTTTACCTCCAGAATGTTTCCGGTTACTATAATATTTCTGACACTTATTGCTATTCTTATTAGTAGAATTTATACCCTCCAAATTATAAAAGGTGATCAATATGAAGAAATTTCCCAAGTCAGAGAAACAAGGGAGAGGGAGATAAAAAGCACCAGAGGTAATATTTACGATGTTAAGGGTAAACTTCTTGCTTACAATGAGATTAGTTACTCGGTAGTGCTGGAAAATATTTCAAAAATTGCTTCTAATGATGACCTTAATAAAATGTTATTTCATTTAATTACGATATTGGAAAAGTACGATAATACAATAGAGAATAATTTTGGAATAGCTCTAAATAAAGAAGGAAAGCTTTATTTTACAGTCAAAGAAACTGCTGAGAAGCGTTTTAAGATGAATGTATACGGAAAATCTAATATCAATAAACTTTCAGAAGAACAGGTAAAAGCTACTCCTGATGAAGTATTCCAATATCTTAAAAAAGGTGATAAAAGTGTTGCCATGTTTAATATATCGGATAACTATACAAAGGAAGAAGCACTGAAGATAATGGCACTTCGTTATGCGATTTTTAGTAACTGGCCGGCATATAATCAAATCATTATCGCTTCTAAAGTCAGTGATGAAACGGTAGCTGCTATTTATGAAAACAGCGCCGAATTACCAGGTGTGGAGATTAAGCAGCAGTCTTACCGTGTATATAATGACAGTATCTATAATGCACATATTATTGGTTATACCGGACTTGTCAATGATACGGAAATGCAGAGTTTGGGAGAAGATTCCGTCTATAATACTTCCGATATGATTGGTAAACTTGGTGTGGAAAAAGTCTTTGAAGAAGAGCTTGCCGGAACGAAAGGGATTGAAACCATATCAGTTAATTCTACCGGTAAATATCTGGAGACTATTAAAAGAACAGAACCTGTTGCCGGCAAGGATGTCTATCTGACCATAGACAGCGACCTTCAAAAAGCTTATTATAAAATAATAGAGAGAGTTCTGGCTGGTATTCTGCTCTCTAAGATAAATAACAGTACAAATGCCGGAACCAGAGGTGAATCCGCTAAAGATATTAAGATTCCTATCTACGATGTATATTTTGCTTTAATTAACAACAGTGTTATAGACGTTACAAGCTTTAAGACAGACGATGCAACGAATCTGGAAAAGCAGGTTTATAATAAATACACTGATAAAAGAGACGACGTATTGAAGGAACTGAAATCAAAGCTTTCCAGCAGTTCAGAAGCACTGGATTCCAATGTATCCGAGGCAATGGCGGATTATCTGGACTATATCTACGCCAAACTGAAAAGTGAAGGAATTCTTATAACCAAGCAGAGCGATATCAAAGACGGAACTTCTCTTTTGACACCTGTTGATACCAGTGACGACACATTTATTAAATACACAGAAGATAAAATCAGTTTGAGCAAATTTCTTCAGTATGCCCTCTCTAAGAACTGGGTGGACTTGGAGAAACTGGATGTTGGAAGCAGTTATTACAGCACGGATGAGCTGTATGAAATGCTTATTAACCATGTAATGGATTCTCTGGTGGATGATTTGGCTTTTCAGAAGAAGATTTACAAAGAACTGGTATATTCCTATAAATTAACAGGAACTGAAATTTGTCTTTTATTATTTGACCAAGGTGTGTTAAAATACAATAAGGAAGATATCACCAAATTAGAGAACAATACAGTTTCAGCTTATTCCTTTATTACAGAAAAGATACGGAATATTGAAATAACTCCTGCACAACTTGCCCTTGATCCCTGCAGTGCATCTGTAGTCATAACAGATACGAAAACAGGTGAAGTAAAAGCGATGGTATCTTATCCCAGCTATGATAATAACTATTTTGCCAATAAGATAGATTATCAATATTATACCAAGGTAAATGCAGACTTGTCTCAACCTACCATTTCAAGAGCTACCAAGCAGAAAACTGCTCCCGGATCTACCTTTAAGATGGTTACTTCCATAGCAGCGTTGGCAGAAGGAGTATTAGGTCCTCAGGAAACTGTCTATGATGAGGTTGTATTCAACAAAGTAACTTATCAGCCACCAAAAGACTGGTCAACCTCCAGCCATGGTAAAGTTGATGTTACAACTGCTCTGGAAGTATCCTGTAACTATTTCTTTTATGAAATGGGATGGCGCTTAAGCCTAAATGGAAATGATTCAAATAAGACTGCTATCGGTCTTGAAAAATTATCAAAGTATGCTACCTTACTGGGCTTAAATAAGAAATCAGGAATTGAATTGGAAGAAGCTGAACCAAAAAGTTCCGATATGGATGCTGTCCGTTCTGCCATTGGACAGGGTACGAACAATTATACACCTGTACAATTAGCCAGATATGTAACGACGGTTGCCACAGGAGGAACCTCTTATGAACTCACACTCTTAAGCAAGGTAGTTGATAAAAATGGTAAGGTTCAAGATGTAAAAGAAGAGGAAGATAAGAAAAACAAGGACGAAGAAGAAAAAAAGGAAGATGAGAACGTCAAGACAGAGCAAATTGATTCTATAAGCAGCACATACTGGGATCTTGTACATGAAGGTATGTATAAAGTTGTTAACGGTAGCAGAAGTTCAATATCCTATCTGTTCAAGAATTTTCCTGTGACAGTTGCAGGTAAGACTGGTACAGCACAGGAAAGCCGCTCAAGAGGAAATCATGCGTTATTTGCTTCCTATGGTCCTTATGAAGATCCTGAAATTTCAATGATTGCTGTAATACCTAATGGTTATGCCTCCAGCAACGCTGTTGAGCTGAGCAAGAATTTATACGGCTATTACTTTAATGTAGATGGCTTTACAGATCCAGAGGGAAAAGCTATTATGCCGGAATCCCAGACAACATCCTTTACTGACTAAATCCAAATAGCAACATCTTTGATTTTGTTTTGTCAGTATGTTTTATAAGTTAAGTTATCAGGAGGTGTTTATGAACAACCCAGTTATTATAAAAGGCAATAAATATGGTATAATAGTTGTATTAGACAGTGATATGGAATATGAAAGCTTAAGGGAAAAAATAGCAGAAAAATTTCGGGAATCTGCTAAGTTTTTTGATAAAGCTCAGATGGCTCTGAGCTTTGAGGGGAGAAAACTGACCAACGAGCAGCAAAGAGACGTTCTTAACATCATTGCAGAAGAGACTATGCTTCATGTAGTGTGCGTGGTTGAAGATGACCCGGGGCAGGAAGAAAAGTTCAAAAAAGCACTGGATGAAAAACTTATGGAATTGTCTAATGCCAGCGGGCAATTCTATAAAGGAAACCTTCGTTCCGGACAAGTTCTTGAATCTGAAACAAGCATTATTGTAATTGGAGATATTAATCCCGGAGCCAGAATCGTATCAAAGGGCAACATCATAGTTCTTGGCTCCTTAAAGGGAAGTGTCTTTGCCGGTGCCTCGGGTAATAACAACTCTTTTGTAGTTGCTCTTGATATGAATCCTGTCCAGATACGGATTGCAGATACCATTGCAAGGTCTCCGGACAAGCCTGAAAAAACGGCAGCGAAAGAAACCAAAATTGCTTTTTTGGAAGATGGAAATATCTATATAGAGCCTTTGAGTAAAGAGGTTATAAATGATATAAACTTATAATAAGTTTTGGAGGATAATTTAATGGGTGAAGTAATTGTAATAACATCCGGCAAGGGTGGAGTAGGTAAGACAACAACAACAGCCAATGTAGGTACAGGCCTTGCAAAGTTAGATAAGAAAGTAATCTTAATCGATACAGATATAGGTCTTAGAAATCTGGATGTTGTTATGGGCTTAGAAAACCGGATTGTTTATAACCTGGTAGATGTAATAGAAGGCAATTGCCGTGTGAAGCAGGCACTAATAAAAGATAAGAGATATCCTAATCTGTATCTGTTACCTTCTGCTCAGACAAGAGATAAAACAGCAGTTACTCCGGAACAGATGAAGAAACTTGCAGATGAATTACGAGATGAATTTGATTACATAATAATGGACTGCCCCGCAGGTATCGAACAGGGATTTAAGAACGCAATTGCAGGCGCGGACAGAGCATTAGTGGTTACCACCCCTGAAGTATCAGCTGTAAGGGATGCTGACCGTATTATAGGTCTCTTAGAGGCCAACGAAATGAAACAGACGCATTTAATTGTAAACCGCTTAAGACCGGATATGGTTAAGAGAGGTGATATGATGTCCAGTGAAGATGTTGTGGAGATACTTGCTATCAGTTTAATCGGTGTAGTACCTGATGATGAGAATATCGTTATCTCAACCAATCAGGGAGAACCCTTAGTTGGTACCAGTACATTAGCTGGACAGGCTTACATGAATATATGTAAAAGAATTTTAGGGGAGGAAGTTCCGTTCCTTGATTTAAAGGGAAAACAGGGACTGTTTAATTGGCTGGCTAACTTACTAAAGAAAAATTAGGGAGAGGAGTATTAAAATGGGATTAGCGGATTTTTTCAAAAAAAAGACTTCAAGCGGTGTTGCAAAAGATCGTCTGAAGCTGGTGCTTGTCTCAGACAGGGCAGGATGTTCACCGGAATTAATGGAACAGATTAAGAATGATATAATCGCTGTTATTTCCAGGTATGTAGAAATTGACACTGAAGGACTGGATATTAAGATTACCCAGACAGAATCTGAAGGTAATAATGGGACTGTACCTGCTTTGTTTGCGAATATTCCTATTAAAGATATGAAGTCCAATAAATAATTATAAAGTTAGGATAAAATTATGTTTCCATTTAAGAAGTACAGTATAAGTAACTATGATTTCAGCATAATGACTTTGGTAATTATTCTAAGCGGTATTGGAATATACCTGGTTCGAATTGTCGATGAGGCCTTTTTCTTAAAACATGTAATGGGTCTTGTTCTTGGTGTTTTCATACTGGTGTTTGTATCACTGGTAGATTACCATTTTATCAGCCAATTCTATATTATACTATACTTTATAAATCTGGTACTCCTGGTTGCAGTTAAGCTGGTAGGAGTAGAGCATTATAACGCAAGGAGATGGCTTGATTTAAAAGTATTTGAATTTCAGCCATCTGAATTAACCAAGATTATACTTATCATTTTTATGGCAAAACTCTTAGTGATGTTTAAAGAAAAGATGAATAAGTTCTATGTATTTCTGCTTTTGGCAGCACTTATAGGAATTCCTACTTTTCTTATCTTAACACAAACAAATTTATCAACGAGTCTTGTTATTCTGTTTATTTTTGCTATAATGATATTTGCAGGAGGATTAAGCTTTAAAATAATTCTGCCTATCCTATTGGTCATTATACCGATTGTATTTGGTACTTTATGGGGGATACAGAATAATTATAATATCTTTTTCCTTACTGGTTATCAGCAGAACAGAATAGAAGCTTATTTGAATCCGGAGGCTGACAAGTCTTCCGATACCCTCTACCAGCAGGATAATTCTGTTGAGGTCATCGGATCTGGAAAGTTAACCGGAAAGCTTTTTACAGAAGGCAAAGATGCCATCCAAAGCGATACTTACGTTCCGGTCGCTGAAAGTGATTTTATCTTTTCAGTTGCGGCAGAAAGTCTTGGATTTTTAGGCGGCTGTGTTATTATAGTGCTATTATCAATTATCATTTTTAAGTGTCTTATCATAGCAAGCCATGCTCCTGACAGATTGGGACGTATGATTGCTATCGGAATTTCTGCTATGTTTGTGATTCAGATGTTTGTCAATATCGGTGTAGCAACAGCTGTGCTGCCTAATACCGGTATCCCGCTGCCTTTTGTTGGTTATGGACTCAGTTCCATGATCAGCAGCATGATATCCATCGGTATCATAATCAATATAAATTTACAGAGAAAATATAGAAGGGGGTAACACCACACATGAATATTGGTATGATAGCACATGATGCAAAGAAAAAATTAATGCAGAATTTTTGTATCGCATATCGAGGCATATTAAATAAGCATGAGCTTTATGCAACCGGAACAACCGGTAGATTAATCGAGGAAGTAACAAACTTAAATATCCATAAATACCTTGCAGGTCACTTAGGCGGTGAGCAACAGATGGGTGCTCAGATTGAGCATAATCAGATGGATTTAGTGATCTTCTTAAGAGATCCCCTTTCGCCCAAATCCCATGAACCTGATGTTAATACTGTAGTAAGGCTTTGTGATACCCACAATATCCCCTTGGCTACTAATTTAGCTTCAGCTGAATTAATGATAAAGGCAATGGACAGAGGTGACCTTGACTGGCGTGAAATATTACGCTCTTGATATGAAAGCTGATAAGACAATGAAGAAAAAACTATTTTGTATTGTAGTGTCTGTTTCACTGCTCACCGGATGCAGCAGCAAAGAGAATCTTGCGCTGCCCTTTTCAGATACTGCTGACACGAATCTGGTATATGCTAATTATACGGATGAGTTAAGCAGTGATCAATCTGATTTTTTTGCATCTGATCTTGTAGTAATACCGGATGAACTAAATCACATGTCGGATTCTGCTATAACGGCAGAATCTTCTTTAATTGTCAATGATACGGATAATGATGTGATTTTTTCCAATAATGTATATGAAAGATTATATCCTGCCAGTCTTACGAAACTGATTACTGCATTGGTAGTGTTGGAAGAAGGCAATTTAGAGGATACTGTAACAGTAAGCTATAATGCTTCTCATATAACTGAAAGCGGAGCTAAGCTATGCGGACTGAAAGAAGGAGACACCATTAAGTTAAAGGATCTTCTGTACGCATTTCTTATTTACTCCGGAAATGATGCTGGTATTGCTATAGCTGAACATGTAGGTGGAACGGTAGGTGAGTTTTCAAAAATGATGAACAAGGCTGCCAAAGATGCAGGTGCGGTTCATTCAAACTTTGTGAATCCTCATGGATTACATGATGATAATCATTATACTACTGCTTACGATTTGTATCTGATATTTCATCAATTGGTGAAGTATGATGAATTTCTTTCTATTATTAAAACTACGGAATATACTGTAACATATGAAGATGTCTTAAAGGAACCTGTAACAAAGACTTTTCTTACGACCAACCGTTATCTTAAGGGTACAGAGAATGCACCGGAGGGTATAACTGTAGTTGGCGGAAAGACAGGAACAACCAATAAGGCAGGTAACTGCCTCATTTTATATAGCCAGGATAAAAATAATAAAGATTATATCTCCCTTATTTTGAAAGCAGACAACGGCAACAGTCTTTTCACACAAATGACAGATTTACTGAAAATGATTAAATGACCGATTTCTATATTATAGGAACATAAAGCTGTTCCTATAATCGGATGGATGGCGGAAAAGCACCGCCTTTTATCAGAAATTTGAAATACAATTTCTGATAAGGTATATTATGGTTGTGCTTTAGGTGAAAATATACTATAATGAGACTGTATTAAGGGATTATTTATAAGTTTTCACCTAATTAAATACACATCTTAAGGAGGAGATTACAATGATACAGATAATAGCAGGCGAAAAAGGTAAAGGCAAGACTAAAATACTGATCGAGAAAGCTAATCTGGCAGCGAGAGAAGCGAAAGGCAATGTAGTTTATCTGGATAAGAACAATAAGCATATGTATGAGCTAAGCAACAGGATAAGGCTTATTAATGTGAAAGATTATTGTATTGAGAATCCCAGCGAATTTATTGGTTTCTTATGCGGTCTTGTATCACAAGATCATGATCTGGAAGCAGTTTTTCTGGATAGTTTTCTAACCATCGCCTTTATTGAAGGTGATCTCTTAACTCCCACCTTAAAGAAAATTGAAAAGATTTCAAAAGAATATGATGTGCATTTTACACTGAGCATTTCCATGGCGGAACATGCTTTTCCTGAATTAATGAGAGAAAATATAGCAGTAGCTTTATAAATAAACACAAAATAGGAGGCAGGTTATGATTAACCTGCCTCCTATTTTTACGCCCATTGTTATTATTCGCTGCGAAGTCTTCCGAAATAACTCAGAGCATACAAACCTGCAATACCTACCAGAGCGTAAATGATTCTGGACACTACTGTCATATCACCGAATATTACTCTTACAAGGTCGAATCCCAAGAAGCCGATAAGACCCCAGTTGATGGCGCCGATGATAACAAGCGTCAATGCGATATAATCTAATGTTTTCACTTGATTACCTCCTTCTTGCATTCAATATTGTTTCCAATTATGTACAAAATATTCTCATTGAAAAATGAAGGTATTACATTTTATTTTTAATTGAAATATGAGCCTAAAAATATTAATTTAGGGCTTTCATTCTTCTCTGGTAGAAAGTATAATAGATAAAGATATATAGAAGTTGAATTAATATTTTTTACCACTTCCAGATATAAAAATGCCATAAATTCAAGCTTTCTTATAACTAGAAAAGGAAAAAATTTAATTTTACTTATATAGAACAGTAGAAGATTTCAAGAACGGATTATGATCATTTATTTATGAAATGTTCATAATAATAAATCTAATGTAAATATATCCAGTTTTTGAAATCAGAGGGGGTTTAAATTTGGGTTCTGATAAAAAAGTTACTAAATTCAGAAGAGCCAGGACAATCAACATAGGATTTATAACATTTTTTATAATTTTTGTTTATGTGATTGTTAATATTTATATGTACTTTACGAAAGAACATCTAACCATATATGAAGTCAAGGAAGGTACGGCAGCTGATGACTTTGTATTGGACGGGCTTATATTTCGAGATGAGAAGATAGTAAGTACAGATACTGCCGGGTATATTAATTATTATCATCGCGAAGGGGAACGTGTTGCTAAGAATTCGGTGGTTTATTCCGTGGATGAAGGCAATGCTTATGCAGAGGAATTAGCAAATGATAATACCAGAACGTCAATATCCTCGGATGATTCCCTGGCTATCAAAAGTGGAATTACAGACTTTCAGAAAAATTATGATAGCGGAGACTTTACATATGTATATCAATTGAAAGAAGAACTAAAAAATTCCTCCATGCAGATATACAACGACAGTATGCTCACAAACCTAAAGACCTTAATGAAGGATAAAACTGCCTCCTTAAAGGTCGCAAGAAGTGATACGAGTGGTGTAATATGCTATTATACAGATGGGTATGAAAACCTCAATGCGGATTCTGCAACCTCAGCCACCTTTGATAAGAGTGCCTATCAGAAGACACAGCTTAGAACCAACAAGCTGCAGAATAAAGGGAGTTCGGTTTACAAGATTGTAACAAGTGATAACTGGAGTATTCTTTATCTTCTCAATGAAGATCAATATAACAAAATAAAGGACAATGAAAAAATCACAATAATCTTTAATTCAGATGGACTGAAACAAACCTTGCCGGTTAAGATATTTCAGAAGGGTAATGATTACTATGCCCAGGTAAACTTAACACGGTATATGCCAAGGTATATCAATCAAAGATTCATTTCAACAGAAATTGTTATAAATTCAGCAGAAGGTCTAAAAATTCCGGTCACTTCTATTGTAGAGAAGAATTTTTATCAGGTTCCTCTTTCTTATTTTAGAAAAGGCGGAGATTCCGACAAGAATGGATTAACCCGTGTTGTTACTTCTACAGATGGAGGGAATGAGAAGACGACCCAGGAATTTATAGCTACGGATATTTACTACCAGGATGAAAAATATGCCTATGTTGACACAAATCTATTCGGAACAAGGGATATGATAATAGGTGAAGATGATAAGGATGCCTTTATATTGGACAAAACCGAAGCCTTTAAAGGAGTCTTTAATGTAAATAAAGGATATGCCGTTTTCCGTCATATTGAAATACTCTATCAAAATGAGGAATACTGTATCGTCAAGAAAAATACAGCTAATGGACTTTCAGTATATGACCATATAGCACTAGACAGCAGTACAGCAAAAGAACAAGCCATAATATATTAGTGAAAATATAGCATAATAATACAGTTCCTTAAAATCAATCAGGAAAGGATGACATAATATTGAGTTCTGAATCAATCAGAAAAAATCTTGAAGAAGTAGAAGTAAGAATAAATGCTGCCTGTACCAGAGCTGGCAGGAAACGAAAAGATGTAACATTAATAGCTGTCAGCAAGACGAAGCCAGTATCAGATATTGAATTTGCCATTAACCAAGGAATACAGGTGTTTGGAGAAAATAAAGTACAGGAACTGACTGAAAAATATGAGGTGCTGCCGAAAGAAATACAATGGCATTTAATTGGTCATCTGCAGACCAATAAAGTCAAATATATTGTGGATAAGACAGAACTCATTCATTCAGTTGATACCTATAAACTGGCTCAACAGATACAGAAAGAGGCGGAGAAGAAAGATATTATCTGTAACATTCTGATTGAGGTAAATGTTGCCAGAGAAGAGAGTAAATACGGTGTATTTGAAGAGAATGTATTACCGTTGATAACAGAAATAGCAAAACTTCCTAATGTTAGGATTCGCGGGCTTATGACAATTGCCCCCAATGTGGATGAACCTGAAAAAAATAGAAAGTATTTTAGAAAATTGCGACAATTAAATGTTGACATAAAAATGAAAAACATTGATAATGTTACTATGGATGTGCTCTCAATGGGAATGACAGGGGATTACGAAGTCGCCATTGAAGAAGGAGCAACAATGGTCCGCGTAGGAACAGGTATTTTTGGGGAACGTAATTATACAAGCCTTTAGCAGGCAGACGTAATTACAGATAGGAGACAAGGAGTATGGAAAATATATTTAAAAGTATTTTAGATTCACTAAAACTTACTGAAGATGAATACGATGATGATGATTTTGATGAAAAAGAATATAAGCGCGCAGAAAGACAAGAAAGGAAAGCAGCTAAATCTGCCTATCAGCCTGCCTATGAAACGGAAATGCCTTCCCAAACAGTTAATAATGTTCTAAATGAGGCAAGAAAAGAAAGGCAAATGAAGATGGAACGGGACAAGTCCGGTCCTAGTAAGGTGGTTCCCATAAGGACAAGCCCCAAAGGATTTGAAGTTTGTATTATGAAACCCGGAACTTTTGAAGATTCACAGGAAATCTGTGATATGCTTTTATCCGGAAGGGCTGCAGTAATCAACCTGGAAGGCCTGGATGTCGATTTGGCACAGCGTATTATGGATTTTATATCAGGTGCGGTGTATTCCTTAAACGGTAAATTGCATCAGATATCTAGTTTCATTTTTATTATATCACCGGAATCAGTGGATATATCCGGAGATTATGCAGATATACTACAGAATAATGGCTTTGAAGTGCCTACACTAAATAAGGATTTCTAATAATGATTCAAACTATATACTCAACCTTTTATATGTTTTTTGTTGTATTGCAGATAATACTTCTGTTATATATGGTATCCTCCTGGTTTAATGGAGGGGAAAAGTTTAAAAATCTTTTATCCTTGTTAATTGAGCCGATTATAACACCAGTTCGTTTTTTGCTGAAACATTCGATTTTCGGCAATCCGGCTGCTGATTTGTCACCACTCATCAGTTTTGTGTTGATTATGTTTTTACAGGATTTATTTATTAGATTATTAAACGGGAGTTAAGATGAACACGGATAAAGAAGATAGTTTATTAAAGAAGCGGTTGTTAGAATTAGCAAGAACTGCTTATAACAAGAACATAAATACTTATACGGATTTTCTTACACTGCATGATATCAGTATTTTTCATAGTATAAAACCGGAATTACCTAATGTAAATCATGAGCTTTTCGGCGGTTTTGATGCAGCTGAAAGGAAAATTCTATGCTTTTGCGGAGATTCCTCCGTGAAAGCTTTTTCCGATTATATTGCTTGTATACGGATTCTTCCTAATAATAAGAAATTCAGTGATGAATTCAGTCATAGAGATTTTTTGGGTTCTATTATGAACCTGGGAATTGAGAGAGGTAAAATAGGAGATATATTAGTAAAGGAAAAAGAGGGTTTTGTTTACTGTGAATCAAGAATAGGAACATTTCTCGCAGATAATTTAGAGAAGATAAAACACACGAAAGTAAGCTGTGAAGTAATTGGTGGGGATTTACCGGATTTCCCGCCGGATTTCAAAGAAATAAGAGGTAGTGTTGCCTCACCAAGACTGGATGCAGTCATTGCACTGGCTTTTCAATCCTCCAGAAGCAGTATATTGTCTTTGATAGCGGGAGGTAAAGTCTTTGTTGATGGAAGGCTTATAGAGAGCAATAGTTATCAATTGAAAGAAAATGAAACCGTATCTGTGAGAGGACACGGGAAATTCATTTATAAAGGACTCGAGAATCAGACGAAAA
This sequence comes from Anaerocolumna sp., assembly GCA_029256725.1. GTDB lineage: Bacteria > Bacillota > Clostridia > Lachnospirales > Lachnospiraceae > Anaerocolumna. The sequence goes on along the minus strand of JAQSXJ010000034.1, from coordinate 25,965 downwards.
AAGGACGGTATTATGTATCGTTATTAAAATACATTTAGGAGGGGAAAGTTATGATAACACCGATTGAGCTGCAAAGTAAAACTTTTAAATCAGGTATTGGCTATGACAAAAAGGATGTAGAAGGTTTTATATCAGAATTGCAGAAAAGTTATGAGACCATGTATAAAGAAAACATGGAATTAAATGATAGGGTTAATACTTTAAATGAAGGTATTAATTATTATAAATCTATCGAAAAAACCCTTCAAAAAGCGCTGTTACTGGCAGAACAGGCAGCAGAGGATACCAAAGAGGCGGCAAGAAAACAGGCCAAAGCAATTGAAGATGAAGCGAATGGTAAGGCACAGCTGATTATATCTGAAAGTTATAAAGAAGTTGTAATGTTAAAACAGCAGACTATTAAATTGGTTCAGCAGTATGAGGCTTTCAAAACACAATTTAGACATCTTGCGGCTGTTCAGACAGAGCTCCTGGAAAGTGAAGCCTTTAAAATACATATGGACGATCTCGATCTGTCCTTGGAAAATGTCGGAGCAGTAATCTCAAATAAACAGGCGGCTGTAACCCTGGAGCCTGAGGAGAAGACCGATATAGAAGTAAAATCGAATGATACCGGTGTGACGTCGGAAGAGTTAGATGCGTTTGAATTCTTTCATTCCTCGGAAGCATAAACATACAAAGCGATGTTAATTAAGTTATACCTCAGACTAGAATGTGTTTGTATAATGATTTTCAAACACATTCTAGAGTGAATAGTGGTATTGTACACAAATTAATGCCTGCAGCTAACGTTTGCAGGAGTGAGAAAGGCATGGTTCGTAATATGCAGAATTCCAATCACATTACAATAAAGAAAGATAACACGCCTATTTATGATATTGTTCTGGCAGAAGATTATACCCCATTCCTGAAAGAATTAGACGCACTTAATCTGGCAGGCAGAAAGGTATGCATTGTTACAGATTCCAATGTCAGTAAGCTCCACTTAAACAATCTGTTAGAAATTGTTAAGGACTATGCAAGAGTTGTTGAAACATTTACTTTTCCAGCAGGAGAGGACAGTAAAACACTGGCAACAGTTGAACTTTTATATGAGAAATTAATACAGTCCAATTTTGACAGAAATGACATGCTTTTTGCCTTAGGCGGCGGAGTGGTAGGTGATCTTACTGGATATGCAGCAGCAACCTATTTAAGAGGTATAGCCTTTATACAGATACCTACGACCCTCTTAGCTTGTGTAGACAGTAGCATAGGCGGTAAAACAGGTGTTGATTTTAAAGCTTATAAGAATATGGTAGGAGCTTTTCATCAGCCGAAGCTGGTATATATTAACCTTGCCCATCTTTATACTTTGGATGACAAACAATTCTGTAATGGAATGGGTGAAGTAATAAAGCACGGATTAATCAAGGATATAGAGTATTATGAATGGCTAAAGAGCAACAGGGAGGCAATCTTAGAAAGAAATCTCCATACTTTAAAAGAAATGGTATTGCGTTCCTGCGAAATTAAACAGATGGTAGTTGAAATTGATCCAACAGAAAAGGGTGTCAGAGCATTATTGAATTTCGGTCACACACTTGGGCATTCTATAGAAAGACTAATGGAGTTTAAGTTACTGCATGGTGAATGTGTATCCATCGGAATGGCTGCGGCAGCTTATCTTTCTAAGGTACATGGCTATCTGAACAATGAGGATGTAACAGAAATAGCAAATACATTGATTTCTTTCAAATTACCTGTTAACTTAATCGATGCGGATATTCCTTCTGAAGAGTTTTTAAGAGTTTGCTTTCATGATAAGAAAGTGGATGGAAATCTGATTAAGTTTATTCTATTAAAGGAAAAAGGAAATGCAGTGATTGATACGTCTGTCAGCAGAGATGAGATTCTTGAGGCTGTAAACTGCATTAAAAAAACCAAATTATCGGAGGCAATATGCGAAAATTAAGACATCTATTCTATCTTATCCTGTTAATTGGATTTGACCAGTTCACAAAATATCTGGTTGTACAGAATCTGCAGGATAGCCCTTTTATCTTAATCCCCAAGGTATTTCAGTTTACCTATCATGAAAATGATGGTGCTGTTTGGGGTATATTAAGCGGCCGAACGATTTTTCTGGTAATTATGGCTATTGTTTTACTAAGTTTTATGGTAAAATCTTCTGGATCGAATCCTTAAAGGTTATGTTGTGGACTTTTTATACTTTGAACTGATTGATTTCCCCATCTTCAATGTAGCTGATTGCTATATTACCATTTCATCTATACTATTGGTGCTTTTGGGTCTCTTTTATTACAAGGATGAGGATTTTGCATTTCTTACTTTCAAGAGTGCAAAATCAGTTACAGCAACAGGCAGTGATACTGGTGAGAAAAATACGGATGAAGACAATACGGAAGATTCTAAAGAATAGGACTATGTAAGAAAGTGGAATCAGATGAATGAAGAAATACTGGACTTCTTTGTGGAGCAGGAGGAAGGCGGTCTTAGGATTGACCGTTATCTTGCGGAAGCTCAGGAGGATTTGACCCGTTCCTATCTGCAAAAGCTTATAGCAGAAGGCAGGGTAAAAGTCAATGAAAAAGCAGTTAAAGCAAATTACAAAGTTAACGACGGAGATATGATCAAATTGGTTCTCCCATCTCCGGTGGACTTAGATCTAAAGCCGGAGAATATACCTTTAGATATTGTTTATGAAGACAAAGACATCATAATCGTCAATAAAAGAAAAGGAATGGTAGTACATCCTGCAGCCGGTCATTATTCCAATACATTAGTGAATGCGCTGCTATATCATTGCAAAGACGAACTCTCCGGTATAAACGGTATATTACGTCCCGGAATCGTTCACCGTATTGATATGAATACCACAGGTGTACTGGTTGCCTGTAAAAATGATAAAGCGCACCAATGTATAGCTGACCAGCTTAAAGTGCACTCCATAACCAGAAAATACAATGCTGTTGTTTTTCAACCCTTTAAAGAGCTTACAGGGACAGTAGAAGCTCCGATTGGACGACACCCTGTAGATAGAAAAAAGATGGCTGTCAATCACAAAAACGGTAAACACGCAGTTACACATTACCAGCTCCTTGAGAATTTAGGGGGACGGTATGCACATATAGAATGTACCCTGGAAACAGGCAGAACACACCAGATAAGAGTTCATATGGCCAGTATTGGTCATCCGCTGCTTGGAGATGAACTTTACAGCAATAATAAAAGTAATTTCAGCCTGGAAGGGCAGGCTTTACACGCTCGAGTATTGGGATTTATACATCCTACGACGAGAGATTATGTAGAATTTGAAGCCCCTCTTCCTGCTTATTATGAAGAACTTCTTAATAAATTAAGAAGATAAACAGTGATAAGGAGTAAGCATTGAAACGAAAATTATTCGCTCAACTTAAAATCTGGAAAGAATCCTTACAAAAGAAGCCATTAATACTAAACGGAGCCAAAGGAACAGGTAAGACATATCTTGCATTGACCCTGGCAAAAGACTTTTACAAAAGATATATCTATATAAATTATGAATTACAGGCAGACAAAGATAAATTGGCTGCCTGTTTTGAACGTTTTCAGCTAACCGGTATAATATCTGAGCTTACGGCTATAGAAGGCTCAACGGAGGAAGGAAATGAAAACGGACTTTTCATTGTGGATGATATGACCTGTATGGAGGAGTTGGACAATATAATACACAAGATCAACAAACTTTATCCTTGCTGGGACATTCTTATTGTATCCGGATATGTAACAGATTTTCGATCAGTGCCTTATCTGACCAATAAATATACCACACTTAAGCTGCACCCCATGGACTTTGATGAATTCCTATCTGCTGCAGGACAGGAATGGTATGTTGAAATGATTAATGAGTCAGTTAATAAGAATAGCAGTCTGCCGTTTATCTTTCATGAGGATTTGATGAATCTCTTTGAGACATACCTTATTGTGGGAGGTTTACCGGCGGCTGTAAATGAATACATAAATAACGGTAATACAGAGAATATAACTCAAATACACAGAGACATCCTATATTCGTATTTTTATGAGACAGATATAAAAGAGGAGAATTGTGCTTTGAAAGTTAGACAGATGCTTTATACTCTTCCGCTGCAATTGTCAAAACGTAACAAGAAGTTCCAATTCAACCAAATAAGAAAAGGAGCTACAGAAAATCAGTATAAGGATAGTCTTACTTTTATTAAGAACAGTTTCTGTGGTATGATATGCCCCAGGTTAACGGATGATACAATCAGCCGTACTGATACAGAAGAGGCTAACTATAATTTCAATGCATTTAAGCTATATCTATTTGATATAGGGTTATATCATTCTCTGTCAAAAATCACAGGCTGCGACCAAAAAGAAGGTTTTAGAGAAGGCTTGATTGAAAGTTATATTGCACAAGTACTAACTGGTGCTGATATTCCTTTTGGTTACTGGGAGAGTGCCTCCGGGTCACATTCCTTGTTTTTATTAAGAGCATCGTTTAAGAGTAACTATCCTATTTTACCTCTGGAAATCAGGACGAAAATTCAAAAGCGTTCTAAACTTTTAGGTTCGCTTAAAGAAAAGCAGCCTAAAATCGATCAAATGCTGATAACCACAGATGAATACAGCAATGAGGAGGTTTCAAGAGATATTATACCGCTATATGGCGTCAAAAATATCATTGACAACTTGATTCTATTTAGATAGAATAATGATAATGGTAAAAACTACTAGTGTAGATTTTAAACAGGTCTGATGTGCAACAACATTCGACAGCTGTAGACTCGTGATTCTGCAATCAATCATATACTGTCAAAAATCAACTTAAGAGCTATAGTAAAAAAGTTTAAATTCCTTAGAATACTATAATAAACCTGTTAATATACTTATTCTACAAATGTAGTGTGTAAACAATCATCCTTTTTCAATCCTAATAGAGGAATCCGATGCAGGAATCTTTATCGGGATTTCATATAGATCTCTTACTATATTTAAGCACTAAAAGACAAAAGTGCAGATTGGAGCAAGAATGAATGAAATACGTCTACATGAAGGAGAATTAAATATTATGGAGCTTTTATGGTCCAATAAGGTATTGGCCGCAAAGGATATCTCCAAAATAATTAAAGAATACATAGGTTGGGAAAAGAATACTACATACACCGTTATCAAGCGTCTGATTGATAAAGGCGTTGTAAAAAGAGAAGAGCCTGGATTCTTATGCCGGGCCACCATATCAAAGAGAACGGTACAGAATACAGAAACACAGGCATTGCTTAATAAATTTTATAATGGGTCTTTATGTAACTTCTTTACGGATTATTTGAAAAATCAAAAATTGGGTGCTGGGGAGTTGCTAGAGTTAGAGCGGATCATAAGCGAACAGAAACTTTGATTGAGAATCATTATCAATGTAACTTAGTCACATACGAAATATTATATAACGTTTAAAATACCTTTATAATTTACACATATTTGATGGATAATAAACAATAATTGTGTTTATTTGAAAGGAGCACTATATGCAAGAAATTAAGATTTTTTCGCCCCTTGATAACAGTCTTTTGGGTTCCGTTAAGACAATGTCAAAGGAAGAGGTAGATAAAGAAGTTGGAAAAGCAAAAGAAGCATTTCGTAGCTGGAAAGATATGCCTTTAAGTCAAAGAGCCGACATTTTGTATAAAGCCGCAGATCTTTTGATTGCAAATACAAAGAAACTTGCGGATTTACTCATGATGGAGGTTGGTAAGGATCAAAAGAGTGCGACGTCAGAAGTGACCAGAACGGCTGATTTTATCCGTTTTACAGCAGATACAGCTAAAAGTATTCATGGTGAGAGTATCCAGGGAGATACATTTTCCGGTTTTAGTAAAGAAAAGATAGCTATGGTTACAAGAGAACCTGTAGGCGTAGTACTTGCCATTTCACCCTTTAATTACCCTATCAATCTGGCGGCTTCTAAGATAGCACCTGCACTGGTTTCTGGTAATACCGTGGTTTTTAAACCTGCTACAACAGGAAGTCTTTGCGGAATAGAGCTTGCAAAGTTATTTATGGAAGCAGGACTTCCTGAAGGTGCATTGACAGTAGTTACTGGTAAAGGTAGTGAAATTGGAGATTATATCGTAATACATCAGGATATTAATTTTATCAACTTCACCGGAAGTACAGAAGTTGGGCTAGATATCTCCGGTAAAGTCCATATGGTACCGCTGCTTATGGAGCTTGGTGGAAAAGATGCGGCAATTGTTCTTAAAGATGCAGATTTAGCGTTTGCAGCTAAGAATATTGTTGCAGGTGCCTTCTCTTATTCAGGACAGCGTTGTACAGCGGTTAAAAGAATTCTTGTGTTAGAAGACGTAGCAGATGAATTAATTAATTATTTGAAAATTGAAATAGAAAAACTAACGGTAGGAAACCCCTTAAACGTACAGGCAGATGTAGTACCGCTCATTAGTGAAAAAGCTGCGGATTTTGTTTGGGAGCTTATTGAAGATGCTAAGCAAAAAGGTGCTAAACTTGTTATTGGCGGCAAACGTGAAGGAACTCTATTATACCCTACTTTATTTGATGAAGTAACTGAGGATATGAGAATTGCCTGGGAAGAACCTTTTGGTCCAGTACTTCCTATTCTTCGTGTTAAGTCGGTAGACGAAGCCGTTGCACTGGCAAATAAATCGGAATATGGTCTTCAAAGTTCTGTATTTACAGAGAACCTGACGGATGCATTCCATGTGGCAGGTAAGTTAGAGGTAGGAACCGTACACATTAATAATAAAACAGAACGTGGTCCTGATCATTTTCCTTTCTTAGGTGTTAAGAAATCCGGTATCGGTACACAGGGAATTCGTTATTCTATAGAAGCAATGACAAGAGTAAAAGCAACTGTAATTAACCTAAACAGATAAAATACCTTCTCTTTGCTACATTCTATAATGAATAAGTTGAATATAGTTGTTTCTTATTGCAGGTGTAAGAATGCTTATATAATTGCATTTTTACACCTGTAAACTTGTTAATAACCTAATTCAAACTTATATTTTCTATTTGTTTATCAGGAAAGGTGCATATGAATAAGAATCCAGGTATAATAATAATGTATATAGCTTTTATTGTATTAATTCTCTGCATGTCCTAAATCACCAGTGGCTGCATTGTCATAATAAATTTATTAAAGGAGCAAGTCATATGTCTTTTCATCCTAAGAAACTGTTGCTGTCATCATTAATACTAATATCTCTTATGGGTACTGCCTGTAGCAGTAACAGGCCAATCCCAATTGAATCAGGTACAAACCTCTCTATGTTCATTACTACAGATATTCATTACATAGCAGATTCGGTACATGATAACGGTAGTGCCTTTCAAAAATACTGGAAGACCGGAGATGGAAGACAATTAAATTACATAGATGAAATAGTTAGCGCCTTTGGAAGTGAGGTCGAAAAGGATAAACCTGATATACTTATAGTAAGCGGGGATCTGACTACCAACGGGGAGAAGGAAAGTCATCTGGCACTTGCAGAGAAATTTAAAGAAATTGAAGATGCTTCCGGAACAAGCATTTATGTTATACCCGGAAACCATGATATTTCAAATCCCTGGGCAAGAGGTTTTAAGGAGGATAAGAAATTTAAAGTACCTTCTGTGGATTCCTCGGAGTTTAAGGAGATTTACAAAGATTTCGGTTTCAGTGAGGCTATTTCAAAAGACAATTATTCCCTTAGTTATCTTGTAGCCCCTTCGGAAGATGTTTGGCTGCTGATGCTGGATACCTGTGAGTATTATCTGAATGATAAGACCAGTACTCCCGTTACCAATGGAGAGTTAGGTGAAAATACCCAGAAGTGGATTGAAAAGTGCAGCAAGCTGGCTAAAGAAAAGAATGCACGTATTGTAACAGTTATGCATCATAATCTATATAATCACAGTTCCAGAATACATTATGGATTTACACTTGATAATCATATAGATGTTGAGAATACCTTTAGAGATAATGGGCTCAATCTGGTATTCAGCGGACATTTACATATACAGGATATTAAATACAAGGGGGAAGATGATAATAGGATATATGATATCGCTTCCAGTTCTATGGTAATGTATCCATTTCAATATGGTATTCTAGATTATTCACCGGAAAGTGGATTTGATTACAAAACGGATAGAGTGGATGTTGAGAACTGGGCCAGGGAAAATGGTAAAACAGATGAAAACCTCCTTAACTTCTCTGCATACTCAGAAGACTTCTTTACTAATGCCTCTTTTACGAAAGCCTATAATGTAGTAGCTGAGACAGGCTTGTATTCGGTAATTGAGGCAGGATATATGGCAGAAACAATGAAATTGCTTAATCTGAATTATTTTAGGGGAACAACAGGGCTTATAAAGGATCAAATTCAGAATTCCAAAGGTTATAAATTATGGATTGCTGCCGATCAGGTAGAAGCACTTGAATCTATGAGAGCATATATTCTCAGTATGATTCCTCACAATGATATTGATAATAATAAATTACATATCAAATAGCTCTTGACCTTTCAAAAGAGCAGTGGTATGATAAGGCAATAAAAAAAGCAAATACGTTGAGAAGGATTATTAACCATAGTATAATTACCAGAGACTTGTTGGAAGGTGCGAAACAAGAATTAGAGCATGGTGAACTCACCTTGGAGTAGCTGACTGAAAGAATTAGTAGGTTAGGCCGGAAGCCCACCGTTAGAGGGGATAGATATAGTGTTTTATTGGTATCGAATGTTAAGAGTGGTATAGCAGATAACTTCTGTCTCTTTCTGAGATAGAAGTTTTTTTATTTCTTAATCCAATGAACCTGTATCAAACTGAGTGCATGCAGCAGCATGAATTAGAGTGGTACCGCGAAAGTCTCCCTTCGTCTCTGAAATGAGAAAGGGAGACTTTATTCATTTATAGGATAAACACTGTGAATGATTATAGGAAGGAGCTATAAATGGGTATCACTTACTCAAAAGAAACAGATGCCAAATGGCAGAATAACTGGGAAATGACAGGGTTATATAAATTTGATCCGGAATCTGAGAAGGAAAAGTTGTATTTACTGGAAATGTTCTCATATCCCTCAGGAGCAAAGCTTCATTTGGGGCATTGGTGGAACTTCGGTCTTTCTGATATTTGGGGCAGAATGAAACGAATGCAGGGTTATCAGGTCTTTCATCCCATGGGATTTGATGCTTTTGGTCTGCCTGCTGAGAATTATGCCATCCAGACGGGAGTTCACCCTAAGATCACAACTGAAACCAACATAGAGACCATGGAAAAGCAATTAAGAACCATTGGTGCTACTTATGATTGGGATTATGAAATTAAAACCTGCGAACCAGAGTATTACAAATGGACTCAATGGATATTTTTACAGCTGTATCAGAGAGGCCTTGCATATCGTAAAGAGGCACCGGTAAATTGGTGCCCAGACTGTAATACTGTTCTGGCGAATGAACAGGTTATAAATGGCTTGTGTGAACGATGCGGAACTAAGGTAGAGCAAAAAGAACTCACGCAATGGTTCTTTAAAATAACAGAATACGCAGATGAACTCTTAGAAGGGTTGGATTCGCTTAACTGGCCGGCTAAAACAAAGGCTATTCAAAGAAACTGGATTGGCAGAAGCGGCGGAACGGAAGTGAAATTTACAGTAGAAGGCTTTGATGATATCATCGAGGTGTATACAACCCGTGTAGAAACACTGATGGGAGTAACTTATCTGGTGCTTGCCCCGGAACATTTCCTTGTAAATAAAATAACTGCCCCACAGCAGCAAAAGGCTGTAGAGGAATATCAGCAGAGGACAGCACTTCTTACGGAAATAGACAGAACATCCTTAACAAAAGACAAGACCGGTGAATTTACCGGTGCATACGGTATTCATCCTATTACAGGAGAGAAACTGCCGGTGTGGATTAGTGACTATGTTATCGGCACATACGGAACAGGTGTTGTTATGGCTGTTCCGGCACATGATGAAAGGGATTATGAGTTTGCAGCTAAATTTCATCTGCCTGTTATAGAAGTAATAAGAAGTGCAGTTGATACTAATAATACAGGGCTGCCCTTTACGGAATCAGGAGTTCTTATTAATAGCGGAGCCTATACCGGGCAGGATTCTGAAGCTGCGAAAGATCTTATTGCAGAGGATCTAATTACAGGAAATAAAGGAAGGCGTAAGACAAATTACCGATTACGCGACTGGCTGGTATCAAGACAACGTTACTGGGGAGCCCCCATACCCATTATATATTGCGAGAAATGCGGTATAGTACCGGTACCTGAAAAAGACCTTCCGGTTGAACTGCCATTTGATGTTGATTTTGTACCCGGCGGCAAATCTCCTTTGGCACTTCATGAAGATTTTATGCATACCACCTGCCCTTGTTGTAACGGTCCTGCTGTTCGTGAAACAGATACTCTTGACACCTTTGTTTGTTCTTCCTGGTATTACTTACGATATATTGATCCTCATAATGCTGAGAGACCCTGGGATATGAACAAAATGAGGCAGCTCATGTCAGTAGATAAATATATAGGTGGTATAGAACATGCTGCCATGCATTTATTGTACGCCAGATTTATATATAAAGCATTGAGAGATATGGGTTATGCAGAAGGAGATGAACCTTTTCTGAACCTGGTACATCAGGGGATCATTTTGGGCAGTGATGGTCAGAAAATGAGCAAATCCAAAGGAAATACAGTGTCTCCAGATGAATATATAGAACAGTATGGTGCAGATGTATTCCGTACGTATCTGGCCTTTGGCTTCTCATATCTGGAAGGAGGGCCTTGGAGTGATTCAGGAATAAAAGCGGTTAAAAGTTTCTTTGATAAAATGAACCGGGTATTTGAAGGTTATCTGGAAACTGTCAAGTCAGACAAAGGTGAAGTGGATGCAGAGCTTGATACCATTCGACACAGAACAATCAAAGCTGTAACAGAGGACGTGGAAAGGTTTCAATTTAACACAGCCATAGCCCGATTAATGGAGTTTCGTAATGCCATAGCAGACTATCAAATGAAAAATAAACGCAATTCAGTCTTTGAGCTTGCTATCCTGAAGGATTTCATAAGGTTGATATCACCCTTTGCACCACATTATTCAGAAGAAATTTGGGAGATGCTTGGAGGTAATACTTCAGTCTTTAACAGCAACTGGCCGGAATATAAAGCAGATAAATTGACCAGTAAGACAGTAGAAATCGTAGTTCAGATTAATAGTAAGAATAGAAGCAGAATTCAAATAGAAGCGGATACTTCGGAAGAGTTAATTAAGATTACTGCGCTGAAGCTGAAAGAGATTGAACATGAAATTAACAATAGGGATATCCTTAAGACAATCTATATTAAAGGAAGATTAATCAACTTTGTAGTCAGTGGTAAAATAGATTGATAAGAAAAATATAGCTCATAAGACGATTTAGAATGAGATAATTGTACATCAAAAGGAATAAGGTAATACAAATTGAGTATGCAGGTGAAGTAAAATTTGATTAATTACAAAAAGGTAAAAAATTTATACTAATAGAATGTCCAAGGAGCTAGTTTTTGATTTATCTTCATAAAATCTCCACATAGCTAAATTATACTATTCTCAAGAAAATATAAAAAACAGGAGTATTAAACAATGGGAATATCAAAAAATAGCAAATATGATGATAATAATCATAAGCTGAAACCAGCGAATCATTCACCCGGTAAACATATGCTGCATATGGTATTATGCTGTGGGTTACCTATGATCCTTCTTTCTCTGTTACCTTATATTGCAAGAATCAGTCCTGCTGCCTCTCAAGTGTTAGGATATATAGCACCTTTTATTTGCCCGGTAATGATGGGATTAATGATCTTTATGATGTTTCGAGGCAACAAACACAGTTGCTGCGAGGATTCAAAAGATACAATAAGCCAGGAATCAGCTGGACAAATAGCCGGAAAAGAATAAGTAACAGTTAATATTAAAACTAAAATGAATAGGATTAAGTAAGGGATTCAGACAGTGTATTTTGTTCTGAATCTCTTTTCTGTTTGGTAAGGTAAATTTTATTAAATCATCTGATATTGAGGCGTGTTCTGATTGTTTTCGCTTTAGTTTAATACCTCCAGTGTAAATAAAGCATCTACATTAATACGGATTTTTATATAAATAAAAAATCCACTTACAATAAACTGACTTATATTAGAAACACTGTCATAAGATTATATATAATAATTATAGGTGTATTGACGTGAAAAAGAAGATTATTACGCTACTAACAATTTGCTTGTCATTAACGGTATTAGTCCTTTTTTATACTAATGGAAATTACCTGGTTCAGAAGTTATTGAATAAACCGGATCCAGTAACAATAGTACTTGATCCGGGGCATGGAGGCTTCGATCCTGGTAAAGTTGGTATAAATAAAGCATTGGAAAAGGATATAAATTTAAGTATCGCCTTGAAGCTTAAAGCACTTCTAGAGGATAAAGGGATTAGGGTAATTATGACCAGAGAAGAGGACAGAGGGCTTTACAGCAAAAACGATTCGGATAAGAAACGGTCAGATATGAGAAATCGTGTCAATGTCATAAACTCTACAGACGCACTGTTCGCTGTAAGCATCCATCAGAATAGTTTCTCCCAAGAGGCTATAAAAGGCTTACAGGTATTCTATTATCAGGGTTCTGAAAAGGGGCAGCTGCTGGCAGAAACAATTCAGGATTATGCTAAGAATACCTTAAAAGACGGCAATCACAGAGTTGCAAAGGCTAACAGTTCTTATTACATGTTAAGAAGCTCAAAATGTCCGCTGGTTATTGTAGAGTGCGGGTTCCTCTCCAATCGAAGAGAAGCTGCCTTATTGCAGGAGGATGAGTATCAGCAAAAGGTTGCATATGGAATAATGTTAGGATTACTTGCTTATATTAATCAAAATTCTGATAATAAGGTAGCTAATGACTAACAAATGAAATTACATATGCAATAAATGGCATAATAAAATATCATTTTGGCATGAATAAAAAAATGATTGAAGTTATGATATCTACATATTCGATAGACCCTCGTAACCTTTATTACGGTAAGCAGTTGGTGACATCTTATATACCTCTTGAAAAACACGGTAAAACGTACGCATACTCTCAAATCCTGTCTGATAAGATATTTCGGTCACTGTAAGTCGGGAATTCTCTAATAGATATTGTGCCTCCTGCAATCGCTGCCGATTCAGGTATTGCTGAAAGGATATATTCAGCTGCTTGTTAAAGGAACGAGACAGATAATATTTGCTGGTATTTAGTCTTTCAGCTACCAAACCAAGGGTAAGGGATTCATTATAATGATTATCTATGAATACCAGTGCATTGTGTATCAATTCCAGGTCAGCGGAATAGTTTAATGTCCGGGATGAGGTTTCAGCAAAGGTAAGTAATTCTAACAGCCGGCACATAGTTAAAGAGAGATAGGCCTTTTGCTTTGAATCAATATATAGGGATTCTAAGGGTTCTTTTAATTCCAGCATAGCATGCAGGCAATAGGGAATATCATTATGAAGTTCATTGCTTTTAAGGAATGGATTAATAGGTTTGGCAGAGGATAAATCTATTCCTGAAATATCTACAAGATACCTGTCAAAAATCAACAGGAGGATACAGCTGCTATCAAGTGTACAAAGGCTGTGTATAGTATTAGGAAAACAGACTGACACATCACCTTTATTAAGAACTGAGCTTTTATTCTCAATGGTTACAGTTATTGAGCCAGACAATACAAATAGAATCTCCAGCTGTTTATGTAAATGTGAAGGATAAGTCAGATTAATGGATTGATAACATCGAAAGGCATCCTTGTTGTTTTGATAAAAGGTATTCATAAAGTCTCCAGTGAGTATTACATTTTTATTTATTGTAGCATTTTTACATAATAGGGACAAGATATGTTGTAAAATTTTCAACGGATATTCACGAATTATATACCAATTACCATTGGCAATTAACAAAAGGAGGACATAATGAGTTCAATTAAAAAAGTACTACCGCCTCTTAGAAGAGCGGATTTACAAAATGGTAGTTATCAAAATCCCTTGCTCTATGAGGATTACTCGGATCCGGATGTAATAAGGGTAGACGATACCTATTATATGACAGCATCCAGTTTTAACTTTATGCCTGGACTTCCGATATTGATATCAAAAGATCTTGTAAACTGGAAGCTGGTGAATTATGCCGTACACTGTCTTCCTTATAAAGAGTATGAAAAGCCTGCACATGCAAAAGGAATATGGGCACCTAGTATAAGATTTCATAAGGACAGGTTTTATATTTATTTTGGTATGCCTGACGAAGGAATATTTATGACCAGTACAAAAGATCCACTGAAGGAATGGGATCCACCGGTATGCCTAAAAGAAGGGAAAGGGTTTATTGATACCTGCCCGTTTTGGGATGAGAATGGAAAGGGATATCTGGTTCATGCATATGCAAATAGCAGAATCGGTATCAAGAGTAAGCTGGCAATCTTTGAATTAAATGAAGCTGGGGATCAGTTATTTGGAGAAGACAGGATTATTTATGACGGTACATTAACTCAGCCGACGATTGAAGGCCCTAAAGTTTATAAAAAAGGTGGATTCTATTATATATTTGCACCTGCCGGAGGCGTAAAATACGGCTGGCAGACTGTTTTAAGAAGTACTTCTATCTATGGACCTTATGAAGAAAAGATTGTATTGCAGCAGGGAGATACAGACATTAACGGTCCTCATCAGGGAGGTCTTGTAGATACACAGGAGGGAGAGGAATGGTTTCTTCATTTTCAGCAGAAAGGTGCTTATGGAAGAATACCACACCTGCAGCCTGTTAAATGGTTAGACAGCTGGCCTATTATAGGAATTGACAGTAACAAAGATGGCATCGGAGAGCCAGTGAATGAATACAGAAAACCATTAGAGGTGACAGCGGATTCCTTTAAGGAACTTTGGGCAGCAGAGGACTTCTCAGCCTCTGAGCTTTCGCTTCCCTGGCAATGGATGGCTAACTACAAAAAAGAATTTTATTCATTAACAGAAATACCAGGTGCTTTGGTACTGTATCCTATGAATACTACGAAGGAGGAGACTGCTCTATTGTGGAATAGTGCAAATGTATTGACCAGAAAAATAGACAGACCCTCCTTTCGTGCAGAAACAAAGCTTGATATCAATGAACTCATTAATGGCAGAAGTGGTATAGCAATTATAGGTGAGCAATATGCAGCTTTATGTATAGAAAAAAATGGACTGGAAACCAAGTTGATTTATCTGGAATCAGAAGGAGAAGGTGAAAAGCGCAGTGAATGCAAAAAAAATGAAATTGTTATTAATAATTGCAGCAGCATCTGTCTAAGCCAGACATTTTACCCGGATGAATCCTGTGAATTTAGCTATAAAGTGGGTGGTGAAGAATGGAGTGCTCCAACAAATAGATTCACGCCTAAAGGAGCTGTCTGGGTAGGCGTGAGAACTGGTATATTTGCAGTAGCAGATGACAAGCTTGGTAAAGGAAAAGTCCGATTGGATTACTTTGAGCTGACAGATCTTGATTAGATTTGATAATATATCAATATACTGAATATGCAAAATGTATCCAGTTGTCACATAGTCATTTGGCTAAGATAGAGAATATTAAATAAGAGCATCCATAATGTACTGATTTTAAGGCATTGTGGAATGCTCTTATTTTATTTATTGCAGAAAAATATTGTAAGTGCTTTCATAGTAAGTGTAACTTATAAAAAGAACAGAATGTGGATTGTCACTACATAATGAAACATGAATTATGAAACATGAATTTGTAATCTTTATCAACAATCAGAACGAAATCGTGTATTCCGCAATAATCCCCCAATATTAAATTTGATATAAATTGTACATGTAGTACATGAAAGTACCGGTTATTTCACGTGGAAAAATAGCATAGCACTTGAATTTGGTTAAATAAACGAAAACTAATGAAAAACCATTGACTAATTTGTTGATAATTAGTAAGATAATAATGTAAGTATTTACATATATATTACAGCTTTTATGTATTTGTGATAAGATTCTATACAAGCATCTATCTGTGAGGGGGGATTACAATGGATGAACAAAGAGGGAATTCACGTAGGAGTATATTCAAAGAGAAGTATAATGACCGGTTTCTGCTTCGTCTGGTCTGTTCTTATAGTTTTCTTCTTGTCATTATACTGATACTGGGTTTAATTATGTACTATTATAGTATCAACAACGTTAAGAAAGATTTACTGAAGGAAAATCAAGTGAATCTGGAGAAGGCTGTTACCGACGTGGATAACAGTTTTAAAATCATGTCTTCTATCAATTCTCAAATATCCAATAATGCAGAAATCGTCAAATTAATGCACAACAGTACGACAGACCACAATTATTATCTTCAAGCCTGGGATGCCAAAAGAAGCCTGCAAAATTTATTATCCATACAGAATATGACTTTCTTTGAGGATGTCTTTCTTTATTTCTATGAGACAGATTATGTACTTTCCGCCAATGAATTCGAGAAAAGTATCCTGTATTATCAGTATAATAAAAGGTATAAAAAAGAGTATTATCAGGAGTATTTAGCCTTACTGAAAGATACAGCTTCTTATGGAAAACCACAGAGTCTAAAGAAATATACGGATGTCAGAGACGACTTTTTGTTATACACATACCCTATGTCCATTTATAGAAATTATACGAAGGCACCGGTTACCATATGTTACCGCATCAATAAAAATTATTTCAAAGATTTATTTGCAGGAATTAATACATATGATACGGGATTCTTAAGTATTACCGATAACAGTGGCAGGGAGGTATTCCGATTATCAACATCTGCTTCTACTGATATGGCTTCAATTGATACAACGAAGCTATTGAAAGAAAATAAAAATAGCGGATATGTTACTTTAAATCATGAAAAAATGCTTATAACCAGAGTCTCCTCCCATAATAATCTGTGGAGCTATTATCTTGTGCAGCCTTCTACTATGGTGTTTCACAATCTGGCTTTTATCCAGAGAATATACTGGGTTGCAATTATTTTGGTGCTTGTTATCGGATTGTTTCTGTTAGTACTCTTAAGTTGGAAGAATCTAAAGCCTATAAAGCAGTTAGAGTCAAGACTTATGAATTCCTTCTCAGGAGAAGAAGGTACGCTGAAAGTAAAAGAAAGAGATGTTATCTATTCTATCGACCATTACGTTAATTTACTAATTGATAAGAAGATTACCCTGCAAGAGACTATCGAACACCAGAGACCTATTATATTCTCAGCATATCTCTCTAGGTTAATGAAAGGTTTGTCCGATACTCCCATAGAAACGGAACAGATTGCTAAAGTATTAAATCTCAATAATGAAAATAGTAATTATCTGGTGCTATACCTTGGCGTTTATCTGAATGAACTGGAATTCTATATTGATGATTTTGCCCAAAACAAAAACAGTTTTCAGGAAATTATAAAGGAAGTGCTTGAGAGAAATTTTGATGACAGAGTATTGCTATATGAAGCTGATTTTCAGTCCTATGCTGTACTTATTCAGATAAATTCCCCTGCAGAAGAGTTGGGGGATAATTGTACTGACACAGCTTTTTATGATAGAGCAAGGACACAATTTCACAAAGCATACCGTGAACTTAAGGATACTTTCTCTCTTGTAATATATGGAGGTATCAGCGAGAACTTTACAAATCTCTATCAGACCTGGCAGGCTTCACAGCATGCTATGGAGGCACTAAGATATGCAGGGCCGGAGCATATTCTGCAGTTATACCATGAAATCAATAAGGATATGGATCAATATAGCTATACCATCGAAATGGAAAGTCAGCTCTTGCAATTTATTACAAACGGTAAAGAAAACCAGATGCTTAGCCTGTTAAAGAATATCTATCAGGAGAATTTCGTGGAGCGTTCTCTTTCCATAACCATGAGCAAATGGCTGCTTTCAGATATTAGAAATACACTGCTTAAGATACGTTTTATGCTGCCGAATAATTTTGAGCCGGAAAAGACAAGGGATTTGGATGACAAATTCAATCAGAAGAAAAGCTTTGATCTTATTGAGGATATCGCCAGAGAACTATGCCAGATCTTTTCGCTCAGGCAAAGGCAGCAGGGGCTTATTGAAAAGATACAGGGTTATATACAGGAGAATTACAGTGACAGCACCTTATCCTTAAGTAAGATTTCACAGGAATTCAATATCTCAGAAAGCTATTTCTCCCTGCAGTTTAAGAAAGTAACGAATCAGAACTTCTCAGACTATCTGGAGAATATCCGCATACAGCAGGCGGTTAAGCTGCTACAGGGAACTGATATGAACGTAAATGATATAGCTGAAAAGGCAGGGTATACCAATTGTGTTTCCTTTAGAAGAGCCTTTAAAAGAGTTCTCGGAACGAATCCGGCTGCCCTTAGAATCAAACCTTCCTATGCGGAAGTACCCTATGGGTTTGAACCATTTGAACAACCACAAACCTTGGTATAGAAACGGAAGTAACAAGTTAAAAATAAAATATGAATGTACTTGAGTGTAACAACCTATTAACAGACTGTATTAGTTGATTAATGGTCTATTTAAGCTGAATATGAGATTATGACATTTTATCTTCCGGATATTAATGCAACGAATAATTACTAATAGCTAATCTATATCCGGAAGAGATACAAACTAATCCAACTCAGCTTATACTACACTCCAAGAATTATTGAATATGTTAGAAATGAGGATAATACTATGAAGATCGTAGTCTCGCAAGCTGGGAAAGGTGATTTTACTACTATTGGTGAAGCCTTAGAAGCAATTAACAATAGAAAGGATTCAACCGTAACTATTTTTATTCAGGAAGGAATATATAAAGAAAAGCTGCTGCTTACCACTCCTTTTCTAACCCTCGAAGGAGCAGCACCGGAGAAGACGCTTATCTGCTATGATGATTATGCGAAGAAGCAGGACAGCAAAGGAGAACCTCTTGGTACCTTTGGTACGTCTGTCTTAATGGTAGATGCGAATAATGTAACATTAAAAAATCTGACGATTCAGAATACCGCCGGTGCCGGAGGCCTGGTCGGTCAGGCGATTGCTTTGTATCTGGAGGGAGATCATATTGAGATAAATAATTGCCGTATTCTGGCCTCTCAGGATACGGTTTTTACAGGTCCGCTGCCGCCATTTCCCCTGCAGCCTAGCGGGTTTAAAGGTCCCAAGGAGACAAGTCCCAGAATTCATGGAAGACATTATTTTAAGAACTGTTATATTGAAGGGGATGTGGATTTTATATTCGGCAGCTCCACCGCTTATTTTGAGGGCTGTGAGCTTTTTTCCAGGAATAACAGAGACAGAGAAATTACTGAGAATATGGTATATGGCTATGTTACTGCCCCGTCTACTACAAGGGAAAGCCTGTATGGTTATGTATTTTACCGTTGTCGCTTTACCGGAGATTGCCCTCCTGAATCCGTTTATCTTGGCAGGCCTTGGAGAAATTTCGGAAGGGTCGTATTGATTGACTGCGATTTGGGTGAACATATCAAATCAGAAGGCTGGTCTGATTGGGGAAAAATTGATGCAAGGGATACCGTATATTTTGCCGAATATGGTTCCAGAGGAAAAGGAGCAAATGGATTTATCAGGGGAGAAAGAGCAGCCTGGTCTAAAATACTGCAAAAAGATGAATTGCATTTGTATACAAAAAATCAGGTTTTATGCGGGTTTTATAAGCGATAATGACGAAGTATAAATAATGTATCCCCTAAAATAAATATTGTTCCTTGTTAAAAGTATATAAATAAGGCTATGATAAAAGCAGTTTAAGACAAAAAACATATAATTCTTAAACGGCAATATCAAAGAGCTTCAAATTTTTGATATTGCAAAAAATCAAGGAGGGTATTTGTTATATGAGAAGGAGTTTAGCAAAAAAAATACTGACAACAGGTTTAATTCTTTTGACAGTATTATTCCCGGTTGCATTAGCCGGATGCGGTAAGGATGGAAACAATTCAAATTCCGTTTCCACCTCAGACAATAGTAATACCGGTAAGTCAGACAGTAATACTGATAGCGGAAATAAAGATGCAGCAGCTACTGAAGCTGCCAAGACAGAGGAAGTTACAAAACCGGATAAGATTACGATCATGGTAGATGGAACGCTGCTTGATAAAGCCTCCGGTCAGGATGCTTTTGCTGCAAGATTCAAAGAAATCACAGGTGTAGAACTTGTTATTATCCAGCCTGACCATAACACTTACAGTGATCAGGTTGCACTTGCTTTTACCAGTGATTCTGTCCCCGATGCTTTAATTTTAAGTAATCAGCTATACACTGCTTATGCTACACAAGGAGCACTATGGGATATGTCAGAAGCTTGGAACAATTCAGCTGCCAAAGCTTCCGGTCAGATGAAAGAAGCTAATATTGAAGCTCTTAAAATTGATGGTTCTCTGTATGGCTTCGCTCCTGCCAGCGGTAATGGCTGTATCACTTATGTAAGACAGGACTGGCTTGATAAGTTAGGTCTTTCAGTTCCTACTACTTACGATCAGTACATAGAGATGCTTCGTGCATTTACAGAAGATGACCCCGATGGCAATGGTAAAAAAGACACTTATGGTGTTACTGCCGCCGGAATCATAGGACCTGAAATTCCTTATACCAATTATTTACCTGAGTTCTGGCAGAATGCATACCCTGATTTCTACCAGAAAGCCGACGGAACCTGGGCAGATGGATTTAGAGAAACTACAAATGCTGATGCTCTTGGAAGATTAAAAGATGCTTATAGCAAAGGTTATATTGATATGGAAGTTGCAACTAATACCACTTCAGCCTGCCGTGATAAGTTCTATGCCGGCAATACCGGTGTATTCACCTACTGGGCAGGAAAATGGAATATGACACTGGAACAGAATGTTCAGTCAACCTATCCCGATGCAAAACTTACTGCACTTCCTCCTATTGCTGAGTTAGGTAATTATATTGAAAGACAGCCGCCGGTATGGGCTATTACCAGCTCCAGCAAGAATCCTGAAGGTGTATTTAAATATCTTATGGAATCCATGGTTGATGGCGGTGACGGACAGATGTTATGGACTTATGGTGTAGAAGGTGTTCATTATGAAAAGGATGCAAGCGGAACATACAAACAGCTTCCTGATCCTGAAGTACCGGATAATACTTTCCTTTCAGCTCATATTGACCCTGTATTAACTACAAGACAGTGGGAAGATCCTTTATACTCCATCAGAGATGAGCGTGTTAAGACCTCAGCTGAGCTATTCCAGGCTAACAGCAAGATTGCTCCTCTGATAGTACCCACAGAAACCATGTCCGCCTATATGGCCACTCTCTTAGATGCCAGAAGTATCATTGTCTCTAAGGTGGTAACCGGTGATATGTCTGTAGAAGACGGAATTGCCCAATACGAGAAAGAGCAGGGTGCATTATCGGATTCTATCCTGGCAGAGTTAAACAGTAAATAACAGATTGCAGACTTTACAGGGACTGTTGAATAAGAATACTGACAAGTGTTTATTCTCAGTCCCTGTTACATTAAAGGCGGAAGGATATCTATGAAATTAACAACGAAACAGCTAAAAGGTAACAATCGTTTTAAGTATATATGGAAATACCGTTGGTTTTATATCATGATTATTCCTGTAATCATATTGTCACTAATGTTTTTTTACTATCCCATGCTGGGGATACGGTTCGCATTTTTTGAATATACACCTTTTAAAGGACCGAATTTCAAAGGCTTTGATAATTTTGAAGAACTTTTCTCCAATCACCAGTTTTGGATAGCATTTAAAAACACTATTATCATCAGTACTACGAAGCTGATTTTAACCACCTTCGTATCTGTAGTTGTTTCCCTTTTATTAAATGAAGTAGCAAATCTGGCAGCGAAGAAATTCTTCCAGACACTTATATATCTGCCCCATTTCCTTTCCTGGGTGGTAGTTGCATCAATCTTTTCTATTATACTGTCACCACAGCACGGATTTATGAATGAAGTATTGATTCAAATCGGAATCATTGATAAACCCATATATTTTATGGCTGAAAGCGGTTGGTGGCGAAAGGTTTATTATGTAGTAAACATATGGAAGGAAACAGGTTGGGGAACAATCATATTCCTTGCTACCTTAACCGGAATAGATCCTCAGCTTTATGAGGCGGCAGCCATTGACGGAGCAAACAGATGGGATAAAATGCGTTTTATTACTTTACCCAGCCTTGCCCAGACAATCATTATCGTATTAATTCTTAATCTGGCTAAGATTATGAATCTCTTTGAATCGGTATTCGTATTATACAGTCCGAAGGTTTATGATGTGGCAGATGTTCTCCAGACTTATATCTACCGGCAGACTCTGACGACACCTCTCCCCAATTTCGGTTATACTACAGCAGTTGGTCTCTTTTCATCGGTAATCGGGTGTATCTTGGTATTGCTGTGTAACCATACCAGCAAGAAAGTCCGTGGAAGAGGAATTTTATAAGGTCAGGCTGTTGATTGCTTTAAGTTTACACAGCTACCTGGAGACTTAATGCCGTTAAAAACGGCGGAATAAGAGGAAAATAGGATGAATCGAAACAGCAGTTATTACAAGAAACGGAAAATCAAAGATGTTTTTAATATAAACTTTTTAATATACATTATCTTTATCTTCATCACTTTGATTACCGTAGTACCATTATTAAAAATATTTGTAGATTCCATTGACGCAACTGCAAATTACGGTATTAACCTGTGGCCGAATAAACCAGTAATAAGTGGATACAAGATTATTGTATCAACAGTTGCACTTTATAAACCCTTTTTTATATCTGTCTATGTAACTTTAGTCGGAACTTTGTTAGGACTTGCCGTGTCAACTATAGCGGGTTATGTACTGATGCAATATGAGATGCCAGGAAGAACATTTTTAAGTTATCTTTTACTGTTTACCATGATATTTCATGGTGGTATGGTACCTACCTATCTGGCTATGAGGGATTATCATTTAATAAACAGCTTATGGGCGATTATTCTGCCAGCCAGCTTAAATGTCTATAATACTGTATTAATGAGGAACTTTTTCGAGGGAATTCCCAACAGTTTATTTGATGCTGCATCCATTGACGGCTGCTCCCCGGTGAGAATATTTCTCTCTGTAATATTACCATTATCTAAGGCTGCACTTGCCTCCATTGGTTTAATGTTTGCCGTTAGTTATTGGAATGAGTATACCAACTTTACAATTTATATATCAGATTCTAACTTAAGAAATTTTCAGGTAATGCTTCGTAATCTTATTATAGAAGATACCTCTCTGGCAGCTGCCTCCTCGGCAGGCGTATATCAGAACACCGTTAAAAGTGCTGCTATTATGGTAGCCATCATACCCTTTATGATTCTGTATCCTTTCTTACAGAAGTACTTTGTAAAAGGAATCAATATGGGTGCTGTAAAGGAATAAGAAAAGAGGATAGTATGCTAATAGATAAATATATCACACAAGTTCTTGATAATTTCCCGAAGTCAGATAATATATGGAAGTATGAAGACGGCTGTGTCTTAATAGGGTGTGCCAGGTTATATCAAGCTACGAAAGAGGAACGATATAAACAATTCGTATTGGATTATCTAAATGAGTTCATTGCGAAGGATGGCACTATTAAGGGTTATGACAGAAGCAAATATAACCTTGATAATATCAATTCAGGAAAAGTATTATTCGATGCTTATTCGTGGACCGGAGAAGAAAAGTATAAGAATGCCATCGAAGTCCTAATGGAACAGATCAGAAACCAGCCCCGGACAAAAAGCGGCAGTTTCTGGCATAAAGAAATCTATCCGGAGCAGGTATGGTTAGACGGGTTGTACATGGCTCTTCCCTTTTATATGATGTATGAGACAAAGTTTAATGATATGAAGAATTATAATGATATCATAGACCAGTTTGTTGCTGCCAGGAAGTTCCTGTTTGATAAAGAAAAGGAATTGTATTATCATGGCTGTGATGAGTCTAAGACCATTTTTTGGGCGGATAAAAATACAGGTAGATCAGCTAATTTCTGGATTCGTGCACTTGGCTGGTATCTGATGGCTCTTACGGATGTTCTTAGTGAGATGAATGAAATGGTTTTTGAACAGTATGTAGTCCTTGAGGAACTTTTAAGAGAAGGGGTAAAGGGTATCTTAAAATATCAGGATCCTGTAAGTAAGATGTTCTATCAGGTAATTGATCATCCTGAGGTTCTCGGAAATTATCTTGAAACTTCCGGATCTACTATGATTTCCTATGCAATCTTAAAAGGCTGTTCTTTAGGAGCACTCCTTAAGGAGAAGTATCTGTCATCTGGTGTTGAGATTTTTGAGTCTATCGTTAAGAATCGATTGAGAGAAGAGGAGGGAATAATAAAACTTACCGGCATTTGCTCCGTTGCAGGACTTGGTCCCGAAAGTGATACAAGACGAGATGGCAGTATCCTTTATTATCTTTCTGAGCCTATTGTGGAGGATGATAGGAAAGGTATCGGTGCTTTAATGATGACTTATGCGCAAATAAAAATGCTGCATAAATAACTTGACGTAAGATATTGCTTAGGAGGCAGAGATTTGGAACTTCAAATACTTTTTAAGACATCAAGAAGTGCCGTTTTTGAAATACAAGAGGGTGGAGTATTTTATACCAATAGAAGTTATAAGTTCTTTATAAATGATAAGGAATACGGAAATACAGAACGGGTTATCAATAGCATTTATGAACTAAAACCTGATAGCAGGTATAAGCTTACGGTGAAAAGTGAGCTGAGTGAAAGCAGTATATATTTTCAAACAGAGAAGGAATCCTTTAGCTTAGATGTCAGGGACTTTGGTGCAAAAGGAGATGGCATCACTGATGATACCTGCTTTATACAAGCTGCTATTATGTCATGTCCTATAGACGGAAGAATCTTTATTCCGGCAGGAACCTATCGTATTACTACTTTATTCTTAAAGAGTAATATAAAACTGGAATTAGGAAAAGGAGCCATCCTAAAGGCATTTACAGAAAGAGAAAAGCGTCCTATAATTCCTGGACGTATACAGAGCTATGATGAAGAGGATACCTGTTACCTGGGAACCTGGGAGGGAAATCCCTTAACCATGTTTTCTGCGGTAATTCAGGGTATGAACCTGGAGAACGTAGTAATTTACGGACAGGGAGAGATTGACGGAAATGCAGATATAACCAACTGGTGGGATAAGCCGAAGGAAAAGAACATAGCCTACCGGCCAAGACTTATATTCCTAAGTAACTGCAAAAACATCGTTATAGAAGGAGTAGTATTAATCAATAGTCCCAGCTGGACCCTGCATCCTTATTTCTGTTCGGAGCTTAAGTTTATCAGATTAAGTATATTAAACCCTAAGAATTCACCCAATACGGATGCTCTGAATCCGGAATCCTGTAACAACGTTGAAATTACAGGAGTATTCTTTAGTGTAGGGGATGATTGTATTGCAATTAAATCTGGTAAGATATATCTTGGCAGGAAATTAAAAACACCTTCTCAAAATATAACCATACGACAATGCTGTATGCAGGATGGACATGGTTCGGTAACGATAGGAAGTGAGAATGCAGGAGGTGTCAGGGATATAACCGTCAAAGACTGTCTTTTTCTTCATACAGACAGAGGACTTCGTGTAAAAACCAGGAGAGGCAGAGGAGAGGATGCAGTAATTGATAATATCGTATTTGATAATATACGAATGGACGGTGTAATGACCCCCATTGTTATAAACTGCTTTTACTTCTGCGATCCGGATGGGCATTCAACTTATGTACAAAACAAGGCAGCATATCCAGTAGATGAAAGAACACCGGTAATCAAAAAGCTTGCCTTCCATAATATCGATTGCATCAACTGCCATGTGG
>JAQSXJ010000142.1 GCA_029256725.1 Anaerocolumna sp. | reverse complement strand
ATAAAGCCTGATCGTTGTATTGGTCTTGAAATTAACGGTTTCTTTTATTCCATTCAAGGTTTCTATCATGATATAACCTCTTTCCTATAAAACTATAGAATTTGAATTTAGACCAGGTATTCCTAAGAAGTGTCTGAAGACTCCTTGCAAAGTTTTGAAGGCATAACACTGGTGGATTCTGCTAGGAGTTGGGCAACTTAGAACACTGCGTACTCAAAAAGATGCCTTATATCCACAAAGTGGAACCTCCCAACCGATACAAGGGGATTTCTTAAAAATTGCCATTATTAAAGCTTGATAATATAGTATATGTATTTGTCCGTTAATAAAGAAAGGTTATTTTGTATATTTCTTACGAGGAAAAGCAAATTGGTATAAGCACTATAGATAAACACGGGTTAATAAGGTTTTATTAATTACTGATATTTATAGCAAGAATTAGGAGTAGATGAGCAATTATTTGGAAGAAAATGGATGATCGCTTTGTTATACTTTACTCAATGCTTAAAGGTTAGGCGGATTGTTATGGTTATAATTACCATAATTAATAATGAGTAGGAGGTTACATAGTTATGATTATGAAAAAAGTTCTTGCGGTACTTCTCACAGCAGTAATGATTTGCGGCTCTTTATCAGGATGTGGAGGCAATAACTCTAAGGGAGGGGATAAGTCTACGGGTGCCTCAACAGGAAAAGTACAGGAGATCAAATGGATGTTCTGGGATGATCTGACGGCAACGGAGGATTTGATTTCCCTTGGTTATGCAGAGGTTATCAACCGGTTCAATGAGGATTACAAGGATAAATATCATGTGACGGCTATTACCACAAATCTGGAGGAATATGACACCAAACTGAATGCATTAATTGCCTCCAAGGACTGTCCTGATGTGTTTATATGTAATCCGGGACCAAATCTTACCCAATATGTGGAGGCTGGTGTTGCAACAGATTTAACAGATATTCTTAAAACCAGCGAAAAGGATTGGTACAGTACTTTCACAGAGGGTATCTTTGAGCGTATGACCTATGACGGAAAGATTTATGCAGTACCTACCAACTTTGCAGCGGCACTGGTATTCTATAATACGGAGATGTTTGAAAAAGCAGGTGCACAGGTACCAACCAACTATGACCAGTGGATCGAAGCCTGTAAGAAGCTGAAAGACGCCGGGTATACACCGATTTCCTGCTCCGCCGGAACGGCCTGGTGCCTGTCCATGATTGCGGGCTATCTCTGTGACAGAGAGGGTGGACCGGACAATTTAAAAAGCGTTAATGAAGGAAACCTTGACTGGACTGACAAGACCTTTCTTGATGCGGGTAATAAACTGGAAGAACTATCCAAGTATTTTCAGGAAACTGCAGCAGGAGATTCCAATGATCAGGCAACAGCAGCCTTTTATAACGGAGAAGCTGCCATGCTGGTTCAGGGGTCCTGGGCAATTGGACAGATTAACGGAAATAACCCGGAATTCGAAGCAAAATGCGGGGTATTCAGTTTTCCCGGTATAGAAGGCGGAGCAGATCCTAACCGCATGATCGTTAAGACCGATAACCTTGTAATGAGCGCTACCACTAAGAACCAGGAAGCCTGCCTTGCTTTGATGAAATATTTTACCGATGAGACAGCACAGAAATATACTGCAGAAATCGGTGGTAAGATTCCGGTAATCGATGTAGCTTATGATAAAGAAAAAGCACCTGCACAGCTGGGGTATGTAATGGATATCCTGTCTAAATCAACTGGGACTCTGGGCTTTTATAATGAATCCCTGGCATCGGTGGAAGCCGGAGATGTATTTGATAATGCAATGGTTGATCTGTTCCTCGGCAGTCTGACTTCGGAACAGGCTTTTGAACAGGTTCAAAGTTTCTACGCTGAGAATGTCTGGAAGAAATAAATAGGAACTAAGTTATCAAAAGGGGCTGTTGCATTTAAACAATGTTGCTGTAAGAAGCCCAGGTTTTTTCCTTCGCACACCGGCTTCAAGACACCTTACCAATTTTGTGTGCTATAATCGTACATCAATTGTTCGCTTTTAGCACAAAAATCGGCTACAGGTCTTTGAGGCAGTGAATTACAGGAAAGCCAAGGGGTTCTTTACAGCCCTACATTCATATGCAACAGTCTCTGTGTATTTAGTATATCGAATTTGAGTTAAAACACCAGGGAGGTACCCAATGGACAAAATATATCGTAACAAGACAGCAATTATTCTGTTTGTTGCACCTGCATTTATTTTATTTACCGCTGTTCTCTTAGTGCCAATATGCCAGGCACTTTATTATTCTTTGTGTAACTGGAATGCCTTAACCGGTGCTGAATTTACGGGGCTTGATAATTATAAGAAGTTGTTTACGGAAGATACCACTATGAGGACAGCCTTAAAGAATTCCATTTTCTTTATGCTTTTTTCTGCCATCAGTCAGCAGTTTATGGGTTTACTGCTGGCGGCACTGCTTACAAATGTGAAGAGAGGAAGGAATCTGTTTAAAAATATTTATTATCTGCCTGCGGTATTATCTTCTGCTGCGCTGGGACTTCTCTGGTCCTTTCTCTTTAATCCGAAGCCTGATTGGTATAAAAGGTCCCTTATGGCTGATGGATACAAAAGGGTATATTGTCCTGCCCATGTGGGTAATTGCTTTTGTGGCCTTGTGGCAATATGTGGGTACTACCATGATGTTATATATGGCGCAGATTGCAGGGATCTCCGGTTCGCTTTATGAGGCATCTTATATAGACGGTGCCGGTAAATTTAAGAGTTTTCGCCATGTTACCTTACCTTTAATTAAGCCAATGATAGCCACCTCTTTGTCCTTAAACTGCATCGGTTCCCTGAAGTTCTTTGATCTGGTATATAACATGACCCAGGGAGGGCCAAACCATAGAACGGATGTACTTGCCACCCACCTGTATAATCAGGGATTTCAGTATTTTAAATATGGCTATGCCAGTGCAATTGGGGTAGTATTATTAGTCTTATGTATCATTGTAACCTTTATTATCAGTAAGTGCCTGAAAACAGAAGATTATGAAATGTAGGAGGTTAGCAGGTGAGAAAGTTTAAAGTAAGTTTCCTGTTCATATATATATTTCTTGGACTATTGGCTGTAATCTACATAGCACCGCTGTTATGGGTCATATTAGTATCATTTAAGACAAATGCGGAGATTTTCAGCAGTCCCTTTCAGATACCAAAAACACTGCAATGGGATAATTACCGGGTGGCCTGGACCGCCGGAAAATTAGGGCTTGCAACCTTAAATTCTGTAACTGTCTGTGTCATTACACTGTTAGCAAGCATGCTTATTGGAGCCATGGCAGCCTTTGCTATCGGGCGTATGAGATGGAAGTTCGCCAATTCTGCCATGGGATATTTTCTCATTGGAATGATGATTCCGGTGCATTGTGTGTTAATACCGCTGTTTGTAGCCTTCTCTAACTGGCGGTTGACTAACAGCCTTCTTTCCTTAATACTCCCCTATATAACTTTTTCTTTACCGATGACTATATATATTCTGGTTAATTTCTTCCGGGGGATGCCAGGAGATATGTTTGAAGCGGCTTGTATTGACGGGTGTTCTATTTATGGCAGTTTTTTTAAGATTGCGCTGCCCTTGTCTAAGACCGGCCTATTTGTTACCGGCCTTATGACCTTTGTAAGTAACTGGAATGAGCTGCTCTTAGCAATGGTGTTTATTTCCGATGCCGCCAAGAAAACACTTTCTGTGACTTTAACGTATTTTGTGGGGCCTTATTCAACAAACTATACACAGATGTTTGCTGCTATTGTAATAGCTGTGGTCCCATCCATTCTGGTATATTGCTGTTTCAGTAATCAGATTGTGGAAGGACTAACGGCAGGAGCGGTAAAAGGTTAAAAAGCCATTGAAATAACAACAGGAATTATCTATACTTTATGTGGATAACTTAGGACGTGTCTGAAAACTCATTGCACATGCAGAACCCCTCACTTTGAGGTATTCCTGCGTTGCAATTTTGCGAACGTAACTCTACGATATCTCCAAAATCACGTCTTGCTGTATCGCAAACGCATTTCACGAAGTGGAACATCCAGCCCACCACAAGCAGTTATTTGACACCTTAGGATAAACATGATTTAAAAGGAGCAATACAATATGAAATTATCACGTGATTTTTATAGACAGGACGGCCTAAGCCTTGGAAAAGCACTTCTTGGGAAAGTACTGGTTCATGAATCGGAAGAGGGAATAACCAAAGGGATTATCGTTGAGACAGAAAGTTATATGGGAATAATCGATGCAGCGGCACACTCTTATAAAGGAAAAAGAGATGGCAGGTGCAATATCCAATACAACGAAGGAGGCTATGCCTACATTTTCCTGATATACGGAATGTATAATTGTATGAATATTGTAGCCAATAAAGAAAATATACCGGAGGTGGTACTCCTTAGAGCCCTTGAACCGTTGGAAGGTATTGAGATAATGGAAAAAAGAAGAAAAAATACCAAATTCAAAATGCTCCTTAACGGACCCGGCAAGCTATGTCAGGGAATGGGAATTACCAAGGACCACTATGGTCTTGATTTGTGCAGCAGTAAATTATATCTTGAAGAACCATCAGATTCTAAAGAATTTGAAATAGAAACCTCCAAGCGGATTAATATCGATTATGCAGGGGAAGCGAAAGATTATCTCTGGCGTTTTACCATTAAGAACAATCCCTTTGTATCTGTTAAAGTAAAGTGAACAATATCGGAAAAGATTCCTCAAATGGCATAAAATCCTATAGAAGATAAGTGTGTTGTTAATAATTTTTTCTCAAAAACTATGGACTAATTTGACTTTTTATGAGAGAATAAGTGCGGTGTTAAAATAATAACATACCGTCTGCTTACAAAAGCATAGATGGCAGGGGGTACAAGCCTGTCTGCAAGGCGGTATTACCGCATTTATGAGGCATTAATAACCCCATATCCGCGACTAGATAGTAGTTACTGCAAAATTGATGTACATTGAAAGGAGTCTAGACATGATTTATTCACATGAAGTAGAAATGATGTGTCCGGTTGCGCAAGGCGTTAACCACGGTGCAGCACCAATCCCTGAAGAAGCAAAATGGGTACAGGCCAAAGAAGTGAAGGATATCTCCGGTTTAACACATGGTGTTGGCTGGTGTGCACCTCAGCAGGGAGCCTGTAAATTGACCCTGAACGTAAAAGACGGAATTATTCAGGAAGCACTGGTTGAGACCATCGGATGTTCAGGTATGACACATTCAGCAGCTATGGCAGCTGAAATACTTCCCGGAAGAACTGTTTTAGAAGCACTTAACACAGACCTTGTTTGTGATGCTATTAATACAGCTATGAGAGAGCTTTTCTTACAGATCGCTTATGGTAGAACTCAGAGCGCTTTCTCTGAAGGTGGACTTCCAATCGGAGCCGGACTTGAAGACTTAGGAAAAGGTTTAAGAAGCCAGGTTGGTACTATGTATGGTACTTTAAAGAAAGGTCCCCGTTACCTTGAAATGGCAGAAGGCTATGTAACCGGAATCGCTCTGGATGATGAAGATCAGATAATCGGTTATCAGTACGTAAATCTGGGCAAAATGACAGATTTCATCAAAAAAGGTGAAGACCCTACAACCGCTTATGAGAAGTCCAAAGGACAGTACGGACGTGTTGCGGATGCTGTGAAGATCATCGACCCCAGAAAAGAATAACCGAAGGAGGATACATAAAATGGCTTTATTTGAATCATATGAAAGAAGAATAGATAAAATCAATGCTGTATTAAACAGCTATGGAATAGCTTCCATCGAAGAAGCAGAACAGATTACAAAAGCAGCCGGTCTTGATGTATACAACCAGGTAAAAGGTATTCAGAATATCTGTTTCGAAAATGCCTGTTGGTCTTATATTGTAGGTGCTGCAATCGCTATCAAAAAAGACTGCAGAAAAGCAGCAGATGCTGCCGCTGCAATCGGTGAAGGACTTCAGTCTTTCTGTATCCCCGGTTCTGTTGCTGACCAGAGAAAAGTTGGTTTAGGACACGGTAACTTAGGAAAGATGTTATTAGAAGAAGGCACAGAATGTTTCGCATTCCTTGCAGGTCATGAGTCATTCGCAGCAGCTGAAGGTGCTATCGGTATCGCACTCTCCGCTAACAAGGTAAGAAAACAGCCTTTAAGAGTAATCTTAAACGGTCTTGGTAAAGATGCAGCTCAGATCATCTCCAGAATCAACGGCTTTACTTTCGTTGAGACACAGATGGATTATTACACAGGTGAGGTGAAGGAAGTATACCGTAAATCTTACTCCAATGGAGATAGAGCAAAAGTTAATTGCTATGGTGCAAACGACGTAACTGAAGGTGTTGCAATCATGCACAAAGAAGGTGTAGACGTTTCCATTACAGGTAACTCCACTAATCCTACAAGATTCCAGCATCCAGTAGCAGGTACTTACAAAAAAGAATGTCTTGAGCAGGGTAAGAAATACTTCTCCGTAGCTTCCGGCGGCGGTACAGGTAGAACACTTCATCCTGATAACATGGCAGCAGGTCCTGCTTCCTATGGTATGACAGATACTATGGGTAGAATGCACTCTGACGCTCAGTTCGCAGGTTCTTCTTCCGTTCCCGCTCACGTTGAGATGATGGGTCTTATCGGAATGGGAAATAACCCTATGGTTGGAGCTACTGTAGCGGTTGCGGTTGCGATCCAGCAGGCTGCTGATGCAGGTAAGTTCTAACAAATGGCTTAAATGCTACATATATGATAATACAGAATAGTATTAAATAGTATGTAAAAGGAACAAGTAAGTAACGTGTAAGGAATAACTGTAAGGAACAAAAATATTTAAAAAGTATGCAGGCATATCATAAATAATGGATGTGCCTGCTTATTTTATTGGTATAGCAGTCTTTTAATAAACCACCCGTTCAACGGGTGTTTATGATTTATTGTTCAACATATTTTGTAACTACATTAACTAGGCTTTCCTTTAATGAGTAAATATCGTTAATTGAGTCTATAACTGCACAAACCAAAGAAGAAGCATTAGCAGTATTGATAGAGTATGAGAGCCTATGAGAAAAATAATCAAGGCTCTTTTTCTATGGGCAATTGATGTTTCTTACACTACCAAGCTTACTAAACTAATTAAGGACAATAGATTGTGGAAGTATGACCTGCAGGCAATATATAAAACCCACCTTTAGGCTCAATTAATCCAGATTCAACTTTTTTATCCATTGTCTGGTTGCAGCACAACCTAAATACATGCCTGGCCGGTGTAAAAGGATTTATCCCTCTGGTTGTAGATGGAGATTACGGATCTAAGACAAGAGCTGCAGTATTATTATATTGGAAACAGTTAGACTGGAAGCCAAGAACCGGTTGGGGCGTAGGAGTTAATACAAAGATAGATCTTGTAAATGGCAGAAAATAAAACTATTTAAATAATAATGTTTGACTTTTGTCTTTAACTGTGATAATATTACAACATAATCAATGAATTTAACAGAGTTGACCTAATATACATACAAGTCGCCTTTAACTGGTTTGTGTATAGGGTCAACTTTTTTATTTACTTTGATACAAATATTATAATGGAGGTATCGTAAATGAATAACGGTATTGTAAAATGGTTTAACGCACAAAAAGGATTTGGATTTATTACTGATGAAAATGGCGGAGAGGATGTATTCGTACATTTTTCAGCAATCTCTTCAAATGGATTTAAGAGTCTTGATGAAGGTCAAAGAGTCACTTTTGACATTGAAAGAGATCCTAGTAGCAGAAAGATTAAAGCTGCAAATGTTTGCGTAGCGTAAATCTGAAAACAAAACAGATTATTAGATGTACTTTTGTTTTATCCATATAAAATTTGTATCTATAATAGTAAGTTTTACAGGGCCGAGTAATTGGCCCTGTTTTTTTGTATTTTTCTATAAACTTTCGTGTTTAATATGCTGAAAATTTTTCGTATAAATGTAATGGCTTACTTGAAAAATTCATACTAATAAAGTATATTATAAATATTAGATAGCTTATCGGTGGAATAAAAATTAATGCTATAATGGTAAGATTTGAATAAGTAAAATTTATGGGGGCAAATAAAATGACTGATGCGGAAAAACTTGATTTGATACTTGATAAGATAATGGATTTTGAGAAGACGCTAAAAGAATTAAAGAGACAGCAGATGAAAGACACCGCGGAACTAAAAGCAATGGACGGTATGATATTAGATGAGGTTGAACATGTGCATGAAATGCTAATTAGACGGACGGATGCACTGGAAAAGAAAATAGGATAGACAAGAGAGCATGCTTGCCACCGCTCTTTTTTATTATAGCAGAAACAAGAAAAGCCCCGGGTGCATTAAATGCAACACCCGGGGCATATAGTGGTATATTTAAACTACATATATTGGCAATAATGGGAACCATTTATCGCTGAGGAGTAATTTCATAAAACAATAACGAGAAAGTTTCTATTGCATTACCACATGATTATTAAGATTAGTGCACTTTGCTTTTGATTATTACATGCCACTCTGGTTAGATGTCGCGAAGTATTTGTTGTTAATTATTCATATTTGGAGGTGTAATATGCTGAAAACAAAACGGCTTGAAATGGTTGGGTTTGATGTTAAATACGCAAACGATTTCTTTGAACTATGGAGCGATTTTGAAGTAATAAAATATACATTTACACCTTTATTGACCACCATTGATGAATGTATTAACTTAATTGAA
>JAQSXJ010000141.1 GCA_029256725.1 Anaerocolumna sp. | reverse complement strand
CTCATTTCATTTCCAAGGCCCTCTACTACATAGCTGTAGGAACCCATGGCACCGGGAATTACCGCTAATTCCCCTTCTCTTGCTCTGGTGGCACCTTTACGGTGCACCCACACTTCTTTCCCGTAATGCTGTTCTAAGGAGGCATAGTTGTGATGGCAATTGATTTCCATGTTATATTCTAAGGTATGGTTGGTGTATTTACCCACCCATTTATCTAAGATTGCTTTCACCGCTAACATCATACGAAGTCTGTTCTCCTCGGCAAAATCCAGCGCCAGGTTCATCCAGTTAATATACTGCTTTCCTTCTTTTGTATCTACCGGCAGAAAGGCTAATCGGTATTCATCCGGTACACTGCTCTGCCATTTACTGTTTAATTCTCTGGCAGTTTGATGAAAGGCATCACATACCTGCTTGCCGAAATTACGGCTTCCGGAATGAATCATGATACCAAGATATCCTTCTTCATCTTCCTGTAATTCTATAAAATGGTTACCTCCTCCAAGAGTTCCTACCTGAAAATATCCCGCATCTAACTGTCCCAGTAATTCTGCATTCGCCTCATATTTCTCAAGCTCTTCAAAGGCTCTTTCCAGGGTATTGCAGGGCTGAGGATGTTTATGATGATTAAATCCAACCGGAACATTCCTTAAAATATCACTGATGATTGCCTGTATCAGCGATCCGCTGCCTGTCTTGATATCTTTTATTTCCTCTACAAGAATATTGGTTCCTACAAAGGCCATTCCACAGCCTATATCCACACCCACTGCATTGGGTACGATTACGTCTTTTGCGGCGATAACACCACCAATAGGCATTCCCATTCCTGCATGGGTATCGGGCATTAATGCCACCCACTGGTGAAGAAAAGGAAGTCGGGACAGATTGTAGGCCTGCTTTAAACAGGTTTCTTCTATGCTCTTTTCTCCATCAAGCCATATTTTAATCGGGTGGTCAGTTTCTTTATTTGCAATTACAAACATACAATCACTCCTTTCATTCTTTTCGTTGTTTCTGTTTGCTTGCTATGCTATGATATTAGCATATGTTTCCAAGGGAATCATTTAAAAAAGTTTGCGAAAGTGAAGAATGCTATGGGAGAATTTCAAGAACTCATACGTAATTTTGATAAAATAAGGGATTATATGCGGGACTTTTATATTTATGGCTTTAAATCACGAAGTGATTTTACAAGAAAGTCTGCCCGCACTTATGATAATGAGAAACGCCGGATTGAAAGCTATATGGGAGAATATATGAAATGGGAGTACACAAAGACTGGTAAGAACCTTTTCATCTCCATGGACTGCGCAAGGATTCCCGTTAACCCCCTTTATGCTGCCTGGAAATCAAAGACCTTTACCAGCAACGATATCATGCTCCACTTCTATCTGCTGGACATACTGGGCAGAGATTTAAAGCTTTCCATTGACAGCCTAACAGATCTTATCTGTACCAGAAGCGGACAGGTCTTTGATACTCAGACCGTTCGTAATAAATGTAAGGAGTATGCGGAACTGGGTATAATAAAAGCAGAAAAACAGAAAAAAGCTCTGTATTACAGCCTGTCTGATAATACCTTTAACCAGTTACTACTCCGTGCTCCCGGTTTAGAAGAAGCAGTTAAATTCTTTCAGGGAAGTGCTGCTTTGGGTGAAATCGGAAGTTTTATTATGGATAATCAGAAGCTAGAAAATGACCTTTTTACCTTTAAACATTATTATGCTGCCCATACCCTGGAGGATGGAATCTTATTGGACATCCTTTCAGCCATACGAAACAGGTGTGCTGTAGAATTTGTTAATATAAATGAATCAGGTACCAGAGTTTCCACCTTCGATGGAATTCCGGTAAAGGTCTTTGTTAGTGCTTCCACCGGCAGACGTTATCTCTGTCTGTATAAGACCAGGGATCGGCGTTTCTTTAATTATAGACTGGATCACATGAAAGACGTAACGTTAAAAGATTTTTGCGAAACAGCAGAGCAACATCAGAAAGACCTTGAAAATAATCTTGACCGTGTCTTTGGTGTGGGTTTCGGCGGTCAGAACCGGAAGGAAATCGTCTGTATGAAGCTCAATGTCAATGAGAAGACAGAAGGCTTTATACTGGAGCGCTTAATCCGGGAAGGACAGGACGGGGAACTGATACGCCTTGAGAAGAATACCTATCTTTACACAAAAGAAGTTTTTGATTCAAATGACATGTCCCCATGGATTAAGACATTTACAGGTAGAATTATACAGCTGGAAGGTACCAACCAGACAGTAATAAACCGATTTTACAAAGATATCAAAAGGATGAAGGAAATGTATGAAGATTAATTCGCATTTATTTTCAGAAGTTTATGGCTGCTACTTTACGGTAGTAAGAAGTATATTAGAACAGGCTGAGGGAGGACTTACCCGAGCTGAGATTGAATCAATGGTTCAGACCGATGGTTTCTATGACAGCGCGTTTCATCTGCTGCCAAAACTCTTCTCCGGCGAGTGGAATCTCATGGAACAAAGAACTGATGGCAAATATTATTCCAAGCTTATATCTAAGGATCTGACACGTCCTATGACGGATCTGGAAAAAGGCTGGTTAAAAGCTCTCCTTTTTGATAAGCGAATACATCTATTTGTTAACTCAGAAGAAGCTGCTGTCCTTTCAGAAGCATTAAAGGAAGTCTCACCTCTGTTTCTGCAATCAGATTTTCACTACTATGATTCTGCTGCTGACGGAGATCCTTATGGGGAGGAAAGATATATCAGCAACTTCCAGAAAATATTAAAGGCATGTGAAAATCAGTCTCCCTTATTTATTCTTTATGAAAGCGGCAAACAGAATCGAACCAAGCGATTAGTGATACCCTACAAGCTAAACTACTCTTCCAGAGATGATAAGTTCAGGCTCTTAGGTGTAACCTGTCAAAGAGATGGGCAGTTTAAAAAAACGACCTTAAATCTTGCACGAATCCTTACAGTAGAACCTTCGGCTGAATCCTCTGCTGAAACCTTAGTTAACTCCTCTACTGAAGCTTTAGCTAAGTCCTCTGCTGAATCCTCAGTTAACTCCCCTACTGAAACCTCTGCTGAATCCTCAGCTGGACCTTCTATTCTAAATATACCTAAACCCTTTCCTCTATATAAGTTCTTCAGAGAAACCATATGCAAGGAACCTATCATTTTGGAAATCTCAAAGGAACGCAATGGCCTGGAACGTTGTATGTTACAGTTTGCCTCCTGGGAAAAGCAGACGGAATATGATGAAGAGAGTAATTGTTATATCTGTCGAATCTATTATGATGGTGAAGATGAGACCGAATTACTAGTCCGGGTATTAAGCTTTGGTCCGGTGGTAAGAGTCCTTGGCCCCGTTAACTTTCTAGTTCAGATTAAGGAACGGGTTCGAAACCAATATCAATTAAATACCTATGAAGAATGGTAAAAAAGTTTGTCAAAAAAGTCGAGTCTAATTTCTTCCTATCCATTATAATTAACTTAGTTCCGGAAGATAAATACATATAAACATCTATTACATATACTCACTCACCAAATATATGGTATATTGTTCTATATGTTTACAGGTTCTATATATAACAAATACGTAATAAAGAGGTATATCAAACATGAACGTTGAAAAAATCTATACAAAAAATGCTGTCTACCAAAAGTTTGAGGTTCTTAGAAACAACCGTAATAAACGTTATAAATATCAGGAATTTCTTATCGAAGGAGTTCGTAATATAAACCAAGCTCTAGCAAAGGGATGGAATATCAAATCCTTTCTTTACTCCAATGAAAGAAATCTATCTGATTGGGCGAAGGGAATAATTCAAAACTCTTCTACAGAAATAAATTATGAACTGCCAGAATCCCTTTTAAAAGAACTAAGCGGAAAAGGAGATACTTCTGAAATTATGGTTGTCGCTGGTATGAGAGAAGATGACTTAAATACTGTAACTCTTTCAAAAAATCCAATGATAGCCCTGTTTGACAGACCCTCCAACAAAGGAAATCTCGGAACCATTATACGTTCCTGCGATGCCTTAGGGGTTGAATGTCTTATCCTGACCGGACATGCCGTAGATCTATATGATCCGGATGTGATAGTCTCAACAATGGGCTCTTTCTTTAATATGCAAGTAGTACGAGTTCCTGAGACTCAAAAGGTTCTGGATTTTATGGCTAAACTGAAGAAACAATATCCGACGCTCCAGACCATTGGTACCACTGCACATAAAGAATACCCTATCTATGATTTGAATTTATCTGGACCGGTACTTTTTATGATTGGAAATGAAACAGATGGATTAAGTAAGACTTTTAAGGACAGTTGTGACATTCTGACAACCATCCCTATGGCAGAAGCCTCTTATGCCACTTCCTTTAATGTTGGCTGCGCTGCAACGGTAATGTTTTATGAGGCTTCCAGACAAAGAGCTTTGACGCTTTCCTAAGATGTAATAGAAAGAGCTCCCGACCATTTAACTAAACCTATATTAGGCACAAGAAAATGTGGGAGCTAATGAACCTACAAAACTATAGCGCTAGGACAAATGATTGATTAACTTTTCGGATATATTTAGAATAACATCCCCACGAGACGATATACCATTGTCGTACATAAACATACTACAATTGCAATTATGGTTGGCAGTAATGCTGAAACAATGGTCCACTTAACGCTTCCGGTTTCTTTCCGAATGGTTATGAGGGTAGTGGCGCAAGGCCAGTGGAGCAGACTAAATAGCATGGTGTTCAGTGCTGTAAGATAAGTCCAGCCATGACCGACTAAAATATTCCGAAGAGACTCCAGGCTGTCATACTCTGCCATAGAGCCTGTGGACAAATAGGCCATTAAGAGAATGGGCAGAACAATTTCATTAGCAGGCAGACCAAGAAGAAATGCCATTAATATATACCCATCAAGACCGATAAATCTTCCAAAGGGGTCGAAGAAGTTCACCATATACCCCAATAAACTGATATCACCAACAAAAATATTTGCTAATATCCAGATAACGGCTCCGGCTGGCGCAGCTACAATCACAGCTCTTTTAAGTACAAATACTGAACGATCAATCATTGAGGTGTATAACACCCTTCCGATCTTTGGCACTCTATAGGGGGGAAGTTCGAGGGTGAAAGTAGAGGGAATTCCTTTTAATACCGTCTTTGATAGGAGATAGGAAACAAGAAGGGTAACAACGATACCGATAACAATCATAGCAGTTACCGCAAGTGCCGGCATGATACCAAAAGTTTTTCCTCCAAACGCCACCAAAAAGACACTGGATATGGCAATAAGGGTAGGAAATCTGCCGTTACAGGGTACAAAATTATTGGTAAGGATCGCAATCATTCTCTCTCTTGGGGATTCAATAATACGGCAGGATACAATTCCGGCTGCATTACAGCCAAATCCCATAATCATAGTAAGGCATTGTTTACCATGGGCGCAGGCTTTCTTAAAGAGGTGATCCATATTAAAGGCTACTCTTGGCAGGAAACCCAAATCCTCCAATATTGTAAAGAGCGGAAAGAATATTGCCATAGGCGGAAGCATAACAGAAACAACCCAGGCTAATGTCCTGTAAAGCCCCAGTACCAATACTCCATGAAGCCAGGCAGGTGCATTTAGGAAAGAAAATAGCTCTGTAAGTTTATCTTCAATATGGAATAATAAATTCGCCAACAGTGCAGAAGGTATATTGGCACCTGTAACAGTAATCCAGAATACAAGCGCCAGAGCTAATAACATTATCGGTAATCCAAACCGCTTTGACGTGACAATATTGTCAATTTTCTTATCCCTTGCATTTACTTCACTGTCCTCCTGAATGTATTTTGCTTTCAGGTCTTCTATCCGGCGATAGATTGCCTCGGAGATTCCGTCTCGTAAGGTCTCTTTATCCGGCAGTTCCTCCTGTACTCCGTAAAGAGGCAGAGTATTTTCAAATGAAAGTTCTCCCATATGAGCTGACATGGCACTTAAGAGTTTCTCATCTCCGTCAAGCATTCTAAGGGCCATCCACCTTACGGATATATCTGTTGTCATATCACCAAGATCCGGTAACAGCTTCTTAATCAGCTCTTCTACTTTATCATCATATTTTACAGGCACTGGTTTTGGAGTTATTTCCCCTGCTGCAACCTTAACTGCTGTCTCCTTTAATTTATCCACTCCGATTCCGCTTCTGGCAGCACATAATACAACAGGTAC
>JAQSXJ010000033.1 GCA_029256725.1 Anaerocolumna sp. | reverse complement strand
AATCCATTCTATTGTTCTTTTGAACTTTTAAAACTATCAGCCCATTCTCTTACCTTACGGACGCTCTCCTCTTCCGATAAGTCTTCAATTCTGGTCATTATGGTCCACCTTACGCCAAATGGATCTAAAATACTTCCGTATCGATCTCCTGAGACAAAATTGGCAATCGGCTCTCTGATCTTGGCTCCTCTTACCACTGCATTCTCAAATACCTGGTCAACATCAGCAACATAGATTGCCAAAGAATAGCAGGCATTATCCTCCTCCGGGGGTAAAACCAATTTATAGGCCGGATTCGCTGCTCCAAGCTGTAAAAATCCATTTCCAAAATCCAGTTCCGCATGCACTACCATTTGATTACCATTTTCATCAGAAAATTCTGTAATATCCTTCACCCTGGCATGAAAGACAGATTGATAGAACTCTATTGCTTTTGAAGGATCCTTTATTACGATAAAGGGTGTAATAGATGTAAAACCATTAGGTACTCCATTCTTGGTGTATTTACCTGATACTGCTATAAATTTTTTATCATTATTCATTTTTCACCCCCATCTGCATACTTTAGCACGCATTCAAAATCACGAGTTGAAGTGTATTTCTTACACTCATTCATCATAATCGTTCAAAAGAGACTCTTCTTATCATTATTATTAGATAGAACCCATCAACTCAAAGAAATATTTGGAATTATTAGTCTTATACAGCTTATACCAGGCATCTAGAGTTTCAGCAGAAAACACCTCTAAAGCTTTCAAAACCTGAAGGGTAAATTCCAACGGTGCTATTCCGGAAGCTGTTATCAGCTTTCCGTCAGTTACGGCAGCCTCCTGTCTATAGTACTGTTCTCCCTTATAGTCTGGGCAGATACTTTTAAGATAATCCAGGTCATTGCTTGTATGATAGCTAAAATTCAACAAGCCTTTCCGAGCAAGAGCTATTGTAGAACCACAAATTCCGGCAACAACAATACCATTCTTTAAGCATTCCTCTGCCATTGTCAAAATAGGCTCATGAACTGTTTCTGCCCAGGTATCTCCGCCCGGTAAAATTAAGGCATCCGCGTTTTCAAAGCTAAAAGCATCAATTTCTATATCCGGTAATATTTTTAGTCCTCCCATCGTAAGGATTGGAGTCTTTTTAGTTCCGACCGTAAGGATTTTTGTTGGTGTTAAGTCTTTCTTATAATATCTTCCGGAATTCAATTCCGCCGTTAGATAACCAATTTCCCAATCAGCCATTGTATCAAATACATATAAATACACTATATTATTCTTCATACCTATGTCCTCCTGTTTTATTTTTCAAGTGTTCATTAAACATGTGCCCCATCCACGAGTAAGTTCTGGCCATTCCCATTTAATTATTAAAGTGTCCATTAAACCTCTAAGTAAAGGAACAATGTTTATCTCTATAATAAAACAGCTTCACTGACAACCACTGTCAGTGAAGCTATTATAATTGATAATATTCCATTAAGTCCGATGTTACAGAAATAAGCTTTTTCTTTAAGCTCTGTGGCTCAATCACCTGAACTGCTTTTCCATAGGAAAGAAGAAAAGAAGGTAAATATCCCTGAACAGCTCTTTCGTCCAGTAAAAAAACCGCTTGGTTTGGCATACGCTCTTTCAGGTGATGACCAAAAAACCAATGAATACATAAATCATCCAGAGCTTCTGACCGACCGCCTATAATAACCGTTACCATCTCTGCTTTACTATCGGAATTCTGCAGAAGGTTTTGCAGAAAGAATTCCTTGGCAGAAAAGGTATCCGGTCTTTTAAATCTCAGCTGCGTCCGCTGTATGTGGGTAATCCTTTCAGCTCGAAAACTTCTTATTTCCTTTCGAAGCTGGCAGAAACCAACCGTATACCATTTATTGTTCCAGTAAAGCATTCCATAAGGATCAATTACTCTTTTAACCGGTTGTTCTTCCCGGCTTGAACGGTATTCAATTTCTACTGAATACTCGTTTGCAACAGCATGCTCTAATTCTTCCAAGGTCTGCTTGACAGACGGGTCAATATCACGATTGATTACTTCGAAACCGGTTAAGTGGCGATTAAGAATGTTTTCCTGTTCTCGATTTGAATACATTTTTAACTTTTGTGTTGCTTTGTTTAAGGCTTCACTGAATGGGTATCCCGCTTCGTTTGCAAATACTGCCGCGTGAAGCAATGCCTTTTGCTCTTCAATATCGAAAACTAACGGTGCCTGAATAAAATTGTTCAATAAAGTATATCCACCGTTCTGTCCTGAATCTGAAACAATCGGTACTCCGCTTTCGCAGAGTGAATCAATATAACGATACACAGTCCGTATATTTATCTCTAATTTTTCCGCTATTTGCTTTGCC
The DNA here is from genome assembly GCA_029256725.1 of Anaerocolumna sp. Lineage (GTDB taxonomy): Bacteria > Bacillota > Clostridia > Lachnospirales > Lachnospiraceae > Anaerocolumna. The sequence continues at coordinate 37,826 of JAQSXJ010000033.1, read as the reverse complement.
GTTATTTTAGCTCCTGAATTTAGCATCCATAAAATCGCCAGCATATTTCCGTTCTTCGCCAATCAATCGCCTCCTTTCTTACTAATGGAACTAAAAAACATTATTTCCTCTTAAGCCTTCTGCCATTAGACTTTAATATATTTCCACTTTCCACTATGTACTCTGGTCAGATACATAATCGATCTTGAGCAGAAGTCAAAGAATATACCAATCATAACCGCAGTTAATCCTATTCCGAACAAATGAATAAGCGCAAAGGACAGGATAACCCTAAAGGCCCAAAGCCCTACAAAGGAAGTAATCATTACATACTTGATATCTCCCGCAGCTTTTAAGGTTGCTGAACATAAATTTAATATAGCAAGCAACGGCTCTATTACTCCAAAAGTACATACTATACCAATGGATTCCTTAATTACAAGAGGATCACTGGTATACATACCTGCAAGATATTTTGAGAATATAATCATGAAAATACCAATAACAAAACCCACGATCATTGTAATCTTTAAACTTTCACGGGAATAGATTTCAGCCTTCTCATAATTTTTCTCTCCAAGACTCTGCCCTACAAGGGTTGTATTAGCAATCGCAAAACCAAATATCGGGAAGAATGCCAGTGCATTTATATTTATACCAATCTGATAGGCAGCCATTGCAATAGTTCCTAAGGGGACGATAATAATCTGTAGCATAAGAAATCCACCCTGCATTACCGCCTGCTCTATGAAACCGGGAACGCCTATCTTAATAATTCGTTTAATCATTTCAAGCCTAATTGTATAATCATCTTTCAGGCTCAGATTAAGCTTAAGCCCTTTGTAATTGTATAGAACAAAAACTCTTACCACTACACCTACAATTCTTGAAATTGTTACAGCAATAGCTGAACCTACGATGCCATATGCAGGTATATGTAGAAAAGGCACACCAAATATCAATACAGTATTTAATATGATATTTAAAACATTTACTCCGGCAGTAATTATCATGGGAGTCTTTGTATCACCTGCTCCTCTCATTGCTCCGGAAACAATAATATCTAACACAAGAAAAGGCAGATTTATAAGTACAATGTTAAAATAACTGATTCCTGCCGCAAAAACCTCCGGCTCTGCTTTTCCAAAGAACAGGCTCAGTAAAGGCAATGAAAATACCCTACCGATCACTGCCAGAAGCACACCAACAATGACTGCCATATACCCTGATTGTATTAAGGCGCTTTTAGCCTCATCATTCTTACCTTCTCCGGTTACTCGTGCAATAATAACTGTTGTACCGATTGACAGACCAGAAAAAACTGTTTGCAGGAATCCCATTAGCATGTTTACCATACCTACCGCTGCGACTGCAAAGATACCTATTTTCCCCATAAAAATAGTAGAAACCATTCCTACCATCATCTCAAGTATCTGCTCGGTAATAGAAGGCCATGCAAGTGAGATTATCTCTTTGTCTGCTCTTTTATCCAGTTGAAACCACTTCTTATTCATTTTCTACCTCTTTTATCCGTATCTGATTTACGCAACGCATACAATTATAAATCAAATATCTATAGGTGGCAATCTGAAAATCTTCAGAAAGGTATTGAAAAGCCAAAATAGTTGATTAATCAAGGAAAACTCATAAAAAGAGCCTGTCCTCTGCTAAAGGAAGACAGGCTCCTTGACTTCTATAATACAGCGAGCTTTGCAATTTTTAGATTCACTGCTAACTCCTTGTGTGAAGTTTGTGTCAGATATACAGATTATAAGCATAGTACCATTACCAAAAGAGACTAACCAGTAACTGGCTAGTCTCTTTTTGGGTTTAAACTTGTTTTATTAGTGCTTCCGTATTTTCTGTGTATAAGTTCATACTCTACAGGTATCTTTAATAACCTGTTTTATACTATCCTATTTCTTACCGCCATAACTCTTATAGGTAGCGTAAACTACGTCTGCATATACATTTGCCAGAATTGGACGGCCATAAGAATCTGTAGCTCCCGGATACCAGTAATCTCCTCCGTTATAGTGTAATAAACCATTATATATGTTGCCGAATCTAGTAATCTTTTCATCTAAAATTAATGCGCCCATGCATACCTGATCCTGCTCACTGCTGTGATTATATGAACGGCCAAATTTTGAGCTGAATTGAGATAAGTATGCATTACGGGTATTTGGTTCCACCTGCATTAATCCGTCACCAGCTGATGGACTGCCTGGTAAGCCTGCTCCAAAGCTGCTTTCTTTTTTGATTACAGCGCACAGCAGTAAAGCAAAATCTCCGCCTTTACCAAATTTATTGTCTACATTCATTGTATATGTCCATATATTACTTGGAACTTCAGAAGGCTTCGTTACGGAAGTATTCGGTGATCCAGTATAAATCTTAACCGATGACATTTTGTCATTTACTGTGTCTCCAACCCAGGAAGAACTTGAAGTATAGGTCCATTTTGTTCCACTGAAATTATCATTCTGATAAACCTCAACAGTCCAGCCACTTGGAACCTTGAGAGACGACATCCAGTCATTGGGAATACCTTTTGCATTCAACTGTGAAAGTGTGTAATTGCCAACTCCAAGTGTTACTGCTTTACCACCGTAATTTATATCTGCATAGAATGTAACTCCGCTTGTAGCTGGTGGTGGTGTTGGTGTCGGTGTGGTTCCCCCGCCGCCTTTTGACCACAAAGCCGGAACATTGACCGGCTCCCATCCTACAAGGGAAGTATGTGCCTGAAGGCAGGTATAAGTACTTCCGCTATATGTTACGGTGTCATTTACTGCATAAGCAGTATTAGGAGCCCATGCTCCCCTGGCGGCAGCGCTTACCGGTGTAGCCAGGTAAAATGTTGTAATCAACAGTGCAAAGGCTACCATAAGTAATGCTTTAACATAAAACTTTTTTTTAGTCATTTTTTGACCTCCTTATAATTTATTTATCTGTGACTCTCTTCGTGACAAACCACAGGTATAACTGTACGATAGCGATAGCTTTATGAATGCACCGCAACTATTTGTGAACTCTAAATATATTTATGTATCTCATAGTAATAATTGCAATTTAAAAACATTCCTTATGTCTTATATATTAAAAACGTTTCAATTCCAAAAATTCCTACCTCTTTTTTACATTTTTAATAATTTAGTTTCATAATTAACACTTTTATGAAAAGTACATCTTGCCACTTAACATCCTTACCCATAATGAGTACACCATTAAATAAGTGATAGCAGTCTTCAAATTTACTCCTGCTTTTTTTCATTCATTTCTTTCAATTCTTTCAATTCTTTCAATTCTTTCATTTCTTTCATTTCTTTCATTTCTCTCATTTCCTTCATTTCTCTCACTTCTATTAATTTACGTACTTTTTGTTTTGCCCTCATTATTCGAGTATCAACATGCTTTGTTGTCATTCCCAAGACATTTCCAATTTCCTTATAGGATAATCCTTGTACGTATTTCATAAGTAACACTAATCTGCTTGTTTCATCAAGTTCTGCTATGCACTTTAACATGTACATGAAATCCTCCTGACGAATTACCTGTATCTCAACAGATAAATCCTCAGATTTCAGTTCATACTCAACATCCTCAAGGGAAACCGATGACAGATGTTTATTTTTACGTATAATATCAATGCATTTGTTCTTTACAATGATAATGATACTCTTACGAAAATCTCCATAATTTAAAGTAAGCATTTTATCTTTATGCTTTATTACCGCCAAGAAAGCATCTTGAACCGCATCCTCAGCCATCATTAGATTATTTGTAATTCTTAAAGCTATATTGATGCAATCAAATCGAAATTCCTCATACAATTCTTCCAACCTTTTCTTGAGATTATGCCAATAAGATAAGTTTCCTAGCCTAAAATATGAAGAACCCTCTATATTTATCGAACAAAAAAGGACATGAAAGTTTCCTCTCATGTCCTCATTTTTATACATTTCATTATTATATATCCCATTATTTAACTACTAACTGCCGCCATTTTATTACTTTTTATCAATTTTTTTAGACAACAATTTATCCAAATATATGGATTTAAACTGTTTGCTAGCCATCATTTGCTTTAAAGGCGATAATTTGAAGATAACGCCAAATACTGCTGCCATCGCACGATGATTGGCAAATGCCTGGTTATCAAATACAAGATTCTGGAGGGTGCCTTTCTCTATTGCTTGTAATACAAATCTATGGGTACTATTTACCGGTGTAATGACTCGAACTTCTCTTTGCACTAATTCAATGGCATTTTTAGGACAACTTCGTACACAGACACCGCAACCAAGGCATACCTCCTTATCTACCTCCGCAACCTTCTTGTCTTCTTTGTTGTTTGTCATGGAAATTGCTAATACCGGACATATCTTTTCACATTTACCACAGCCCACACACTCTTTCGAAATCTTAGGTATATAGTTAGTCGTAGCCACTGGCTGCATTGGGCTGAATTTTCGTGCTGCTTGCAAGGCTTCGCAACAGCAGCCGCAGCAATTACATATAAATGCCGGGGTTTCACGAACATTTTCACCAATCTGCACCAGATTAGCTTCATATGAACGCTCTAATACATCCATTGCCTCTTTCTTATCAATTAATCTTGCATGCTTACCATTCTCTGCAAGAGAACGGGCTACATTTCCAAAGGTAAGACAGACATCCAAGGGTGCATCAATTTCACAGGGGTGGCCTGCATGCAACATCTTATGTCTGCAATAACAGGTTCCAAGACCTATATGACTTGCATCCTCTATAATATGACTTGCTCTTTCATAATCCAAAATATGAATTGTGTTATCATTCGTCAAAACCGGCTCCTGCACATAAACTCTTCCAAGATGAGTCTCTGTTGCAAAGAATAAATCCTTCACAAAGTCTTCCTCTACATTCATATATTGATAATACAATTCACTTAAATACTTTTGATCAATATCTCCTCTTGTACGCATCAATGCAAATTCAATAAACCCTGCCATTGGCGGCGGCATTACAAATTGGCGTACACCTCCATAAAAGGAATCCACTAGTAACGCCTTCTCACAAAGATGTTCTAAAAAAGCTTCCGCTTTTCCTTCGCTGGTATTCCAGATTTTTGCCGCTTTTTTTGCTGTAAATGGACGAACTGGCAAGCGTGCGACCCACTTGGCTTCCTTTTCTGTATATAGAACTTGCAGAATTTTATACAGACTCTCTGTTGGCGGAGCCCCTTGTGTAAACCAATTGATTCTCTCTTCTAAGTTCTTATAGGCATCTTTACTGGTAATGTGTCCCATAATCCTACCTTCCTAATTTCAAGTTTTTATAGACTTATAACGCTTATATTCAATTATGACTTTTGTTATCTTCACTTTTATATATCTTAGTTTTTATATCTAAGCTTTTATATTAGCATTTACATATTAGCTTTTATATTTTAGAATTGGTATTTTCTGTTTCTTTCTTCTATTCCTTCTCGTTTCCTTCATTCCTTCCCGTTTCTTTCCTTCATGATGAAACTCCTTTCTACTATGTAGTCAAATAAAAGCATACCCTTTACGATACAACTTTCTTTCCATATGGAATAATTTTATGAAATAGGATTTTTTATATTATACTATATTTCCAAACTAATACATAGAAATATTTTACATTTTCTGTTTAGCTCAACTTAAACAAACCTAAACTCTCTATATTTTGTCAAATCATATCCCTTTTTAATGCATGTTAATTTTTGTATTTTCCCCATTCAGAAACTCCTATATAATTCAAAATATACTGACAAAAGATTCACAACCAAATAAAACAAGTCTTCGTGAGTATAAATCCTTATTTTTCCTATAAAAAATACGACTTTAAAAGTATTTTAAGAGCTATAATCCAAATAAATCATGTAGAAAAAAAGTCGTTATTTTGTAAATTTTTTTCTGTTTTTTCAAAAATATGTTCTGACTTTTATAAATCAGATAACACTTTTGTTAAATTATTCACATTTTTGTAAGCAAATTTTTACTTTACATCAAAAATTTTTAGCTGTAATATTATGGCGTATTAGAAATAAATGGAATTTGACACCGCGCAAACAAACGAGTAACGCACAGAAAAGGAGAGTATTATGGTTAAAAAGGTAAAAAGAACGTTGATTTCTCTTGCTGTAATAATTGCTATGGTCATATCTATTATACCAAAAGCAACCGTAACAGCAGCTTCCTCAGATTATACTCATTTAATTGGTAATTCTGATGTGAAAAAACCTTCTGTCGGAGGAAAATTACAGGTACTTGATAAAAACGGCATAAAGACACTCTGCGGTGAAGATGGGAATCCGATTCAGTTAAGAGGTATGAGTACCCATGGGTTACAGTGGTTCCCTGAGGTTATTAATAATAATGCTTTTTCAGCTCTTTCCACTGACTGGAGTGCAAATGTAATACGTCTTGCAATGTATGTAGGGGAAGATGGGTATGCAACCAATCCATCCGTTAAACAGTCCGTTATAAAAGGAATAGACTATGCCATTGCAAATAATCTGTATGTAATTGTAGACTGGCATATGATTAATCCAGGAAATCCAAACGATAGTATCTATTCAGGAGCACAAGGATTCTTCAATGAAATCTCTAATTTATACCCAAATAATAAAAACATCATTTATGAATTATGCAATGAACCTAATGGCGAAAATGGAGGAGTATCAAATGATGCTGCCGGATGGGCTCAGGTAAAAGCTTATGCAGCTCCTATCGTGCAATTATTAAGAAACAAAGGCAATGAAAATCTTATCATTGTAGGCTCCCCTTTCTGGAGTCAAAGACCAGATTTGGCCGCAGATAATCCAATTGCTGATAAAAATACAATGTACTCTGTGCATTTTTACAGCGGTACAAATCCGTTCTCCAATGTAGATACAGATAGAAACAATGCCATGAGCAATGTAAGATATGCTCTGAAACATGGTGTTGGAGTATTTGCTACTGAATGGGGAACCAGCCTTTCCACAGGTACTACAGGACCCTATTTAGCCAAAGCTGATGCATGGTTAGATTTTCTTAATGCGAATAACATAAGCTGGTGTAATTTTTCACTCTGTAACAAAAACGAAGTAGCCTCTGCATTAAATAGTACTACAAGTTTCGATCCTGGATCTGATAAAGCATGGTCAGAAGGTGAATTGACTACCTCAGGCCAATATGTACGTGCCCGTATTAAGGGAATTTATTATGCCACACCGGAAGATCCAATACCAAATAAGCCCCAACCGCCCTTAGATTTTTCATCCGGTTTCTGGGACTTTAACGATGGTACTACACAAGGCTTTGGTATTAACGCAGATAGCCCTATTACTTCAATTATGATACAAAATACGAATAAAGCTTTAGAACTTAAAGGACTGAATACCTATGGCAGCAATGATTTATCAGAAGGTAACTTTTGGGCAAACGCACGTATTTCAGCTGATATCTGGGGGCAGTCTATCAATATATATGGGTTAACCAAACTAACAATGGATGTTATATCTCCCTCACCAACCAATGTATCAATAGCTGCAATTCCGCAAAGCAACACTCACGGATGGGCAAATCCAGCAAGAGCAGTACGTGTCAGTACAAATAATTTTACAGCACAATCAGATGGTACATATAAAGCAACCCTGACTATTTCTGTTGAGGATAGTCCTAATTTCAAAACGATAGCTGCCGATTCGAATGACAGTACCGTAAGGAATATGATATTATTTATAGGATCAAGCTCTGATAATATCTCTTTAGATAATATAAAGTTTACGAAATAAAATCTTTCATATATGAAAAATGGGGCTCTTTCACCTGGTGGTCTGATTAAATGATTCGATGTTATTCATCTTCCAGGAAAGTGCCCCTTCATACATAATTGCTTCCGCTTCCCTTCCCTTAGCTATCTATAGAAATCAATGGTTTTAGGGAAATATAGTATTTTCGCTTTTACATTGGGCATTAATTGAATAAAAATATCTAAGTCTGAATTTTCTACATAGTCATATACAGATAGCTTGATTGATTCATCCTCTGCATATTTCTTGATTTCTGCTTTTACCATTTCATACTTATCTTTATCGTCATAGCATAACTCTATTGATATTATAGTGTTATCCACTTCTAACTTTTTGTAATTATGGGCGATACTCCGGAATAACTCATAAATCTCCTGGTCTGATAAACCAAGAAAACCGGGATGTTTTTTTATAAATACGGAGGTATTGTAGTCTACCTCCTCAATTTTATCTTTTTCTACGGTATCTTCTTCTTTGGAGCCATGAAACTGATGAATAACTGTTCCTTTGGTATTAATTGCAATCTTCATACCTTTTTGGTACATGCGGTATACGAACTCAATATCCTCAATCCCCCATTTTTTAAGTTCTTCATCAAAGCCCTCTGTTAAATCAATCCATTTCTTAGGCACAGCCAGATTGCAGGTCAATGCAAATAGAAAGGGCACCTTCATACTTTCAGCATTATAGGAGAGATTTTCAAATATCTGATGTCTAAAATCAACTCCTGTTTGATAAGAGCTTAAGATGTTTTTATCAAATATTGATCTATCCATTACTATTTGCTCATCAATTGGTTGGTTAAGCAGCAGTCGCATACCTACCACCGCCATATCACTGCTTTGTTCAAAAAAACGATCCAGATCTATCAAATAATCTGGTCTGACAAGAATATCTCCGTCAATAAAAACTACAATATCACCGGTTATATTTTTAAGCCCATAATTCCTTGCTCTTGCTCTGGAAGAATTCTCATTTCTTGGCAAATATGTATAGATAAAAGGATATCTCTTACGTTCCGATATAATAGATTGAAAAGTATCATCCAGAGAGCCATCATCAACAATTATTACTTCATAGGATATCGCTTCAGTGGTTTCTATATAATCCAGCGCCCTTAAGGTATTGATAACCAGGTTTTTATTTTGATAGGTCGGAATTACAAAACTATACTTTCTCAAAGCCTCACCCTCCAAACTTTCTATTAAGCAATTCATATATTTCATTCAGAAGTTTATATTCCACATCTTTTAATAGCATTATTTCATTTGAAACGTTTTCAATTACCCTCTTTTGCTCATTTGATAATTCCTGTAAATTAAACTCTTGAAAAACTTGACCCAGAAATTGCTTTCGCAGCTCATCAAACTTTAAAACCAGCTGATAAAACTCTTCCTTCTTCTTTATTAATTCAGAGCCTAAATCATTTTTTTCAATAACATAGTTCAGCCTGACATATAAGCATTTCTTATGTTCTGCCAACAAATGCAGTGCCCGGTAGTCCACATGAAATTCACCACGTAAGATATTATGAAGTTCTTTTACTAATGTCTCATAAACCTCCATACCAAAAGTAACCCGGTTTACATCATATTCAAAATTATATAAACGGTATTCGTCTGGTTCACTGTGTAGGTAGCCATATAAATCCTCCATGAATTTACGGTTGGAAAACGGAAATTGCCGTTCTGGGGATTTTAATTTAATTAATTGCACCGCTGACCAGGCACACCACGGCGCATAATTTAAGTAATGTCTCTTACTGCTGGTATAGGCATTATTCAGCTCATCATAATCAAATAATAAATCGGTAAATAATCTGGATTTGTCAAAACCAACACCTTTTACCTGCCTGGTCTCATCATCATATCCATAAACAATAGAAGCATGTACATAATGATTTCTCCTATAATCATGTTTGTTGCTTAATTCATATTCATCTAAATTAAGGATAAGGTAATATCCTAACTGTATTTTTTCCTTTATAAAATCAACGATGCTTTCGACCCCCTGCAGCAAATGATATCCGAGGCAGATGACATCTGCAATCTCTACAAAAGAATCTCTTGGTTCCAAATAATTGATATCCAGGAAGTCCTTAGCATCCCTATAGGAAAAGATCTGAATATAATTAGAATAATACCATCCAATATAATTGTCATTTGCAAGGACTGCACATAGAGGCAAACTCCTGTGCAGGTAGGTGGTAATTTCATTCTGGGCTACTGCGGGTAGTTCTGCTTTTGATTTATAGTCTCCGAGCTTGTATTCCGTTATAACATCTTTTCCCTTTATTTCCTTTAGATTCTCCAGTTCCTTCATATTATACAGATTCTCAACCAGCTCAAATTGATTGTGTATGGCTTCTCCTCTGGAATTAAGAATCTTCTTTATACTGCCTCCTTGAAACATTTCGGTTACTTCCAGATCAATTCCATTATCCTTAGCCCTAGTGCAGGCGATTACCGCAAGCAGAGAATCCCCTCCTAAGTCAAAGAAATTATCAAGGAGGCTTACCTGTGAAACCTGTAAGAGGTCCTCCCATATTTCAACCAGGGTTTCCTCTTCTTTTGTAGAAGGAGCCTGATATCCTGCGCCTGTCTGCATTTTACCAACAGGGTCTGGAAGGGCTTTTTTATCAAGCTTCCCATTATGGTTTGTAGGAATACAGTCTAATTGCACATAATAGGCAGGTATCATATAATAGGGCAGCTTATCTTTCAGAAATGTTCTTAGTTCTCCGACAGACAGTTCCCTTCTGGCTGTAATATATGCTGTAATTGCCTTTTTACCGTCCATTTCCTTTAAGACAACTGCTACCTGTTTAATATCCTCATGCTTACATAACCCGGTTTCAATTTCTCCCAGTTCGATTCGAAAGCCTCTGATTTTAACCTGTTGATCAATACGGCCCAAATATTCAATGTTACCGTCCGGCATCCATCTTGCAAGATCCCCTGAGCGGTATAATCTTCCTTCCCCATAAGGATTTTGAACAAATTTCTCTTTTGTCAGTTCAGGAAGATTCAGATACCCTCTTGCCAAACCTTCTCCCGCTACGCATAATTCTCCCGGTACACCAATGCCGCATAGATGCATCTGATTCATAATATAAACACCTAAGGTAGGAATTGCTCCACCGATATCACTAATTCCTTTTTCAATTTCCAGGTCACCTATCTCTTTATAAGTTACATGTACGGTTGTTTCCGTTATTCCATACATATTTACTATTTTTACCTTGGGGTGAGTGGTTTTCCATTGTTTCAACCGTTTCGGTGACAGTGCTTCACCTCCGAAGATTAAATACCTTATGCTGTCTTTCTCCTCCCATCTGTTGATACTCATTAAATTGTAGAAAGAAGAGGGAACCTGATTCAGTACCGTAACCTTTTCCTTTACAATAAGATCAAGAAACTGCTGTCCGTTCTTAGCTGCCTCCTTCGAAACTACTACTAATTTCCCGCCATACAAAGTTGCACCGTACATTTCCCAGACTGAGAAGTCAAAACAGAAGGAGTGAAACATGGTCCAAACGTCATAGCGGCTAAAGTCAAACTGGAATTTACTATTAAATAATAAGCGCACCAGGTTTCTATGTTCAATCATAACTCCTTTAGGATTACCGGTTGTTCCGGAGGTATAGATAACATACAAAATATCCTCCGGCCTGTTAACCGGTATAGGATTATGGACTTTACCCTTTACAAACTCATCCTCACCCAAGTTCACCACCGGAACATCAAAGCCACTTGTTTCCGCCTGATAAGCCAATATAGCCTTAGGCTTACAATCATTAATTATGTAATGAATTCGATCCATAGGATACTCAGTATTGATTGGTACATAGGCTCCTCCCGATTTAACAATTCCATAGATACCTATTATCATTTCTATACTTCGTTCCGCTAATATCGCTACAAAATCACAAGGTTTAACTCCCATTGCCCGTAATTTTTCTGCTACAGCATTTGCTCTGTTATTTAGCTCACCATAGGTTATACTTTCATTTTCATATACAACTGCAATATTATCCGGCGACATTTCTACCTGTTCCTCGAAAATTGTTACAACGGTTTGCTTCTTTGGATAATCTGCAGTACACATATTAAATTCCTGCAATATCAGCTTCTTTTCATCCAGTGTAGTAAAATCAATATCCAAGACCCTGCAATTGTCTTCTCCCGCTATGTAACTGACAATATTGCAGTAATGTCTCTCTATTCGTAATAGGGAACTCTCATCCCATATATTTTTATCATATAGTAAGGTTATCTTCTTGCCGTTAAAAATAAAAGCAAAGTCCACCCAGACCTCTCCCTGGAAGGGATGATAGAGGATAGCCGTAACTTTTTCTGCATTATGAATCAGCGTCTCAGCTCTCCCCTGCACCTCCCACACCCGGTCACTCTCCTCCATTGAAAAGGATATGACATCACTGGCATTCTCCATATACAAGCCGCAGGTAATGCAATCCTGTCTGGTGTACTGGAACAGTAAAATCATAAAGGCTGCAAACCCGGTCCTAAGATTTGGTAAGCTGCATTCTATTTTTCGTTCTGCAATATCCGGTTCCAGTTCCGTACTTCTGGCATGGTCTATCAATATGCTTGTCTCTGCCAGTTCATTTAATGCTTTCTTGTCTGCTAATTTAAAATAATCTTCCCATCTTAATTTACTCTCCATCTCAATTTACTGCCCCCTCAATTCACTGCTATCTTAGTTTACTGCTCTCTCAATTTACTCCTTCACAGTTTACTTTTCTCTTAGTTTACTTTTCTCATAGTTTAATACTCTCACAATCTACTTCCTTCTCTGTTTACTTTCATCTCATCTAATGCTCTCACAATCTACTCTACTTTCTTCTCAATTTACTGCCTTACGCTTTCATCCTCTCTTAGCGCACTGCCCTCATAGTATTTTTATTTTAATTTTCATATTGGCTTTGAAAGATATCTCTGTATTCCTCATTCTCTTTCCACAAGACGTCCAGGGAAGCATCACCAACAATCCTCCCGTCCTTTAATACAATTCCCCGGTCTAACTTAAGAATAGAAGATAGTCTATGGGCAATAACAATAACTGTCCTGCCTTTCGATATTCTTTCTATGGTTTCATTTATTATTTTTTCCGATTGATAATCCAGTGCCGAGGTAGCTTCATCAAAAATAATAATTTTAGGATTCTTAAGCATAATTCGTGCTATATTTAGCCGTTGCCTCTGGCCTCCGGATAAGATTGAACCTTTTTCACCCACTATTGTGTCATAACCTTTTTCCAGCTGTGCAACTACTTCCTTAAAACCTGCATATTCACAGGCCAGTTCTATTTCTTCCCTGTCAGCTTCGGGTTTTGCCAGTTTCAAATTCTCCATTACAGACATATTAAAAATAGTACTTTCCTGCATTACAACGCCGATATAGTCATGGATATCCTCTTCTTTCACAAGCTTTAGCTCCTGCCCATCAATACAAAGTCTGCCCTCACTTGGGGAATAGAGACAGGAAAGTAATTTAGCCAAAGTACTTTTCCCGCACCCGCTTTTCCCAATAATTGCAATACGCTCTCCCCCTTTTATCTCTAAATTAATATTTGACAGGGTATTGTTCTCTTGGTTTTTGTATCGAAAGGACATATTTTGAAAAGAAATGTTATAATCTGTGCACAATAAGGATTCTTTCTTTTCTTTCTTTGTATTTGTGCAATGCAGCATATCTGCAACTCTTTTTAACAGCGGGTAATCTCTGGAAAATATCATATTATAATTGTTCAGTCGGTTTATGCTCACCATCAATTGTTCGTAATATACTTTGAATACCAGCAATTCTCCTACTGTCATCCAACCCTTAAATATAAAAATAGCTCCAACAAAGTAAATGCTTAAATTGACCAGAAAGGTATCTTTAAAGGCAATGAAACATTCATTTCCAAACCAATACATCCATTTTGTAAAATTGCTCTTACATAAAGACTTCCAATGTTTCACGAAATAAATCTGGTCATTCTTTTGAATGTTTAACGCTCTTACCTCTTTCCATCCTCGCAAATCATTCACCAGCCATTTTTCATAACTGCTCCAGGCCTTACGATATTCCTCAGTCGCATCTCCAACTTTATTTCCCATGATTACTGTTATTTTAAATACCAGGGGCAGGATAAGGATTCCAAATAACGTTAGTATCCAATTCATAAAGAAAAGAATTGATACGATTACTGCAATCGTCCCCATCTCCACAAGGCGCCCTACAATCTGCTGCTTGATAAAATCCTCTAAAACGATGACATCATTATCTACACGGTTTTTTAATTCACCGATATCGTTCTCATCGTAGTATTCCGTTTTCTGCCCTGTTATGTATTTCCATAGTCTTGCGATTACTTTATAGGTTATATTGTAATAGAAACTATTTTCTTTTTTCTTAATCGCAATCTGGGTTATGGTTTCCAATATATAAACCAACACCATTCCAATTGAAATAAACCATAAAACCTCAAGCTTTCTGTTCAATATAACATCATCTATTAAATACTTTTTAAATATTGGCTCAGTTAAACTAAAAAGAATAATCAGTGTTTTACCGATTCCTAAAAACACAAAATCTTTCTTTCCGGTTACCAGGAAAGTCTTTAATGACTTTATGATTTCAATTAGTTGTTTATTGGATTTCATATGATTTGCCCATTCTCTCGTGAAAAATATTGTTTCTCAAATAACCGTTTATACTCCTCACAGTTTTTTAGCAATACGGCATTATGATCAAAACCTGCTAACTTTCCCGCTTTAATGACTGCGACTTTATCCGTCTCTAATATGGTCGATAATCTGTGTGCAATAATTAAGGTAGTGCGGTTTTTGCTCAGACGATTCCAGGTATTTAAAACTTCCTTTTCCGTACTGGTATCTAATGCAGAGGTAGCTTCATCAAATATTAATATCTTTGGGTCTTTTAGCAGAATTCTTGCAATAGCTAATCGCTGACGCTGACCTCCCGACAGATTGAACCCCTCCGCTCCAATTACTGTATCCAGCCCATTGGGAAGCATTGAAATAACACCCCAAAGATCTACTTCCTCCAGTACACGTATCATCTGCTGCTCTGTGGCCTTTCTGTTCCCCAGCCTTAAGTTGTACCTAATACTTTCCTCAAAAATAAGTGTTTCCTGCTGTACATAACCGATGGAGTTTCTTAGTGATTTTAAAGAAATTTCTCGAATATCCTGATTATCTAAGGATATCTTGCCGGAGTATGAATCATAGAATCGAAGCAGCAGATTAGCCAGTGTGGTCTTGCCGGAACCACTGGCTCCGACTATCGCGATTTTTTGCCCTCTGGTTACTGTTAGATTGATATTGTTTAGTACTTCTTTCTCACTATTGTAGGAGAAACCGACATTTTCAAAGCGAATCGTCCCCTCTGTAAATTTCAGCGGATTTCGTCTATATCCGTCTTTCTCTTCCTCCTCTGCTAATAGCAAGGCCACATTGGATACTCCCACCAGATTTCCTTGTGCCGCGACTGATTTCTGGGCAGCAACGGTTAAACTCATCTTAAGTAATGCAAAGAACCACAGGATCGCCATCATGTTACCTAAAGTAATGTCACCCTGGGTTACCAGATAACCGCCATATACATAGATACAAAGGTTCGCCAACATACAAATCCCTGAATTTGCCCGTTCTGATAATAATTCAAACCAACTCATTTGTGCTTTTTCTCTTATTAACACAGCTCGTCCCTGCAGGAATACTTTATTGATCTCTTTGGTTGCATTTAACATATGGATTTCTCTTATACCCGAAAGTATCTCATAAACCCAGCTGATATGATTTCCATAGTCTCTTCGATAAGACTCCATCTTTTTATTGACTAACCGACCGAACCGGACAGCTATAAAGGTGGTAATGGGCACAATAACAAACATTAAAATCGCAATCTTATAATGAATCAGAAACACAAATACTACACAGGCTATAATTTGAACATAATTTATGACAATATTAAAATAGTTCACATTAATTACTGTCATCATATCATCCACATCTTTGTTTATTACAGCTGCCAAATCACCGATTAATTTGCTTTGGTAGTTTGAAGCTTTTAAATGCTGCATTTTTTGAAATACTTTCAGTCTTATATCAAATAAAAAACGATTAGATAAATAGGCAACTGCCAGGACCTGAACCAGTACTATTCCCATTTGAAATACATAGATAGCAAGGTTAGCTATAATGATCATTACATAAAAATCTTTGTTCTGATAAACAAAAACTTCATCTACCATAACAGAAAACAACAATGGAAATACCATATAAGAAACGTTTAATACTATCATAGAAATGAAGGTATTTATAAAAGGCATTTTAAATTCTTTCGCAAAACGGAATATATTTTTAACAAGATCCTTTTTATCCAAGCTGCAACCTCTTTCATTCGTTTCATACATCACTTAATAATATTTCGTTATTGATATTTCGTATCTCATTTTATTATCCAGATTTCACTTAGTTATCAAACTCTCATTTCATTATCAAGATTCATTTCTCTGTCAATATCTCATTCGTTATCAAGTTTCATTTCTCTATCAATATCTCATTTTGTTATCAAGTTTCATTTCTCTATCAATATCTCATTTTGTTATCAAGTTTCATTTCTCTATCAATATCTCATTTCCTTCTAAAGATTTCTCTTCACTCTCAATATCTTATCTTGTTATCAATATTTCTCTTCATTAAAATAATTGCCTTGTTATCAATCCCTCATCCAAATACATATTTCCTGCCATACATTATAATTACATACACTTTCTTAACAAAGCCTATACTAAATTTATCATCATCCCCAGGCTGTAATATGAGATCACAAGCTCCCTTCTCATCATAGAGAATCTCTTTAATAACCGCTTTATGACGGACGTTATCTGCACTTACATACCACTTTATATTGTTTTCTTTCACGATATCCGGCACCAGTTCTGCCTCAACCGTTATTCGCATTTGAAAATTGCTAAGAGAATCAGTACTTACAACACCATCTGCCATAAGATATCTGCCGGTATATGTATTTCTAGCAAGAACAAAAGTACATATCAAAGCAAGTACAAACAATATGAATAAAAAGGAAACTTTCTTCACGCAGATTTGAAATAATCTGTTCTTAAATTTTCTATATAAAATAACTTTTCTCAATTAATTCACCTTTTCCAGAAAGCTTACTATATCCTTTGCCACATTTTCTTCTGCATCGGCTACCTTCCGAATCATATCTGCTATTCTGCTTCTCTGATCCCGTTCTGGCTTGTCCATGGCTGCAACGATGGTTCTTCGAATTCTTCTCCATTCCCAGCCGTTTTTCGCGGTCCTGGCGCTCATAGTCTCTAATTCCTTAAACCCATATCTGTTATGTAAAGCAGTTAACGTTTCCGAAAAATTCAATCTTCTGGAGCCGATATCCGTAATTTGATATATTAAAGGTGCAATCCAGATCATATCTTCGTATCCTGCCATTTCTGCCTTAAAATCCACATCACGTTCAAAGGTATCAGCAAATGCCCGGATACCATTGATTCCGCTGATAGTACCCTCCTGCATCAAGATAATATCTGCTGCTTCTTTTAATATTTTGTTCAGGTCAATATCTTGTCTATCATCTTTTGCTTCAAGCAAGATACACTGCGTGCCTGCTACTTCAAAATATTCATAGGGAAACACATTGATATTACTATTAACATAGGGATCCAAACAGCCATACCCCTCATTTGTCTGACTGACTACCAGACAGTAATGCTGTAAATGATATTTCTTAAATACATCTTTCCAGGGTGCATAATAACCATCCATTTCTATAATAACCGGCTTTCCTTCTGCCAGTGCAGTCTGCAATATCTGCTTTTGCACCTTGGAATCTCCTGTTATCTCTTTTGTTTCAACACCTGCATATTCCTTCAGACAATCCCAGGTATGATAAATACCTCCTCCGATTCGATATCCAAGAAGATTCGTTTTATGTTCTTCCGGAAGTATGGTAAATCCCCAGTTCCTGGCAAACATCAACGCATATTCTCTTTCCCAGGTTAACATTAAGGTTGCCAGTACATTCTCGATGCAATTATAGTTTTCTTTACTGATAAATTTAAATTCCAGGTTAACCATAACCCCTCCGCTAATTCAGTTTCCGATTCATGGAGATTGCCAGTTCTTCTTCCCTGTCAGCCAGCTGCAATACACCTGTAACAAACTCAGGAACTGCCTCCCTATTAAGTTCACCTTTAGCAATTGAAACCAGTATTTCACGAGTGATTTCCCATTTCTCTCCGATGAGCTTCATTTCCCCGGCCCAGTCCTCCATAAAGGGTTTGTGGTAAGTTACTGCAAGATAATGCAGCAATTTGGCATAATTTTTTCTTCGAAAAAACACCTCTGCCAGTTGCATAAAGAGCGGGCAATTATAAATCAACATTTCAAAGTTCTCAAGTTCCCTGGAGAAATCCAGACTGTCAGTGATTTCCTTTGCAAAATCACGCATACAGTTAAAAGCATGATGCTCTTTTCTTATCAGTTTTTTTACAGCCTTACCCACCAGCACTTCAGGGACAATAACCGGCTCCTCCACACAGTAAGAAGTGATACACCTTACTTTTGACAAATAAAAAAGTTCTTTCCGGAAAATATTAATTTTCTGATTCCAATAGGGATCAATCACACTGATTTTATTCTCATCTTCCTGCTCCATGGCAATGATAAAATGTTTTAAATGAAGCTTCTGGTATACATTTGTCCAAGGCACATAATATCCATCCAGCCACAAAACTACCGGACTATCCTTTTGTAAACTGGATTTTAATATGGTATACTGTTTATCCATATCAGAGGTAAAATGATATTTAGACTTAATGCCATGATTTAATTCAAGATTCCTCCAGGCATTATATTCTCCTGCTTCTACCCGATTACCGATTTTTGCTGTTTTATCACCGGAATAATAGGAAAAATCCCAGGCATCGGCAAACATTAACATATGTTCACGCTGATAGCTTGTTGCTAAGCATTCAAGTACATCCTCAAGACAATTATAGGTATCCGTATGCTTTGGTATGAACGTATTCATGATATCCTGTTTTCCTTCCTATTCTTTTATGTGTGAATAAAATATTTTCATTTTTCCTGATTGCAAAGGGGAAATCACATCAACATACTCATAATGAACCATAACATCTTTCCCAAGACCACTTCTAATATGTTTGGTCATTATTTCTGACATCTCTTCCTTAAACCCTTTTCCTTTTTGAATCAGGACCAGGAATTCTCTTAAGCTTATCTGTTCCACACGGAATCCATCCACACAATCTCCATACCGGTCAATTAATTTATATATACCTCGCTTAAAAAACAGCTCACCTAATACATCCTCAGTGCCAACAATAATGTCTGCTGTTCTTCCGCCATACAAGGATATGACCTGGGAGGTCTCCCCACATTCACACTGTTCCATGGTTACCTTTCCATAATCCTGGATATTATATCTTACCAGTGGCATTAATTTATTGTAAAAGCTTGTTATTGTTATTTCTCCGATATCAGGATCCTCGAATTGCTGTTTCGGTTTTCTGGTCTCAACATAAAATAAATTATTCTGGACATGTAGTTTCCCGCAGGGACATTCATATGCAATGCACCAGCTTTCAATAATTCCGTAATGATTAATGGTCTTTGCCCCAAATACCTTTTCTACAAATTCCCGCTGTTCTCTTGATGCATATTCACCTGCTAGTTCGAGAAATTTAATGCTTCCATAGGTATACTGGGCATCACCCGCTTCAATCAGCTTTGCATATCTTTCAAAACTGGAGATAGGGCCGGACAACCATCTGGGCTTTCGTTCCATTAGCCGTTTAAAGCATTTAATCATATTGTTTTTCTCAAAATTCAGCAGATTTCCGACTTTACGGTAAGTGCTTTTATCATAAAGATAAATATAATTATTGATATCTGCTTCTTTGTCCCATTGATGCCTTCTTTTCCAGACATTAATACCGGCAGTGGTCCGCTCAGCACTTGTTTTTACGCAATTAACCGGCTTTCCCGTAGACCCGCTGGTAAATTCGCTGAACTCAGGCAAGTCAAGTTTTGAAAGGTATTCACTGTAATGTTCTCTTATGTCTTGTTTCGTTATAATCGGTAATTTATGAAAGATTTCTTTTATATTACTGTCTAAGTCTATCTTGTTTTCTTGAATAATTTCATGATAAAAGTCATTATTCTTATCCAGGAATTTTAACAACTTTCTTATTTCTTTTTCCTTTTGGATTAACATCCGGAATCACCTGCTACCGTTTTTTCTATAAATTCTCTCAGTAATCCATAGTTTTGCACAAGTTCAACCAAAGAATCTTCATTTTCAATGGTAATAGCAAACTCCTCTTCAATGCTGCTGATTAATCGTAATACTTGAATGGAATCAAATAATAAATCATTAATAAGATCTGTCTCCTCTTCAATATCCTCCAAATCAATTCCAATTCTCATAGTACTTAAAATTATCGTTTTCAATCTTTCATCTACTGTATTCATTCTGATACCATACATATTGCAGGTAGGCTGCAATATTGCCATAACGAAAAAGGTTTTACCCCCATCTGTGGCACCCCTTCTATATTATTTTTAAACTTCCCCAAAAACCTGTTTACGCACGATTTTGTTACTTACCGTTTTCTTAAGTTCCTTTACCTGAAATATTTTTCCCGGAATCTTATAATCCTCCAACGATTTCCTGCAATATTTGAGAACCTCAAAGAGACTTAATGCTTCCTCCCCGTCAGAAACCACATAGGCAACAATCTCCTCACCCACCAGATCGTCTGCTTCTCCTCTGACCAGCACTTCTTTCATTCCCGGATATCCCATTAGTACGGCCTCTATTTCTTCCGGATATATATTCTTACCACTCTTGATAATCATATTATCCTTTCTTCCTTTTACATATAAATACCCATCCGTATCCAACCATCCTAAATCCCCTGTTAACAAATATCCGTCAACTAATGCCGCCTTTGTTTTCTCTTCATTTTTATAGTATCCCATCATAACATTAGGCCCTTTTACACAAATCTCTCCTTGCTCATAGGCCTTAGCTTCTTTTTGGTCAACCATTATTTTAACTTCTACTCCTTTTAGCGGAATACCGCTGGAACCCTCTTTGGACAATAAATCCTCTCTCTTAATATAAGTCACTCTAGGCGCTGCTTCCGTAAGACCATAGGAATATATTAAGTTTACTTTCGGGAATTTCTCCGCTAATTCTCTTATTTTATGGATAGCCATACTTGCGCCATAAAAATTAATGATCCGCAGGGAATCCATATTGAATTTCTGAAATTCACCATGGGTTATCATAGCAGTTAATATAGTCGGAACACCAAAAAGGACGGTTATCTTTTGATTGGAGATTGCGTCCATTATACTTGTTGCCGTAATAAATCCTACCTGTATGTGAAGTACGCAGCCATTATGTATCGATACTAACATCTCTCCGGTAATGCTTGAGGAGTGATTGATATTCTTCATTAATAATATTCTATCCTCGCTGGTTAAGGATAAATATTCAGAGATAGCTTTTACATTACTTAAGATATTATTGTTTGAGAGCATAATACCTTTAGGAAGATTCGTAGTACCGGAAGAAAATAAAATAATACCGGGGCTATTATCTCTGTAATATGACTCATCTGTTAATGCAGGTCTATAATCTATAGTGTCAACGGTTACTGATCTGCCATTATCTTCTATGTAAAGTACTTTTTCCAAATGATTTACCGACTCTTCTAAAGCAATCTCTATTTTTTTCTTATATTTCTTCAAGGTCAGAATGCATCTGATTTCATAATGCTCAATGATGTTTTTCAGTTTGCTTTCTCCCATATTCATATATAATGGAATGATGGTTCCCCCCGCTTTGTTGATTGCAAAAAAGCTTTCCACAAATTCCATACTGTTGTCCATTGCCAGGAGGATGTTATTACCTGCAGTTCCTTTGTATTTTTTTAATTCGTCCGCTATTAGCTCAACCATATTGCTTAGTTCTGAATACGTTTTTTTGTTGCCATTACATATAGCCGCTGGCTTGTTACCCCACTTTCTTACCGCATCATCTAATAGGTCATAAATCATTATCTATCCTCCTCGCAATATCTTTGCTTTAAATGGTTGTTCCTGTTTTGGTTGTCAAGTCTTATAACCGGTAAAAATTTCGTAAAAGTCTTTTATGACAGGTTAAAACAATGTTCGTCTGTATATTTCTTCCTTTTTCCCAATTCTATCTTTATCTCCACTATTTGTCAAATATTTTTTGTTTTATTATTCCTTTATATAGAAATTTATGTATTTTAAAAAAGGAAATCATCACGAGTTCTACTTTATAAACTTTCTTATTTAAAAACTCTTATTTCTTACAAAACTCAAGCATGAAACGGTATACAGATACTTGAATATTATTCTTTGTTATATGGTAAAAAACAAAATTAAATTACATTATTTTCAAATTGTTTATTTGATTAAATTACAAATATATACTATAATTTACTTATGTTATACTGTTATATTAATATAAAAAATGAGGAGGGATTAGAATGGCGAAAGCCTATAGGTCGAAATATCCTGAGGCAGGCACGAAAGCAAACCATTATCGAAATGTTGTAACAACTCTTCAGACTCGACGCAGTTCACTACAGGATGATATAAAAAAAGCAAGGAAAAGAAGACCGGCAGACTATGAAGACATTAAGTTAGAAGGGGATTATTACACAAAGTATCTGGACAAGAAGGATGACTGGATTACACAATTTGATCAAATTACAACAACGTTTGACCGCTTTCTTCAACAAGTTGATAAATGTATTCAAAATGCAGATAATCTGGAGAAGATGTGGAACAGTCGGATCAGTATTATGGAGGTATATGACGATGGTACGTAAAATTGAAGTTAAGGATGCGATAACTGATTCAATAAAATATTTTCCTAAGATTGAAGATAAACTTCTGGAACTGCAGGATTTAATGAAATCTATTGATACACAACTGAATGGATCTCAATGGACGGGAGAAAGCCGTGATAAATGCAAGTATATACACCAGGCTATCAAGCTGTATTGTCAGAAAATCACACCGCTTTGTGATGATCTGAAAACACATGTTGAAAAACTTCATAAAGATGCGAGTGGTTTTTGCGGACAGTCAGAAAATATCACAATGATTCAGACAATATAATCTTTTAAGGGGTCTATTATGATGAATATATATGAGATTTATGTACTAAACCGTGCTTTGGACGGAAATGACATTTTCACCCTGCCCTCCTTTTCCAAACTAAATATATCAAATTTTATGATTGATGATATTAAGAATGTACTTATTATAAAACAAATTCTTGAAAGTGATAGTACTTTTACAGAAAGGGGCATGAGTCTAACAAACAGACTATGTCTGTTTAAACAAGCTGAAAAACATATACAAATTGGAAATATTGCTATGGGAGTACTGGATAAAAAGGAAAGTATCCTGCTGCTTTATAATCCGATGTTTAAAGAATACGAAATAGAGGTTATAGATAGTACGGACATAGCAGATCAGCTGGCATCTTTTTACAGTTTTTTGAACCCCGATGGTACAGCTGAAACAGTACCGGAGGAGGATGTCAGAATGACTAATCAGGAATTTATTGAAGCCTTTACCCTTGATGAAGAAAGTTATTTTCGTATGCTCATTCAGGACAAAGATAAAAAAAGAGACGAAATCTATTTTTTTTCAGATGGAAAGTATTATGTGTACGATATGATAAGCTGCATATTGAACAGCAGAAGCCATAATAAATTGTTGAGCCTGCTTAAAGAAAGGATGCGGATGGAATGAGCAAAAAATTAACCTATAATGCTGAATTTATGGATGAAGTCAGCATTAATTATATCTCCTGCGCAGCCAAAGCACAGGAAGCAATTGATGAACTGAATCATGCCAAAAATCAGTTTCTTGCTAATTATGAAGGTCAGGGTAACGATATGGCTCAGGATGTATTCGCAAAAGTAGCGGAACATCTCGATTTCCTTCGTTCGTGTCTGACCCAGGCAGGACAGTATGTTACTTATACGAAAGAAACCATGCAGGAACTGGATAACTCAATACAATATAAGAACTAGCCGGATAAGATTATACGATGAGATGGAAAGGAGGATTGACACCCGCATTGTTTCAATAACAGCTTTGAAGGAGTATTCATAGTAGAAAAGCATATGGGTGGCAGGAATCATATGGCAAATTTAATAACTGACTCAATTGAATGGGCTGAGTTATCAGAGTTATTATATATAAACGCAAACCAATTAATTAATTATCTATACGATGCTTTTGATGAAGCACAAGAGATAGAAAAGTATGTTGCAAGACAGGGAGATATCGGCAGTGCCAGGATACCCGTTACGATGAATGAGCTTGAACTGCTTAATGAAAAACGGCGTAAACTAGTCTCTTTCGCAAACGGTATTCATTATGAAATCTATGATCTGGTAGATAACCCATTCTGTCTAAGTCTCTCAAAAACCATTGATAAGGCATATAAATTAAACCCTTCCGACATGAAAGTCGTAACAGATAAATTTCTGTTATGGGAAGATAAGACCTCTCTGGCAGACCTGCTTGTGTCAACCTTAATCGATAAAAAATTAAAAAAAGATTTCGAGGGAAAATACAAAGCACTGGATAAGGATAAGCCTTCCAAAAACCTGTCAGAGGCAATGAAAGAGGCTAAATTCTGGAATAACGAATTTAAAAAGTCGGAGAAATGTCAGAAAATTGCAGAAGAAATATTTACACAGGACGTTCGTGATAATTGGGCAACCTATTCAGAAAAGAAACGTAAGAGTATTATTGAGAAGTATGTAGATATGATTGGCCAGGTTTTTTATGGTGATAGAAACTGGTGGGACAAATTATGGGGAAACCATCCAAGCAATATCGATTCCGTAGAATACACTCTGACAAAAGATGGTTCATTTGGTTTGGCCACTTTGAATGGTTCCATTGAAATCAACTACCGGTTTGTTACTGATCCCTCAAAAAACTACTCCATTGATAAGGTAATAGATACCTTAACACATGAAACCAGACACCAGTATCAACAAGATGTTTGGAAAAATCCGAAAAAATATAGTGTGCCTGACAGCCTTCGCAAGGAATGGGATAATAGTAATTATAAATCGACTAAAAACCCCAAAGTTACATATTCTGATTACTATCTGCAAGAAGTTGAACGTGATGCCCGTGCATTTGCAGCAGTATCCAGACCATCCAATTAAGGAGAATATCTAATGAAACCATACATTTTTATTGTCATACTGGCGGCAGTCGTTATTATTGCTTGTTTGGTGGGAACCAATATTATTGCGGAGAACAATAAAGCCAAAAACAGAGAAAAGGAATTGAAAGAATACAATGAAACTCTGGAACTGGTTAAAGATATCAACCAAAACAGCGACTTCGGCGGATTAGAACTTCTGAATTTTTCAAACAAAGCCGGGGAAGATCAGCAATCTGAAGGAACATCTGATATTCTTCCTGACTTTGCGGAAGAAGCGAAAGATGGTGTTGAAGGGATTTATTTTAATTATCCCTACGATAGTAATGACTACCGGCTTGCAAAAATCAGTATAACAGCAATACCATATCATGTTTATGGCATAGCCGTAGGGCAAACCCTAAATGATGTAACACCGCTTTTGGAAGAAAAGGGTTTTACCGAACATGAGAAATCATCCGAAGCTGATGCTGACTTTTTCTTGTATCGGCAGCATCATGTAAGTATTTCTCTAAAGATTAGTAAAGATACCGGGACTATCAGTACAATCATTGTTTCCGTCTATGATAAGCTGGATAATATGGTTTATTAATAGTAAAATATGTTTAAAAAAAGACTGGCAGTGTTGTTGAATATACTCCCATTTAAGTGAAATCAGAAAGAGCCGACAATTGTGAATTCACTCACATATTATCGGCTCTGCGTCTTGGCGTCTGGCTCTTTGATAACTGATATATTCAATTGTTTTACATTGATTATCGCTTCCTGCTTACATTTGGGACAAAATAGCGGGAAGTTTTCAAGCACTATATCGTCACGTATCTTGACCCTTGTTTTGTTACCACAGACCGGGCATAATATCCACTCATATTTACACACTCTACTACCCCTTTAATCAAGTACGGAATATTTCCTTTTACTTTGTTTTATCCGAAACTTTTTTCATGGCTTTGTTAACTTCTTGGTCAACAGATTCTTGATAGATCTCAGCATACGTTTTTTGATCTTTGATCAAATCGTCGCAGAAAGCCGCTACGTCACTGCCTGTCACTTCCAGTACGCCTTTTCCCAAGGCTGCACCTTCTTCAAAAAGATCGATGATGCCCGAGAGTAAACCTGTACCTTCTGTTATCTCAACAGGGCCGATCTTAAATAAATATTTTTGAATCTCTTTATAAACAATCTGATATTCTTGCGGGAGGACTTTGACACGCGCCAAGTGCGCTCTCCATTCCTTTTTTCCTTGGATGATTTCCTGTATTCCCATTATCTCCTCCTATTTACCTAACTTTTTAGTGATATTATTGTTGAGTTGCTGGCGCCACTTATCGCGATAAGACTTTGCCCCTTCTTCACCGACCAAAGCTGAACAGAAACCTTTGATATCGTCCTCTAAAACCTCTTGAATACTCTGACCGTCTGCCGCCGTTTCTTCAAGCAAACCAAGCACACCGTCAAGAATTGGCATAAGGTTGCGACCGGTGAAATCAGAATACGGCCAAAGATTGGCTTTTATTGTTTCCCATGCCGCTTGAAAATCAGCCGGCAGCTTTGTGGCTCGCTCTTCATAAATTTTCATTTCTATCGTCATGTCACTTCCTGTGACTTTCTCCCAAAAATTCATAATTTTTTCTCCTTTAACTCATTAATTCTTGATGATACAAATTCCCATCTTTCCCAGAACCTCCCCAGTTCCTCACGCCCCGCGTCATTAAGCGTGAAAAACTTTCGGGGCGGCCCCATATCGGATGGTTTCTTTTCTATGTCCACGAGTTTATTCTTCTCAAGCCGCAGCAAAATAGTGTAAACTGTCCCATCCACAACATCCGAGAATCCGAGGGCATTCAGCCGCCGGGTGATCTCGTAACCGTAGATTTCCTCGTGGCTGATGATTTCAAGGACGCAGCCTTCCAGTACACCCTTTAACATTTCTGTGATATTTTCCAATTTAATCACCTCCACTATTCTGTATTACCTATATTCAGTATTACTTACTACCGCTATATAGTATCACATAGTAGTCAAAATGTCAACATGGTATATTTAAGTTTATTTTTATCCATGAACTTGAAGTTAAATACCTAAGATAAGCTCCATCTCTCATCGTATGTCCTTGCTGCATACAGGAGTCCTATCAAAAGCATTAATCCATAAAAGCTCTTTAAATACGTGAGGTATATGGCTTAAATATAAACCGTATCCTTATCATCCACTCTATACTTAAAGCTGGTGGTAGATTTTAGAAATTTATGGTATGATGACTATTAGAATAAATTCATTTTTAATATTAATCGAATAAAGTCAGATACAACCAAGGAGGTTTCTTTGAATGTCACAGGTAACAAAGAGAGCTTTAGAAGACTCCCTCAAAAAACTACTACTGCGAAAACCACTTAGCAAAATCACTATTTCTGATATTGCAAATGATTGCGGTATCAATCGCATGACCTTTTATTATCATTTCAAGGATATTTATGATTTAATTGAATGGATCTGTATAGAAGAAACGGCAAGGGCAATCAACGGTAAAAAAACATATGAGACCTGGCAGCAGGGGTTTTTGCAAACCTTTCAAATGGTTCTTGAGAACAAGCCATTTATTTCAAATGTTTATCATTCTATCAGTAGAGAGAAAATTGAAGACTACTTCTATGCAATAACTTATGATTTGCTGATTGGGGTTATTGAAGAAAAAGCAGCCGGCATGAAGGTTTCGGAAGCAGACAAAAAGTTCATAGCAAACTTTTATAATTTTGCCTTTGTAGGCCTGCTTATGGAGTGGATCAAAAAGGATATGAAGGAAAATCCACAATTAATTATAGATCAACTTAGCACTTTGATTCATGGAGAAGTATCACGAGCTTTAGAAAAGTACCAAAATAAGAAAACTAATCAAATCCATAAAAATGATTAAAAAATATACAGTATTGCCCACATGATGTAAATCTTATCAATGTCAGATGATTGATTATTGTAGTAATTTCAGCAAATAGTACAATAGTGAGTGAAAGAAATCATAAAACTGGAGGTAATCACTATGTATTATTCTAAAGGAAATTATGAATCACTTGCCCGACCGGAAAAACCCAAAGGTGTAGAATCCAAATCGGCTTATTTAATCGGTTCAGGTCTCGCTTCACTTGCTGCTGCAGCTTTTCTTGTTCGTGACGGACAGATGGAAGGTAAAAGAATCCATATCTTAGAGAAGGATTCTCTCGCAGGTGGTGCCTGCGATGGATACGAATATGACAATACCGGATTTGTGATTCGCGGTGGGCGCGAAGTAGATAATCGCTATGAGTGCCTGTGGGATTTATTCCATTCCATTCCGTCACTGGAGATCGAGGGTGCCAGCGTATTGGATGAGTTTTATTGGCTCAACAAGCATGACCCTAACAGCTCTCTCACACGCGCAACGGTGAACCGCGGCGAAGATGCCCACACTGACGGTAAATTTACTTTGTCAGATAAGGGAACCCAAGAGATTATGAGACTGTTTTTTACTCCGGATGAGGCTCTGTATAATAGACGAATTTCTGAAGTGTTCAGCGAGGAGGTTCTAAATTCTAATTTCTGGTTGTACTGGCGTACTATGTTCGCTTTTGAAAATTGGCATAGTGCTCTGGAAATGAAATTGTATATCAAGCGTTTTGTTCATCACATTGGTGGAATGCCTGATTTCACAGCGGTTCGTTTCACAAAACTCAACCAGTATGAATCCATGATTCTGCCATTGGTCAAGTATTTGGATACTCATAACGTTCAATTCCATTACGGGACTAAGGTGGAGAATATACAATTTGATACCCAAACAGATAAGAAGGTTGCTACCCGTATTGACATTATCCGAGATAATCAGAAGGATCACATTGATCTGACCGAAGATGATTTGGTGTTTATCACCAATGGCGGCTGTGTTGAGAATTCTACTATCGGTAACCAAAACACTCCTGCTGCTTTCAACTATGAGATCAAGCAAGGCGGTGGCTGGGATATGTGGCGTAAAATTGCAGCACAGGATCCTTCTTTCGGACACCCGGATAAATTTTGCTATGATGCAGAGCAAAGCAACTGGATGTCTGCAACTGTAACTACTTTAGACAACCGCATCCCTCCTTATATTCAGAACATCTGTAAGCGTGATCCTTTCAGCGGCAAAGTGGTTACCGGCGGAATCGTAACCGTTAAGGATTCAAACTGGCTGCTCAGCTGGACCTTTAACCGCCAGCCTCATTTCCGTAATCAACCCAAGAATCAGTTAGTTGGCTGGATTTACGGTTTATTTACCGACAAGCCCGGCAACTATATCAAAAAGCCTATGCGTGATTGCACCGGTAAAGAAATCTGTATGGAATGGCTGTACCACATCGGTGTTCCGGAAAATCAAATTGAGGATATGGCAGAGAATAGTGCTAATACCGTACCTTGTATGATGCCCTACATAACTGCCTTCTTCATGCCACGTGAAGCCGGCGATCGCCCTGCTGTTATTCCGACAGGCAGCGTAAACTTTGCTTTCCTTGGTCAATTTGCTGAAACAACACGCGATACTATCTTTACAATAGAATACTCTGTCCGTACCGCCATGGAAAGTGTCTATACACTTTTAAATATTGACAGAGGTATACCAGAAGTTTGGGGAAGTACTTATGATATTCGTGATCTGCTGAATGCAACCTCAACCTTGAGTGATGGTAAAAAGCTTACAGAAATAAATCTTGACCCTAATATTAAGGCCGCCCTTGGAGAAACACTCAAGAAGGTTGCAGGCACAGATATTGAAAAGTTACTGAAAGAATATCATTTGATTTAATTCTAAAGTTAAGGAAGAATCTATACTAATATAAATTTACATCTTATATTAACCAGACTGGCTCTTAAATTAGAGAGCCAGCCTCTTCTTTTCTCTACACTACTCAACAACTCGAGTCCTATGCTTGAAACCCAATAACAATCCATTCGTCAACATAACTCCAAAAATTAATATTATACTTAGGCTGAATCTTGCCAGACCAAAATGTAGCATTATTTTTTTCACAATTGGTAACATCAATAGCTACATATGAGCCCATTCCATTGCTAAAGAAACCAAAAGATGTGTTTAAGTCAATTTGCATAGGTTCCTTTAACTCATCAATAATACTCCATTCCAGATCATCATCCCCCAAATATGTGACTGATGCGATGGGTACCAGACCCATTGATTCACTGGCATAATAATAAAATCCGTTATGAACATTTTGGTAGAAGCTTTTAAGTGAAACAGAAACCTTATCCCAGTGTTTCTCTAATTCACTATTCTCAAACTCATCTAGAGGATTTCGACCTTCATAATATAAAACATCTCCATTTGGATTACTAACGGTATATAAAATGGAATAGATATTGTTACATTCCATCATTTCGATTTCCTCAAGATATTCAGATAAGTAGGCTATTGTATTATGTAGTTCAGTGCCTACATATTTTTTCCATAGATTTAAAAGCACTTCTTTTCTATCGTTTACATTCTCCTTGTTGAATATTTCATGCCAAACTTCCGGTATTAAGCCTGCTTTAATATTTCTAACTTCCTTACTGGATACCAGACAAATTTCTTCATTATATTCTCTTAAATAATTCAGTTTTTGTTCCATATGATTAGTCCTCTCCTTCTTAAAAGAGCAAAATACTATCCTCTATATATGTGAACCCTGGCCTACATTTTCATAAACTCTTTTCAGAAATCCTAAAAAGAGAGACTTTTCACCTTCTGAAAAACCAGCTAGCAAGGCAACTGATATCTCATTCAGCATATTCATTGTATCTTTCATCACATCAGTGGCCTTTTCAGTAAGGTCAAGCTGCATGGTTCGACCATCCTTGATTCCTGAACTCCTGATAATAAATTCGTTCTTTTCCAGACTGTTTAGCAGACTGGTAACAGAAGGCCCGGAAATCTGCATTGCCTCACTTAAATACTTTCGACTGATCTCATGACCTGCGTTTTGTCCTCCCTGTATATGTCCCAAAAGGCGGACTTGGGGTTCCGTGACATGATAATAGACGAGCTTTTGATCAATTTGGTATCGCAGAACATGAGCAATATTCTTTATATAAAAATCATGATTTGGGATACGTGTGTTATTGTCCATAGTTACATCACCTTTCAATTAGGTTTGTCTCTACTTATTGTATCCCAAAAGTAATATAGTGTCTACTGTCAACTCCTTTACTCATTCTTCTAAAGAAATTGATTTGGGCATAAGCCATACGAGGCATAGACCAATTACAACTATGGCAGCTACAATTAATATGCAGTATTCCATAGCACTGCTATCACCAACTGTACTCTGAAGATGAAAGAAAAGTGTTACAACGACGGCAGAGCCTATCGCTGAAGCCAATTGCTGAATGGCACTCAAAGAACCACTTGCACTGCCGGCTTCATCCTGAGCAAGATCGCCGAGAGCTACATCGTAAATACTGCTGAAACAAGCCCCCATACCCATACCAATAATTAAAATAGCCGGTGCCATCATTAGTGCTGTAGCCGCAGTTCCTTTTAAAAAGAGGGTGATCCAGAGAACAAAAGCTCCAACCAGTGTTATGCCAAGTCCGATCACGACAATCTTACGCCCCATTTTATTTAAAAGTGGTCGGCATACAGTTGAAGATATGACAATACCAATCGCCATTGGGCAAAGACCCAACGCAGCCTCATAAGCAGACAAATGTAGTACCATTTGGAAAAACAGAGAAATTACATATGACAGACCGCTTACCGCTGCAAAAAATGCAAGACCTAACAGCATACCAGAAGTAAATCCTTTATTCTTGAATAATGCCGGCTTAATAAGCGGATTAGCAGCATGTATTTGTCTAAATGCAAATGCACCTAGAAACAGAATTCCTGCTATCAGGCTGATAACAGGGACTATCGTCCAACCTGCCACTGGACCTTCATTCAATCCATAAATTAATCCTAACATAGAAATTCCAAGCAATAGAGTCCCTATGCCATCCAACTTTTCCTCTGAGTTAGGCTGATCATGGGGTAATAATTTAATTGCAGCAACCAATCCTATAAGACCAAGAATTATGTTAATAAGAAACATAGGTCTCCAGCCAAGCCCTCCCATATTCGCCTGAATGATAAATCCAGCCAGAATAGGACCAAAAACAGAGGATATGCTCATAATCGGTCCAAATACACTGACGGCACGAGGAAACTGCTCACGTGAAAAGGTCGCCATTAGGATGCTCATCCCCTGTGGAATCAGCAATGCACCAAAACCACCCTGAATCAAACGTCCTAAGATAATCATAGTAGGATTGGCAGAGAATCCGCAAAAAGCCGATGCCAGTGTAAAGCCAACAATTCCTATTAAATATAAACGCCGCTTTCCATACCTGTCGCCCAAACGTCCTCCAATAACCAGTAACACACCCATAGCTAATGCGTAAGCCGCAGTGAGCCATTTAATCAGTAATTCTCCGCCACCAATACTTTCAACAATGGATGGTGCAGCTATATTGGTAATGGTGGAATCCATCAGGTCAAGAACATCCGCAATCATAACGACCATTAGAATCATTCTTAAACGAGGTGTCAGACGTGATGGATCAGAAGCTTTTAAAGAGATTGAATTTTTCATATAGTCCTCCTATATTAATAAAATTTATAGGTAGATTTCTACCTATTTAGATTAAATAATTGTACCAATTAAAATGTAATTCAGTATCTTAATTGGTACAAACGCTACTCAAAAAGGCTATTGGAAAAATAGTAAAATAAAGTTCTTTCTGTCTCATCCATGCAAAGAACCTAAAATTTGAAACTCTTTCTCCATTCTCCCCTCGGTCCTCCATGCTGCCTTCCCCTATGGTCATGATGCGAGAATCGTTCGGAATCCATTTCATGGAAACCTGCACCAAACGGCATCTCTCTTTCAGAAAGCTGTGTTTTATCTTCTTCAGACAGACCCGCACACCAGGTTTCAGCCGCCTTTTGCCTTGGATTGATCAACTCTTTTTCAAACTCTCGCCCTTTTTCCGTTAAAAATACATTAATGACCCGCTTGTCATTTTCATTTTGACGACGTTCTACATAGCCATTTTTTTCAAGCTTCATAACAAGTTCTCCAAGAGAAGAAGGACGGATATCCAACTTTTCTGTAATTTCCGTTTGAGTCATGCCATCCTTTTCTGCTAGGATTTTCAGAACAATCCCTTGTGCGCGTCCAATATTATTTTGAGCATCCGGATTTTTAGAATGGTGCTCGCTGTGTATCAGCCTGTGAACCAGATTTGTGCAACTTCGTATTTGTTGTAATAATGTATCAGAGATATTTTCAGTCATAGATGTTAGCTCCTTTCAATATTTTAAGGTACCTTATAATCAACAGTATAAACCTGCATTTCATTATTGTCAAGATATTTTTAAGGTACCTTACATTATTTTTTCTATTATAATCGAATGAATAGAAAAGTCAGCTTTTTACGGTCAATTGGCAGCAAGTATCTTCTTTGATTTAATGGATTTTGTTCAATATAATCTGATTAGAAGCATCCTGAGTATTAACCCAGAAAGTTACGAAAAGGAAACAAAGGTGTGGCTGCTAAGATCTCATATTTTACCACAATATGTCTATAAATAATACAAGAATGAATATATATAGCTAAAAACAAAATTCATTAGCTATATACATGCATCCTTGTTAGAATATATACACTCATATCTGTTTCAATTTTCGTATTGTATGCTGCAACTTACATAGCCAAATCAAAACAGTAGACAGATTGCCATAATTAATATAATTTTCATATTGTATGTAGCAACATATTCGAGTAAATACTTAGACTTCCTTAAAGCTTATATATTCAGTCCAATGTTAAGCTCTATTTTCCCAAGATCAGTCTCAAAATCAATCGCAATAGTCTCAAAGCCGTTAATTTCAGCGTTTTCTAAAATAACTCTGGGAGGATTAATCTTTGCTGATAACCCAAAAGAAGAAAGTTTTGTTGCAGAAGATCCTGCTATCATACTGGATAATTCACCTATTGCACTCTTAGCCATATCATCGATGGAAGTTATACTCATCCCCATCATCATTATTGAAGCTAATTTTTTCGCAGTATCTAAGGGCATTGAAAGAGCTATATCTCCCTGTACAGCACCTTGAAAGCAAACAATTGTGGATAAATCTAAATTCACTTGCATTTTGTCTTTCTTTTGAATATTACATCTTTTAATATTATTTACTCCGAATTGTTCCAAAGTGATATTGAAAGTTTCTAAAATAGTATTTATATACTTAACATCCATAATAGCACAAAATCTCCTTTTAGCCTGCCGCACCTCTAAGTTATACGGTTCGTTAATTTACATGATATTCTTTTTTTGATTAGTCTCATCACTAAATAATTAATACGCCTAATTTGGTTTATTTATTATATTTCGACATTTCATAAGATTAATATTATAAATCACAGACTATATACCTATGAAAATAGGTTGAAAGGACTTAATAATTCATTGAGTAATTGTTTAATGAACCTTCCGGCTTTATAAATAACAACTACTAAACCAAAATAACAAAGCTTATGCCCCTCTCTATCAATGACAGAAGGGGCATAGGCTTTGTTATTATGAGATACTTAATTCACTCTTAGTATTTCGTACCGTAAGCTGCTGCAATAATTTCCTTAAATACTTCACTTATTACGGAAGTGTCTTTAATTTTGCACTGACTGTATTCGCAAATTCATAATTGTTACTGGCATCCCAATTAATTGACCAGGTCATTGCACCGCGAAGTGTCGGATATGCCTTGGGTGGTTTGTAGGAACCACCGCCGGTACCGGTTATAAGACAATCAAGCGCAGCATTTACAACACTGGGAGATACATAACCGCTGCCGGCTCCCTTTGTAGAAGCAGGCAGTCCAAGTCCAACCTGGTCAGGACGAAGTCCATTCTCAAGTAAGATGGCTGCTAATGCTGTTAAGAAGTCAACATTCCCCTGGTAATATACCTTTCCATCCTGTCCTAACATACTTCCTGAGTTATAATACTGTGTATTCACTACAGTCAATATATCCTTGATGTTTAAAGCCACCTGGAAATAGCCTGAATTGACAGACTGCATATCAAGAGTCTGAGGAGCCATGGTAATGATTAATCCTGCTCCTGCCTTTGCGGAAAGCTGGCGGAGTGCAGAGGTCATGTAGGTTGCATTAATACCATTCTCTAAATCAATATCAACACCGTCAAATCCGTATTTTACCATGAGTGCATATACACTATTGGCGAAATTCGTCGCTGCTGCGGCACTGCTTACACTGACTGTACCGGTTTCACCGCCAACGGAAATGATTACCTTCTGACCTTTTGTCTTAGCTGCTGCAATATCACTGATAAACTGCTGCTCTGTATAGCCTCCCAGCTTGGAAACAAGACTGGAATCCAGTGCAAAAGTAACTTCACCGACATTACTCGTTGCTGAGGCAAATGCTACTGCAATGATATTATAGGTCTGTGGTACATCACTGATCTTTAAACACTTTGCTCCATTATCAAAGTTCTGCCAGTAACCTGTAAGAATATGTGCAGGAAGTCCTGTTTGATTCTTTGTTATGGTATAAACTGCTGTAGTAACGGCTGAATCCTTCAAGCCTGAAGCTGTTGCATAAGCCTTTATGGTAGTCGTGGCTGTAAGTGCTATCGCACCGGTATAAACCTTGGAGGATGCTGTCGGGTTGGTACCATCTGTTGTATAGCGGATGGTTGCATTGCTTGTTGAACAGGTTAATGTCACATTCAGATTCCCATAATAAGTTCCTGCTGATGGTGTGAATACCGGAGTTGACACGGTATCATTCTTATTAATGGTAAAAGTAGCCGAAGCTGTCTGTGAGTCATTCATACCAGAAGCAAAGGCTTTTGCTTTTACTGTGGTAGTAGTTGTAATTGTAATGGCACCTGTATAGACTGCGGAAGAAGCAGTAGGTTCATTGCCGTCTAAAGTATAGCGGATGGTACTTCCGGATGTCGAACAGGAAATTGTAACGTTCTGAGAGGCTGTATATGTTCCGCCTGCCGGACTTAGCATCGGTGTCGCCACTGTCTGGGTTTCCCCTCCGTTATATAATCCCCAAAGTGCTGGTACAATCGGCGGCTCCCAGCCAGTCAGTGCTGTATGTGCCTGGATACACTTGTAGTTACTGCCGCTGTAAGAAACAATATCGTTGACTTTATAGGTTGTTCCTGCCTGCCAGTTGGGATAAGCTGCTTTTACAACTACATTGGATGAAAGGGAAAATACCATAACTAACATTAAAATAATAGCTGTTGCTTTTACCAGTTTATTACTCTTCATATAATCTCCTCCTATAAGGTAAGCTCAAAGCTTACTTTTCTGGTGATAAACAAACTGCTTATTTCATGCGGTATATTTACTGTACTAAACTCCATAATGCCGGAACAATATCCGGAGTCCATACGGATAAGGCTGTGTGGCCCTGAATACACTTATACGTCTTTCCATTATAGGTTACCAAATCAAAGACCTTGTAAGTAGTGCCAGCTGCCCAGGCTGCTGTCTGGCTAGAGCTGATCGTATAGGTCTGGGTAACGGTAGCAGAATCAGACATACCGCTTACGAATGCCTTTGCTTTTATAGTAGTGGTAACACTTACTGTAAGAGCGGAAAAATACAAGGCAGAGGTAGAAGTAGGTTCTGTACCGTCGGTAGTATAACGGATTTCTGCTCCGGAAGTGGCACAGGAAATAGTTACTGCCTGTGCACTTGAATAAATTCCTCCCGCCGGGTTAAATACCGGTGAAGCCACTGTCTGACCAGTGCTTATCGTGTATACAGCCGTTGCCGTTGCTGAATTGGTCATACCGCTCTTAAAGGCTTTCGCCTTAACGGTTGTTGTAGTACTTACCGTAAGAGGGGAAGAATACAGCGGAGAAGAAGCCGCAGGTTCTGACCCGTCTGTGGTATAACGGATTTCTGCTCCGGAAGTGGCAGTGGTAATCGTTACAGTCTGCGCACTGCTATATGTACCGGCTGCGGGATGAAAGACCGGAGTTGCCACAGTCTGGGTAGCCGTTCCGATTAATTTCTGGAAGGCCAGGGTTGTCAATTCATAGTCGCTGGTATCCCCTGAAATTTCCCACAGAATCAATCCGCCATATCCGCTACTGTTAATATAATCACATCTGGCACTTAAGGAGGTGGTATCCTCATAAGTAAGAAGAATTCCCTGTGAGGCGTTATATAACCAGGGCGTCTTTGTATAGGTATCATCGCGATATTTCACATAACCACCCTGGTTCTCCATGGTCTTTAAGGTGAAATACGGATACTGTCCGCCAGGTGATTGAGGACTATCCCAAGTGCCTGTTGCTGCACCTGTGGCTGTACCATACATTCCGTTTACTCCTCCGGTAACCCCCTTCCAGCCTCTGGAATAGAACGGAGTTCCGACATTCAATTTCTCCGCAGGTACCTTATAAACCTGCTGCAAGGTCTTCATAGCAGAGTCGGTATTATATTTATTCTTAATATCAACCGGTGCAGTAGCCGAAGGGTCATTGGGATTTGCATAGAGAGGAGACTGATGGTTCGTTGTAGTCTCCCAGGCTCCATGCATATCATAAGTCATAACATTTAACCAATCAAGATACTGTGCATATACATCCGGTTCCTGCAA
>JAQSXJ010000140.1 GCA_029256725.1 Anaerocolumna sp. | reverse complement strand
CCAATCCTTCTCCTGTAGTCTTGCTAATCGCTTACTATTGTTTTCATCTTTTCTTTCAAACCAATATCTTTGATTTTTTCCCGGGTTATACAGTTTTGAGCTACTATCTCCGAAATATTGGCACGTTACTTCCTCAAGGCTTAACAAAAATATGCTGTCCCTCGTATCTGCTCCACCATT
Source organism: Anaerocolumna sp. (assembly GCA_029256725.1). Classification (GTDB taxonomy): domain Bacteria; phylum Bacillota; class Clostridia; order Lachnospirales; family Lachnospiraceae; genus Anaerocolumna. Next base: position 10,629 of record JAQSXJ010000140.1, on the reverse strand, counting down.
TGAACCATACCATTGATTGTCAGGATTTTTATTTATTACCGGAGTAATTCTTGATTTATCAGCTGCGGCAAATTTGTCAAAAAATTCATTGTTAAGATATTTTCTTAATGAGCAGTCAGCCCATGTTATATCTTTATAAGCGTCATGGTAAGCACGCTGTTCTATAATATCCTCGGTTATAATCAAAGCCGTATTGCTTTGCATGTCAAGGACTCGCCATTCATATTTTCCAAATACTATTTTATCACCTACTTGCATAAGTTCCTCCCTGTATTTTACCTAAAATCATCTTTTAACTTGATTGGTACATATCTTTGCAGTTGTTTATAACCAAGTCCCTTTTCTATTTCCTTATTGGCTATATCCCCTTCATCCAAATAAGGCATATTGCACATAAAATCGCGGCTTTTGTCCTGCTCAAAATTTGTGCTTTCAATCCATTGGAAAATTTTATCATGTACTTTTTGTATGCTCTCGTCATCTTCGTCTATACTTACTGACATAGCATATAAGCCTCCTGGAAAATTGATTAATTTTAAAGGGCTTACATCGGCGTCGGTAACACCATCTTTAACAGCACATAACCATTCGGCTTTATCGTTTTTAGGCAGTAAAAAATCAAAACAGTCGAAAATCACACTCTTATACAAATGACAATGTTTCCACAATTGGTTCATATATCCGCCATTATCAAACATATCCCCCCACAGTTGGTCGCCGGACGTTACCGCAGTGAAGCTTGGTATCCTAATGACCATTACATCAGGAACTTTTTTATCTAATTTTTCCGTTATTTCAAGCAAGCGGTTTATATTAGAGGGCTTGCCAATATAGTCAACACTTATCAACTGTGTTTCTAGTTCTTTCGCTTTGTTATACAGCAGTTTTATGTCAGAATTGTCAGCAAAATCAACTCGTTCTATTTCATGTATGAAGTCCAGAACAATATCTTTCAACTCATGCAGAAGAGCGACTTCATCATCTATACTCTGCACTTTCTTCTCCAGCACTTCTAAAACTATGTTGGAACTGGATGTGCTGAAAATACGCTGAATATCTTTTATACTAATGTTCAGCTTGCGTAAAATGAGTATTTGCTCAAGCCGCCTGACAGCGCTTTCGTCGTACATCCTGTATGCGTAGTCATCGCTTCGGGTGCTGTTTATCAGCCCCATGTCCTCATAATAGCGTAGTGTGCGGGCTGTTATGCTATACTTACTTGATACATCTTTAATTTTGATTAGGTTGTCCATTTGCTTCGACCTCATTTCTTTTTTTTGTGATGAGTCTAGTATAAAGGTTTCCCCAAAGGAAGAGTCAAGGGGAAATGCTGCTTTTCTGTAGAGAATATAAAACTTCATACATATTAAGACTTCCCAGTTATTTCATTAAGCGCGAAACAGGATTCGAACCTTTATCATGTCCGCAAACTAATACTATAGTTCCCATAGGTTAAATGGCCTTTTTTATATTATATTTCTATTAACAAAAATTAGTAATTTTCTTCCAACTTATCCACTAAGGTTATTGCCGCTATCCTTTAGATTAAATGTAGCTTCAATTGAACCTTGAACATTTACAGGTGTAAATGCTTTTGCATAATTAGGTGAGTCTAGAACCAGGATTAAGAATATTATTACAGTTATGGGTTAAGTTGTCAATATTGCTCTAAAAATGAGTAGTAGAAAGATCCAGAAAAATTAGTGCACATAATATCATGAAAAATTGGATTCCCTTTAACAAAACTTTGAAAAAATTAAAGCGTAAGCAATATATTATGCTAAATGAAATGAATACCTTTAAGTAAATTTAGTCTTCTTGCAAATTAGCTCTCTTACTTAAATTTATTTAATTACAAATTCTTGGTCACCCATAAATCCAGGTGCAATTTCGTATTTATCAAAGCAGACTACTGGCCTTCCATCTTCATTCAAATAGAACTTAGAATTCTCATCAACCGAGCTAAATCCTGTAATACCTGATTTCTCATCATCTGTGATACTCCAATATACCATATTGGGGTCTTCGGCAGCTCTTTCCTTCATCTGTTTGATTATACTGGCATTTGCAATTTCAGTGTAATCTTCACCTAGGATATCCTTAAGAGTAAGCTCCTTGTTCTGCTTAAGATCAATATTGTAATAGTACCTCATATCATAAGCACCATACCAGCTCTCATCTGCTGAAAGAACAAGGGATAGAAGATTATCCTGCTGGTATTTTACTTTATAATCAACATTGATATTCATTTCACGTTTTGCCCAGTCTTCCTCATTACCACCTGTAGCTATAAAAGCTTCTTTGTCTGCCTGCATTCTGCTTTTTGCATCCTTCTGATAATTATTTACGATAGAATCAATCTCTGCGTTTATATCTGTAACAAACTGATCTACATCTCCTGTCTTTACAGAGCCGGTATTATCGGTTACTCCTGAATCAGTACCCTGTACCTGTTCAGCAGTCTGTTGCACTGATTCTTTACTGGTATCAATATCCGAAGATGTATTATCTGCATTTTTGGACTCATCAGCCACAATCTCAGGTACGTTGACCGAGATATTCATATTATCATCAGATGTTTGATAGGAACGTATCGTCAGAACTTTAGCAATACCTCCTAAGAAAGGTACACTTCCTGCTGCTTGAGCGAAGGTTCCGCTCGAGTTTAAAGCAATCATAAAGCATGCCACTACTGCAGCGGCAGCCACCATGGTATTTCTGATCTTTGGAAAGTTATGTTTTCTTTTATTATTCATTGGTACATCGCTCACTTTCTTCTCAGAATTGGTTAATGAATCTGTTACGATTTGATTTAATTCCTTCGGGATCTCGATTTTATCATATATATCCTTAGCTATTTTTAATTCATTCATTTTCTGCCTCCATATCTTTCTTTAACCGTTTTAATGCAGCATATAATCTTGTTTTCACCGTACTGAGATTTACTCCTGTGGATTGGGAAATCTCCTTCAAGGTTAATTGTTCAAAATAATGAAGTATAACAACAGTTTTCAAGTGTTCCGGCAATTCACAAACCTTCTGATAAATTTCAATCTTCGCCTCATAAGCATCCTCGTAGTAGACATCATCCCATAATTCAGTAGGTTCGCATAAAATCTCCCTTTTGCATTTGTTTAGGTATTGGAGACACTCGTTGATTAGAATTCGATAGAACCAGGTCTTTACTGCATTCAAGTTTTTCAGACTGCTGTAGTTTTCCAGTGCCCTGCAGATAGCATTCTGGACGATATCAAGTGCAGCTTCCTTTTGATATACGTAGCAATAAGCAATTCTATAGAATTTATTCTGATTTTGAAGGATATGTTCTACCAGCTTATCATTAATTGCTTCATTCAAGTCTTTCACATTTCCTCTCCCTGTGAGCTCATAGTTTGTTTTCTGTATACATTATATAGATAAAATACAAGGCAAAAAAGTTTGAGTTTCTATTTATATTGCTCCTTCATAATTTAGTTATCAATAATTATTAAAATTGCCAAACAAACTGCCGGATATCAGCCTTTACAGCGCAGCAAGACACAGCTTTGGAACGAATCTCATCATAAATGAAAACATTTCCACGTCTATTGTAAGTTCCAACATGGTAATTCTGAGCGGGTACTGACAAACGTTATGTTCATGTGGCTGATCCGGCACAAAGTGTTGCAATCACTCTGTATTCAGACAAGATTTTTGTATGAGAAAGTACCAAAAAAATTCAAGTACTTTGATAAAAACTTTGACATTTCTCACTTTGACAAAAAGCGGACTCAAGCTACATAAAACAAAAACTCTTGAACCACCTGATTATACAGGCATTCAAGAGCTTTTAAGTTAAGCGCGAGACGGGATTCGTAAATGCTCTGGAAAAAGCTTCTTGCGAATTATATCCATACTTAACTGCAATATCCAGTATACTTATATCAGAATTACGAAGTTCATCGGCAGCTACACTCATTCTTCTGTTTCTAATATACTCGGCTAACGGAATCTCCATACAGAACGAAAATATTCTTTGAAAATTGTAATTTGAGCAGCATGCAAGCCTTGCTATTTCATTAAAATCTATTGATTCAGTTAAACATAGTTCAATATAGTCAAGAATCTGTTCCATCCGTTTAATCCAATCTACAGCTTTACTACTCCTTTCACAGATAAGGCATGTATTTTGTCCGTAACATAAGTTAAGTATAACTAGAAACTAATTATGATTATTTCTGCCCAATAAAATCAATTACTTGAATATGCTTTAATGCGAATTGCTATCGATGAAAAGATTATTGCGGAAAATCCAATGAATGCCCTTGAAAATCAAGGGATTTCGTAAGCGCGAGACGGGATTCGAACCCGCGACCCTCGCCTTGGCAAGGCGATACTCCACCACTGAGCCACTCGCGCATTTACTATTGTATGTGTGAGGGTTTTGTTTTAATTTTACCGCCTCAGCACATACAGTAGTATACTATATAGGAATTATAATGTCAACACTAATTTGATAAATTTTTTATTTAATATATTTATTATATTAAATTAAGACATTTTAACGCTAATAATGTAATCATTCTTCTTTAGATTCTGGCTGTTGATATTATTCATATATACCGGCTTGGCATCCAGCCACATCTCCTCTGCCGCTATGAGAAGATGTGAAAGACAGATTCCCATATCAATCAGTCTGGTTTCCTTCATAACATTTTTCATCAATATGTTTCTGGTAGAAAACAGATGTATACGATTATTATAAACAACCATTCTCCAGGGCTGACTGTTTAACACGGAGGGTGACAGTCTGGCAGCTGATACCATCGTGCGGACATTCTTATCCACTTCTTCCTTAAATACGGCAATGTCCTTAATTGCTAATCTCCTTGCCTTGTCATTCTGCCTGTATACCTCATTCTCAGCTTCTCCAAAAGCAAGGGTTATAACCTGCTCATAACCCTCCGCCACCGTCTCACTTTTCAGATTCAGATTGGCGATATAGCAGCAGCCAAGCCCCCTCGCTGTAATATAAAGAGCTATCTGTTCCATTACATAACCGGCATTTAATTGATAATCCGACTCCGTTGTGGAATATAGCACCAGATAATGAGGAGCCTTAACCGTAAGAATCCCCGGCTGCAGGCGCTTTAGCCCGGCTAGCTCCACCATTTTATATTTTACTTTTATATCATCAGACAGCATTGGTATACTTTCTGCAAAATTAGCAATATGGTCAAGTACCTTCTGATCTATTTTATCCATACTGTATTTACGGACAGATTTCCTGGCAAAAATTGCTTCGTAAAGATTCATAGCAGACTCCTTATACCCTAATTAGGGCAGCTCATCTCCTCTGACTCGCCTCTTAATTTCTCCATGGCGTATCTTTTATAGTACAGCGGAGATATTCCATAGTATTTCTTGAACAGTTTGCTGAAATGGTAAACATCCTCATATCCCACTCGGTTGGCAATGCTCTTAATGCTCTCCCCTTCCGAAGACAGAAGGATATCTCTTGCCTTTTCAAGCCTTATCTTAATCAAATAGTTAATTGGTGATTCCCCTGTTTCTTCCTTAAATATCTTGGAGATATAGACAGGACTTAAGTACATATTATGCGCTATCTGATCAAGGGATATTTTGGTCTCGTAATTCTCATTTAAGTAGTTAATGATCTTCTTAACCGCATAACTCTTGTTGTAGGACTCGAAATTTAAGCCCTTCTGGCTGGTGGCAGCTTCTGTAATATCCCTGATTATATGAAGCATAATCTGAATCATATGAGCCTTTAGCATGAAATACTTACCTGCTTTACAGCTTTCGTTTTCCGATATCATCTCATAGCAATGTTTTGAAATATCCTGCTTTGTCTCCGATGAAGTGTGAAGTATATGCCCTCCGTCTTTAAATATCAGAGAGTTGGGCGGCATATTCTTAAACTGAAAGCCTGTGAAACCGGCAAAGAATTCTACTGTTGGTTCCTTTGGATTTACTAAGATATTCTGATGTTTTACACCTGGGTTACACATAATAACATCCCCTGCTTCTACATCATAAACTGTTCCTTCCACCAGATATTTGCCTTTTCCTGATAATATATATGTCAGTTCGGTAAAATCATGCTCGTGGTAACTGCTTTCCTTCACCATCTTCTGCTTACTGACAAATAATATCGTCGGATTTAAGTCATAGTAGGTTATATCGAACTGGTGCTGGCACATAGACTTCCTCCTTTTCTGATTAATACGTCCCCCCAGGGTGCGTTTGAATACTTCTTGAGCCGAACTGAGTTTTTCACTTTGTACTTTAAGATGTAATATAAAATGCAATGGGGGAACTGCCTTTTCTTTATTACAACATGGCATACTGTCAAGTGAAGTACTCATAACGGTGCAACGAGTTTCAAACACGCTCTAGCCTCTATTGTAATAAAGCTACTTAAACGTTTCGTAAATTTATTCGTTTGCATCTTCTTCATTATATCATCTTTTTTGAATTTAAAAAACCTTTTTTCATGTTTTTTAAGTTTTGCATTTTTTGTCGATAAATTTTACCTTATATAACAATTGACATGCTTTTCATAACAAAGTACATTTTATTTTTGTTCTCTGATACTATAATAGAACAGAATCTTAAAATACAGATGCTGCGCCATATCATAAAATACAGGCCGGCATAAGAGTGGAGGCTAAATATTATGACAGCAATGCAATGGGTTTTTTCATTTTTGAAAAAACACCGCTTTCGGCTGATGACAGCATTGTTATTAGTTACCGTATCCTGTCTTTTGACCATCGTCAATCCTTACATATCCGGTATCATCGTGGATGATGTTATCAAAGGTGGGAACACAGGAATACTTCCTGAACTGGTACTGCTTCTTATCGGAACTACTGTAGTAAGATCTCTTGTAAAATATCGATTTCTTGTGATATTTGAGACTACTTCGCAGAACATGCTTTACAACATGCGTGATTATGTATACCGCAGATTCCTGGAAGAGGACTTTACCTTTTATAATAAGAACAGAACCGGTGATCTGATGTCAAGACAAACCGGTGATATGGATGCTATCAGGCACTTCGTTGCCTTTGTTATTTATTCTGTTTATGAGAACTCTTTACTGTTTATCATAGCACTGATTATGATTTTTACAGTTGATTACAGACTTGCCCTTTGTATGATTGTTGTTGTTCCCATAACAGTATTATTAACTCACAAACAGCTGACTTCTGTTAAGGCTGCCTTTCATAACATCAGACAGCGTTTCTCTAGCCTTAACACCTTTGTACAGGAAAATGTAAGTGGTAACCGTGTAGTAAAAGCCTTTGCCAAAGAGGACTATGAGATCAAGAAATTCAACAGGGAAAATGATGCTTACCGTGATGCAGAGCTTGCCGCTGCTGATATCTGGAAGAAGTATGTGCCTATCTTTGAATTCCTTGCTAACTTTCTGACCGTAATCCTTTATCTGGTTGGCGGTATCATGGTTATTAAAGGTTACATTTCCTTAGGAAAGATGGTAACTGTCAGTGGTTACCTCTGGATGCTTAATAACCCTTTAAGAATGGCGGGCTGGCTGGCTAATGATTACCAGCGTTTTGTAACTTCTGCTGAGAAAATCTACTCCACTATCAAAGAGGAACCTGGCATTAAGACTCCTTCCAAAGGACAGAAATCCAAACGCTTTAATGGCAATCTGGAATTTAAAAATGTTCATTACAAAGCAGAAGATGATGTTATCTTAACGGATATTAATTTCAAAGTAAAACCCGGTCAGACCGTAGGTATAATCGGTGCAACCGGTGCAGGTAAATCCACCCTTATGAACCTGTTATGCCGTTTCTATGACGTTACCGATGGGGAAATTACTGTTGACGGTATTAATCTTAAGGATATGGACTTATACCAGCTTCGCAGTAATATCGGTATGGCAATGCAGGATGTCTTCCTGTTCTCCGACACCATTGAAGGCAATATTGCTTACGGTAACCCTAACAGTACCTTGGAGGAAGTGAAAGAAGCAGCCAAAGTTGCCAATGCTCATGACTTTATTATGAATATGCCGGACGGCTATGATACTATTGTCGGCGAGAGAGGTATGGGTCTCTCCGGCGGACAGAAGCAACGTATTTCCTTAGCCAGAGCCCTGCTTAAGAACCCTTCCATCGTTATCCTTGACGATACTACCTCAGCCGTGGATATGGAAACTGAGACACAGATTCAGCAGCAGTTAGGTTCCCTGTCCGATAAGACTGTATTTATCATTGCCCACCGTATTTCCTCCATTAAAGATGCAGACCTTATTCTGGTATTGGATGACGGTAAGATTATAGAATCCGGTAATCATGATTCTCTCATCGATAAAAAAGGCTATTACTATACGGTATTCAACCACCAATATGGTGAGTTCGACCAGTTTGCAGGCGTAAACTATAAGGAGGTGTACAATTAATGGCCCGTAATAAATACGATATTGACGAAACCCTCCAGAGCGAATTCAGCTTTGAACAATTAAAACGACTTTATTCCTATATAAAGCCACATCGCAAGGAAATGTATTTCACAATCCTTTTGATGGTTATATCCAGTGCCCTTGGTATGTTTACACCAAGAATCCTGATGATGATCATGGATGATTATATTCCAAATGAGAATATCAGAGGAGTTATTATGATCAGTATCGTTTTGATGCTGCTTAACCTTATAGTAGTCGTAATACTAAGATTAAAGATTCAGATTACTACGAAACTTGGTCAGAATATCATCCACAGAATAAGAAGTGATATCTTTAATCACCTTCAGGAACTGCCCTTCTCCTACTATGATGACCGTCCTCATGGTAAGATTCAGGTCAGGGTCGTAAATTATGTTAACAGCTTAAGTGATCTGCTTTCAAACGGTATCATCAATACCATTACCGATTTGTTCAGTTTGATCTTCATCGTAATATTTATGCTGTCCATTAATATCAGACTGACAATTGTATGTTTACTGGGTCTTCCTGTTTTAATGGCAGTAATCTTCTTTATAAAGAAGAAACAGCGTATTGCCTGGCAGATTTCCAGCAATAAGTCTTCTAACTTAAATGCTTATATCGCTGAGAGTATTAACGGAATCCGTGTTACCCAGAGCTTTGTCAGGGAAGAGGAAAATATTAAGATCTTCAATAGCTTAAGCGGTAAATACAGCGATGCCTGGATGAAAGCTGTTAAGTATAACTTCCTCTTATGGCCTGCTATTGATAATATCTCAACCCTTACCATGGCTGCTGTTTATATCCTTGGCGTAAGCTGGATTACAGGTGATGTAAGCGGTGTAACTGTCGGTGTTCTGATTGCCTTTACCGGATATATCGGACGCTTCTGGGCACCTGTAAACACACTGGCAAGCTTTTATAATTCTCTCCTTACTGCTATCTCCTATCTGGAGAGAATCTTTGAAACCATTGACGAACCGGTACTGGTAAAAGACAAAGAAGGTGCCGTAGAAATGCCTTCTATCAAAGGAACTGTGGATTTTAAAGACGTTGTATTCAGTTACGAAGAAGGTATTCCGATCTTAAACGGAATCAACTTTACTGCAAAACAAGGTGAATCCTTTGCTATTGTAGGTCCTACCGGCGCAGGTAAGACTACCATCATCAATCTGATCAGCCGTTTCTACAACCTAGATTCGGGACGCATTCTGATAGATGGTGTGGATATAAATGATGTTACCATTAAATCCTTAAGAAAACAGATGGGTGTCATGCTTCAGGATAGTTTCATCTTCTCAGGAACCATAATGGATAATATCCGCTACGGTAATATGGAAGCTACCAATGAACAGGTTATGGAGGCGGCTAAGACAGTATGTGCCCACGACTTTATCATGGGTCTGGATAAAGGCTATGAAACAGAAGTAAATGAACGCGGCAGTCGTCTTTCTGCCGGCCAGCGTCAGCTTATATCCTTTGCAAGAGCACTTCTGGCAGATCCTAAGATTCTGATTCTGGATGAAGCTACTTCAAGTATCGACACAGAAACTGAGATTCTTTTACAGGAAGGCCTTGCAAAGCTCTTAAAGGGTCGTACCTCCTTTATCATTGCTCACCGCCTTTCCACCATAAAGAATTCCGACTGTATTCTTTATGTAGATAAGGGTAAGATTCTTGAAATGGGTAACCATGATAAACTCATGGAAAATGACGGCTATTACCATAAGCTTTTCGTTTCCCAGTATGATTTCTTGAATAAAGCTGCGGATATTTAATTAAAAACAATATAGCAATTTTTTATATATTATGATTATTAGGTTGCCGTTCTTACTTTGCACATTTAAGATGTACTTATTATTAAGCTAATGAAACTTCAAGCTAATGTATTTTAAGCCTATGTATTTAAATCTTATGTGTTTAAAGCTTATGCATTTAAAATGCTTATGTGTTTAAAGCTTATGCATTTAAAATGCTTATGTGTTTAAATCTTAACATTTAAAGCTTATGTGTTTAAATCTTAACATTTAAAGCTTATGTGTTTAAAGCTTATGCATTTAAAATGCTTGAGTGTCAAAAGTTCTAATTGATTTAACGTGCTAAAGTTAATTTTATACGATTTCAGGAAAAATACACAAAACAGAAAGAACGAATGCGCCTATGGAAAGGGA